>SVHA01000024.1 GCA_015056085.1 Clostridiales bacterium
ATTTCCGGTGGCAATGACGAAGGGGTCCCACCTGTTCCCATCCCGAACACAGAAGTTAAGCCCTTCAGTGCCGAAAGTACTTGGCTGGACACGGCCCGGGAGGATAGGTCGCTGCCGGATTCCATTTAGAAGAAGTCACATGGCTTCTTCTTTTTTTGTTTGCGGGGCGTTGGCAGGGGCTCCGCCCCTTATGTGGGGCTTTGCCCCACACCCCAGTCGGGGGCGCTGCCCCCGACACCCCCGCAAGGGCCATCGGCCCTTGACCCATTACCCCAAGCCCTGACGGGCTTGGGGGATTGTTTGTATGGGGGATTATCCTTTGTTTATTGCTCGGAAAACTCTCAACGGAGGGGACTCCGAAGGGGTCCAGGGGGCGACCGGAAAGCCCCCTGGTTGCTGTGGGGAAAACGTGCAACAGGTATCGGATTAGAAACGGATCATCCTTTATCCAAGGTGGGGTTTCGCCCTCACGGGCGACCAAAGGGCTTTCCGATCGCCCTTTGGAAACCTTCGGATGCAAGTAGTCTTATTTGGCCCTTAACCCTTCTCCCCAAGCCCCGAAGGGCTTGGGGGATTGTTTGTGTGGGGGATTATCCTTTGTTTATTGCTCGGAAAACTCTCAACGGAGGGGACTCCGAAGGGGTCCAGGGGGCGATCGGAAAGCCCCCTGGTTGCCCCAGCAAAGATAAGAAACTGGCATCAGTCAAGAATCACCACAACAGTTCCGGCGTGCGGCGCACCGTCGCCGCACACGGACTCCATCGGAGCGACCCCGAAACGGGCCGCCCCCGCGAGGCGTTTGTGGGTCAGTCAACTCAATAACCCCCACAAGACAGGGGGAAAGGGGGGAGTCCAGAGGGGGTGTCTCCGGGTGGGATGAATTGAGACACCCCCTCTGGCCCTCTTTGGTTCTTTCTCAGGCTTGAGAAAGAACACCCAACAAGCGCTATCCCTTGCAAGGTGGGGCTTTGCCCCACACCCCGCCAAAGGGCTTTCCGATCGCCCTTTGGAAACCTTCGGATGCAAGTAGTCTTATTTGGCCCTTGACCCATCACCCCAACCCCTGAAGGGCTTGCATTCCTCCTCCTTCCGTTGTACAATATACCTACACCAACCCGTGAAAATCTCCCCTCAGGAGGCCCTCCCATGTTCAAATTCATCCAACTGCTCACCTGCGGACTGCTCTGCATCTCGATGTGCGGGTGCGACAAGATTCCTGAAATCAGCGATGAAATCAGCCAGCTGCAGCCGACGGATGCTGTGGTGTCCACGGTGCCGCCGGAGCAGAAGCAGGCGGCTGTCACCGAAACGCCGGTGATGCAGGCGCCCGCAGTGCTGGATGTGCAGCCGCACATCGACGTGGCCTTCGCGCCGGAGGATTATGTGCTGCGCCCCCAGGATTTCGAGGTGCATCACTTCGTGCAGACGGAGTACGGCGCCGACGTCATGTTCACGCCCAGGGGAGAGGTGCGGAACTTCCGGTATTTCGCCTTTGACAATGAGAGATTGTTCAACTACAATGAATTCATCATTGTGGAAGTCCTGTTCACCGCCCCTGTGCTGACGCAGGACAAGCCCTTTGTCACCCGGATATATATCGAAGGCTACGGCGGGCCGTATCACGGCATTTCCTACGAGGACGCTGCGGGCATATATCATGAGTACATCATCTATGAAAGCGGCGAGGACGGCCATTATTATCTGGCGGATTTTTGACGGGGCAATCCGGCAAAATTTCACCCCATCAGCGGCGTTTTGATGCGCCGCTTTTTGCTTGAGGAATTTCAACAAAATTTTAGCATCGGGATTTCTTCCTTTTCTGAAAAAGTGTGGTACAATAAAAAGCGGAATTCCGACATGGAATCCGACAGATCAACCAGTACACCTTGCCTGTATGGTGAAAAGGTGATATGCTCACAATAGCAGGGAATCGCCCTGCGGTAAAGGAGAGAGATAATGTTTTATTTTGACTGGACGTACATTCTGATTATCCCCGGCCTGCTTCTGGGCCTGTGGGCGCAAAGCCAGGTCAATCATGCGTATAAGGAATTCAGCCGCATTCCTACAAGGCTGGGGCAGCCTGCCAGCGTGATGGTGAAGGAACTCCTTCGCCGCAACGGCAACAACGCCGTGCAGGTGGGGCGGGTCTCCGGCTCGCTGACGGATCACTACAATCCCGCCACGGAAACGCTGAATCTTTCTGACGGCGTGTATCGCTCCGATTCTGTGGCGGCGATGGGCATTGCGGCCCATGAAGCCGGCCATGCCATGCAGAAGATGGAGGGCTATGCGCCGCTGAAAATCCGCACTGCCGTGGTGCCGCTGGTGAACATCGGCTCCAGCCTGTCCACGCCCCTGTTCATTGCGGGCCTGATTTTCGCCTGGGAGCCGCTGGTGACGCTGGGCATTGTGCTCTTTGCCCTGTCCACTGTGTTTGCGCTGATCACCCTGCCCGTGGAGTTTGACGCTTCCCGCCGGGCGGTGGCCATGCTGACCGAAGGCGGATATGTCACCGGCGAGGAAGAGCAGGGCGTGCGCAAGGTGCTCAGAGCCGCTGCCCTGACCTATGTGGCCGCCGCTGTGACCAGCCTTCTGTCCCTGCTGCGACTGGTGCTCATTGCCAACCGCCGGCGGGACTGACGGACGCTTTTTGCAACGATTCCAATGATGATGACGAGGATGTGGAGATATGGGACGCTTGTTTGATACCCTCTGCTGGGGCTTTCGGGCGCTGGCGCCGAAAATGACCACCACCTGGGAGGTGCCCTTTGACGAGGAGCCCTGCGTGTTTGTGTGCAATCATGTGGGCGCCATGGGGCCCATCAACATGGTGATTCGCTTTCCCTATTACAAGGATTGCCATGCCTGGTGCAACGAAGGCATCATGAACAGGAAAACCTGCCCGGCTTATGTCCGGCAGGACTATTGGTGGGAGCCCGGCTGCAAGCTGGAGCCCCTCTACAACGCCACCCTGCCGTATATTGCGGCGGCGCTGATTCCCCCGGTGCTCAAAAGTGCCCCCACCATCCCCGTGTATCATGACGCCCGGGTGATGTCCACGGTGCGCACCAGTATGCGACTGCTCAAAGAGGGCAAGTACATCGTGATTTTCCCTGAACAGCCCAGCGGCTTTGGCGAGCATCACGACTGGATCAACACCGGCTGGCTCAACATCTGCACCATGTATTACCGCTCCACCGGCAAGGCGCTCAAACTCTGGCCGGTGCATATCGACACCAAGGGCAAGGCCTTCCATGTGGCCAAGCCTGTGGTGTTCGATACCGCCCGCACTGTGGAAGAGCAGCAGGATGAAATGGTCAGGCTGCTGGCGGCGGGCCTCAGGGGCGAGAAAGTCGAATAACCGAATCAACACAAGGCTGCACAGGGAAACCCGGCAGCCTTTTTGATTTGTTTGGGGCTGTTTCCCGGTTGAAAAAAAGGGGTATTAAGGGTATAATAAACAGGAAAGACAGGAGGGAGACGATGTTCACAGGCTTTCCCCAGGAAACGCTGGAGTTCTTTCTGGACCTGCGTTTTCATAATAACAAACTGTATTTTGAAGAAAACCGGGCCCGCTACGAGGAGTATGTGAAGGCCCCTTTCCACGCATTTATCAACGCCCTTGCGCCCGTGGTGCGGCAGATTGATCCCCTGATGGAAGTGAGGCCTTACAAGTGCCTGGCCCGCATCCACAGGGATACCCGCTTTTCCCGGGACAAAAGCCCTTTCCGGGATCACCTGTGGCTGTGCTTCCGCAGGGCTGCCGAGCCCAAGGAGGGCAGCGTCAATTTCTTCTTTGAAATGGGCGTGAACACCCTCAGCTGGGGCTGCGGCACCTGGGGCGAAAACAAGGCCATGAACGAGATCCTGCGTAGGCGCATGGAAGCCTCGCCCAAGGGCGTCAGCGGCATCCTCAGCAGCGTGGACTTTGCGGGCCATGACCTGACGGTGTACACCAACCCCTACAAGCGCATGGCCATCCCCGCCAACATTCCGGAGCACCTCAAACCCTGGTATGCCATGCGGGAATGCTACGTCGGCAAGGCGAA
Organism: Clostridiales bacterium; assembly: GCA_015056085.1. Lineage (GTDB taxonomy): Bacteria > Bacillota > Clostridia > Christensenellales > Aristaeellaceae > UBA11524. The sequence continues at coordinate 4,050 of SVHA01000024.1, forward strand.
AACGGACATGGCATGGGTCTTCACGCCGGAACTGGTGGACCGGGTCGCGGCGGATTTCCGTGCCATGGCGCCCCTGTATCATCTGCTGAGGGGTGCTTACGATCAGGCAGAGCAGCCCTGAAACGGGCAAAGGGAGGCAATCAATATGGACTTCATGAAACTCAAAAGCGGCACGGATGTGCGGGGCACCGCAGTGGGCGATCAGGCCCTGCTGACGCCGGATGTGGCCCGTCGGCTGGGTGCGGCCTTTGCCCGCTTCACGGCGGAAAAGACCGGCAAGCCGGTGGAGGAAGTCACCATTTCCATCGGCAGGGACAGCCGCATTTCCGGCCCGGCGTTATTGGCGGCAACGGCAGAGGGCATCAGCATGGCGGGTGCGTCGGTGATGGACTTCGGCCTGTGCACCACTCCGGCCATGTATATGTCCATCCTCACGCCGGAATTTGCCCCCGATGGCGCTGTGATGGTCACTGCCAGCCATCATCCCTATGACAAAAACGGCCTGAAGTTCTTCCTGAAGGAAGGCGGTCTGGAGGGCGGCGACATCACCCGCCTGCTGGAAGACGCCCGGGACAATGATACCTGCGGGCTGCTTCTCAAAGGCGCCATCACCCCCAGGGAATTCCTGCCGGTGTATGCTTCCCAGCTGGCGGAGAGAATCCGCAAGGGGCTGGACACCGATGTGGCCAAGCCGCTGCTGGGCCTTCATGTGGTGGTGGATGCCGGCAACGGCGCCGGCGGCTTCTATGCCCGGCTGCTGGAGGACCTGGGCGCCTGGATTGAGGGCAGTCAGTTCCTGGAGCCGGACGGAATGTTCCCCAACCATATCCCTAACCCGGAAAACACCGAAGCCATGGCTTCTGTCTGCTCGGCGGTGAAGGCTGTGGGCGCTGACCTGGGCGTGATTTTCGATACCGACTGCGACCGGGCCGCCATCGTGGACGCCGACGGTAGGGAAATCAACCGCAACCGGCTCATCGCTCTGATTTCCGCCATCCTGCTGGATGAAAAGCCGGGGCAGACCATCGTCACCGACTCCGTCACGTCCTCCGGGCTGAAGAAGTTCATCGGTGACTGGGGCGGCGAGCACTATCGCTATAAGCGGGGCTACCGCAACGTTATCAACGAGGCCATCCGCCTGAACGAAGAAGGCATTTCCTGCCCCCTGGCCATTGAAACCTCCGGCCATGCGGCCCTGAAGGAAAATCACTTCCTCGACGACGGCATGTACCTGGTCACGGTGCTGATCATCCGTGCCATGCGCCTCAAGCAGGACGGCATGACGCTGGGCAGCCTGATTGCCGATCTGCAGGAGCCTGTGGAAAGCAAGGAAATCCGCCTGAACATCACTGCCCCGGATTTCCGGGAAGCGGGCAAGGAAGCCATCTCCCAGGTGCTGGATTACGCCAGCGGCGCCGAGGGCTGGCACATCGCCCCGGACAACCGGGAGGGTGTGCGCATCGCCTTTGATCTGGATGGCGGCATGGACAACGGTTGGTTCCTGCTGCGCCTGTCCGTCCACGACCCGGTGCTGCCCCTGAATGCGGAAAGCGACGTCCCCGGCGGCGTTGCACAGATGCTTCAGGCGCTGTATCAGGTGCTGAAAACCTGCCCCGGCATTGACCTTGCCCCGCTGGAAAATGCGATTGAAGCCTGACACAAGGAGACCGCCATGCACGCAAATGATTATCAGAAGGAAGCCATGACGCTGCTCAACCCGGACATCCCCGCCGATCAGGTGCTGCTCAATGCGGTGCTGGGCCTGTGCGGCGAATCCGGCGAAGCGGCGGACTTGCTCAAAAAGCACCTCTTTCAGGGGCATGAACTGGACAAACAGACCATGATGAAGGAACTGGGCGACGTTGCCTGGTATCTGGCGGAAGCCTGCGAGGGCCTGGGCGTGCGCCTTTCCGACGTGATGCAGATGAACCTGGACAAACTTCATCGCCGCTATCCCGACGGATTTTCCGCTGACCGCTCCCGCTGCCGGCAGGAAGACGATCAGGCGTAAAACAGCATAACAAAAGCCGATGCAAAAGGCATCGGCGGGAAGAGAGCGCAGGGTGCAGCAAGCACGGCGCTCTTTTTTTCGTCATCTGTGCAATGGGAGGACCTTCACAGCCTCTTTTCCAGCTTCATCAGGGAAACGGACGATCAAATCCACACGGCAGCGAGGCTGCCCCTGTCCCCAAAAATGGACGAAATAGTTGTCCTGACGGGTCTTTCCCGGGGGCAGCGCCTTCATGTCTGCCAGAATGCTCTCCCTCGTGTCTGCGACCAGCCTTGCAGATAGAAATCCTTATTTCAGGTCAACGGCGCAGAGAGCCTCGATCTCCGAAGGTTCTGTGCGGTTCAGGCGGGCGTACACGTAATACACCGCAACATCGTTTTTCTGATAGTACATAGTGCGCACCAGCACACATTCAAAGCGATCATGGGCGCTGATCCGGGGGTTGCTTCTGTTTCCGTCAAAGGTCAGCAGGAAGTAAGGGTCTCTTCCGGGAGCAAAGACGCCGTTCATGATGGAGTCCGCAGTAGAGTGCTCATCAATGAACAAGTCAGAATCGTTCACAAGTTCGTTGAGGGTATACATATCGCCCTGCATGGCATAATTGACGGGAACAGCATAGTAAAAATCTTCGTTGCGGTGATAGCCGGTCACATAGAGCCATTCGTTGCGGCCGTTGGACACGCAGGAAGCTTGGGCTTCGGTGGTGCGTCCGTCACGGATGACCATGGCAGAACCAACGGCGGCTTTCAAACGGCCATCGGTTGTCTGGAAACTGCCGTCCGCCAGTTGATACAGACCGGCTGCGGCAGATTCGCCATACTGGTCAATCCCGCTTTCGGCGCCATCTATGCGCAGCCCCAGGTCTTTCATTTCGAGTTCCGTGGTGTATTGAAAGTAATATTTGCCGCCCTTGAATCCATCAATTTCCAGATGGTAGATTTCGCCGCTGCTGGTGGTTCCTAAGCCGGGAACGCGAGGCATACCGACATATTTCAACTTCCAGTTATAGTAGGTGTGCTCATCGTCGGGAGTATGATATACCAACTCAAAACCTGTTTCCTGCAGCATTGCCACATACTGATCCATCAAAGGCTTGGTGCAGGAAAACTTCAAAGTCATTTCGGTCAGATTAGTAAGTTCAGCATAATAGTTTGAATTGGTGGTAGCCTCCCAATAGCTCCAATCGGTCAGAGATTGGAAAGCATAGTCCTGTTCGATGGCCAGGGCGGAAGCATCCAATTCGGGGGGCAACCAATGTGTCAGCCAATGCGCTTTGGAAAACCGCCAGCATCATCAGAAGCACCGCACAAAGCAAAATGGACATCTTTTTCATGATTCTTGACCTCCTGTCGTTTTGTCAGTATAGCCTGGATTTATCTTAAAGTGTCATTTCCCCCTGGCCACGCCCTGGGTGAACGCCAGCCCGCCGGGCTGTCCGGCGCCGATGGCCCACATTTCCCCGGCGAGGATTTCCGTTTTCCATTCTTCGGCATGATTTCGCAGATCGCTGCCGCTGCCCAGAATGGCAAAATCGTCCTTGCGGCGGAGGGACTGCATTACTTCCCGGAAGCGGGGGCCGGCACCCAGCAGCAGGGCGCTGCGGGGCAGTTCCTGCTTGAGCAAATCAGCGTCGGTCATATGGAGCAGCGCATGGGTGCACATCCGGGACAGCCGGGCGTAGGGGTAGCGCTTCGTCTTGGCGTCCTGCAGCACATCTTCCCGCCGGGCGTGCTTCATAGCGCTGGCACAAAGGCGGCACTCAATGCCCTCGGAGACGTCCGGCAGCGTGGCTGCTTTTTCACCCAAAGACCGCAGGGTGTGGATGACCAGCGCATCCAGCGCATCCGGGCGGCAGATGCGCCCCGCCTGCGCCGCTGATTGCAGCACATCCCAGGCCGCTTCCGGCAGCCCCTGTTTGACGCCGGCCCAATCGCCCCGCATCATGGCGCCCCGGAGGGCCATAGCGGAGGGGAAGGCCTCTGTCAGCGTGGTATCGTGATAATCCCCCTGCCGGGTGACAGGCAAGACGTCCATGGTGCTTTTCAGGCGCATCATCGCCCGCAAATAGCACACCGCCAGCGTGTTGTTGGGGGTAGCAAGCAGCGCCCCGGCGTCGGGATGCACTTCTGCCATGGCCCGGCTGATGGCGGCAGGGTAGGGAAGGCCGCTGTCCAGCTGGCGGCGCAGGGCCGCCTGCATAATGTCGGTGGGGTGTTCCAGCAGCTCTGCCGTTTGCCGCAGCAGGGGCAAATCAGCCGTTTCAGCGCCGAAGGAGATGCCGTCCACGCCGAGACCGTCCAGAATCGCCACGCCGCCCAGCGCAAAGTGCTCCGCATCCCGCACCGCCCAGGGGGCAGGCAGGGCAAACACGGCGTCAGCGCCGCAGCGCAAGGCCATTTCCGCCCGGTCAACGGGGGAGAGAATCGCCGCTTCGCCCCGCTGGGTGAAATAGGAGGACATCACCACCACCACGGCGTCAAAATGGCGGCGCACCTGTTCCAGATGATAGGCATGGCCCCGGTGGAAGGGATTGTATTCCGCAATGACGCCTGCAACCTTCATGGCACGTCCTCCCTTCGATATTTGCCTGTATTATATCATGCCAGGGCGGAAAATGGCAACGGGTGGGAAAGAATGTCTCCAAAAAGTGGAAAGATGTCCAATCAGGTGTTGACTTTTTCGACCAAATGGGTCTATAATAGTGATAGTATCCCAACGTTATTCCCGGAAAACGGGAAAATAAAAAGGAGGAGTTTTGGTATGAAGAAGTTCCTTTCCCTCGTTCTGGCCATGCTGATGGTTTTCGGCGTGACCGCCTCCCTGGCTGATGATGGTGCTGATCTGCTGGCCATCACCACCGAAGAAATCACCCTGCGCTATGCTACCATGGGCGAAGACTATGAGCTGACTCTGGATCTGGCCGAGCAGTTCATGCAGGCTTATCCCAACATCAAGGTGGAAATCGTTGAGATCGACACCGGCACCTATACTGAAGGCCTGGGCAACCTGGCTGCCGAGCAGAAGCTGCCCGATGTGTTCTGGATGGAAAACGTCTGTGACGCCGTGGGCAATGACTGGGCTCTGCGCCTGGACGACTACTACACCACTGATCCCGACGCTGCCCGTATGGATCCCGCCCTGCTGAAGATGGCGCAGATCGCTGGCCGCCGTTACTCCATTCCCGCCCAGACCCGCCCCATGATGGTGGTTGTCAACAAGACTCTGTTTGACAAGTACAACGTGGAACTGCCCGGCTACGACTGGACCTGGGAAGAATTCGTGCAGGTCTGCGAAGCGGTTGCCCATCCTGAAGACTACTACTTCGGCTATGGCAACAACACCACCATCGAGTATTTCTACAACCGTCACGGCTGGGACGGCGACTCCTATGAGTTCGACGAGACCTGGGTGATGCTGGAAGAAACCTTCGCTAATTGGCGTGAAACCGGCGTGGCCGACAACATGACCGCTGAAGAGAAGGAAAAGATTCTGGGCGACCCCAACGGCTTTGCTGCTGCCAATGGCCGCGTGGCTGTTAATGGCCTGAGCTTCATCTGGGGCGGCGCTGCCTATCTGGATGGCTCCACCGCTCAGGAAACCGGCTGTGAATACCTGCTCTATCCCGTGCCCTCCCCCATGGAAGGCAACCCCGATGAAACCATCTTTGCCTGCATCTCCAAGGGCACCAAGTATCCCAACGAAGCCTGGCTGCTGGGCAAGTGGATGACCTGGGGCCGTGAGGCTACCATGCTGCGTAATGTGTGGTTCGAGGAGAACGAAGTGGTGCAGAACAGCGTGCCCATGCTGACCGATGAAGACCTGTGGCAGCACACCATCGATCACGGCAATCCCGGTCTGGCTGATTTCTACGCCAACTTCAAGGGCATTGCTCCCCGTATCGACCCCCATGCTCCCAACATCATCTGGTGCAACGTGATGTTCTACTTCGGCGGCGTGCCGGACAGCTTCGCCAACGGCACCGCTACCCCCGCTGACCGTGCTCCCTCCCTGCGTGAGGAAATGAACGGCTATCGCGACAACTGGTATCGTGACACCTCTGAGTTCGGCGCTGTGCCCGAGTTCCTGCAGACTGCCACCGCCACCGATCTGGACGTTACCACCGGCACCGACGCTGAGTAATGTTTCTTCATCCGGGCAAGCGGGATGCTTACCCGGGTACCTCCTGCCCCCTGCTGAGAAATCAGCCGGGGGCTTTTTCGTGAAAGGAAAGGGTGACCGGGCGAGAATGGGCTGGATTCAGGCCGGAAATTGTTGAGGTACAATACATAGGTAACACCGGAACGAAAAAAGAGAACCAAACTGTGGTAAGATAGTTCTGCTACAAACACCACACACAGGGAGGTTCTCCATGGACAGGATAACACAGGAAGCATACA
>SVHA01000009.1 GCA_015056085.1 Clostridiales bacterium
AATTTTGAGCGTATTTCACTCAAAAACGGCCTCACACCTCTTGAAATTCGGTGCAAGGCCGCGTAAACTATCTCTATTCTACTTCAGGACTCTTATTTCTTTGTCTGTTGTTTCGGGTACAGTCCACAGACGACTCTCGGGCCAATTGGTTTACAAAACAAACACAAAATATAGTAAAGGCTCCTCCAGTTCTATCTCCATCGACATCTCATAATGTCAAGAATTCATCCTTTCCGGGCTTGCACCACGCAAGCCCTTTTTCCTTCACAAAATATTTACACACATTTCCTATAAACCCTGTTTCATTTGTAGGAAAAGTGTGGTATAATCTTCCTGCGGACCTATTCACCCCGCATGAAGGAGGAATCACAATGATGCAGCGCACAATGAAACGAGGACTTGCCCTGGTGCTGGCGCTTTTGCTGGCGATTCTCCTGGTGGAGGCCATCGCCGATGAAGACGCCGAAGAAATGCGGGCCTATTGGGGGCTGGTGGGCGATGTGAATCAGCCTGACGCCCTCACGAAGGCCATGAACGAGGATTATGACAATCTGACACTGGAGGAACTCAAGGCCGTGACGCCCGAGCAGCTGCTCGCCTTTGCGGCCCAGAATCAGCTGCCCATTTCCATGGCCCGGTATGGCTACTATGCCGCCCTGGCCGACCGGCTGGCGCTGGAAGTGCCCCAAACGCCCACGGGCGAGCGGCTGGCGCTGTTCCTGGACATGAAGGATAACCCCAGGGACAAGGACGCCAAGGCCCAGCGACGTGCCATCCGTAAGGAACTGACGGAGCAGGACATCCTCGGCTATGCGGATGAAACCGAGCTTCCGGCGGGCTTCCTGGCGTGGCTGATGCTGGATGATGAATGGCACGAAGGCGAGTGGGAAGACAGCGATGACTGGCGGGAAGGCCGCCGTGACTGGGATTTCGCCGACTGGGTGGATGAACAGGACCTGATCGACCTCTACGGCAGGGAAGCCCGTGTGACCGATGACGACGTGGAACGTGTTCTGCGGAAGAACGGTCTGGACTTTGACGACTGACATACTGAAACAACAGGGTCCTGCAACAATGCAGGACCCGATTTTTTTGTTTCATTTTGTCCCATTGTGGTGATATAATGGTTGAAAGAAGGCTGAAAGGGGACGCAGGTATGCAAATGGTATGGCTGACGGCGCTGGGTGTGGGCGGCGCAACGGTGATCGGTGCGGTGATCGGGTTTTTCTTTCGGAAGATGTCCCACCGCCACAGCGACATCATCCTGTCCTTTGCGGCGGGCGTGATGCTGGCGGCGGCGGTCATCGGGCTGATTCTGCCCTCGCTGGAAGGCGGCGGCGATTGGGCCGTGGTGGTGACGGCGGCGGGGATCCTGCTGGGCGCCCTGTGCCTGAACCTGCTGGACCGCCTGGTGCCCCATCTGCACCGGCTGTCGGGCGTGGATCAGGAGGCCCATCCCGATCAGGCGAAAAGCATCAACAAGGTGCTGCTGTTCGTGACGGCCATCGCCATCCACAACCTGCCAGAAGGCATCGCTGCCGGCGTGGGTTTCGGCACCGGCAACACGGCGGAAGCCATCACCATTGCGGCTGGCATTGCGCTGCAGAACATCCCCGAGGGCATGGTCATCATTGCGCCCATGCTGGCAGCAGGGATTTCCCCCCGGCGCACCTTCATTGCCGCCGCTATGACGGGCCTGGTGGAAGTGCTGGGCACGCTGCTGGGATATCTGGCGGTGAGCATTTCTGCGGCGATTCTCCCCTTTGCCCTGGCCTTTGCCGGCGGCACCATGCTCTACGTCATCAGCGACGAGATGATCCCCGAAACTCATGCCCATGGCTCGGAGCGGGGCGCCACCTGGGCGCTGTTGCTGGGCTTTATCCTCATGCTGGCTATGACCCACTATCTGGGCTGAAAAAGGTATGCAAAACCCTCCCTGCAGGAAAAGGCAGGGAGGGCGCTTTTGTTTGGGTATCAGAAGACCAGATCACCGGGGCGGTAGCCTTCCGGCAGGGGCTCTTCCTCCACGAAGGTGAAGGATTCATCCTGCAGAATGGGCAGGAACAGTTCGTAGGGGATGCCGTCAAACTCGCTGCCATAGGCGCTGGCGCCAAACCAGCCGCCCTCATGGGCTTTCAGGTTGAGGTCCCTTGCGAACTTGGTGCGGTTGCAGCAGTCATGCACAGCCACAGGCCAGTTTTCCTCGCAGGCCTGACGCATCAGCTGCAGGGTCATTTCCCGGCTCCAGATGGGGGAGAGGTAGCCGTGGCGGGTGATGTACATATTTTCGCCCAGATAATTCACCACGTTGTTGGGATTCAGGTGCAGTTCGGCGCTGTTGATGAAGTCAATGCCCGTGGCGAGGATGACATCCTTCTTCTGCTGGAACACCTCGTAATAATCCGGCGTCATGGGCGTTTCAATGCCCACACGGGGGATATACTTCTTCGCCAGCGCCATGGAGGCGATCACCTTGTCTGCCGCCAGTGTGGCGCCCAGGTTGAAACGCAGCTCGTCCAGACCGGCTTCCCCCAGCGCCTTCAGGTTTTCTTCAGTGCACAGGGTGCCGTTGGTGTACATATGCTGATGGATGCCCGCCTGATGGAACCGGCGGATGACGCCGTAATACTTTTCGATCTCCATAAAGGGCTCCAGATACACATAGGACACACCGGTGGGCGCATTGCCCATGGTCAGAAGCAGGTCGATGTCCTCTTCCCGGAATTTCGTGCCGCCGATTTCCCACATGCCTTCGCCCACGGGCGGCTGGCAGTCCAGTTCGCCATAGTTGTAGCAGAAGGGGCACAGGACATTGCAGCGGTTGGTCTTGCGGATGGCACTCAGGCCCGTACCCAGCAGACAGGAGCGGCATCCGGCGGGGAACTGCCCGTCCGGGCCCACATAATAGGAGCGCCCTCTGACGCTTTTGAGCCCGGGAATCTTCGCCATCAGGTCCTGCTGGCGCTTCTCTTCCGCCAGTTCAATCTGGCTGATGACGGCATACACGATCTCCTGCTGCCGGGGCAAAAGCTGCTCGCCCTCGGGGAGCTGAGCAAAAAAGGAAAACCACATCAGCGCATCTTTCTTGGAAATTTTCATCTGTTTTCACGCCCTCCGCTTCGTCTGATCCGTTCTTCGCCATTATAGCACGCCCCGGCTTTCAGAGCAACATTTCCCGGGGAAAAGGCCAAAAAATGCCGGAAATTCCTGAACTTCAACTACCGTTTATTGATTTTCGCCCTTCCCGGTGCTATGATAAGAGCGAGCCTTCCTGAAGTGAAGGCCTGCTTTTCCGACTGCATTTGCTGCAATTGTTTCAGAAAGGATTTCCCATGGTTACGATCATTGCTGATTCCACCTGTGATCTTTCCCCCGAACTGATCAAGCGTTACGGCGTGGAGATCATCCCCCTGCAAATCCTCCTGGGCGATGACGCCTTTGAGGACGGCGCAGGCGTGACCCCCGACGAGATTTACCGCTGGGCTGACGCCAACAGTGCTACTCCCAAGACGGCTGCTCCCTCCCTGGAGACGGTAGCGACTGTCATGGGGCGGGTGCTGGAGAGCGGCAACGACGCCGTGTGCCTTACCATTTCCGAAAGTATGTCCACCTGCGCCAACGTGCTGCGGCTGGCAGCCCGGGAACTGGGCGCCGAAAACCGGGTGAAGGTCATCAACTCCGAAAACCTCTCCACCGGCATTGGCCTGATGGTGCTCTCCGCCGCCGAAATGGCACAAAAGGGCGCCTCTGCCCAGGAAATCGCCGATCATCTGGAAAGCCTGAAGCCTCGCATCCGGGCCAGTTTTGTGGTGGACACCCTGACGTATCTCCACAGGGGCGGCCGCTGCAGCGGCGTGGCTGCCATGGCAGGCGGCCTGCTGCGGCTTCATCCCATGATTTCTGTTTCCGGCGGCAAAATGAGCCCTGGCAAGAAGTACCGCGGCAAAATGAAGCGGGTCATCGGCGAATATGTGGAGGAACTGACGCCCGCACTGGAAAAGGCCGACGCCCACCGTGTCTTTATCACCCACTCCGGCTGCGAAGAAAGCATCATCGCCGCCGTGAAGGACATGGTGTCCTCCATGGGACACTTTGAGGAGATATGCATCACCCGGGCGGGCGGCGTGATTTCCAGCCACTGCGGCCCCGGCACCCTGGGCGTGCTGTTCGTCGCCGGCGAATAAATCAACATAAAATGTATCAAAACAGACCGACAATGCACTGCCGGTCTGTTTCTTTGTTAAAAATTCAACAATCTTGTCAATTATGGCATTTTTCTTCCCAAAAAGAATATTTTTTATTGACAAACCTTCCTTCGGGATGTATACTACACATAGAAACATCGTTTGTTTCTTGGAAACCTATATTTTATTTCATCAAGGAGGCCTGATTATGCAGCACAACAATCCTCTGCTTCTTCTGGACAACAGCAGTATGATGACCGTCATCGGCGAGGGACAGTTCACCAGCCGCCGCATGAGTTTCGAGGAGACCCATGCCGTGCTGGAAACCTTTGATGATGAAGATGTGCGCATTGGCTTCTCCAACAGCGACATCACCAACATCATCTTCCCCTACATCGGCCTGACCAACAAGAACTACCGCTTCAAGGAAGTCCGCCATATGCACGTGGGCCAGGAAGCGCTGGTGTTCAAACTCTACGTCACCCCCTCGGAAACCCAGCCCATCACCCACATGGAGGACGGTACCGAGGCCAAGAAGATCCAGAACATCTACGTCTACTGCCAGTATATCACCCGCACGGCATAACACCCTGTTTGCTGCACACTTAAAGAGGGGGCTATCCCCTCTTTTTTTGCGTTTGTCCCTTGCATCCCTCTCGTTTATCTGTTACAATGTTGGCGATTTCCTATATGATTTCAGGAGGTTCACCACATGGATATGATCAAGCGTGTTCTGGCGCTGCTGGCCCTTGCCAGCATGGGCGTGTTTATCATTGCCGTGCTGATTCTTTTCGCCACCCATCAGCTTGCGGCCCACATGGGCTGGGTATATGGCCCCATGGCGGCTTTCCTCGCCTTTGGCCTGCTCTCTCTGGCCATCCGCTTCCTGCAGCGCAGCCGTCAGCAGGCCGCCGAGGCCCGCAAAGCGGCGCAGCAGCAGGACTCCAACAACGCCTGAGAAGGGCCATTCCATTACACGAGGATGATTCGCATGAAGAAACTGCCCATCGGCAAGACAAAACTTGTCTGCTACTATATGTACCTGGCAGCGGCGTCGGTGTTTATTCTCCCGCCGATGCTCTTTAATACCTTTCAGGAGATGTACGGCATTTCCTACACGCTCCTGGGCACGCTGGTGGTGGTGAACTTCATCACCCAGTTGTCCGTGGACCTGATTTTCAGCTTCTTCTCCCGGTTTTTCAACATTCACAAGACGCTGCGCATCACGCCGCTGCTGACGGCTGTGGGCCTGGGCATTTATGCGCTGGTGCCCACGCTCTTCCCCCAGCACGCCTATCTGGGTCTGGTCATCGGCACGGTGATTTTCTCCGTTGCGGCCGGTCTGGGCGAAGTGCTCATCAGCCCCACAGTGGCGGCGCTGCCCTCGGATAATCCTGCCAAGGACATGAGCACCCTGCACTCCCTCTACGGCTATGGTTTTGTCTCCGTGGTGGTCATCAGCACCATCTTCCTGCAGGTGTTCGGCAACACCAACTGGATGTATCTGGTGGGCTTCTTTGCAATCCTGCCGCTGATTGCCTCTGGGCTGATGTCCTTTGCCATCCTGCCTGACATGGACATCTCCCATGCCAAGGAAAACACCCCCAGCGCCCGCAAGCGCACGGTGGCGATTTTCCTGTGCATGATGTGCATCTTCCTGGGCAGCTGTGCGGAAAACTCCATGACCAACTGGATTTCCGTCTACACGGAAACGGCGCTGAACATCCCCAAGGCGCTGGGCGATCTGCTGGGTATGTGCTCCTTTGCCATCCTCCTGAGCCTGACCCGCACCTTCTACGCCAAGTATGGCAGGAACATCTCCCGGGTGCTGCTGCTGGGCATGGCCGGCGCCACGGTGCTGTATCTGACGGTGGCCTTCTGCCCCAATGCCATCATTTCGCTGATTGCCTGCGTATTGGTGGGCCTGTGCACCTCCATGCTCTGGCCCGGCACGCTGATTCTGATGGAGGAGAAGATTCCCGCCGTGGGCGTGGCTGCCTATGCCCTGATGGCCGCCGGCGGCGACTTCGGCGCCTCCGTTGCGCCCCAGTTGCTGGGACTGATCACCGACAGCGTATCCGCCAGCCCCTGGGCGCTGGAAATGAGCGCCTCCCTGATGATGGCTCCTGAACAGTTGGGCATGAAGGTGGGGATGCTCGTTGCCGCCCTGTTCCCCCTGCTGGGCACCTTCCTGCTGCTGGGAATGCGCCGCTTCTTCCGCAGGAACCCCGTGCTGTGACCAAGGGCGCTGCCCCTGGACCCTTTTGCGGGGCGTTGCCCCACACCCCACCAAAGGGCTTTGCCCTTTGGAAACCCTTATGCGGGGCTCCGCCCCACACCCCGGCAGGGGCGCCGCCCCTGCACCCCGGTCGGGGGCCCTGCCCCCGACACCCCCGCAAGGGGCATCGCCCCTTGACCCATTACCCGGAAATCCTGATGGATTTCCGGGGTGTTCTTTTTTGGAGGAGTCTTATGGATTTGGCTTTTCCTTGCCGGGGCAACCAGGGGGCTTTCCGATCGCCCCCTGGACCCCTTCGGTCTGCATCCTTGTAAGTAGTCGTGACCGCACAAAAATGTAGGGAACGGCCTATGTGCCGTTCCGCTTGCAACCCCGGCATAAATCCCGGAACGGCACGCAGGCCGTTCCCTACAGAGCAACACACTAATACCCCTTCAGCCGGAGGGAGCCCGAAGGTTTCCAAAGGAAACGAACTGCCCAGTGGGCAGTCGCCGAAGGCGAGTTTCCGAAGCGAAGCGGAGGCGGACGATCGGAAAGCCCTTTGGTCGCCCGTGAGGGCGAAACCTCGCCTTGCATAATAGAACATTATGAAAGGAAAAACCTACATAAAAACAAACCCACAAGCCCTTGGGCTTTGGGTGATGGGTCAAGGGTCAAATAAGACTACTTGCATCCGAAGGTTTCCAAAGGGCGATCGGAAAGCCCTTTGGTCGCCCGTGAGGGCGAAATCCCACCTTGCATAACAGCACAGCATGAAAGGAAAAACCCACATAATAACAATCCCCCAAGCCCGTCAGGGCTTGGGGTAATGGGTCAAGGGCCAATGGCCCTTGCGGGGGTGTCGGGGGCAGCGCCCCTGCTGGGGTGTGGGGCAAAGCCCCACATTGGGGGTGTCGGGGGCAGAGCCCCCGACCGGGGTGCAGGGGCAAAGCCCCTGCTCACAGCAGCGTGACGCCGGCGTCACGGCACTTGCGAAGGGTGTCTTCATCCCAGATGGAGGATTGCACCTCGCCGATGTGGGCCTTACCCAACAGGAGCATACACAGGCGGCTCTGGCCGATGCCGCCGCCGATCGTCAGGGGCAGCTGACCTGCAAGCAGCATCTTGTGATAGGTCAGTTCCCGGCGATTGTCGCAGCCGGAGAGGGTCAGCTGGCGGTCGAGGGCTTCAGCGTCCACACGGATGCCCATGGAGGAAATCTCGATCGCCTTGTCAAGGGTCGGGAAATAGTACAGCAGGTCGCCGTTGAGGTCCCAGTCGTCATAGTCGGGAGCGCGCCCGTCGTGGGGCTGACCGTTGGACAGCTTGCCGCCGATGTTCATCAGGAAGGTCACGGGATGCTCCCGGACAAAAGCGTTTTCCCGCTCTTTGGCGGTCATGCCGGGATACATCTGCAGCAATTCTTCAGAGGTGACGAAGGTGACCTCCGAGGGCAGCTGGGTGTTCAGCCGGGGATAGCGCCCGTTGACAATCAGGGACGCATCCGCAATGCATTGCACGATGTCCCGCACCGTGTTTTTCAGGAACTGTACCGTGCGCATCTCCTTGGTGATGACTCGCTCCCAGTCCCACTGGTCCACATAAATGGAGTGGAGGTTGTCCAGGTCTTCATCCCGGCGGATGGCATTCATGTCGGTATAAATGCCCTTGCCGGGCCAGATGTCATAGCGATAGAGGGCCATGCGCTTCCACTTGGCCAGAGAATGCACCACCTGGGCGTCCATTTTTGCGGCAGGGATGTCAAAGGCGACAGCCCGTTCCACGCCGTTGAGGTCATCGTTGAGGCCGGTGGCGGGGTCCACAAACAGGGGCGCAGACACTCGCTTGAGGTTCAGCGCCGTAGCCAGATGGTCCTGAAAGGTGCGCTTGAGCAGACCGATGGCGGCCTGGGTTTCGTACAGGGAGAGTTTCGCCTCGTATCCGGCGGGGATTTCCGTGCGGTTCATGGGGGTTTCCTCCTACTGGGGAATAGCATGGCATTATTATAGCACACAGGCGGCGCATTGTCTGCACTTCCTGTGTGCTTATTTTGGTTGGGCTGATTTTACTTGTGATACCGCTCGCCGGCGCTGATTTTCATCGCCCGGTAGAGCTGCTCCAGCAGCATGACCCTCGCCAGCTGATGGGGGAAGGTCATCTTGCTCATGGACATTTCCTCATCCGCCCGCTGGATGCACTTGTCGCTCAGGCCCAGCGACCCGCCAATCAACACAACGATGTTGCCTTTGCCCCGGCTTTTCAGGTCTTCCAGATGGCGGGAGAGGCCGGGGGAATCCCACTGCTTGCCGGGAATGGTCATGGCGATGACATAGTCGGAAGGCTTGATGCGGCTGAGGATGGCCTCGCCTTCCTTTTCCTTGATCTGTTGTTCAATGGCGGGAGAGGAATTGGCGGGTTCCGGCAGATCCGGCAGCTCGATTTCCTCCACCTTGTCATAGCGGCTCAGGCGCTTCAAGTATTCATCCGCCATGAGGCGGTAGGGCTTTTCTTTCATGCGGCCCACGGCAATGATGGTCAGGCTCATGCGATTCTCCTGTTTATTCCAGATGGGCGGTGTTGATGTCGAAGATGTCCTCCGGGCGGCGCTCCGGGCAGCAGTAGGGGCAGGCTTCCAGATCGTCAAAGGGGGAAGTGCCCAGTTCGCCGTAGGTGAAGGGCGTCAGGGGCAGATACTTGGTTTTGACGCCGTAGCAGGTTTCCGCCTTGTGGTAATAGTCGCCGCCCTTGGGGTTGTAGTACAGCACAAAGGAATCATCCGGCGTTTCCAGGGTGCGTCCGGGCCAGTCTTCCCAGATGACCATGCGGATGTTGCCCACTTCGTTGTACATATTGTCCCACAGCCATTCCATGTTGATGCCCTGGCTGCTCTTGAGGCGCTGCACACGGATGCAGCCGTGGCTGGCCTTTTCCCCCAGATACGGCTCGCAGTGATAAAAGCCCACCCGCTCCAGATTGCCCTCTTCGTCAAAATACTTCTTGTGGGGCACTTCGTGGATCAGGTCGCCGTCGTTGTAGCGGATGCCGTAGTCGCAGAACAGATCGCCGGAGGGGAATTCGCCGGTGCGGCTGTAAAGCAGATATTCGCCGGATCGGCTTTCGTTATAGGGAGTGGAGGGCTCGGCATAGCCGGTGGAAACCGCCAGGGTATCCAGCAGCATGCCGTCCTTGAAGACGTGCAGGCGCTGGCTGAGCTTGTCCACCACCAATCCCCAGGTCTGATTCACTTCGACTTCCTGCAGCAGCTCGGTACGGATGTACCCCTGTACCAGTTGATTCCAGGCCTTGACCTTGGAGCCCTCAAAGGAACTGGAATAGCACTCCACCAGCGACCAGCCGTCCTCTGACTGGGACAGCACATGGACGCCCTGGGTGGCGCAGGTGACTTCAGCAATGCGCTGGCTGCTTTCGCTCTTTTCCGCATAAAGGTACTGCTGATCCCGGTAATTGCCCTTCACCACCGTCATGGGCGTGGTGAGCATGGACCAGACCCAGTCCGGGTCGGACATATCCATGGGCATCTCCCAGAAGCAGTCCGTCTTGCTGCACAGGCCCTTGCCCGGCGTGGTCAGGGCGGCCTGAGCACACAAGGGCAGGAACATCGTCAGCATCAGGCACATCGCCGATAAGCGGCGCAGGAATTTCATTGGCATATCTCCTCCGTGGATGGCAGTCTGCCCATACAACGATTGGCAAAGGCCGAATCTTGCAGGGGGACAGCACAAAGATTCGCCGCAGGGGCTTGTTTGTCCTGCTGATTTGTCACGGGTGTAAAATGATTCACTTTTTTGTAAAGCGCCTTGAAATCTCCCCGCCGCAGGGATATAATTATCATGAAGAAATATCGCATCGCCTGATGCAGGACAGGAGGCCGCCCATGGGACGCAAACAGGATTTCTTTTTCTCCGGTGAGCCCCGGAAGCGCTCTTCTGCGCCCCGGTGGATCCTGGGCATTTTCCTCACGGCCATTGTGCTGCTGCTGGTGATCAACTACGGCGTCAGCCATCAGGTGACCTATGTGCGCCAGACGGCCCTTGTGCCCGATCTGCCCGCCGATCTGGAAAACTACGTCATCCTGCACCTGAGCGACCTTCACGGCGAGACGCTGGGGGAAAATCAGGCCAACATCCTCTCCGCCATCGGCAAGCGCAGTTTCTCCTGCATTGTCTTTACCGGCGACATGGTGGGCGAAAAGGGCGACGTGGAGCCGCTGCTGACGCTGATTAACCAACTGCCCAAGGATACCCCCAAACTGCTCATTCCCGGTGACTCCGATCCGCCCCTTGTCATCGAAACGGCCCACGACAGCCTGTCGGTGTACGCCTCCTGGGCCGTGAAACTGCAGGAAGCCGGCGTGACCATTCTGGACGAGCCGGTGTGCTTCACCAGAGGCAAATCCCGGGTGTGGTTTGTGCCGGAATACCTCTATACGCTGGATGTGGACAGCACGGAAAGGTCCTATCAGGCGCAGCTGGATCTCTTGAACGCCAGCGTCAATCCTCTTACGCCCGATGAAGCCGCCAGAAAACGCGCAGCGGAATATCAGGTGGCCAGGATGCAGCGCATCCGGGACATCAAAAAGGACATGAAGGCAACGGACGTGCAGATCGCCGTGACCCATGCGCCGCTGACGGAAAGTTACATCAGAAGCATGGCCCTGCCGGGCGGCGACGTGTTCTCTCTGCGGAATGTGTCGTTGATTCTCGCCGGGCATTACGCCGGCGGTCAGTGGCGTCTGCCGGGACTGGGCGCCCTGTATGTGCCGGAAGTGGGTTTTTTCCCGCCGGATGAACAGATCGTCGGCATGGATTACATTTCCGGCATCCCGCAGTACATTTCCCCCGGTCTGGCTGCCAGCCCCTTCTACCCCCTGCCCGGGCGGCTGCTCAACGGCCCCGCCGTCACCTGCGTGACGCTGTCCGCCTCTATCCAGTGATCCTCTGATTTTGCTCCAAGATGAAAGAAGGCTTCCCATTATGAAATTCCCCGCCCGCCGTCCCCGGTCCTATGAAATGGACATGACTCAGGGACCGCTGCTCCCCAAGGTGCTGATGTTTGCCTTGCCTCTGATTGCCACCAGCGTCCTGCAGCTGCTGTATAACGCCGCCGATGTGATGGTGGTGGGCCAGTTTGCCGGTCAGGAAGCGCTGGCAGCCGTCGGCTCCACCGGCGCGCTGACCAACCTGCTGGTGAACATCTTCATGGGCCTGTCCGTGGGCGCCAGCGTGACCATTGCCCGGGCTTTCGGGTCCGGCGATTTCAAGGAAATTCAAAACGGCGTCCACACCGCCATCACCCTGGCGGGCGTGTGCGGCGTATTCGTGGCCATCATTGGCTTTTTCGCCGCCCGGCCGCTGCTGGAATTGATGCAGTCCCCCGACGACGTCATTGACCTGGCTGCCCTGTATATGCGCATCTACTTCCTGGGCATGCCCTTCAATATGCTGTATAACTTCGGCGCCGCCGTTCTCCGTGCCATCGGCGACACCCGCCGTCCGCTGTATTATCTGGGCATCTCCGGCCTGGTGAACGTGGCGCTGAATCTGCTGCTGGTGATTCGCTTCAACATGAGTGTGGCTGGCGTTGCCATCGCCACGGTGGTCAGCCAGGTCATCAGCTGCACGCTGGTGCTTCTGTGCCTCATCCGCTCAGACGGCGCCATACACCTGAATGTGAAAAAGCTGCGGATTCATCTGCCGCAGCTCAAGCGCATTGCTATCGTGGGCCTGCCCGCCGGTGTGCAGGGCAGCCTGTTCTCCGTGTCCAACGTGATGATTCAGTCGGCGGTCAATTCCTTTGATTCCGCCGCCGTGGTGGCCGGCAACACGTCCTCGGCCAATCTGGAGGGCTTCGTCTATGTGGCGATGAACGCCATTCATCAGGCGGCGCTGACCTTTGCCAGCCAGAACATGGGCGCCAAAAAGCCCGAGCGTGTCCGCCGCAGCCTGTGGGTCTGTCTGGGTACAGTAACTGCCTTCGGTCTGGGCATGGGCCTGATGTTCCTGCTGGCGCAGAATCCCCTCCTCAACCTCTACAACACCGATCCCACCGTTCACTCCTTCGCCCGCATCCGCATGGACATCATCATGCCCACCTATTTCATCTGCGGCCTGATGGACGTGATGGTGGGCCAACTCAGAGGCATCGGCTACTCCATCACACCCATGATTGTGTCTCTCACCGGCGCCTGCTTGCTGCGCATTGTGTGGATTTACACCGTTTTTGCCGCCACCCCCACCCTGGAAGTGCTCTATTGGTCCTATCCCGTTTCCTGGGTGCTGACCTTCGCCGCCCACCTGATCTGCTATCTGATTCTCTCCCGCAAACGTTTGCGGGCGGCGTAAGCAGGGGCTCTGCCCCTGCACCCCGGTCGGGGGCTCTGCCCCCGACACCCCTTTTGCGGGGCGTTGCCCCGCACCCCAGCAGGGGCTCTGCCCCTGCACCCCGCAAGGGGCATTGCCCCTTGACCCATTACCCGGAAATCCTGAAGGATTTCCGGGGATTTCTTTTTTTGGAGTAGTCTTGTGAATCGGTCTTGTCTTTCCCGGTGCAACCAGGGGGCTTTCCGATCGCCCCCTGGACCCCTTCGGAGTCCCCTCCGATGATAGTTGACCGAGCAATAAACAAGGGGAAATCTCCTCACAAAATTCCCCAAGCCCTTCAAGGCTCGAGGTGATGGGTCAAGGGCCAAATAAGACTACATGCATCCGAAGGTTTCCAAAGGGCGATCGGAAAGCCCTTTGGTCGCCCGTGAGGGCGAAACCCTGCCTTGCACAAAAGATTGTACCGCATCTAATCCGATATCTGTTCCACGGTTTTCCCGCCACAACCAGGGGGCTTTCCGATCGCCCCCTGGACCCCTTCGGCGTCCCCTCCGATGATAGTTGACCGAGCAATAAACAAAGGAAAATCCCCCATACAAACAATCCCCCAAGCCCGTCAGGGCTTGGGGTAATGGGTCAAGGGCCAATGGCCCTTGCGGGGTGCAGGGGCGGCGCCCCTGCCGGGGTGTGGGGCGGAGCCCCACAAGCAGGAGTCCAGAGGGCGCAGCCCTCTGGTGGGGGCGGTGGGGGCATAGCCCCCACCAGGGGTGTCGGGGACGAAGTCCCTGACCAGGGGCGGAGCCCCTGGTCACTCCTCCACCAGGTGGATTTTCCGCACGTCTGCTTCCGTGACGGTCATGAAGAGTGTGCGCTGGTTTGTATAAATCACCATCCCGGGGGCGGCGCCTCCGGGCTTTTTGACGTAGCGGCGAAGGGTGTAATCAATCGGCACAGAGGAAGACCGCTGTCCCTTGGAATACCACGCGGCCAGGATTGCCGCTTCCAACAGGGTCTGGTCGGGAATGGCGCCCTCCTTGCGGATGATCACATGGCTGCCGGGCATATCCTTGGCGTGGAGCCAGGTCTCATCCGGCCGGGCGGAAGTGGTCAGACGATCGTTCTGGGCGGCATTCTTGCCCACAAAGATGTCAATGCCGTCAGAGGAACGGTAGTGATAGGGTTTTGATTTCGGCAGGGCACGCTGCTGCTTGCGGGCAAGGCTCTTGCGGATGTACCCCGTCCGCATCAGTTCCTGGCGGATTTCCTCCAGTTCGCTTTCGCCCACGCACTTGCCCACGTCCAGCAGTTGACCTTCCAGATAATCCAGCTCGGCCAGCGTCTTTTCCCGCTGCTGGGCAGCCATTTCCCGGGCAGACCGGGCCTTCTGATAGCGCTTGAAGTACCGCTGGGCGTTCTGTGCTGGCGTGAGCTGCACATCCATGGGAATCACCATGGTGCCGCCATCGGGATCATAAAAATTCGGCAGTTCCGCCTGGGGCATCCCCTTGTGAAGCTGCCACAGGTTGGCGTTGAGCAGTTCGCCCATCAGGCGATACTCTTCCATCCGGGCGGCGTTTTGAAGTTCTTCCTCCTGCTGGGCGAGTTTCTTCTCGCAGCGCTCAATCTGGCCCTTCAGCAGCTTGACCATCGAGGCGCTCTTCTGATTCATCCGGTCCTGCTGATCCCGGGCGCCGAAGTACCTCTCCATGGCGGCAGAAATCGTCTGACAGGGCTGCTGAAAATCCAGATGCCGGGACAGGTACGGGAAGGCAAACACATCCGCCGGATCGCCCATGTCATCCACCAGCACCCGGGGATCCGCCTTTTGCGGGAGACTGACGAGGAAATCCGCCAGCCGCTGGGAAATCTGCATCAGGTCATCCGAGCGATCCGCCCCGGCGGGCAGGACACGGAAGGCCAGTTCCTTCGCCGTGGGGTTGGACAGCCCCGACACCGACGCCGCCAGCGCCTTGTGCAGCGGCACATCCCCCTGAAAAATCAGCTTGGCGTGAAGATTTTCCGCCGTGACGTCCTCCGGGGCGATTTTATCCTGGGCGGGCGGCGGCAGATAGGGCAAACCTGGCTGCACCTGACGCACCCGGCTCATGTCCATGCTGACATGGCGGGCAGCCTCAAGAATTTTCCCCTCGCCGTCCACCAGCATCAGGTTGGAGTGCCGGCCCATCACTTCCAGAATCAGCCGCCTGAGCACATGATCGCCCAGTTCATCCACCACATCAAAATCAAAATGCACCACACGGTCGCCGGAAATCTGCCGGATGCCCATCACCCTGCCGCCCAGCAGCTGCTTTCGCAGCAGCATACAGAACATCGGGGGCTCCAGCGGGTTGGAAAACGTTTGCTGGGTGAAGTGGCAGCGGGCATTGTTGGGGGAGGCGCACAAGAGCAGCTTATAATTTGTGCTGCCCGCCCGGATGAGCAGGATCACCGTGTCCTTTTCCGGCTGCGTCACCTTATCCACCCTGCCACCCAGCAGTGCCTGATGCATCTCTCTGGCGGCAAACCCGATGGTCAAACCATCCATGGGCATGAAAATCGCCCCTTTTCTCAAAATCAGTGCGCCTCGGCGCTCTTTTATTATACGGCATTTCCGGTGAAATGCAAGGGTGGGGCGGAATGTGGTGATGCTTTCACTTCTTCGCCATACAACTTGACGATAGAATCCCCTCCGTGATATGATAAAAGCAGTATTGAGAAAATTGATCCACAGGCGGGCTGCGAAAGGCGGCATCCGCCTGCGTGTGGTTATCCATTTGGGGAGGAGGACACCATCATGATCATTGTGCTTCGTCAGGGGGCGGACCCCCGCGAGGTGGATCAGCTGACCCGCATGATTGAGCAGCAGGGCGTGAAGGTTCTGCCTGTGGCGGGGGAAGAAATGACCACCCTGTCGCTGCTGGACGACACCACCCGGGTGGACCGGGGGCTGCTGGAAAGCCACCGCTGCGTGGAAAGACTGTTCCATGTGGTGGAGCCGTATAAAGAGGCCAATCGTATGTTCCATCCGGGGGCGACGGAGATCGCCATCGGTGATACCATCGTCGGCAGCAAAAAACTGGCGGTGATGGCGGGCCCCTGCTCGGTGGAAAGCATCGAGCAGATCACCCAGGTAGCACGGGACGTCAAATCCGCCGGCGCAACAGCCCTTAGGGGCGGCGCTTTCAAGCCCCGCACATCGCCTTATGCTTTTCAGGGGCTGCAGCATCAGGGCATTGAGATGCTCTGTGCTGCAAAGGAAGCCACCGGCCTGCCCATTGTGAGCGAAATTATGTCCCCCAATGATATCGACCTGTTCGTGGACAAGGTGGACTGCATTCAGGTGGGCGCCCGCAATATGCAGAATTATGACCTTCTGCGCCAGCTGGGCCAGACCCGCAAGCCGATTCTCCTCAAGCGGGGGCTTTCCGCCACCATCGAAGAGTGGCTGATGAGCGCTGAATACATCATGGCCGGGGGCAACCCCAACGTCATCCTGTGCGAGCGGGGCATCCGCACCTTTGAAACCTACACCCGCAACACCATTGATCTGGCGGCCATTCCCGCCGTGAAAAAACTCTCCCACCTGCCCATTATCGTCGATCCCAGCCATGCCACGGGCAAATGGTGGATGGTGGCGCCTCTGGCAAGGGCCGCCGTGGCCGCCGGTGCGGACGGCCTGATGATCGAGGTGCACAACGATCCCGCCCACGCATTGTGCGACGGCGCCCAGTCCATCAAGCCGGATGTGTTCACCGAGGTGATGGCGGACATCCGTGCCATCGCCCTGGCGGTGGGCCGGGAAGTGTGAAGCAGAAAGAGGACGCTATGCAGACTTTGACCGTATCCCTGCCCGGACGCAGTTACCCTGTGTATATCGGGCGAGGTATTCTTTCCCGGGCGGGCGAAATGATTCGCCGCCATCTGGGCGAAGTGACCGTCTGCGTCATCACCGATGACCATGTGGCCCCCCTGTATCTGGGCAAGGTGATTGCCTCCCTGAAGGAGGCCGGGCTGAAAACCGCTTCCATCAGCCTGCCCCACGGCGAGCAGACCAAATCCCTTGACAGCCTGAAATTCCTCTACGACTTCCTCTGCGCCCGGCACATCACCCGCAAGGACGTCATCCTTGCCCTGGGCGGCGGCGTCATCGGTGATCTGGCTGGGCTGGCAGCCGCCACGTGGCTCAGGGGAATTCCGCTGGTGCAGGCGCCCACATCCCTGCTGGCCCAGGTGGATTCCTCCGTGGGCGGCAAAGTGGCAGTGGACCTCCCCCAGGGCAAGAATCTGGTGGGAGCGTTCCATCAGCCCTCGTTGGTACTGTGTGACCCCGATACCCTTGATACCCTGCCGGAAGAATTCTGGCGGGACGGCATGGGCGAGGTGGTCAAGTACGGCTGCATTGCCGATGAAGCCCTCTTTGCCCTGCTGGAAGGCGCTGCAACCGGCGGCCGGGAAGCTGTTTCCCGCCACATGGATGAAATCCTCCTGCGGTGCATCGCCCACAAGGCGGGTGTGGTCGCCCAGGACGAACTGGACACCGGATGGCGCATGACGCTGAACTTCGGGCACACGCTGGGTCACGCCATCGAGGCATGCCAGCATTATGACGGCCTGCGCCACGGCGAAGCCGTGAGCATCGGCATGGCAGCCATCACCCGCCTGACGGAAGCCCAGGGCATGACGGCCCCCGGCACGGCTCAGCGGCTGGAAAACCTTCTCCATGCGCTGCACCTGCCCACGGCGATCCCGGACATTCCCTTTGGTGACCTGCTCTGCGCCATGTCCCGGGACAAAAAGTCCGCCGGGAACGACCTGCGGCTGATCGCCCTTGACCGCATCGGCGCTTGCAGGATCATCACCGCTACCCCGGATTTCTACCGGCCCCTTTTTCAGCCGGAACAGACCTCCGGACGGGCGGAATAAACCGGCGCCCTTGTTCATCCTCTGCCCGAAAATGGCAAACGAGGATTCAACCGGTGCCGCTGACTGATTTTTCACGGATGAATTCACCCCGGTTCATCCGTTTTTATGTAGATGAATGCCACACATGAAAGGATGTATGATTTCCCTCTGCCGGGGCATCCTGATACCGTGAGACATCCCCGGGGAAATCCCCCTGACGCAAGGAGGAACCGATATGATGCACCTGATGCGCCGGATACTGTGCGCCGCCTTGTCTGCCCTGATGCTGATTCCGTGCCTGTTTTCCGTCGCCTTATCCGACCCGGAAACATCTCCTGCCCCGGATATCCGGGTGCTTTTGCGGCGGCTGAACCTCACCGATCAGGCCGATCTGGTGCTGGACGGCGTATACACCGCCGGCTCCGGCAAGAATGTGACCATGGCCTTCCCCCGGGGCGCCCACATCACTGTGACCGTCCGGGAAGGACAGTTGTATCTGTCCTACGAAGGCATGAACATCTGCGTGGGCAATTCCCTTCGCCTGACCCGCAACGCTTCCGGCGATGAGACCGACATCAGCACCGCCGGCGGTCTGCGCTTTGCCAAGGATGGCCCCCTCTATCCAGGTCATCTGTCCCTGACCATTGAAAACGGGATACTCCGGCCCATCCTGACCCTTTCCGTGGAGGATTATCTGCTGGGCGTGGTGCCCTATGAAATGAGCGACAGCTTCCCCGTAGAAGCCCTCAAGGCCCAGGCTGTATGCGCCCGCACCTATGCCCTGTCCAAGGTGGACCCGGACAAGGACTACGACGTGGTGGACACCACCAACGATCAGGTATTCAAGGGATATAATCCCGCCTACACCAACGCCTTTGAGGCCGTGCGGGCCACCGCCGGCGTGGTGGGCACCTATCAGGGCAAACTGGCCATCTGCTATTACGGCGCCAGCAACGGCGGCCAGACCGAACTGGTGGAAAACGTGTGGTCCGGCCGGGGTGCCTGGGGATTCTACCAAATCACTGACGACCCCTACGACCTGGAAAACCCCGAATCTCTTGTTCGCAGCGCCCGGCTGAAAAAGGACGGCACCGGCCTTCGCAGCAAGTTCATGGAGCTGCTCGTCCAGGCCCTTTCCGCCGAAATGACCCGGCAAAACTTCCTCCCCGGCGTGGAAAACCTGCGCATTGACGAAATCATCTCCGCCGGCGTGGAAAACACGCCCTTTGAGGCCCCCAGCCGCTATGTGACCGACCTGACGCTGACGGTGCGCTTTTCCGGCAAGCGGATGATGAATCTCACCGCCATGCACGAAGACGAGGACTGGCTGATGTTCCCCACGGATGTGCCGGAAGAAACGCCCTCCCCCACGCCTTCGCCCACCCCGGCGCCCACGCCCTATATCAGCGACTTCATGCCCGCTGAAAAGGAAGTCACCGTGACGCTGTCCCTGTTCCCCGATGTGGCGGACACCCTTGGCCTGACCCTGAACACCGGCACCGGCAACGAACTGGTGACCATCGTGGAGGAAGAGGACGCCTTCGTGCTGGAAAGCCGCCGCTTCGGCCACGGCGTAGGCATGAGCCAGCGCGGCGCCCAGTGGATGGCCGGCCAGTACGGCAAGACCTTCACGGAAATCATGGCCTTCTATTATCCCGGGCTGGAACTGATGTGCGTTCAGGCGGGTGATCCCGCCCTGCCCACGCCTCCCCCGGCGCTGGCAGCCAGCCCCGCTCCGCCGGCCACCCCCACGCCCCGGCCCACCCTCATGCCCGTGACGGGGGATCTTCCCCAGGGCGCCTACCTGGCCACGGTGCACAACATTGACGACGACAGCAGCCTCAACCTGCGGGCCGAGCCCTCTCAGGCCAGCGAAATCCTCATGCGGCTGTACAAGCATCAGCAATTGGTGGTGCTGGAAACCTGCGAAGACCCCGCCTGGGTGAAGGTCAAAACCGACGTCATCGAGGGCTATGTGATGGTGAGTTTCCTGCAGAAGGTGCAGTAACAGCGAAATGAAACAAGGGAACGGCCCCAGCCGTTCCCTTTACTTATTTGTTGAACCTTTCCTGTCCCCACCAGTCGGGAATCAATTCCCTGAGCCGCACCGTTTTCAGTGTTTCCAGGTCCAGGAGGATTTCGATGTCGCCGCTATCCTTATCCAGTTGCATCATATATTCCCGGCAGGCGCCGCACGGCGAGCCCACTCTCCCGTCCGGCATTACCGCCACCACTTTGTCAATCTGGCTTTCCCCATGGGTAATCATATTGGCGATGGCGTTTCTTTCAGCGCACATTCCAAGAGTAGACGCCGTGTCGATGCAAACGCCCACATAAATATTCCCCTTTTTGGTCAGGATAGCCGCCGCAACGCCGCCCGCCTCAATAAAGGGGGAAATGACACGTCCATGCTGTACCTTCACCGCCGCCTGATACAATTTGTTCCACATCTGACTGACCTCCTGTGATTTGCTGCACCGATATGGATGAAAGGGTGTAGAGAAAGGGCAGACGCTGAAACATCAGAATCTGCCCTGCTGATTGCTATTTTACTTTTCCGCCTGGGCGACCTGGCGGCGGCGCCTGGTCCTGGGGGCGCCTTCCACCTTGTTGGCCTGCTTCATGAAGGCCGAGGGGGACAGACCCACGATGTTCTTGAACTGCTTGGAGAAGTGGTAGGGGTCGTTCATGCCCACGGCAATGCCGGCCTGACGCACCGTGCAGTTCTGCTCCCGCATCATTTCCTTGGCCCGCTCCATCTTGCAGTGCAGCACATAGGACAGGGGCGGCATACCCACTTCGCTCACAAAGCGCTTGCGGAAGGTCTCCATGGGCATACGGGAGATGTTCGCCATTTCCTGCAGGGAGAAGTTGTCCTTGTAGTCATTGGCCCTCAGGGCGTCCACAACCTTGGCGATTTCATGGCTGAGCATGGCGTCCATGGCCACGGGCTGTCCCCAATGGGAGGCCAGCATACCGTACATCAGGTGCTGCAGCTGATAGGTGGCGTCGCTGGTGCCGCTGTGGCGCACCATCACCTGCACAATCTGCTTGGCCAGATACATCTGGCTTGGCAGTGCACCCTGCTTGAGGGGCATGTGCAGCAGCGCACCCAGTTTACGCACCACCATGGGGGCCAACTGGCCGTCCAGGGCCATCCACAGGCAGCGGGTGACTTTATCCACCTTCAGGGTGCTTTCCGCTTCCCCGGCGGGGATGATGCAATTCTGAGATTTCTTCAGCCGGACGGTGATCCCCTTCCAGTTCAGGGTCGCATCGCCTTCCTCCACCGCAAACCACACCCAGGTTGGCATTGCGCGGAAGGTGTATTCACCAGGTTCCAGCACGGCACTGCCGGCAGAGTGAATCCATGCACCGCTGGACTTCGTCAGGGTGCCAGGCTTATGAACACCTTCCACCATCAGGCGATTCGCCGTCGCTTCCAGACCTGCAAACAGGTATGATTCCATGCTTTTGCCTCCTATCCACAGCGTTTCCATACACAAACGCAACCGGTTTCCCTTGTGTTGGAAAAATCTTCTACCAGAAAAGACATTTTCCATTATGGATAGTATAATGCCCAATGCGGACATTTGTCAATGATTTTTCTGCATTTTTGCTGTCTTTTCCGGCAACTTTTTCAACCGGACTGCCGCCTGCCTCAACCAGAAGCGCATCTGCTGAAGGAACTCCCGGTTGGTGGTTTTTCCCTTGTCGGGATGCACATCCTCCCCGAAAAACCGCCGCAGCACCTGCCATGCGCCGTGATCCCAGGTGGATTCCACCGCCAGGCGCAGGCTGCGCTCCACCGCCTGGGGCGTCATAGAGCACCGGCGGGCCACGGCGGGATAGAGCCGCTTTTTCAGGTTGGACATCATCAGCGGCTGCACTGTGGCCATGAAGAGCATTTCCGGCAGGAAGGCCATCGCCCTGAGATTTTGCGGCACCCCCACTGCCCGCAGCAGGCTTTGCGCCAGGGGCAGCATTTCCTCCCGGGCGTTTTCCGCCAGCAGGGGCAAATCCCATTCATGCTGATGAAGAAACGCCCCCAGCTGTCCTTCCCGCAGGAGGGACGCCGGGCCGTCGCCGCCGTCAAAGCCCTCCGTGAGCACCCAGGGGCACACCGCCGGGGGATGCTGCATCAGCAGCGCCCATGCTTCCTGCCCCGCATGGCCTTCCAGCATCAGCACATCCCAGTCGCTTTCATACACTTCATCCACCGTGTGCAGCCTTGCGCCCTGCCACGCTTCCCCCTGATTTTCCGCCAGCAGGATGAATGCTTCCCCCACCGAAACCTCCTGTGCCAACACGCCGCAGCGGATCATGACGCTCCCTCCGTTTCTTCCCTTTCCGGGTCATTTCGCACTTTGCCCTGTCGAAACCTCCCGGGAAAAATCAGAGACTTTGGCGAAAAAGGGCAGCAAAAAAGCCGGCGCTTCAGCACCGGCTCAAATCGCTTTGTCAGACGTCCTCCACCACTTCACGGCAGCGGACATGATAGCCATGATTGTACCTGCCCATTTCCAGTTTCAGATAGGCGGTATATTTCTCCCTGCCGTTGAGCAGGAAGGTGACACCTTCCCCTTCTTCCAGGAATTCCACCGTTTCCCCTTCCTTGGCGAAGTAGGTCACGATGGCCGTTTTGATGACGGCCTCATCAGCCAGCACAAAGTCCTTCGAATGGGGATAGGTGTATTGTTCCTCCAGTTCCACGGTGACGCCCTTGCGCATCAGCCGCCGAAACCACTTTTTCAGCGCTTCTTTCATCAGAATTCCTCCTGATGCGTCTTACTTCTTCTGGGAGAAGGTGTAGATGGCGATGCCGGCGGCGATGGACAGATTCAGGGAGTCGATCCTGTCATTGCTGGGAATCCGCACCGGCTGACCGATGTGCTGGAATTCCGGCGGCAGGCCGCTGCCTTCATTGCCGAAAATCAGCGTCCAGTCCGGGGAAATGTCCCCGGCGAGCACATCGGGCAAAGAGCGGCTGCCGTCCAGCATGAAGGGGTACATCGCCCTGCCGGGATGCTCCGCCAGATAGTCCTCGAAGGTGTCATAGGTGCGCACCCGGAGGGAAAACAGGCTGCCCATGCTCGCCCGCACCACCCGGGGGTCAAACACGTCCACGCAGGGACGGATCAGCGCCACATTCTCCACGCCAAAGCCCAGGGCCGTGCGCAGGATGGTGCCGGCGTTGCCGCAATCCGAAGGATTGTGCAAAACCACATGGGGTTTCCCTTTGGCGAGGCCGTCATCGAACTTTTCAAACACCGCAGCGGCAAAGCAATTCTCCTTGCCTGAGATTCGGGCAAGGGCCTTGTCGGCGATTTCAATGCGCACATGGAGTTTCTCCGCCAGCGCCGTCAGTTTTTCAGCGCCCTCGGTGCCCTGGGCCCGGGAATGGAGCAGCAGGCGCCTCACGGACTGCGGCCTGTTCAGCAGGCACTCCATGGACGGAAACACGCCCGGGGCATAGCCGTAATCCAGGTCGGATTTATAGGCGGTCAAAGACGGCATATCATTTCGCTCCTTCTTGTATATC
The DNA here is from genome assembly GCA_015056085.1 of Clostridiales bacterium. GTDB lineage: Bacteria > Bacillota > Clostridia > Christensenellales > Aristaeellaceae > UBA11524. The sequence goes on from SVHA01000009.1 coordinate 23,188, forward strand.
CGGGCAAGCCTTTTCGCCGTCGGCTTCCCTGAGGACGGAAAAGCCCTTTTCCCGGGCGTCCAGGTCACGGGTCACCAGCTGATACACCGCTGCAGCCAGCGGCACGCCCAGCAGCATACCCACAATGCCCAACAGGCCGCCGCCCACCATGACCGCCGTCAGCACCCAGATGCCGGGCAGCTTGATGGTGGATCCCATGGTGCGGGGATAAATCAGATTGCCCTCCAGCTGCTGGAGCACAATCAGGAATACCACAAACAGCACCGCCTTGATGGGCTCCACGGTGAAAATCATGAAGGCGCCCACAGCACCGGCAAAATAGGCGCCGGCAATGGGAATCAGCGCCGTGACGCCCACCAGCGAGCCGATCATCACCGCATAGGGGAACTGGAAGATCAGCATACCCAGGATGCACAAAGAGCCCAGAATCAGCGCCTCGGTGAACTGACCGACGATAAAGTGGTGGAAGGAATCATCCAGCGCTCTGAGGAAATACCTCGTGCGGCGCTCCACCTTTTCGCCCGCATATACCCGCACCAGCCGGTACAGCCCCTTGCCGATGGTCTCCTTGCCGCTCATGAGGTACACGGAGAACACCAGCGCCAGACACAGGGTAATCACCAGCGACGCCGTGGACATCACGGCGGAAACCGCCACGCCCATCACGCCGCCAACGCCGGTGAAGAGCACGCCGCCCACATTTTCCACCAGCGCCTTCCAGTCAAAGTTCTCGCCGGGCAGCAGGCTCTTGTCCTCCAGGAAAGCGGAAATATCAATCCGCTCGTCCAGCCACTGGTAACCTTCCTGCAAGGCACCGGGCAACTTTTCCATCAGCATGGTGACGCAGGCCATGAGTTCCGGCACAATGGTGCTGAACAGGAATGCCAGCACGCCGATGCCCGTAGCAAAGGCCAGCAGCATACACAGGGGGCGGCGGATTTTCTTCACCCAGGTCTTTTTGCATTTGGGGAAGAAGTGCCGCTCATAAAACCGCATGAGAATGTTGACCACATAGGCAATGCTGCCGCCGACAATCAGCGGCGTGGCAGCGCTGAAAATGGTGCCGATCAGGCTGATCAGCCCCGGCCAGTAGTGAATCACCAGATAAATGGCCACCACCGTCACGCCCAGGCGGATGCAGCTCTTCCACTCCACTTTCCTTTCGTTCATAAATCTGCCTCCTTTTCAAACACTCTCAGGCGCCGGAAATATCAAAACAGCGCTTCCACAAATTCCTTGGCGGAGAAAGGCTGCAGGTCTTCGATGCCTTCGCCCACGCCGATGTACCACACGGGCACCTGCAGTTCCTGGCGGATGGACAGGGCAATGCCGCCCTTGGCGGTGCCGTCCAGCTTGGTGAGGATGATGCCGCCGATCTCGCACACTTCCTTGAAGGCGCGGGCTTGGGCCAGACCGTTCTGGCCGGTGGTGGCGTCCAGCACCAGAATGCAGCGCACGTCCGCTTCGGGGTATTCCCGGTCGATGACACGGCGCATCTTGTTGAGTTCGTCCATCAGATTCTTCTTGTTGTGCAGGCGGCCTGCCGTATCCACAATCAGCAGGTCAGCGCCCTGGGCCTTGGCGGACTTCACGCCGTCAAAAACCACGGCAGCGGGGTCAGCGCCCTCTGCATGGCGGACAATCGGCACCCGGGCACGCTCGGCCCAGATCTGCAATTGGTCCGCCGCCGCCGCACGGAAGGTATCGCCGGCGCAAAGCATGATCTTCCTGCCGATGGCCTGGAAGCGCAGCGCCAGTTTGCCAATGGTGGTGGTCTTACCCACGCCATTGACGCCCACCATCAGCATCACCATGGGCCACTTCAGCGGCGGGCGGGGAATGTCCATCTGCTCCACCATAATGGCCTTGAGGATATCACGCGCCTGATTGGCGTCCTTCACATTCTGCTTGCGGACACGGTCCCGCAGTTCAGCCATGATGGCGTCCGTGGCCCGCATACCGCAGTCGGACAGAAGCAGGATATCCTCCAGTTCCTCATAAAAGTCCTCGTCGATTTTCCGGGTTTCCTTCACCAAATCGTCCACCCGACCGGTCAGCTGATTGCGGGTCTTGCTCAGGCCTTCCCGCAGGCGGGCAAACAGACCCTTCTTTTCTTCACTCATGGGGATTCCTCCTTCAAGGGCTGGGCTTTCGCCGCCGCCCGGATCATACTGTGTATATTTCGCAGTGTATCACACTTTTTCCGGGGAAACAAGGGGCGCATGGGCCTTGAGATACACCATCAGCACCGCAATGTCCGCCGGAGACACGCCGGGGATCCGGCTGGCCGCCGCCAGCGACCGGGGCTTTTGCCGGGACAGTTTCTGCCGTGCCTCCAGCCGCAGTGTGGAGATGTCCTCATAGGGCAAATCCTCCGGCAGAAGCGTTTCTTCCATTTGCCGGGACTTGCGGATCAGCGCATCCTGCTTGTCCAGGTACCCGGCGTACTTGACGGTAATTTGCGCCTGTTCCCTGGCCTGATGGTCATAGTCCATCAAGGAAGGCGTCAGTTCCGCCAGCGTTTCCAGCGTGACGTCGGGGCGGCGCAGGAGTTCCTCGGCGCTCAGGGAGAGAGTCGTTTCCGGCTGCTGATGCTTCTGCAGCCACGCATCCCGGTCTGCACCGGGGGTGTAGCGCACCTGGCGCAGTTCCCCCAGCAGCTGCTGGGTATCCCGCTGTTTTTTCTCCATTCTTTCCAGACGCTCCCGGCTCGCCAGACCTGCATCATAACTCAGGCGGGTCAGGCGCAGGTCCGCATTGTCCTGCCTGAGGCGCAGGCGGTGCTCCGCCCGGGAGGTCATCATCCGGTAGGGTTCATCCGTGCCCTTGGTGGTCAGGTCGTCGGTCAGCACGCCCATGTAGGCCATGTCCCTCGTCACCACCACGGGCTGTTTACCCTGCAGGGTCAGGGCGGCATTCATGCCCGCCAGCAGGCCCTGACACGCCGCTTCCTCGTAGCCCGATGTGCCGTTGATCTGCCCGGCGAAGAAGAGTCCCTTCACCCGCAGCGCTTCCAGCGTGGGGCGCAGTTCCCGGCTGTCGATGCAGTCGTACTCGATGGCATAGGCCAGGCGGGTCAGTTCGCACCGGCGAAGGCCCGGCACGGTGCGGTACATCTGCCACTGCACTTCCTCCGGCAGGGAGGTGGACATCCCCTGCACATACCACTCGTGGCTGCGCTTGCCTTCCGGCTCCAAAAACACCTGATGGCGATCCTTATCGGCAAAGCGGACGATTTTATCCTCAATGCTGGGACAATATCTCGGACCGACGCCGTGGATACCCCCGGAATACAGGGGCGCCCGGTGCAGGTTTTCCCGGATGACCCGGTGGGTATCCTCATTGGTCCACGTCAGATAGCAGGCGTGGGTGTTCGTCAGTTCCTTCTCCGTCAGGAAGGAGAAGGGTACCACCGGGTCGTCCCCCGGCTGGATGGTCATTTCGTCAAAGTCGATGGTACGCTCGTCAATGCGGGCGGGCGTGCCCGTTTTGAAACGCCGGAGAGCAAAGCCCATGTCCGTCAGGGAAGAGGAAAGTTTCCCCGCATTGTTCAACCCCTGCGGACCGGCGTCCTGGGACCAGTCGCCGATAATCACCCGGCTGCGAAGATACACGCCGGAAGCCACAATCGCCGCCCGGCAGGGAATCCGCTGCCCGGAGGCGGTGGTCACCGCCGTCACGCAGCCGTTTTCCGTTTCAATGGAGGCGCACTCGCCTTCCCGCACCGTCAGGCGCTGCTGGGCAAAGAGGGCATCCCGCATCCTGTTCTGATATTCCTGCTTGTCCGCCTGGGCACGAAGTGCGTGCACCGCCGGGCCCTTTGAAACATTCAGCATCCGGCTCTGCAGGAAGGTGTCATCAATGGCCAGACCCATCTCGCCGCCCATGGCGTCCAGTTCCCGCACCAGATGCCCCTTGGCGGAGCCGCCGATCACCGGATTGCAGGCCATCAGCGCCACGCCGTCCATGTTCAGCGTCAAAAGCAGCACATCCATGCCCATGCGGGATGCAGCCAGCGCCGCTTCACACCCCGCATGACCGCCGCCAATGACCACCACATCTGCCATGCTGTTTCCTCCCTTGCCGTAATAGGAATATTATACCACACTTGCCCCGCTGTGGGAAGACCAGCCGGCCACTTCCTGCACGGACGCTTCCAGTATATCATGGCTGATTCAACTCATCCTCAACCGCAGGAGGTTTTTTAGCAAAAAACCGTGCGCCTCAAAAAGCGCACGGCGATGATTGATTTTTCCTCAGGCGCCCTGACGGGGGAAGCACAAAAGGAAGTAGGGCCACAGCACGGTGTAGCGGTCCTTGAGGTCCTTGGCAAACCACTCGGCGTCCAGAATTTTCTTTTCGCCGTAGAAGGGCTCAAACTCGCTGTAATCCAGCCCTGCCGTTTTCAGAATGGCGATGATTTCCTCTGCGGAAGGCACCTCGGCAAGAATCTCCCGGATGTCACCCCACTTGGCACGATACTCAGACAGGTAGTCCTTCGCATAGAAGCCGCACTTGTCCTGCAGGGCCATGACACCCTCTGCCGCAATGCCGTAGCGGCTGCGGATGTCCTGCTCCCAGGCGCTGCGGGGGTATTCCGGCACAGATTCGGGCAGCTGCGTCATCTGCAGCAGTTTTTCCCGCATCAGCTGGGTGCGGACGGTGGAATAGGCCACATCAATGCCGTGGAGGAAGTATTCCTTGTCTTCCAGAATGCCCACGATTTCAAAGTAGTGGGACAGGTGGTGTTCGCTGCCGGAGGCCGGGCGGGAGTTGCCCACAAAACTCATGGCGATACCCACAATCACCAGCGCTTCCATCAGCGTCTGGATGGCCTGGGGGTCTCTTTTTTCAATACCGCCCGCCAGCGCCTCGGTCTTTTTCACCGTGTCCATCACCAGTTGATACACCCGCTGGCAGAGGGTCTCTCCGTTGATCAGATGGGCCAGTTTCCAGTCGTTGAGGGCGGAATACTTGCCGATGATGTCGCCAAAGCCCGACTGAATCATCCGCATGGGCGCATCCTTCAATACATCCACATCGCCGATGATAGCAGCAGGCACCCGGGCGCCGAAGGTGGTTTTCATGTTGCTGGTGATCATCGCCGCACCCACGGAAGCATAACCGTCCATGGAGGGCGCCGTGGCCACGATGCAGTAGGGCAGATGGCTGACAAAGCTGCAGTGCTTGCACAGGTCGTTGATGACGCCGGAGCCTACGCCCAGCACCAGATCCGTTTCATCGGTGATGGCAGCAAGCACCCGCTCGATGGCTGCTTCATTGGGGATGAGCAGGCCCTCCTGGCAGAAAACCACCTTCTCCTGCACCTTGTTTCCCAGCAGCGCCGCCGCCTTTTCGCCGCAGACGCTCCAGGTGTTGTTGTCCGCCACCAGCACGATGCGGTGATAATCAGCGCAGAAGGCCGTCAGGTCGTTGACGGCGCCGCTCCTGATGGACACAAACTGGATATCGCAGCGGTGATCCTGTCCGCAGGGGCAGTCTTTCCATCCTTTGAGCAGATCATTGATCATGGTGTTGTCTCCTTTATCATTCATCCCTGAGCACAAAGGCTTCCTTGTCATCCCATACATATTCGTAGATCAGGCCGCACTGGCCCTTTTGGGTGACATGGTTTTCGCTGATGTAATACCTGCCGTCGCCGCAGGCAAACAGCCCCGTGGCCCCATGGGGGAAGTTCCAGCCCCGGATGCCGGTGGCCTGATGGCAGTTGCCGGCTTCCAGCAGCGTCAGCACCGGGCCGTCTTCCGAAAGGCCGGTGAGTTCTTGCCTGACGGGCGCTTTAGCGGCGTCCACCGCATACAGGTGATAGTTGGGGAAGCGCTCTTTCCGCCCGTAATACACCGCCATGAAGTAGGCCTGTTTGTAGGGATCGTACTCCAGATTCTGCACGCCGAAGCGGGTGTTGCCGGTATACACAAACAGTTTGTCGTCCGGCTTGTCCGGGCCTGCTTTGGGCATTTTCTGCTGATTGAGGGGCGATTCATACGCCTCCCAGCCTTCAATGTCGTACTTCAGCAGCACCTGATGGTCGTTGTCGTCCCGGGCAAGGTCGCTATACACGCCATAGGCCACAAACAGGTACTTCTTTGAATCCGCCGGTGCACCGAACATGGGCCCAAAGGTCATGCCGTCAATGCCGCTGCAGCCGTAGCGGTGAGGCACTTCCTGCCCGGCACGGTCACGCCCCATGCCCTTGTAGTCCTCCACCACTTCCCGCAGATACACCACTTTCATGATGCCGTCCTTTTCGGCGTCCATGTCCATGCGGGTGATCTTGTCCACATCGAACACCGCCGCATAGAAGGCGTCCTCCAGCGTGCAATCGGCGCCGATATTTTGCAGAATCCCTCTGCCGATGACGTCCTGCTTGTATTCCAGCGAGCCATACAGCCGCCCGTTTTCCGGGTGGAGGGCAATGCACCCCAGATGACCCATCAGGCCATCCACGCTGCCCACGATTTCACCCTGCAGGGTGCTTTTGATCAGCTTGGTGGTGAAGGAATAATAGATGAAGCCCTTCTTTTCGTCCACCGCAATGCCCTGAATGTGGCACTTTCCCCATGTCCCGGTGCAGATCGGCTGATGCATCAGCCCACCCCCTGTCGTCATCTTCGCCTGCTATTATACGCTAATCGGGGATGGAGCGCAAGGGGGAGGAGGCCTGTGTACCGATCTGTTATGTATCGTAGGGAACGGCCTATGTGCCGTTCCCTACGAAAGATGCCAAAGGGTGATGATCCCGCAGGTCAGCGAGCATCGTCTTCAACCATTTTCAATATTTTCTTGTCGTATCTTGCCTTGAGATACCAGCCGATCAGAATACACGCCACAGCAAGCCCCGCCGCAATATAGGTCCGTTGGGAGATCGGGGCGAACAGGCAGCCGACCAGAAGGCCCGTTCCGGACCCGGTAAACATATCCATTCTGGATTGCTTTTTCTTGAAGGCTCCGACCAGTCTCTCTTTGTCGATGGCGGCAATCATGGTTTCATCCTCCTTGATGAGTGAATCCAGCGACACATGGAAGGTATCGCTGATTTGGACGAGGGTTTGTAAATCCGGGTAGTTCTTCTCATTCTCCCAATTGGAAACCGTCTGTCTGGTGACGTAAAAGTATGCGCCGAATGCTTCCTGCGTCAGGTCGTGCTCTTTCCGAATGGACGCAATTGCTTTTCCGATGCTCAACATTCTTCCCTCCTTCTTTTGAAAGCAGCTGCCATGGCCATAGTATAGGCGGTTTTCGTGGGGTTTGTAAAGCAAGCGGTGTTTGACACGCCTGATTGCACACAAAAAAGGAACGGCACAGGCCGTTCCCTGCATTCTCTTCGCTGCCGGCAGTATTGACAACTCTCAAATGTCATGGTATGATATATATGCTCTGATTGGAGTATATATGTCATACAGGAGGGTTATACTATGGCAAATTTGAATCTGAGTGAAAAGGTATCCGTGAATGTAAATACCTCCGTGCTGTCGCAAATTGATTTGCTCGTGGATCACGGATATTTTTCTAACCGCAGCGACTTCATCAACCACGCTTTGAGAGTCTCCCTGGAACAGCAAAGCACCACCATTGAGCGGCTGATTGCCCAAAATGAGAAGAAAGAAGGAGCGGATTCCGGCTGGTTCGTGGGCGTTTCCGGCCTGACCGCAAAAGATGTGGAAGAACTGTATGCGGAAGGCGCTTCGGAAAACTGGAAGGGCTATGGCGTATTTGTGATTGACAGCAATGTGGACGAACAGAAACTGTTCCAGGTGGTGAAAAGCATAAAAGTCAAAGGAAAGGTCATCTGCAGCAAAACCGTTAAGCAGCATTACGGTCTTTAAACGTGCTGACGCCCACACCCCAATCGGTGTGGGCGTTGTTGTTACCCCGCCGCGCCCAGCATATTCTCAATGAAAATCCCGTAGCCCCTGGTGGGGTCGTTCACCAGCACATGGGTCACGGCGCCGATGATCTTGCCGTCCTGAATGATGGGGCTGCCGCTCATTCCCTGCACGATGCCGCCGGTTTTGTCCAGCAGGCGCTCGTCGGTGATGTGCAGCACCATGTTCTTGTTGGAGGCGGCGTTTTGCGGGTTCACCCGGGTGATTTCCACGGTGTACTCCTTCACGCCCTCGCCGTCCACGGTGGAAAGGATGGTCGCTTCACCGGTGTGAACGCCGCTGTGGAGGCCCACGGGCAGTCCGTCAGGATACAGGACGGATTGCGCCGGGACGTCCAGATGGCCGTAGATGCCCAGGGCGTTGTTGTCTTCCACCGTGCCCAGGGTTTCCGCTTCCCGCAGGAAACTGCCCTTGAGTTCCCCCGGCGTGCCGATTTGCCCCTTCTGCACCGCCACAATGCGTGCCCGAAGCACCTGTCCTTCCCCCACGGAGAGGATCTGCCCTGTGTCACCGTCGGTGATGCCGTGGCCCAGCGCCGCATACGCCCCCGTTTCAGGGTCATAGTAGGAGAGGGTGCCCACGCCGGCGGTGCTGTCCCGCACCCAGGCGCCCATGCGGGCGGCTCCGGCGGATTCATCCTGCAGGGGCGTCATGATGGCCTCAAACGCCTTTTCACCCCGGCGGCACATCAGATGCAGCGCCTTGCCGCCGGAATCTTCCACCAACCGGGCCAGATGATCCGCCCCGCTGATTTTCACGCCGTCCACCATGTCGATCACATCCCCCGGGCGGATGCCGCTGTCCTCGGCCGGCGAGCCGCCGCCGGGCACGTCCGCCGTGCCCACCACCAGCACACCATCCGTGCGGATGGCCACGCCGATGGCGCTTCCGCCGGGAATCAGCCGCTTTTCCTCGGCGACTTTCACCTGCACCGTTTTCAGGGGAATCCCCAGGAAGGACAGCACCAGCGCCGTTTCGCCCTGGGCGTCAGCGGTGATGTCCACCACGCCCCGGCTTTTCAGGGTCTCGTCTTCCGAGGCGGCCACGCTCACGCTGTCGCCGGCGCCCTGCAAATGCAGCGCACCCAGATGCACCCGGCACTGCTGCCCCGTGGTCAGGGACAGTTTCTCCGGCAGCGTCCGCAGCGTCTGCGCCCCCGGCGCAAAGTAGCCCAGCAGCACCGCCGACGCCATCACCACGCCCAGCGCCTTCCTGACAGGGGATGCCTCCCGCTTGTTCATGGTTCCTCGCTCCTCTCCTCGTCCTCCTTTTCATTGTCCGCTGGCGCTTCTTCCGTCATACCGGGAGTTTCTTCCGACGGCGCTGCCTCTTCTGATTCCCCTGATTCTTCTGATTCCTCCGCCTGTTCAACGGTGTCCATCACCAGCACTTCTTCCTCCGGCAGGGCCGCTATGACGGTGTCAGCGTCCGCATGGGTGGCAATTTCTTCTGATTCTGTTGATTCCCCTGATTCTTCCGCTTCCTCCGCCTGTTCAGCCGTGTCCACCACCAGCACTTCCTCTCCCGGTAACACCGCTATGACGGTGTCAGCGTCCGCATCGATGAGAATATCCGCTGATTCCTCTGATTTTTCCGGCTCTGGCGGCGTCTTCGGGGCGGGCAAGCCCAGCAGGGGCGCTTTTTCCGGCAGGGGGAGATACGCCGCCAGCACCAGCACCAATGCTCCCAGAGCGCCCAGCCCCAGGAATCGCCCCGGCCAGTGCCAGGGCGCAAACAGCGTCACCTGAAACAGCGTGCCTTCTGCGATGGGCGCCGACAGCCCCTGCGCCAACTGGCGCACATAGGGCACCAGCAGCGTTCCCGCCAGCACGCCGATACAGGCGCACACGCCTTCCAGGAAGCGTCCGCCGCCCACGCCCGCCAGGGCCGTCAGGGGGGTGAATCCCCCGGCAGCCATGCCGGCGCCCAGCAGCATCGCCCCCAGCAGTGTGGCCCATGACAGGGGCGGCACGGAGAGCAAATCCGTGTCCATCACCGCCAGATACATCATCAGCGCCAGCAGCATCAGCCCCCATCCCAGCGCCGCCAGCGCCGTTTTGGCAGCAGCGGAAGGTCGCAATGCCAAAGCACTTCGCAGATTTTGGGGGTCATACAGCCCGGAGATGCGCCACATCATGCCCAGAAACAATCCTGCCAGCCCGCCGAAGATCCACTGGGTCATTGTGCCCGCCTCCTTTTCAGCCGCACCGCAACAAAGCCCACCGCCCACGCCGCTGCCAGCGCCGCAAGGCCGCTGATGTTCCCCTGCAATGCGCCGGACAGAACGCTGCCTCCTGACAGATCAGCCCCCACCGCTGCCAAGATCGCCCCCAGAAAGGCCGTCAGGCAGGTCTTCCAGGTGGATTTTGTCCTGCCTTTTCGCCGCAGCCTTGCCGGAATGGACGCAAGAAAAGCGCCGGGGATGACCATCATGGTCACCGCCAGCGCATAAGTCTTCTGTGTATCATTTTGGAGGGGCTGCCCCAGTGCCGCCTCAAACAGCGGCGCTGCTGAAATCACCCCGGCGCCCAGCATGGCAATCACCAGTGCCAGCGCCAGAAAGAATCCTCGCCCCAGGGGATGTTCCTTGCCCATGAAGTCTCACCTCATGGGCAGGATGCCCCGCTTTTTTGCTGATTATCCTTGTTAAAACCGCTGCACGCCGTCTTTGGTCACGATGGCGTAGCAGAGTTTGGGAAGTTCCGGCTTTTCATCGGAAATCACAAGGGCGTTGCGGATGGCTTGTTCCGCCTTGTCCGCCTCTGCCTCGCTGCGGGCGTAGAGCACCGCCAGATCCGTTTCGGGCATCAGAAGATCACCGATGCGCACCGGCAGCACATAGCCCACGGAGTAATCCAGCACGTCCGTCTTCTGGATGCGTCCGGCGCCCATGGCCTGTGCCGCCAGACCCAACGCCATGGTGTCCATCGCCGCCACATAGCCGCTGACGCCCGCCTTCACCGTGCGCTTCACCGCCGGCTGGGGCAGCAGGGACACATCATCGCATACCCGGCTGTCGCCGCCCTGAGCCTTGATCATGCTGCGGAGTTTTTCCAGGCCCGCGCCGGAATCCAGCGCCTCTTTGAGCAGTTTCACGCCTTCTTCCGGCGTTTCGCACCGACCCGCCAGCACCAGCATATGGCTTCCCAGCAGCAAGGAAACCTCCAGCAGTGCGCCCTTGGTGCGCCCGCTGAGGACGTCGATAGCGTCCTTGACCTCCAGGGCATTGCCCACATGGGTGCCCAGCGGCTGCTCCATGCCGGTGACGATGGCGGTGACGGGCTTGCCCGCCAGCACGCCGATGTCCACCATGGCCTGAGCCAGTTCAATGGAGCCTTCCAGCGTCTGCATGATGGCGCCGGAGCCGGTCTTCACGTCCAGCACGATGGCATCGGAGCCGGAAGCCAGTTTTTTGGACATGATGGAGGAAGCAATCAGCGGCAGGGAATCCACCGTGGCCGTCACGTCACGCAGGGCATAGAGGGTCTTGTCCGCCGGAGCCAGTGCGCCCGTCTGGCCGATCACCGACACGCCCGTTTCCTTCACCTGGCGGATGAAATCTTCCTCGCTGATTTCCACCGTCAGCCCGCTGATGGATTCCAGTTTATCCAGCGTGCCGCCGGTATGCCCCAGACCACGACCGCTCATCTTCGCCACCGGCACGCCGCACGCCGCCACCAGCGGCGCCAGCACCAGCGTGGTGGTATCGCCCACACCGCCGGTGGAATGTTTATCCACCTTCACGCCCTCAATGGCGGAAAGATCCGCCACGTCGCCGGAATCACGCATGGCCAGCGTCAGGCAGGTGGTTTCCTTTGCCGTCATGCCGTTTAAGCGGATCGCCATGAGCATGGCAGCCAGCTGATAATCCGGCACAGTCTTTTCCGCTGCGCCCATGACGAAATAGTTGATTTCTTCCTGAGACAATTCCTGCCCCAGTTTCTTTTTGGTGATCAGTTCCACCATATTCATGCTTCAGGTCTCCTTTGTGGGCAAATCATTGATTTTGCCGCCTTTATTCTTGCACATTTCCCGGAATGTGGTATCATATCATCAGGAGGGATCGTGATGAATCGCCTGATGACCATATGGTTTGCTGTGATGATGCTGCTCGCTCTGCCGTTTTCCTGCACTGCAGAGGAAATCGCCTATACCCCGGTAAAGCAGGTGGATGCGCCGGGCATATCGGTGACGGTAGAATCCATGACGCTTGAAGGCACGGAGTGCTTCCTCTGCCGCATCACCATGGACGACCCCGGAACACAAATTCGCAAGGTCAGCGCCCCGTGGAAGGAAAGTCTCCTGCTGCCGTCAGATATGGCCAGCGAGGTTCCAGACGGCGTGCTGGCCATCAACGGCAGCGGTTATGTCAGCCCGGTGTTTCCGTGGATTCCGGAGAACTATCCCGGGGACAACCCTGATTACTATTATACCCCGCTGGGCAGCCTGACCATCACAGACGGCGAAATCTTCCGCAATCTGGACGGCGTGCCCTATTTCGGCCTGACCCTGCAACAGGACGGCCTGCACATTCACGCAGGGGAGGACAATCAGCAGGTGCTGGCGGCTTCACCCAGCCAGACGTGGTCGTTCTATGTGGAATGCCCCTTCCTGCTGGACGGGCAGTCCGTGCTGGACCCCGACTGGAAGTTCACCAACACGCCCGCCATGCGCACCATCATCGCCAAAACGGGCGACAAGTCCTACGCCGTGCTGACGGTGACCTCCAAAGGTGGCGGGCTGACCATGGCCCAGTGCACCGACTATCTGCTCACCCATATAAAGCCCCAGTGGGCCTACAATCTGGACGGCGGGCCGTCCTCGGCGCTAATGATCAAAGGCGAAGACGGCCAGTGGCAGACGCTGTGGGGCAACCGCAGCAAGGACATGGACGTGATGGTGTTCGCCCACCTGGAAGACACCTATCTGGTCACGGATGACGAGGAATGACCGGCTGATGCCGCCCACTCTCTGTCCCCTTATTGTACCCTTTTCCCTGCCGGTTGTAAAGGGCGAAAACCGCCTTGACACATTTTCTCCGGCAGGGTATGATGATACCGACCATTTCGATTCATTCGATTATTTTATACGGAAGGCAGGTTTGTCCCCATGACAAAGACCAACCGGAAAATCGTCCTCACCGGCGGTGGTACACTGGGTCATGTGACGCCCCATCTGGCACTCATCCCCCGGCTGATGGAACAGGGCTATGAAATCCACTACATCGGCACGGAAAAGGGCATGGAAGCCGCCAAAATACGTTCCATTCCCGGCGTGACCTATCATGCCGTCAAATCCGGCAAGCTGCGCCGGTATTTCTCCTGGCAAAACTTCACCGATCCCTTCCGGGTGCTGGCAGGAGCCTTCCAGTCTGCCCGGCTGATGGGCAAAATCCGCCCCGACGTGTGCTTTTCCAAAGGCGGCTTTGTGGCGGTGCCGGTGGTGGTGGGCGCCTGGCTTCACAGGATTCCCGTTCTGTGCCACGAAAGCGACCTGACGCCGGGCCTGGCTAACAAGCTGTGCAAGCCCTTTGCCCGGAAGATTGCCACCACCTTCCCCGAATGCGCCCAGGCGCTGGGGGACAAGGCTGAAATGACCGGCACGCCCATGCGCCCGGAACTGTTTTCCGGCAGCCGTGCCAAGGGGCTTTCCCTGCTGCACTTTGACGGCGTCAAGCCCGTGCTGATGATGATGGGCGGCTCCTCCGGCGCACAGGCCGTCAATGCGGCGCTGCGGGCAGCCCTGCCCCGCCTGACGGAAATCTTCGACGTGGCCCACATCTGCGGCAAGGGCAATCTGGACGACACGCTGGAAGGCACCCCCGGTTACACCCAGGTGGAATTCCTGGACGCCGACCTGCCCGATGCGTTGGCGGCGGCGGACTGCGTGCTGTCCCGGGCGGGCAGCAATGCGCTGATGGAATTCCAGGCGCTGGCCAAGCCGCTGCTGCTGGTCCCCTATCCCAAGGGCGCCAGCCGGGGCGATCAGATTCTCAACGCCAACAGTATGAGCAAGCGGGGCCTGTGCCGGGTGCTCCTGCAGGAAGACATGACTGCCGACACCCTCTACGACGCTCTGGTTTCCACCTGGCAGGACAGGGAGACCCTCGTCGCCGCCGTGAAGGCCGCGCCTCCCGCCGACGGCACCCAGCGGGTGCTGGAGATGATCGAGGAAGTGCAGAAGAAGTAATCCCCTTCGAAGGTTTCAACCGAGGGACATGAAGTTGTTCGGCACAGCCATCGCCAAGTTCACCCTGGGCGTGGTGCTGGTGGGCGCACTGATTTTCCTGGCGTACCCCTTCATTATATCCAAACGGCTCCTCCACGAGGAAGCCTTTCTGCAAAAGGAACTTCCCGGCTATGAAGCCTACTGCGAAAAGGTCAGGTACCGCCTGATTCCCTTCATCTGGTGATTTGCTAAAAATCAAAACGACCAGCGGACTGCCGGTTTTCCGGTTTCCGCTGGTCGATTTTTTGTTCAGGGCAGGTCGTCCTCCGGCAGCATGGCCGTTTGGGCCGCTTCCCGGATGGCCTTCAGCGGCACATGGCAATACCCGCCGGGATTCTTGTCCAGATACTTCTGATGATACTCTTCCGCCGGCCAGAAAGACGCCAAGGGGCAGCATTCCACCGCCAGAGGGGCCTCGTAGCGGCCCTGCAGCCTTTCCAGTTCTGCCCGGGCGATGCTTTCGTCGGCTTCAGACAGGGTATAGATGCCCGTGCGGTACTGCTCGCCCACATCGCCGCCCTGACGATTGACGCTCACCGGGTCAATGATGCGGAAAAACAGCCGCAGCAGTTTCCTCAGGGGCATTACCGTTTCATCAAACACCACCCGCACCGTTTCGGCGTGACCGGTGTCCTCATCGCACACCTGACGATAGGTCGGCGCTTCCGTGCGGCCGTTGGCAAAGCCCACTTCCGTTTCCATCACGCCGGGCAGGCAGGACATATACTTTTCCACGCCCCAGTAGCAGCCGCCCGCCAGATAAATCGTCTTCGCCATCAGTTCTTCCCCTTTCTGGCACGGCGCTTTTCGCCCTTTTTCATCTGCACGGGCTTTTTCTTGCGCTTCATAAAATAACTGATGCACAGGCCAATGCCCACACCCACCAGCACCGGCACAAAGGGATTATTCAGCAGGTCTGCCATGAAAGCACCTCCGTCACGTTTCTGCCTGTATCATATCACGAAAACTTCCGGGGTGCAATGGCGCAATCGCTTTCGCTCACAGGCGGGAAATCATGTCCCGGTTGCACTTGTGATACAGCCCCAGCGCCAACGCCAGGGAAACCACTTCCGCCACGGGGAAGGCCCACCAGATGGCGTTCAGCCCGCCCACTTCCGAAAGAATCCACGCCGCAGGCAGCAGCACCGCCAGCTGGCGGCACACGCTCATCAGCAGGCTGTACAACCCCTTGCCCACCGCCTGGAACACCGTGGAGAGCGTAATGCCCACCGCTGCCATCAGGAAGCTGAGGCTGATGACCCTGAGCGCCACACGGCCGATTTCCGTCAGTTCGCTGGCCTCGCCCGTTTCAAACAGGCCCATGAGGGTATCCGGCATCACCATAAACAGCACCGTGCCCAGCAGCATGATCACGCCCGCCAGCACCAGCGCCACCTTGATGGCCTCATACACCCGCTTTTTGTGCCGCGCGCCGTAGTTATAGCCCACAATGGGCACCAGACCGTTGGACAGGCCGAACACCGGCATGAACACAAAGGACTGCAGTTTGAAATACACGCCCAGCACCGACACCGCCGCATTGCCGTACTTGATCAGAATCATGTTCATGCACACATTCAGCACCGAGCCGATGGAGGACATCACCGTGCTGGGAAGGCCCACCGCCACAATGCCCGCCAGAATGCGCCCATCAGGCCGGAAATGATTCCACCGCAGGTGCAGTTCCGCATTCTTGCGCTGATTGAGCACAAAGCCCAGCGTCATGCCGGACACCTGACCGATGACCGTCGCCAGCGCAGCGCCGGCAACACCCAGAGCGGGCAGACCGAGCCAGCCGAAAATCAGGATGGGGTCGAGAATAATGTTCACCACAGCGCCGGCAAGCTGGGTGATCATGCTGGCCACCGTGTTGCCCGTGGCCTGCATCATGCGCTCAAAGCAGATGGAGAGAAACAATCCGCCGCTGAAGGTGCACACAATGGTCAGATAGGTGGTGCCCAAATCCCGCAGGGTGGCATCCGGGGTGAACATATTCATCAGCGGGCGGGAAAGGAACAGGCCCACCACCACAAACAGCAGCCAGCCGCACACTTCCAGGAACAGGCCGTTCTTGGCGGCCAGCCGGGCTTCCCGGGGATTCTTCTCGCCCAGACGGCGGGAAATCAGGCTGTTGATGCCCGTGCCCAGGCCGGTGGACAGGGCGACCATCAGCATCTGAATGGGATACGCCAGCGACACCGCCGTGAGGGCGTCCTGGCTGTACTGCGCCACGAAGATGCTGTCCACAATGTTATACAGCGCCTGCACCAGCATCGAAATCATAATCGGCACAGACACCTTGGGCACCAGCCGGGCCATGGGCATTTCGCCCAGCATCCTGCTGCGCTCCTGTTGATTTTCCTTCTGCATAAGGTCTCCTTTTCTGCCCGGAAAGGCGGGCATCCCTCGTTGTTTTCTCGTCATGGGCGTTAAAAGCCCGATATATGAGTCTATCAGATGAGCCGATGCCCGTCAAGGGGAAAAATGTAAATAATCGGCTCTTTTCCGGGTCTTCTTCCGCCATTGGGCCGGTCACAGGGCGGCGCAGGGCTTGACGCAACCGCTTTGCAGATGGTATAATAGGGTGTTTCAGTCTTGAACAAGCAACGATTCCATCAATTCTGGGAGGGATTCCAATGTCCGGTCATTCCAAGTGGCATAATATTCAGGCAAAGAAGGGCAAGGCGGACGCCAAGCGCGGCGCCATCTTCACCAAAATCGGCCGTGAGATCGCCATCGCCGTGCGCGACGGCGGCGCTAACCCCGAATCCAACGGCAAGCTGCGCGACGTCATCGCCAAGGCCAAGGCCAACAATATGCCTAACGATAACATCCAGCGTTCCATCAAGAAGGCCAGCGGCGAGCTGGGCGACGTGGTTTACGAGCAGATCACCTATGAAGGCTATGCCCCCGGCGGCGTGGCCGTGATCGTGGATACCATCACCGACAACCGCAACCGCACTGCCTCCGACGTGCGCCACTGCTTCGCCAAGAACGGCGGCAACCTGGGCACCACCGGCTCTGTGGGCTTCATGTTTGATGAAAAGGGCGTGCTGGTGGTGGAAAACACCCCCGGCATGGACGAGGAAGAAATCATGATGATGGCGCTGGACGCCGGCGCCGAAGACGTGCAGGTGGCTGAAGACGCCTTTGAAATCTACACCCTGCCCAATGATTTCTCCACCGTGCGTGAAGAGCTGGAGAAGCAGGGCCTGACCTTCCTCTCTGCGGAAGTGAGCAAGCTGCCCCAGAATACCGTCGCCGTCACCGACCCCGACGTCCTCAAGAATATCCAGAAGATGCTGGATATGCTGGAAGACAACGACGACGTGCAGAACGTGTATCACAACGCCGAACTCCCCGAAGAAGACGAAGAGTAACCAAAGGGCGAAGCCCTTTGGAATCCCAGTCGGGGGCGCTGCCCCCGACACCCCTTTTGTGGGGCTCCGCCCCACACCCCGGCAGGGGCGCTGCCCCTGCACCCCGCAAGGGCCATTGGCCCTTGACCCATCACCCCAAGCCCTGACGGGCTTGGGGGATTGTTTATATGTAGGTTTTTCCTTTCAAACTGTACTTTTATGTAAGGCGAGGGTTTCGCCCTCACGGGCGACCAAAGGGCTTTCCGATCGTCCGCCTCCGCTTCGCTCCGGAAACTCGCCTTCGGCGACTGCCCACTGGGCAGTTCGTTTCCTTTGGAAACCTTCGGATGCAAATAGTCTTATTTGGCCTTGACCCATCACCTCGAGCCTTGAAGGGCTTGGGGGATTGTTTGTATGGGGGATTATCCTTTGTTTATTGCTCGGTCAACTATCATCGGAGGGGACTCCGAAGGGGTCCAGGGGGCGATCGGAAAGCCCCCTGGTTGCTGTAGGGGAAACGTGCAACAGGTATCGGATCAGAAACGGATAATCCTTTATCCAAGGTGAGGTTTCGCCCTCACGGGCGACCAAAGGGCTTTCCGATCGCCCTTTGGAAACCTTCGGGCTCCCTCCGGATGAAGGGGTATTAGTATGTTTGTAGGAGAAACGGTTTTTTTGTTCCGGCAAAGTCTACTTACAAGGATGCAGACCGAAGGGGTCCAGGGGGCGATCGGAAAGCCCCCTGGTTGTCCCGGTGAAAACAAGCCAAATGTCCAAAACTACCTCAAAAAAGAACACCCCCGGAAATCCTTCAGGATTTCCGGGTGATGGGTCAAGGGCCAATGGCCCTTGCGGGGGTGTCGGGGGCAGGGCCCCCAACAAGGGGTCCAGGGGGCATAGCCCCCTGGCAGGGGCGCCAGGGCATAGCCCCTGCTCACTCCTGCCACTGATACACCCGTCTTCTGCCGGCGGCGTCCACGGTGGAGACACAGGCGTTGGGCGCAGGCTGGGAAAGAATGCAGAACTGGGGCAGGGAGGGCTGTTTGGTCGTGCGACCAAAGGCGCTCTCGGTGTGCAGAACGCCGTTTTCCATCACGCCGGCGGACCAGCTTTCCAGCGCATCCAGGGCACGGCTTAGCGGCGGGAAGGCCTCGTGGGGGGCGTCAAAGCCGGTGAGCATCGTCAGGCCGGACGTGGCGTCATAGGTGCCTTCCAGCGTGGCGGGATCATCAGTGCAGGGGCAAATCAGCGTCATGTTGTCAGTGGTCAGGCGGCTGCGGGCAATCAACAGCGCTTCGGGGCTGATTTCCACGCCCGCCACACGGCAGCCCAGCTTCTGGGCAGCCAGCAGGGTGGTGCCGGCGCCGCAGCACAGGTCGCAGACAAGGCTCCCCGGCTTCACCACCGGGCGAAGAAGGCGATCCAGCAGTTTCAGCGGCTTCTGCGTGGCGTAGCCGGTGCGCTCCGGGTCACGCTGCTGCAGGTGGCTGATGTCCGTCCACACGTCGCCGGGATAGACGGGATCATCGTCATAATAGCGGTATTCCTTGCCGCCGGAGGTGATGGCGCTGTAGGCACGGCCGTCTTCATCCACGCCCCGGCGCATATGGTTGTGACGCACCACCGTGCGCTTGAGGGGCACGGCATGAAGGTCAAAATGATACCGGCTCGTCTTGGAATACATTAGGATGACGTCATGCTTGCGGCTGAAATACTTGCGGGCGCGACCGCCGCTTTCATAGCTCCAGACGATCTCGTTGAGGAACATCTCCTCGCCGAAGATTTCGTCGCAGATGAGCCGTCCATAGGCGGAGGCCCGCCAGTCCAGGTGCAGATACATCACGCCGGTGTTTTTCAGCAGCTGATGGGCACGCTGCACCAGCCCCCGCAGGGTGGAAAGGTATTCCTCCCGGGAGGCAAACCTGTCAGAATAGGCGGGGTATTCCACCGAGGGGCGGCCCGTCTGCCAGCCATGCTGACCAAAACGGCGCCGGCGGGTGAACATTTCCCCGGTCATAAAGGGCGGATCCATGTACACGCACTGGGCCTGACCTTCCAGCGCCTGCAGTTCGGGCAGGGGCTGGGTGGCGTCTCCGCACAGGAGCAGATCCCGTCCGTCGCCGCTGATTTCCATGGGCACCGATATCTGCTGAAACATCCCTTACCTCCCGAATTGTCTGTGAAGCGCCCGCAGGTCATCCTGCTGGGCTGTGAGTTTTTCAAGAAAAGCCCGCTGAACCGGGTCCCTGGCGAGGATTTCCCCTGCCTTACGCACCGCCTGAACGAAATCGGTCTGCAGGGCGTCTTTGCCCTGACGGGCCAGGGGGCATACTGCCCGGGCCCGAAGGTCCGTGGCAACTTTCACGCCGCCAGGACGAAGAACAGGAAGCAGGGGGAACACCCGGCAGGAAAGGGGGCGATTCTCCCGCTGGCATTGTCCGCCGCAGAAGAACACCTTGCCCAGGGGGGATTCTGCCACTTTTGCGCCGGGCCAGGTTGCCATCAGCGCTTCTTCGCCGGGGAAGAGCAGCATCCCGGTTTCCTCGCCGGGCAGGGAGCGGCAGCAGGCGCCGCCGCACACCTGACCGCAATCACCCAGCAGGGGCGTGACGGTTTCCAGGCATTTCCGGGCTTCCTTCAGCGCTTGCATGGTCATATACTTCCTTTCCCCAAAAAAGAACAGTACTTCTGATTCTATTTTACACGCTTTTTGTGCAAAAAGGAAGGGACTTTTGGGGTTCAATCCCAGAAAAATCAGCAAAAATCAAAGAAAAATGCGTCCGGGACGGCTTTTGTCCCGGACGCTTTGTTGTTCAAAGGCGCATAAATCCCCAAAAAAGCAGGATTACTCGTACACGGCGCGGCTGCCGCCGATGAAGGGCAGGCGGCTGTATGCCATCACCAGATTGGCGTGACCGATGCGATTTTCCTCCATGCGCAGGGGCACGGCCACCGGGCGGATGTGCATACCCACCAGGGTGTCGCCGATGTCGATGGCGGCGTCTGCCTGCACATTGACGGCCAGCGCAGGGCGGGAGAGCAGCTTCCATGCGGCGGCGGGCACGCTGCCGCCGGCCTTGGGCTGGGGCACAGCCTTGACCTGGGTCAGGCGGCGGGCGTCGAGGGCTTCCTGCTCCATGACGATGGCCCGGTTGAGGTGCTCGCAGCACTGGAAAGCAGCATACAGCCCCCGTTTACGGCAGGCTTCCAGCATGGCGCTGGCAATGATCTGCCCCAGTTCCGGCACGCTGCCCTTGCCGATGCGGGCGCCGGCCACCTCGCTGGTGGAGCAGCCCAGCACGATCATGCCGCCGGGGGCGATTTCCCCGGCCTGCTGCAATGCGTCCACGGCCTTGCCGATGATGGTGAAGATGTCATTTTGAAGCATTTCCGTCTGCATGAGCAGTTCCTCCGTCTGTGAGATGGGTGTGGGTCGCCTGGGGCAGGTTTCTGCCGGTGAGGCTTTCAAACAGTTTGCCGGCGCCGATGGTCACGAAGCGCCCCACCACCTGCACCAGCATCTTTTTGGTGTCCCGGTCCAGCTTGAAGGCGGCTTCCAGCATGGTCAGCAGTTTGGCGCCTGTGCCCTGCAGCAAATCCGTCAGGGTGTCGGCGTGGGTGGTTTCCAGCAAATCAAAGAGGGTATTGACGAACAGTGCCCGCTGCTCGGGCGAACAGGTGGTCAGCCAGGCGTGGAGGGTGTGGTCGAACAACTGGGCGGCGGGGTCAACGCCTTCGGCCAGCAGGAAGGCAGGGCCTTCCACCTGCCAGGTGAAAGCATCATGCTGCAAAACGCCCATCACATCCGACTGCACCACCTGATAATCCTCGTGGTGGGCCAGCAGCAGACCCACAATGGCGTATTGAGGGATGTAAGCCTTGATTCTGGGGCGGATGCGGGCATAGCCGTCGGAAGCAAAGGTGGCGTCATCCAGTCCGGGGGAGTCGAAACTGTACACCGCCTGAATCAAGTCCTGTTCAGGGAGTGCCAGATGGGCCGCTGCATAGGACGCCAGGTTGCCGCCCTTGCTGTGACCGCCCACCATCAGGGGCAAGCCGGCTTTGGCGGCTTCCTCCAGATATTGCAGAGCCGCCGCCTGGGAAGGCACCGGGCTTTCAAAGGCCATGGTGAAGTTTTCCCGCCAGCCGACGATGGAGTAATCCGTGCCCCGGCAGGAGACGAATCTTTCGCCCGTGGGCAAATCAAGGGTGATGGCGCTGAACTGGATGTCGTATTCCGCGCTGCGGATGCTGACGTAGTGATGAACCCGGATGTCTCCATACCGGGGCAGGACAGCCATGTCGTCCAGCAGCATCCGGCAGTGACCAAAGAAGGGCTTGTGGCCATTCTTTTTCACTTTGGCGGTGGAAGGCTCCAGCATCGGCGGCAGGTCTTTGAGCACCACGCCTTCGCCCAGGGCCGTTTCCGGCGGAAAATCCACATAACTGATCAGGGACAGGGCCAAAGCGTCCAGTTCCGTGAAAGGAGCGACGTCCAGAGGGAGATCGCCCCTCCAGAGGAGATAATCGTCAAGGTTGGGCATGAGGCACCTCCTGCCATGGGCCGATTACACTTCGAAACTGCCGTCACCGCACATCTGGATGAACTGCTCTCTGGTAATGAGGCACTTGCGGGGATTGCTGCCGTTCTTGCTGGACAGTACGCCCAGTTCCTCCAGCTGATCCACCAGCCGGCCGGCCCGGTTATAGCCCAGTTTCAGCCGGCGCTGGGCATTGGAGACGGACAGCTGCCCGTATTCCAGCGCCAGTTCAGCGCACTGCATCAGCAGGTCCATGTCGCCGCTGCCGCCGGTCAGTTCCGGGTCGTCGCCCTTGTTTTTGCCCTTGCCGCCTTCCGCTGTTTCAGCGGTGGCACGGGCGATCTGATCCAGGGTGTCCAACACGTGAGGATCATAGGCGCTGGGGTTGTGCTGCCGGATGAAGGCGGTGATCTTCTGGATTTCCTTCACCTTATCCATGTAGCAGCCCTGCACACGGGTGGGCTTGCCGGTGGCGTCGTTGACGGGCTTGTAGAGCATATCGCCCTTGCCCAGCAGATATTCCGCTCCGCCGCCATCGAGAATAATGCGGCTGTTGGTGTTGTTGGGCACCTTGAAGGCGATGCGGGAGGGAATGTTGGAGGTAATCAGGCCGGTGATGACGTCCGCAGAGGGTCGCTGGGTGGCGACGATCAGGTGCATACCGCAGGCACGGGCCTTCTGGGTCAGGCGGCAGATGGCGTTTTCCAACTCCCGCTTGTTGGACATCATCATCAGGTCAGCCAACTCGTCAATGATGATGACGATGCGGTTCATGGGCTTTTCATCGCCGGAAATCAGGGCGTTGTATTCACCGATATTGGACGCTCCCCGGGAACTCATCAGGGAGTAGCGGTCCTCCATCTCGTTCACCGCCCAGATCAGGGAGTGCAGCGCCTTGTCGGCATTGGTGATGATGGGCACCAGCAGATGGGGCATATCCGCATAGTTGGACAGTTCCACCTGCTTGGGGTCGATGAGGATCATCCGCACTTCCTGGGGCGAGCAGCGGTAGAGCAGGGAGGTGATGATGGTGTTGATACACACCGACTTACCGGAGCCGGTGGTACCGGCGATGAGCAGGTGGGGCATATCGGACAGGTCGCACAGGATGGGCTTGCCGCCGATGTCCCGGCCCAGCGCCACCATCAGCGGCTTCTTGCTGGCGATCATTTCCTCGGAAAAGAGGATTTCCCGCAGCGTCACCGTGTCAGGATGGGGGTTGGGGATTTCCACACCCACATAGGGCGTGTTGGGAATCTGCGGCTCCAGGCGCACCGGGGCGCCCTGCAGATCCTTTGAAATGTTCTTCTGCAGGCCCTCCACCTTGGATACCCGCACGCCGGGGGCCAGTTCCAGTTCAAACCGGGAAATGGTGGGGCCGTGGGTGATGTGGCGCACCTTGGCGCTGATCTTGAAGGAATCCAGCGTGCCCTCCAGAATCTCGATGCGGCGGCGGTCCAGTTCCGGGTCCAGGCTGGACGGCGGCTTGGGCTCCACCAGCAGGCCGATGGTGGGATATACATAGGGCGCCATGGGGACGTCCTCTTCCTCGGGGGGAGGCGTTTCCTTCACGGGCATTTTCAGTTCAGGCTGCCAGGCATTGCGGGGCTGCTGATGCTGCAACACCGGCATCACCGGGGCAGCGGGCGTTTCGGGAGCGCCGTCGTCCTCCCAGGGAGCAGTATCCTCCCAGGAATCCGTCGGGCGGATCATGCCGGAAGAAGTACGTTTGGGCTCCTTGGCAGCAGCGGCAGTTGTCGTGCGCTTGCGGGGCTTGGGCATGGGCTCGTCCTCTTCCGTGCGCCAGGAAGCCGCCGCCTGCCGGGGAGAGGCGTCCTCTTCCTCCTGCACTTTGCGGGCAGGGGAGCGGCGGGTGGTTTTCTTGGCAGGAGCGGGCTTTTCTTCGGGGAAAATGCCCTTGCGGGTGCGGGTCTTGCCGGTGTCAGCAGACACAGGCTCCTCCTCATACGCAGGAGGCATGGGCTGGGTCTGTTCCGGCTGGAAACTCATGGGGGGCTGATAATCCGGCGGCGGGGCATAGGGGGATTGCTCCTGCCACATTTGCTGCTGGGCGGCCTGTTGTTGCTGCCACGCCATCTGCTGCTGATAAGCCATTTGCTGCTGTTGCTGCTGCTGATAGGCCATCTGCTGTTGCTGCTGCCAGAGCAATTCCTGCTGATGCTGCTCCTCCTCCCGCTGGCGGGAACGGGCGGCCTGCTTTTCCTTCTGCCGGGAGACGAGGGCCTTGACCTTCTTGGGCGTCAGGCGGAACAGCAGAGGGATGCCCCCCAGGAACAGGAGCATGGACAGTATCGCTGCGGGGATCACATTGCCCAGCAGCCGCCACAGGGGCCATGCCAGCACCATGCCCAGCAGACCGCCACCCATGCCGGTATCGGCAGCACTGGTGTACGCCTTGGCCAGGAACACATCATAAGCGGCGGGGTTATCCCGGTTGGTATAGCGGTTTTCCCGCAGGAAGGAATCCATCAGGGAAATGGTATTCCTGGAGGATGCACCGATCACGGTGGTATCAGCGGTGATGGAAATCAGCACAAGGAAACTGAGCAGGCAGAAAAACATGGCAAGGCAAATCACAAAGGGGCGCACAGGGGCCTTGCGGTGGGCGGAGAGGAAAAGCAGCACGCCCGCCCAGATGGGAAACGCCGGCAGCACAAAAGACAGCCCGCCGGCCAGGCCGCGGCAGATTTTCCGGGTGCTTTCAAACACGTCGCCCGGCAGGGACAGCATCAGTGCCAGCACCAGAAGGACGCCCAGCGCCGTGAGCAAAAGAGCCCCCAGGTATACCACCAGCATACCGTCGGAGGAATATGCCGGGGCCCGCTGGCCCTTTTTTCGTTGTTGGTTGGTCTGTCTGGCTGCCATAGAATCCTCCTGTGTGGAAGTTGTGTGTTTACGGTGTCAGGAACACAATGGTGAGCACGCCTTCCTGATTGCAGTGCAGGCGGAGCGTCATGCCGCCCACGGAATAATAGTCGCTGGTGCCTTCCGGCAGGCGCCACTTTTCGGCGTCATCCCCGGCAAGGGTCACGGTGGAGCGGGGCTGCCCCAGCACGGCGAGGTAATCCTCCCGGAGGGTCTGCCCGGTCACAAGGCCGCAGAGGGTCAGCCGGTCTGCCCGGACGCCCTGCACGACGCTCAAGTCAAATGCCTCCGTCAGGCTGTCGGTGAGCACATACACCTGCCGGAAAGCCGCTCCCTGCAGGCTGAGCATTCTGCCGCCTTCGTACAGGTCGGGGTCAATCAGCAGGTGGTGGCTTTCCACCAGCGGCGCCACGGCTTCATCCAGCACGGCGGGAATGCCCGGCAGGCAGCGCCCGGAGAGGGCTTCTTCCAGCAGGGCGGGGGTGTTTTCTGAGAGGGTCAGGTGCTTGAAAACGCCCATCCTGTCCAGAATGCTCCCCGGAGAGAGAATCAGTTCCGCCCCGGCGGATTGCACCTCACCCCAGGTGAGGTGAATGGCGCCCGCCTGGCCCGACAGGGCGCTGAGCTGCTCCACGGGGTAGTACAGCGTCATCCCCCAGGGGGTGAGGGCGAACATTTCCGGCAGGGGCGTGACGGCGCTGGCATCCAGATGGGCGGACAACTCCGGCGCGATGGTCTCTGTGAGAAGGGTTTCCAGGCAGATGACGGCGTCTTCCGGACTCGCGAACACATCTGCCAGGGTGATTTCCTGTCCTGTCAGCAGGTCGATGTTGACGCTGGTGAAGGCGTGGGTGGCCCTGTTATTTTTCAGAGGCCCCGATGCGCTGAGCACACAGGTCAGCACATCGCCTGTGACGTCAGCGGTGTAGGTGGTGGTGATTTTGACGGTATTGGACATCACCAGCGCCATGCGGTCCAGATATTGATCGGCATGAAGGCCGGTGACAATCAGGCGGTTGATGTCTTCCAGCAGCGCGTCATCCGGCGCCTTGGTGAGCTGGGGATAATACACCTCGCTGCCGAACAGCGCAAGCCCCGCCTGGGTCAGAACATCCTCCTCGCCAAGGGCGGACAGCGGCAGAAGAAACAACACGCATAAGAGCAGGCAACAGGCACGACGGAAGCATTTCATTCGCTTCACCTCCGGGATTTCAGGGTTGTATATAAGAGTAACGAATCGGCGGCGCATTTTCGTGCCGGAGGAAATGTTCTCAGTTGCCTCGTTACATTATAAAAGAAATTTCCCATGGTGTCAAATCAGCGGGGCGGTTTTCCCGCTCAAAATGCCGGGAAATCATGGAATCCCCTTGCATCCCGGGCCGTTGTGTGATACCCTGTACCTGTTGATTTTCCATCGTCACCGATGAAGAAGCGGAGATGACCCCATGCCGAACTTTTCTGTGCCGGACAAGGTGTTTTTGGATGCCTGCCGGCAGTTCCCCACGCCCTTTCACCTGTATGACGAACAGGGCATCCGCAACCGGGCAAGACTTCTAAATAAAGCCTTTTCCTGGTGCTGTGATTTTATGGAATACTACGCCATCAAGGCGCTGCCCAACCCCGCCATCCTGCGCATCCTCAAGGAGGAAGGCTGCGGCGTGGACTGCTCCTCCGACACGGAACTGATGCTGGCCCGTGCCTGCGGTTTTTCCGGCAGGGAGATCATGTTCTCCGCCAATGCCATGCCCGAAGGCGAGTTTGACATGGCGCAGGAGCTGGGCGCCTACATCAATCTGGATGACATCACCCATGTCGAAATTCTCAAGAACCACGGCGGTGTGCCGGAAACCGTCTCCATGCGGTATAATCCCGGCGGAGACTTCTGCATCGGCACGGAGATCATGGGCAATCCCGGCGACGCCAAGTTCGGCTGCACCTATGATCAGCTGGTGGAGGGCTTCACGGCCCTGAAGGCCCTGGGCGCCCGGAAGTTCGGCATCCATGCCTTCCTGTCCAGCAACAACACCGATAACGGTTATTATCCCGCCCTGGCGAAGATTCTCTTCACCACCGCCAGGGACATCGCCCGGGAAACGGGCCTGGAACTGGCCTTTATCAACCTCTCCGGCGGCGTGGGCATTCCCTATCACCCCGATGACGAGGAAACGGACATCATGAAAGTGGGACAGGATGTGCGCCAGGCCTATGAAGCAGTCTTCCCTCAGGGCGGCGTGGCCATCAAGGCGGAACTGGGCCGGTGGATGACCGGGCCGGAAGGCTGGCTGGTGACCAAGGCCATCCACCACAAGGACACCTACAAGCACTATATCGGCGTGGACGCCTGCGCGGCGGACCTGATGCGCCCCGCCATGTATGGGGCGTACCATCATATCACCGTGTGCGGAAAGGGCGAAGTCCCCTGCGACCACTGCTATGACATGACCGGCAGCCTGTGCGAGAACAACGACAAGTTCTGCGTGGACAGGATGCTGCCCGCCATCGAAAAGGGCGATATCGTGGTGATTCACGATACCGGCGCCCACGGTCACGCCATGGGCTACAACTACAACGGTCGCCTGCGCTCTGCGGAGGTGCTCCTGTGCCGGGACGGCTCCTTCCGGCTGATTCGCCGGGGGGAATCCATCAGGGATTACTTCGCCACGCTGGACGTGGACGAGGATTTCCACAAATTCTGCCCCTGACGGCCCCCGTTTGCATTATCAGGCAAAATATGGTATGGTATCCCTGTCCCCCTGACTGAAAATACGGAAGGATGTGCTCCGTTTGCAGCGCATTGCGAAATCCTCCTGGCCCTCCTGGCTGGCGGCTCTCCCCAGCGTGCTCTGGCTGGCGCTGTTCCCCCTGTGGCACGATGAAACCGGCTACACCAAAATCACCCATGCCAAGTGGTATGGTATGCAGGTGCTCACCGCCGCCACCATTGCCATTATTATCTGCACACTGCTGGCCATGCTGATTTTCAAACGGGGCAAGGAAATCCGCCTGCACCCCCTGCAGGGAATCGCCCTGGCCTATCTGGGCTGGCTGTGTATTTCGGCCTTTTACGGCTCCTGGAGCGATCACCTGAACAGTTCTGCTCAGCGGGCGGTGTTTTACGGCGCCGTCAGGTACGAGGGTCTGTTCACGCAAATCTGCTATGTGAATATCTTCCTGTTGTGCAGCTGCATACGGGCCAAGATGCCTCTTGTGCTGGGCATGGCGTCGGAAGGCATCATCATCTTCTTTATCATCATGATGCTGCAGTATTCCAAGTGGAACGTCTTCGAGCTGTTCCCGGGCAAACTGAGCGTCTACAAGAAGGAAGAATTCCAGGGCACCATGGGCAACATCGACATGATCAGCGCCTATTTGAGCCTGATTATGCCCGTTCTGCTGTCTTCCTATATTCTCAGGGGTCCGAAGCAGGGCGGCTGGCTGCATGTGCGTGCCGGCTGCCGTGCGGCACTGATTCTGCTGCTGATCGAAGTACAGAGCGGCATCATCGTGCTGATGCTGACGATGCTGGCGATTGGTTGCATGATGTGGTTCCGCCCGGAACTGCGCAGCCGCGGCGCACTGACGCTGTCGGCATTGCTGTTTATGTTCTTCCTCAGGTGGATGGTGGCGCTGCCCTGGTATGATGGCGGCGAGCGCATCCAGCTGTTCTATCAGATGTCCTTCAAGAAGTGGGCGCTGCTGGCGGTGTCGCTGGCGGGATTCGTCGTGGCCTACCTGCTGAAAAAGCATCCCGGCAAGGCGTTCTCCGGCAAGATTCTGCTTGCCTTGGCTCTGGTGGCTGTGATAGCCGCAGGGTCGGTCATCGCCTTTGTGCCCATGCCCAAAAACTCCGCCCTGTGGGAAATGCAGGAAGTCCTCCATGGCCGGGCGAAGGATTCCTTCGGCTCCGAGCGCATCGGCATCTGGCGCATGACGCTGGATATGTCCAAAGACAGCCTGCTCTTCGGCACTGGCCCGGATACCTTTGTGTTCGCCATGCGGGATTACATGGCCCGCACTTCCCAGCGGCTGCGCCAGAGCTTTGACAACCCCCACAACATCCTTCTGGCCATCCTCAGCGGCAGCGGCATTCCCGCCCTTGCGCTGTTTGTACTGCTGATTGCAGGCACGGTGTTCTGTGCCCTGCGCACCTGGCGCCGTGACCGCCGCTCCTTCGCCCTGCCGCTGATGCTGGGCGTGATGGGCTTCCTGATTCAGGGAATGTTTACCTTCAGCGTGTGTCTGGTCTCCCCCATGTTCTGGTGCGTGCTGGGCATGACGGTGTGCCAGCTGAGCAAAAAGAAGGACACGCCCGTGCTGCCGAAAGAGCCCCTTCCCGAAGAAACCGACGCCATCCCCGCCGTCTGATCCCTGTTTATCGCTCACCGACCCATGTAAGGAGAAAACCCATGTCCAAGCGTTATGTCAAACCCCTGAAAGCCAATTATATCCTCAAAGGCGAATCTGCCCGGCTGCTGCGGTCGAATCGCCCCGTCGTGCTGATGATGATCTTCATTACGGTGCTGCCCTCCCTGCTGGTGTCGGTGGCATCGACTTTGACGGGCGCCAGCACCGCAAACTACCTGATGAACCTGATGCAGGACGCCACCTCCGTGCTCTACACCGGCACGCCCCAGGAGGCCATGGAGGCCATGAGCCTGTACATGCAGGAAAAGGGCTGGATTGAGCCGGTGCTCAACGTGATTGCCTCGCTGATTCAGCCGGTGCTGTCCGTGGGCGTGTTCTTCGGCATCCTGACCATGCTGCGCACCGGCGCCACGGAACTGCCCGTGATGTTTCAGCGCCTGCGCTATTGGGGCAAGGCCATTGGCGTGTCCGTGCTGACGGCGCTGAAGGTGCTGCTCTGGAGCCTGCCCGGCATCGCCGTGTCCCTGATTGCACCCCTGATGATGGTGATTTCCGCCGCAAACGGCGGCGCCGTCAGCGAAGGACTGCTCACCGCCACGCCCCTGCTCTCCACTGCCGGCATGGCGCTGACGGCCATTCTGGCCGCCATGGCAAACTACCGCTACGCCATGGGCCTGTACATCCTGGCCGACAAGCCGGAAACCGGCGTGGTGGCCTGCATCCGCCAGAGCAAGCAGATGATGTACGGCGCCAAGATGCAGCTGTTCACCCTGGAACTGGGCTATCACCTGTGGACGTACCTGGCTGTGATGGCCTCCGGCATCTTCGGCGGCGTGCTGGGCTCCACGGTGTCCATGGCGGCGCAGCTGTTCATCAACGTCAACCGCTATTCCGCCGTGTGCAACTTCTATCTGGCGCAGAATGGCGAAAACCCCAAGGACGTTTCCGCCGTGCCCATGAACGAAGACAAGCAGGAAGACCTGACGGACTAACCTCACTCCAAAAATCAAAACACCCACCGGCTTTCAGGGCGTTGCCCCAAGGCCGGTGGGTTTTGCGTTGTGGTTACAGCCGGTCCAGATAAGGGATGGAAGTCGCGGCGGAGGAAGGGTCGTTCTTTCGGATGAGAAGAATATCGCCGGTGGCGGCGTCCAGTTCCACCACGCCGGAGAAGGGCGGTGACACGCCCTGCACGCCCAGCGCCGGCCAGAAAATCACCCGCCACACGCCTTTCCCCTCCCGGGGGAAGAAGGACAGGTACACGCAGGCCGTCTTGCCGTCCAGCCAGGGTTCATCAATGGCGTATTCCTTTTCCACATAGACGGTGGCGATGGAAACGGCCTCTTCAGGGGACAAATCCCCCTCTCCGGGCAGGCAGAACTGCATCTCCAGCACCTTGCCCAGCCTTGCGGAATACACGCCCAGGTCGATGTCGGTCAGCGCACCTTCCATGGCGTGAAGGGCGGTGTATACCTCGGCTTTCTCCGTGTAATCCAGCCGGAAGAAGGCGCCCGCCCAGTCATCTGCCCAGGAAAGGAATGCTTCCGCCGAGCCGTCTCTTCCTTCAAAGGCGGCGGTGAACTGTCCGGCGGTAAACCGGGGCTGATGGGTTTCCTGTTGTGCCGCCGCCGGAGAAATCAGCAGCGCTATCGTCGTTATCAGGGAAAGGGTTTTGCAGATGGGTTTCATTTCCATCCCTCCTTTGACAATCAAACGCCCGCAAAAGCGGATTTCCTTCCACAAAAGTTGTAAAAAATTGCGACGGTGCGCCTTGCAAGGGGGTGGCGCTTGTGGTATGATGTATTTGTATATCTATGCACTTGTGCCGACCAAAGGAGTTTTCAGATATGGACATGATGACCCGCATTGCTACCCTGACTGCCCAGACGCTGGCCAACGCCTGGCCCGAAGCCGCCGGTCTGCCCGACGCCGGGGAAATCCGCGGCCTGCTGGCTGTTCCGCCGGATCCCGCCATGGGCGATTACGCCTTCCCCGTGTTCCGCCTGGCCAAGGTGCTGCGCATGGGCCCGCCTGTGATCGCCCAGAAGCTGGCTGCTGCCTGGCAGCATGGCGACGTGGCCCGAGTGGAAGCCGTCAACGGCTACATGAACTTCTTCCTCAACCGCAATAACTTTGCAAGGGAAACCCTGCAGGCGGTGCTGTCCGCCGGGGAAAGCTACGGCTCCTCCGACATGGGCAAGGGCAAGAAGATCTGCCTGGACTATTCCTCCATCAACATCGCCAAGCGCTTCCACATCGGCCATCTGTCCACCACCATGCTGGGCCACAGCCTCAAGCGCATTTATGACCACCTGGGCTACACCACCGTGGGCATCAACCACCTGGGCGACTGGGGCACCCAGTTCGGCAAGATGGTGGCTGCCTACAAACTGTGGGGCAACAAAGAAGAAGTGGAAAAGGGCGGCGTGGACGCCATGGTGGCGCTGTATGTCCGCTTTGACCAGGAAGCCCAGAAGGACGAGTCTCTCAATGATCTGGGCCGTGCCTGGTTCAAGAAGATCGAGGACGGCGACGAGGAAGCCCTGTCCATCTTCAACTGGTTTAAGTCCGTCACCCTCAAGGACGCCGAGCGGGTCTATGATATGCTGGGCGTGAAGTTTGATTCCTACGCCGGCGAGAGTTTCTACAACGACAAGATGGACCGCGTGGTGGAAGAACTTCGGGCGAAGAACCTGCTGGTGGAATCCCAGGGCGCACAGGTGGTGGATCTGGAAGCGTACAATATGCCTCCCTGCATCATCCTGCGCTCTGACGGCGCCACCCTTTACGCCACCCGTGATCTGGCGGCGGCGCTGTACCGCAAGGACACTTATGACTTCGAAAAGTGCCTGTATGTGGTGGCTTATCAGCAGGATCTGCACTTCCGGCAGATTTTCAAGGTGCTGGAACTGATGGGCTACGACTGGGCCGCCAACATGAAGCACGTGGCCTTCGGCATGGTGTCCTATGAGGGTCAGGCGCTGTCCACCCGCAAGGGCCATGTGGTGTATCTGGATGACCTGCTGCGTCAGGCCCAGGAGAAGGCGCTGGCCATCATCAACGAAAAGTCCCCCAACCTGGAAAATAAGGAAGACGTGGCCCGTCAGGTGGGCATTGGCGCCGTGGTGTACACGGACTTGTCCAACGGCCGCATCAAGGATATTGACTTCTGCTGGGATCGTGCCCTCAACTTTGACGGCGAGACCGGCCCCTATGTGCAGTACACCCACGCCCGCTGCTGCTCCGTGCTGCGCAAGGCGGCGGACGTCAACCTTCCCGAAATGGACATCGCTGCCCTGGAGGACGATGAGGCCCAGCACCTGCTGCGGCTGATCAGCCGTTTCCCCGATGTGGTGAAGGAAGCCGGCGAAAAGTACGAGCCGTCCATGATTACCCGTGCCGTAACCGACATCGCCCAGGGCTACAACAAGTTCTATTATGAGCATCGTATTCTGGATGAAAATCCCGCGTATGCTGCTGCCCGCGTTGCGCTGACTCAGGCGGTGAAGAATGTGATCAAGATTGGTCTGTTCCTCATTGGTATCGAGGCGCCCGAAAGGATGTAACCAGGGGCCAAAGGGCGGCGCCCTCTGGACTCCCTGCAGGGGCTCCGCCCCTGCACCAAAGGGCTTTGCCCTTTGGAATCCCACCAGGGGCGCCGCCCCTGGACCCCGCAAGGGTCTTCGACCCTTGACCCATTACCCGGAAATCCTGACGGATTTCCGGGGTGTTCTTGTTTTGGGTAGACTTATGGATTGGGCTTGTCTTTACCGGAGCAACCAGGGGGCTTTCCGATCGCCCCCTGGACCCCTTCGGTCTGCACCCCTACTTACTGTTTTGAGCAAGCAACAAAGGAAAAACTGTTCCTCCAACAACCAGTCTAATACCCCTTCATCCGGAGGGGCGCCGAAGGTTTCCAAAGGAAACTTAATTTGTTTATTAAGGGAACGAATTTCCTTCCTTTGTTTAGTCCTACTTTCAAAGGAGCGGACCGAAGGGGTCCAGGGGGCGATCGGAAAGCCCCCTGGTTCTTACACAAAAGACAAGATAGATAAAGAGTACTACTCCAAAATAAAACATCCCCCGAAGGCTCTGCCTTCGGGGTAATGGGTCAAGGGTCGAAGACCCTTGCGGGGGTGTCGGGGGCAGCGCCCCCAACTGGGTTTCCAAAGGGCAAAGCCCTTTGGCGGGGGCGTCGGGGGCAGGGCCCCCGACCGGGGTGCAGGGGCGGCGCCCCTGCCGGGGTGTGGGGCGGAGCCCCACAAAGGGGGTCCAGGGGCGGAGCCCCTGGTCACTCCTCCGTGCGATCGGCGGGCATGACGTAATCTTCGGGCAGAAGGGCCATGGCGGCGTCGGAATACACCAGAGAGGCTTCCTTCATCCAGGCGGTCATCTTTTCCACAAAGACGTCGTTTTCCTTGGTGGCCAGCAGCTCGGCATACAGGGTGTTGCGTACTTCGGTGGTCATTTCAACGGCGCCTGAGGGAATATCCCGGGTATAGTGGATCAGATGCACACCGTACATACCCACCACAGGCTCGGACACCTGGCCCACTTCGGTGACGGAGAAAGCGCCCTTGACAAAGGCGGGATCCCACATGATGGAGTCCAGATGTACGGGATAGCCGTTCTGCAGAGTGTCGGGGTCGCTCATGCCGGGGTCGGTGTTGTAGATGGCGATCAGGTCAGCAAAGGGCGTGCCGTTGTTGACTTGATCCATGATGGTATCAATGGTAGGCTGAACGGAAGCGATAATGGCGTCATAAGCGGCGTCCACATCCGCCTGGGTCACCACGTCTTCGGGCACATCGGTGCCGGACACGGCTTCTTCGGATTCAGCCTCATCCAGAGATTCTTCCAGACGGGCCTGCAGGTTTTCATAGGTCTCCAGCAGAGCGGCATCCACATCCAGCAGGATGTGGGTCACGCCACGATAGCCGGCGGGGGTGAAGTAGGCGGTCTGGCCGTAATACTGGGTCATGTACTCATAGGTGCCAATATCGTTTTCATAGGCGGACTGGTCTTCAGACACACGGGTGTTGAACTCAGCGGTGATTTCATCTTCGGTCACCACCACGTCCTTGACCATTTCGGCTTCCACACGGTCATACTTGGCGCCGGCCAGAGCATCCTCCAGCAGCACTTCCTCGGTGTAGCCCATGGACTCCAGCAGCGCCAGAATGGACACGCGGGCGTCAGCGATTTCCTGCTCGGTGGATTCAGCGGTCACGCCGCCGTAGTATTCCATGTACAGATTGACGATCTCTTCCCACTGGCTGGCAACTTCCGCCTTCACCTGGGCCATCTCGTCATCGCTGATCTGATCCACGCCCATAGTGATGGCCTGCTGATCCAGAATGGCATACTGGATGGCGGTTTCCAGGGCGATGACGTTCAGCTGAGCGGCAATGCCCGCTTCCGTCACGTCATAGCCGTACTGGGAATAGTAATTCTGAAGGCTGTACAGGTACAGATCGAAGTCCTCCCGGGTGACGGGCGTGCCGTTGACCAGCACCAGCACCTCGTTGGGATCGGCAGCGGCATCTTCCGCATGGGAGAGCACAGGAGCCAGGCACATCATCAGCGCCATCACGATGCCGAGGATTCGGGTGAACATTTTCATAGGGTATTCTTCCTTTCCTTGCCTGCTGATGCAGGCGCTGATTGTATTATGCCATATTTTCAAACTCTTTGCAATGGAAATGGCGAAAAGTAACAGACCTTTCACAATTTGCCGCACCGCAGATGGCCCTGAAACGATTGACGCAGCGCCGGGGGTGTGGTATGCTGATATCAGCACGAAAGAGGGCAGATGTATACGAAAAAACAGAAGCATTGCACATTTTGGACCATACAGAAAGGAGCCGTTTTCATGGCAGGATACGAAAAGAACATTGGCACCTCCGTCACCGGCAAACCCATTGATGTGTTTGTGTGGAAGCCCGAAGGGGACGTCCGCTGCGTTGTGCAGCTGGTGCACGGCATGGCAGAGCACATGGCCCGCTACGACAGCGTGGCCAGGGCACTGGCGGAAAAGGGTTGCCTTGTGGTGGGGCACACCCACATCGGCCACGGGCCCCAGGCGGACATCAAGGGCTATTTTGCCGCCAAAGACGGCTGGCAGTGCCTCATCGATGACGTCCATCAAATCCGGCAGAACGTGCAAAAGCAGCACCCCGGCGTGCCCTATGTGCTGCTGGGGCATTCCATGGGCTCCTTTGTGGTCAGGTGCTACCTGATGCAATACGCGGAAGGCTTGTCCGCCGCAGTGCTGTCCGGCACCGGTTGGTATGACCGTCCGCTGGTGACCGCCGGGCGGACGCTGGCGAAGATCATGTGCGCTCTGGGCCAGAGCAAAAAGCCTGGCCTGCTGATTGACAAGGTGGCCTTCGGCGGCAGCAACAAGCCCTTTGAGCCCGCCCGCACGCCCTTTGACTGGCTCAGCCGGGATGAACAGCAGGTGGACGCCTATGTGGCAGACCCCCTGTGCGGTTTCCCCTTCACCAACAAGGGGTATCAGGATATGTTTGACGGCCTGATGGCCCTGTCCGACCCGGACGCTGCCAAGAATATCCCGAAGAATCTGCCGGTGCTGCTGCTCTCCGGCGACAAGGACCCCGTGGGCCAGATGGGTCAGGGCGTGGAGAAGGTTGCTCAGCAGATGCGGGACGCCGGCGTAAAGGATGTGACCGTCCGGCTGTTCAAGGATGGCCGCCACGAAATGTTCAACGAAACAAATGCCGGGGAAGTCTATGATTTCTTGGCGGGGTGGATTGACAGGGTCGTATCCGCCGGATGAACTGACGGCACGGAAAATTTCCGGAAAAATGGAACATTTCCGGGATTTTCAGCGTCTAACAGAGCAGAAGAAATTGTAACATCCGCCTGACATCAGGCACGAAAGAAAGGAGGGAAGCGGATGCGCCGATGGCTGTTTGCGCTGGTTGTGTGTTTTGCGTGCCTGCTTCCCTTCACGGCGCTGGCGCAAGGCGTCAACCGGGCGCTGCTGGTGGGCTGCGATGAATTCCTCACCCAGCCCAACACGTCGCCGTCCTCCCGCAACAACGTGCGGCAGATGGCCCAAACCCTTTCCGGCGGCGCCATGAACCTGGAAAACCTCGTCACCCGCTCCGGGGGACTTTCTGGCAAGGCAGCGCTGGAAGAACTGATTCAGACGGCCTTTTCCCAGGCGGAAGAAGGCGATGTGAGTTACTTTTACATCAGCACCCACGGCGTGTGGGAAGACCCATCCGATAACGGCGCCATGACGCTGCTGCTCTCCAACGGCGAAAAGGAAGAAGGCGTCACCGCCCGGGAACTGCGGGAAATGTTTGACAAAATTCCCGGCACCAAGGTGCTGATGCTGGACGCCTGCCATGCCGGCGCCATGATCGGCAAAGGCACGGGCGGCTCCTTTGAAAACGTGTTTGAAGGCGGAGATTACAAGGTCATCTGCTCCTCCGGCGGCGCTGAAAAAAGTTGGTTTTGGTCAGGGGAAATCGCCGGGGGCGCCATCACCGGCGAAGGATACTTCTCCGGCGCGCTGGTGTCGGGGTTGTCCGCCCAGGGCGCATACGGCGCCGACGCCAATCAGGATGGTCAAATCACCCTGAAGGAACTCAAGCGCTACCTGCTCAATCACCACGGCGCATCCACCGCCCGGGTTT
Source organism: Clostridiales bacterium (assembly GCA_015056085.1). GTDB lineage: Bacteria > Bacillota > Clostridia > Christensenellales > Aristaeellaceae > UBA11524. The sequence goes on from SVHA01000009.1 coordinate 60,141, forward strand.
ATCCCGAAGAGGACGACTTCGTGGTGCTCTCCTACGATGCGGAATCCTTCGTGCGCCGCCGCAGCGGCCTGCCGGTGGGCCGGGTCACTTACGGCGACGATGTGCTGCTGACCCGCCAGCCGGAGATCTCCTTCACCTTCAACATGATGGAATCGGCCCAGGTGGCCTATCAGCTCGTGTATCACCGCAGCGGCGTGTGGGATTTTGACCACAGCAAGCTGATTTATGACGACGCCGAGCGCTTCGGCGCTTTCGGCGACGCCAGGGGCTATCTGTCTCCCGGCCTCAAGGAGCGCACCATCGCCCTCACTCAGGCTCAGGAGGACACCTACGGCTATGTCCTGTTGCAGCTGCTGACCATGCAGAACGGCAGGGTGCATCTGGCGTCCTCCCATGTGCTGTGTGTGCCGCCTCAAAGCGGCGACCCGGCGCTGGATATGACCGTCTCCGGGGATTTTTCGCCCGGGCAGGGGCAGGAGATGACCTTTGCGGTGCATCATGCCTTCCCCTGCGAAATGACCGTCACCGTGGAGGATGAATCCGGCGCCACCGTGCGCCGCCTCTGCTCCCGGCAGGCTTCCCGCCCGGAGCAACTGACCCCCGCCGGCAGCACCTTCTGCTGGTCCGGCCAACTGTCCGACGGCACCCTTGCCCCGGCAGGCACCTACCGCATCCGGGTCAAGGCATACGTGGGCACGGAGATGTATGAAATCACCAGCGAGCCCTTCCGTCTGCTGGAAACATCAACGCCATAAACATTTCAGAATGTTTCAACCAAATGAAACGAACATTCCAACCCTTGCATCAGGAAGAAACGCCCTGCTGCGCCGAGAGGTTTCACCCGCCGGGGAATGGACGAAGAAACGCCTTCGGGGACTTGCCTGCCGAAGGCGTTTCCAGTATAATGAAAGCGTGCAATTCCGTTGATTCCACCGGCTCTCCCGAGCCATACCACACAAGGAGGCCTTCCACCATGAACGAAACCCTTCGCAGAGACGCCGACGCCATTATTTCCTCAGCCATTGAGGCGGTGTTGCCTGATTCCGCCGTGAACCGGGCTCTTTCCGGCAAGGAATTCCCCGGCCGGGTGCTGCTGGTGGCTGCCGGCAAGGCTGCCTGGCAGATGGCCCGCGCGGCGTCCGATTGCCTGGGCGATCGCATCGAGCAGGGCGTGGTGGTCACCAAGTATGATCACGTCAAGGCGCCCATCGCCAACTTCACCTGCGTGGAAGCCGGGCATCCCGTGCCCGACGAAAACTCCTTCCTGGGCACTTCCAAAGCGCTGGAACTGGTCAGCGGCCTGAAGGAAACGGACACGGTGCTGTTCCTGCTGTCCGGCGGCGGCTCTGCGCTGTTTGAAAAGCCGCTGATTCCCGGCGAGGAACTGCAAGACATCACGTCCCAGCTGCTGGCCTGCGGCGCCGATATTGTGGAGATCAACACCATCCGCAAGCGCCTCTCCGCCGTCAAGGGCGGCAGATTCGCCCAGCTGTGCGCCCCGGCTCATGTGTTTTCCATCGTCCTGTCGGACATTCTGGGCGACCCGCTGGACATGATTGCCTCCGGCCCCGCCTGTGCCGACGGCACCACCTGCCAGCAGGCACTGGCCATTGCCGAAAAATACAGCCTTCGCCTGTCCGAAAAGGCCTTCGAACTGCTGCATCAGGAAACGCCCAAGGAGCTTCACAACGTCACCACGCTGATCAACGGCTCCGTGCGGGAACTGTGCGCCGCTGCGGCGGTCACCTGCCGCCAGTTGGGCTATGAGCCCGTGCTGCTGACCGATCAGCTGTGCTGTCAGGCCAAGGAGGCCGGTTCCTTCCTCGCCAGCGTGGTCAAGACCCATCAGGCTCAGGGCAAGGCGATGGCCTTCATCGCCGGCGGTGAAACCGTGGTGCAGCTCACCGGCAAGGGTCTGGGCGGGCGCAATCAGGAACTGGCGCTGGCCGCTGCCGCAGGCATTGACGGCATCCGCAACGCTGCGGTGTTCTCCGTGGGCAGCGACGGCACTGATGGCCCCACCGACGCCGCCGGCGGTTATGTGGATGGCGACACCGCTGAAGAACTGCGCGCCCAGGGCATCCTGATTGCCGACGTGCTGCGCAACAACGATGCGTATCACGCCCTTGAAAAGACCGGCGGCCTGGTGATGACCGGCGCCACCGGCACCAATGTCAACGACGTCGCCGTGGCTTTGGTCAGGGACTACGTCCCCGACACCCCTTGATGGGGGCGTTGCCCCCATCACCCCCACCAAAGGGCTGCGCCCTCTGGACTCTGCTTGCGGGGCTTTGCCCCGCACCCCGGCAGGGGCTTTGCCCCTGCACCCCAATCGGGGGCGCTGCCCCCGATACCCCCGCAAGGGTCTTCGACCCTTGACCCATCACCCCAAGCCCAAGGGCTTGGGGGATTTTTATGAGAAGGTTTTTCCTTTGTTTGTTGTTCGGACAACGATCATCGGAGGGGACTCCGAAGGGGTCCAGGGGGCGATCGGAAAGCCCCCTGGTATATCCGGAAAAGGGATGTTGCAGGTATAGGCGTAGAAACGGAATAGTCTTTTGTGCAAGGTAGGGTTTCGCCCTCACGGGCAACCAAAGGGCTTTCCTTGCTGGCTCGCCTAGGAGGAAATTCCCCCGCCTGTTGAGGTATAATACATAGGTAACACCGGAACGAAAAAAGAGAACCAGACTGTGGTAAGATAGTTCTGCTACAAACACCACACACAGGGAGGTTCTCCATGGACAGGATAACACAGGAAGCATACA
>SVHA01000010.1 GCA_015056085.1 Clostridiales bacterium
AATGGCCCTTGCGGGGTGCAGGGGCGGCGCCCCTGCTGGGGTGTGGGGCAAAGCCCCACAAGCAGGAGTCCAGAGGGCGCAGCCCTTTGGCGGGGGTGTCGGGGGCAGGGCCCCCGACCGGGGTCCAGGGGCAGAGCCCCTGGTCACTCCTGCGCCGGCAGGGAGGTGATCTCCTTGGGGATCCAGCCGGAGAAGGTGGTGCTTTCAGCGGTGCTGGAAACGGAGATGTCGCCGCCCCGGTCATTGAGGGTCTTCCTGACGATAAACAGGCCCATGCCGTGACCGGCGGACTTGGTGGTGATGCCCGCCTGGAAGATGCTCTGCCAGCTGCGCACGGGAATCATGGGGCCGTTGTTGCTCACTTCAAAGCGGAAGGCCCGCAGGTCCTCGGTGAGGGTGATGGACAGGCGGCGATTGCCGGCTTCGATCTCTTCCAGCGCATCGGCGGCGTTGTCAATGAGGTTGGAGAGCACCTTGCACATCTCCCATCCGGGAACGGGCAGGTCCTTCCAGGCGGACTGAATGTTCACATCCACCTGAATGCCCAGTTTTTCGCAGGCGGCGACTTTCACCTGCAGCAGGGCATTGACGGAAGGATTGGCTGTCTTCATCACCCGGCTGACGGAAGTGATCTTGCCGTAGACCTTCTCGATGTAGGCGTTGGCCTCGGCGTAATCGCCCATTTCCATCAGGCTGTAAACCACTTGTAAGTGGTTGAGGAAGTCATGGCGCTGGGCGCGCAAGGTGATGTTGAATTCCTCCATGGCGTCGATGGTGTCGTCCATGTCATCCACCTGGGTGAGGAGTTTGCGGGTGCTCAGCGCTTCCCGGATATCCACGGTGGCGCCCCAGATGACCACCGCACCGGCGATGACCACCAGCACTTCCATCAGCCTTTCGCTGATCTGGGTGCCGGGCAAAAGCACGGTGGCGAGGATGATCGCTGCCATGAGGAGAATCTGCAGGCCATTGATGACCACGGCGTAGACCGTGGCTTTTTTGACGTCCACATTGCGCTCCTTGGCCTTCAGGAGCCGCTTCATCTTCATTTCTTGCCCTCCCTCGCCTGATGATTCTTCAGGATGGTGGCCTCATGGCCCATTTCGGAGGGAACGTAGTAAGTCTTGCCCTTGACTTCCGGGGGCATATATTCCTGCTGAACATAGTGGCCGGGGAAATCGTGGGGATACTTGTATCCGTCGCCGCTGCCGATGCGGTTGCTGCCGCTGTAATGGGTGTCCCGCAGGTGGACGGGCACCGGGCCGAAGCCGCCCTTCTGGGCGTCGGCCATGGCGGCGTCCACAGCCATGCAGACGCTGTTGGATTTCGGGCTTTCGCACAGGGCAATGATGGCCTGGGCGATGGGCAGGCGGGCTTCCGGCATCCCCACGAATTCCAGATCCCGGGCGGCGGCCTGGGCCTGCAGCATTACGATGGGATTGGCCATGCCCACGTCCTCGCTGGCATGGGCGATGATGCGCCGGACGATAATGCGGGGATCCACGCCGGCATAAATCAGCCGGGCAAACCACGCCAGCGCCGCATTGCTGTCAGAGCCACGCAGGGACTTGCAGAAGGCGGAGAGCATATCGTAGAACAGGCTTTCATCACAGCGCATCATGGGCTTCTGGATGGATTCTTCCGCCACCGCCATGTCGATGTGGATGACGCCGTTTTCATCAGCCGGGGTGGAAAGCACCGCCAGTTCAATGGCGCCCAGGGCCGCCCGGGTATCGCCGCCGGCAATGCGGGCGATGTGTTTGAGCGCTTCCGGGGAAGCTTCCACCTTCAGCTCGCCGTAGCCCCGCTCTTTGTCCTGAAGCGCCCGCTCCATGGCGAGGATGACGTCCTCTTCTTCCAGCGCATGGAACTGAAACACACGGCACCGGCTGACAATGGCGGGCGTCATGGAAACCATGGGGTTTTCTGTGGTGGAGCCGATAAAGCGGATGATGCCCTGTTCGATGGCGGGGAGGATGCTGTCACTTTGCGCCTTGTTCCAACGGTGGCACTCATCCAGCAGCAGATAAGTAGCCTGACCGTACATCCGGCGGCTTTCCTGAGCCTTTTTCAGCACTTCCCGCACGTCGCCCACGCCGCTGGTGACGGCATTGAGCTGCACGAAGTTGGCGCGGGTCGCCTTAGCAATAATGGACGCCAGGGTGGTCTTTCCGCAGCCGGGCGGGCCGAAGAAGATCGAGGAAGTCAGGCGATCTGCTTCAATGGCACGGCGAAGCAGCCGTCCGGGACCCACAATATGCTCCTGACCGATGAATTCTTCCAGGGTGCGGGGGCGCATCCTGTCCGCCAGAGGCGAATCAGCATAGGTGAAGAAATCGTCCATGATGTACTCCTTTCATGGCCCGTCATTCCCGGATGCGCACCATGGTTTCGCCTGCCTGCAGGCTGCCGTGGAGCAGTTCGGGAATGGCCCGGCGGGTGTTGCGCCGGGGCGGGGTCATGGGCTTGTGAGGTTTGCGGGCGGGGCGCCTTGGCAGTTTTGTGCGGTGACGCCTCATATAGGCGGGGCCCGTCAACGTGATCGTATCCTGTGTGACGTCCTCCGGCGGGGCCATGCGGAAGGGCCTGTCGCCGCCCGCCCATACGGAGGGCTGCAGGCGGCTGATGCCGTTTTGGGCGATCCAGATGTAGGTGCCGGTGAATCCGCCGGGGTGGCTGCCGGCAATGCTGTGGGGGAAGCGGAACATCTCTACCATCGCGTGGAAGTAGGCCTTCATGCCGATTTGCTTCAGGCCAGGGAGAATCCCCTGGGCAATCATGGCGATGCGCTGCTGGGAGAGCGGCTTGCCCGACCAGGATTGATACGCCGCCGACGCCCTGCGGGTGATGGCCCGGAGAATCTGCTGGATGTATCCGGCGTCCAGCGCCTTGCCCACCAGCGGAATGCCCATGGATTCCAGCGCCGCCCGCAGGTCTTCTTCCCCGGAATGGGACAGGACCGACAACAGGGCAATGGCGCATTCAATGCAGGAAGGCGTGTCCTGCATCAGCGCAAACAGGGGGCGGACGACCTGCCTCGCCCGGCAGGCAAGGGGTTGATGGTCCAGGGGATAACAGGCGCTGCGAAGGGCGTCATCAGCGGGATAGGTCAGGCACACGCCCAGATGCACATGACCGCCGCAGCGGGTCACCACGTCCTCGCTGCACTGCACCAGATACAGGGGGTATGCCGCCGGGGCCACGGTGGCTCCGCCGGTCATCACTGACGGCGCCGCAAAGCCGTAACCCATCAGGTGGCGCATCTGCACGCCGTCTTCCTGCAGCTTGCAGTGGGCGTAGAGCTGCATCAGCGCCGCACCCTGACTGTGGCCGCTGAGCCAGAGTTGGAAGCGGCTGTTGGGGTGGCGCATCTCCTTGAGGATGTCCCGCAGGCTCAAGCGCTCCAACTGCAGCTGCTTTGCCGTCTCCGGGAAGAGAATGCGGTCCTCGTTGGATTCAAACTGGCGTGTGAGCTGCAAAAAGCCCTTGTGAATGCCATCTTGTGCTGTCAGGCGCAGGTTGGACACCCAGTCGGACAGGCGGCTGCCGGTGCCCATGAAACTGACGGCCACCACATACCGGCCATCGGGCGCAGGATGAATCATCACCGCCGCCTTGCCGGTGGTGCTGGTGTCGATTTGCCTGAGAGTATCCAGCGCCTGTCTCACAGGATGGGCCTTTCCCAGCCGGGAAGCAAGGATGTGCTTGCTTCTAAGGGAAGCAAACCGCCCCTGCTTTTCGGTCAGGGGGACGAGATCGTCCTCCAGCTGCACGGTAACGTCCGTCCAGCCGGCCTGCATCCAGTCCTCCAGGTCCATGCGATACACCGCTGAAGCCAGTTCAGCGGACATTTGCAGCGCCTCCACCGATACAGGCGGGCGCAGGACGCCCCAGGGGTCAGGGGAAAAAGGCAGCACAAAAGGCGCTGTGGAATCCAGCGCTGCGCCGGTCAGGCGGCCTTTGTGCTCGTTGTTCATCCTTGTTGCCTCCCGGGAAAGGAAGCGTCACTGCCCGTCATCGCCCCTGCGGAAATCCGCCGAGAGAATCGCCTCCCGGGGAATCGTCAGAGGCCGGGGAGAACGGGTGGTGACCACTTCCACCTTGTGTTGATCGTAAGAGATGACCGTGGCATTCACCTGACGCAGCGTGCCTTCCGGCTCCATGTACATCAGGCGGATGACCCTGGTTCTTTCCAGAGAAAACTGCAGCAGTCTTTCCATCTTGTCAGCCCTCCGGGACCTTCCAGACGGTCGCTTCCCAGTTTTCAAACACCCGGTCGTAGCGTTCATCCAGGGCCTGGGTGTTGACAATGTAATCGTTTTTCTCGTAACTGGACACATAGATGTAGTCCACATCGTATTTCTGCAAAACCCAGGCGTTTCCTGCAGGGTCGGCATAGAAGGCCCTGATTTCCGCCTTGCGCTGGGTCGTATCAAACCCGTGCCAGTACAGCCACAGGTCCGGGCCGCAGACGATGGTGCGCCCGGCAATGGCAATGACCGGGTTGAGGTGCTGGGTGCCGGTGAGCACCACACAGTCCTCCTCGGTGTTGTCCCGGATATACTCGCCGGCCTGCACCGCCGGGGCGGAAAACGCCTGATAGGTGCTGACGCATTCCCGCCACAGGGTCAGCCCGGCAGACAGGAACACCATCACTGCCGCCACGGCGGCAATCACCGGGCGGGCCCGGAGACCCTGCAACTTGTGCCATATGCGCCGGCACCAGGAGGCGACGATCATGCAGCACAAGAGCCACGCCAGATACAGCAGTTTGTTATTGTCGTATTCATTGGGCTGGAAGCGGATCAGTTCCGCCGCCAGGATGATCACCGCTGCGCCGGAGAAAATGCGCCTCGTCTGGGGGTCTTTCTCGATCAGCGCCAGCACCAGCGCCACAAAGGGCAGGCCGATGTTCTTGACGTAGAACCAGAAGTAGAAGTCCCGCATTCCGTTGCCGCCGGGATTGTTGACCCAGTTGAACTGGAAAGTGAGGAAAGCGTGGCCTGCGCCCTCTGCGCCGGAAGACTGGAAGGTCTGGGTGAAGGTGAAGGCAAACAACTGCGGCAATGCCAGCACGACTGCCAGCGCGCCATAGAGCAGATAGGGCTTCAAAATGGCCTTGCGGTCCTTTTCGTGGAGGAGGTCGTAGATCATCATGCCCGCAGAGCACAGGCCCAGCGCCAGGAAGGAATGGGTGTGAATCAGCGGAAGCAATCCGCCCCACACGCCCAGCAGCGCCGTCATGCGCCAGTTGGTGTTTTCCTCCCTCTTGCGGGGGTCAAAGTTCATCCACAGCAGGTAGAAGCAGGGAATCACCATGCACCAGCCGCCCAGCAGCGTCCGCTGGGGAATCATCAGGTCGGCGATCACATTGGACCAGCGCAGGTTGTGGGGCTCGGGCTGATTGGTAGGCGTGGCGTAATAGCCGTTGAGGATGTCCTCGATGCGGGCCCACAATGTCAGGGTGCCGTCTCTTTCCACGCCGGCTGCCTGATCGAAGTTGTACAGGAAGCCCAGACCTCCGTTTAAGAAGAACAGCAGCGCCGCCAGCACCACCGTCTTTTTGCCGGTGGTCATTTCCCTGGCCAGGCACAACACGCCCATGTAGCACAGGGCCATCATCAGCGTGCCGGGCAGCGTCAGGGACAACTGCAGGGGTATCCCCAGCAGATACAGGGACGTGGACAGGCTGTCCATCAGGAAGGGATAGGACAGGCGGTGGCCCGGATAGAAGGAGTATTCCGGCGGGAAGGGGCTGTTCACCAGCGAGGTGACGAAGGACAGGTGCATGGGCAGATCGCCGTAGGTGGATTGCCCCACGTTCCAGTTGCCGTATTCATCCACCCGCATCACATGGGTGTATTGCAGATAGGCGCTGAGCACCGTCAGGGGCACCACCACCAGCAGCATCTGCTTCATCAGGGTGGTTTCCGGGGCATCCCAATGCCGCAGGGGGCGTTTGTCCCGCAGGAAATACGCCCCTGCCGTCACGCCCAGAAGCAGCGCCAGCGCTGCCAGGTGAGCCGCCAGGGAGAAATCCAGCACAAAGGCGCACAGGGCCGGCAGCCACATCATCAGCAAAAGGCCGGCAGACATTCCCAGCCACACCCGGGTCAATACGGATTGGCGGGGCAGCAGCCAGCGGATGATCAGCACGCCGCACACCAGAAACACGGCCAGATACGCACCTGCAAACATTCCAGTTCCTCCGGAATCAGATAAGATGGATGTGAAGAAAACGGGAGAAGGGATCTTTCCCTTCCCCCTTTACCGGTTTTACTTCAGATACGCCGTCAGCACCTTCAGGGCTGCGTCCATGTCCCGCAGGTCGATGACTTCGCAGGCGGAATGGACATACCGGCAGGGGATGGACACCGTGCACACCGGGATGCCGCCCCGGGAAGTCTGCATGGCGGAAGCGTCGGTGCCGCCGTAGGGCAGCACTTCCCGCTGGGTCTTGACGCCGGCCTTTTCACCGCAGGCGATCAGTTCTTCCCGCAGGGCCGGGTTGGAGATGCTGCCCCTGTCCATGATTTTGATGGCGCAGCCTTCGCCCAGCTTGATATCCGGCTGGGAGGTGCCGGGGGTGTCGCCCCACAGGGTCACGTCCAGCGCAATGCCCACGTCGGGCTCCTTGGCGAAGGAAGCCACCTTGGCGCCGCGGCAGCCCACTTCCTCCTGCACGGAGAACAGGGCAATAACGGTGTCCTCGGTCTCGCCCAGGGTTTGCAGCAGTTTCACCAGCAGGGCGCAGGCGCAGCGGTCATCCATGGCGGGGCTGGCCACCCGGTGGGCGCCCAGAGCGAAGCAATCATTGGCGTACACTGCCACATCGCCCAGGGAAACCATTTTCAGGGCTTCGTCCTTGTCAGCGGCGCCGATGTCCACAAACAGGTGGCGCAGCTGCTTATTGCCTTCCACAGGCTCGCACACCACCACGCCATGCACACCATTCTGGAACACCACATGGCGGGTCAGGGAAGCGTCCATGCCGATGCCGCCCACGTTGGTCACCCGCAGGTAGCCTTCCTTTTCCACGCCGGTGACGATATAGCCGATGTGGTCCATGTGGGCGGAAATCATCACCTTGCGGGGGTTTTCACCCTTGCCCAGTTTGGTGGCAATGAGGTTGCCCAGCGCGTCCGTTTCGATGGTATCCACATAGGGGCGGATTTCTTCGGTAATGGCGGCAGCCACGGGGCCTTCCAGGCCAGAGGGGCCCACGGGAGCCAGCACCTTTTTGAGCAGTTCAAACATCATCTATCTCTCCTTTGTTCTCCAGTCAGATGGCCCGAAGCAGGGCTTTGGTGAGGTCCAGCTGGCTCTTGGCGTCGCTGAGTTTGATCACGGTGGAGGGGCTGTGGATGTAGCGGCAGGGCACGGACAGCACCACCACCGGCACACCTTCCCGGGCCCGCTGGATCACGCCGCCGTCGTTGCCGCCGGACACGCTGGACTTAACCTGGCAGGGGATATTCTGCTCCTGACCCAGGGCAAGCGCCTTTTTGAACAGTTCCCGGTTGGCGATGGAAGCGCCGTCCATGAAAGACACCGCCACGCCCTGACCGGCCTTGCATACCTGCAGGGGGTCGGGCACATCGCCCAGGTCGTTGCAGGTGGTGCCTTCCAGCACGATGCCCATGTCGGGCTCGGTAGAGAAGGCCGCACCCTTGGCGCCGCGGCAGCCCACCTCTTCTTCAGAGGAGAACACGGCGATCACATCCACCGGGTAGTCTTCCTTGAGCACTTCCAGAATCGTATGCACGCCCACACGGTCATCAAAGGCCTTGGCGCAGGCGAAACCGTCGCCGTATTCCACATACTTGGTGTCAAAGCTGATGTAGGTGCCCTTGGGCGCCTTGCCTTCGGCTTCCGCCTTATCCTTGGCGCCGATGTCCACGTAGATTTCGTTATACCCCAGCACATGGCGGCGGTCAGCTGCCGACTGGAGATGAATCGCTGTGGCGCCGATGACGCCGGGGAGGTTGTCATCGCCCACCAGCACCCGCTTGGAAATCACCACCCGGGGGTCCACGCCGCCCACGGGCGTCACCCGCAGGAAGCCGTCCTCCGTGGCGGACACCACGATCAGACCCACTTCATCCATATGGGCGGAGATCATCACCCGCTTGCGGGGGGCAGGGCCGGTGCCTTCCTTGACGCAGACCACATTGCCCATGCGGTCCAGATAGGGAATCAGGCCCATGCTGCGGACTTCTTCCAGCAGCGCCCGGCGCAGCGCCTGCTCATGCCCGGCAGGGGCATTGATTTCAGTCAATGTTCTCAGATCCACAAGTCTTCCTCCCATCCTGCGTCCAGTTCGCTGACAAAGTGGGCCAGCAGCCGTCCGCCTTCCTTGAGTACCCGGAGGTCGATGGTTTCCACGGAGGTGTGCATATACTTGAGGGGCAGACTCAGCAGCACCGTGGGCACGCCGCCCCGGGTCAGGCCGATTTCATCGGCGTCAGTGGCGGTGGAGCGCCCGGCGACAGTCACCGTCAGGGCCGCATTGTGCTCTTTGGCGCAGTCAAGCAGCCGGTCGCACAGTTTGGGCTGAATGTAGGGCCCCACGCTCACCGCCAGCTTGTCGCCGGGAACGGTAGAATCGGGGCGGCTGCCGGGAATGGTGGCGTGATCCACATCCAGGGCGATGGCCAGGTCGGGATCAATGGCAAAGGCGGCGGTTTCAGCGCCCCGGCTGCCCACTTCCTCCTGGGAAGTGGCCACAAAGTACACATCCGCATCGCAATGAAGCTTCTGCAGATATTCAGCGGCGCACAACAGCAGCGTCACGCAGGCACGGTCGTCCATGGTCTTGCAGGCGAACTGGTGATTGAGCAGTTCCGTCGCCCGGTCGTCCAGCGTGACCAGATCGCCGATTTTGACCTGCTCCTTCACCCGCTCAGCGGTCATGCCCAGATCCACATGAAGATTCTTGAGCTGATAGTTGTTCTGGCGGTCTTCTGCGCTCATCAGATGGGGCGGCAGGGCGCCGATGGTGCCAAAGAGTTTCTCCTTGCCATGCACCCACACCCGGCTGCCGGGCAGGATGCGGGGGTCCACGCCGCCCACCATGCCCAGGCGCAGGCTGCCGTCGTCTTCAATCTTGGTCACCAGCAGGGCGATTTCATCCAGGTGCGCTGCCAGCATGACCTTGGGACCTGTGCCCTTTTTGTGGGCGATGACATTGTGCATGGCGTCCACTTTCACCTCGTCGGTGAAGGGGCGGAACTTTTCAGCGAAATATGCCGCAATGTCCATTTCGTGTCCGCTGGGGCCGCAGATGGCTGCCGCCTCAGCGAGGATGTTCCGGATGTCCATAATGCCTCCTGAAGATGTGTCGTCCCCCGCCACCTGAAGGGGCAGCAGGAGCATTTTTGCACGATAAAGCAGATCAGCATTATTATACCACACATCCCCTTAACCGTCCACCGCAAGTTTGCGGGGGCTTGCCCTCCGGGGCGGATGATGGTATAATAAATCATCTGCATGAACGGTCAGACGGGATGCATCGCCACCCCGATGAAAACGGAGGATATTATGAGTTTTACGCACCTGCACCTGCACACGGAATACAGCCTCCTGGACGGTGCGTGCCGGATTCCCCGGCTGGTCAAACGGCTGAAGGAACTGAATATGGACAGCTGCGCCATCACCGACCATGGCGTGATGTACGGCTGCATTGATTTTTACACCGCCATGAAGGACGCCGGCATCAAGCCCATCATCGGGTGCGAGGTCTACATCTGCAAAGACCGCCACGACAAGACCTTCGTCAGCCGGGAATACAGTCACCTCATCCTCCTGTGCGAAAACAACAAGGGCTATGACAACCTGATGCGCCTGTCCAGCGAAGGTTTCCTGTCAGGGTATTATTATCGTCCCCGCATTGACTATGACTTCCTGCGCCAGCACAGCGAGGGGCTGATCTGTCTCTCTGCGTGCCTGTCCGGCGATCTGCCCAAGCTGCTGCTTCAGGAGCAGTACGATCAGGCGAAGGACTACATCCGCAAAATGCAGGACATTTTCGGCAAGGACAAGTTCTTTGTGGAAATCATGGATCACGGCATCCATGAGGAAAAGATCGTTTTGCCCCGGCTGATTCAGGTGGCAAGGGAAATGGATGCCCCGCTGGTGGCCACCAATGACTGCCACTATCTGGAAGAAAAAGATGCCCGTGCCCAGGAAGTCCTCATGTGCATCCAGACCGGCAAAACGCTGGAGGATACCGCCCGGATGCGCATGGAAACCGAGCAGCTCTACGTCAAATCGGAAGAGGAGATGCGGAGCCTGTTCAAAATGTGCCCCGAAGCCATCGACAACACCGCCCGCATTGCCGAAATGTGCAATGTGGAGTTCGTCTTTGGCCAGACCCGCCTGCCCCATTATCCCGTGCCGGAAGGCGAAACGGCCCTGGAAATGCTCACCCGCCTGTGCCGGGAGGGCATGGCCAAACTGTATCCAGACGCCAAGGACGGTGACGCCCCCTATCAGCGCCTGAAGTACGAGCTGGACACCATCAGCGGCATGGGCTATGTGGATTACTTCCTCATCGTGTGGGATTTCATCCACTATGCCAAGCGCAACGGCATCATGGTGGGCCCCGGCCGCGGCAGCGGCGCCGGTTCCATTGTGGCGTATTCTCTGGGCATCACTATGCTGGACCCCCTCAAATATCAGCTGCTGTTTGAACGCTTCCTCAACCCCGAGCGTGTCACCATGCCGGATATCGACGTGGACTTCTGCTACGAGCGCCGGCAGGAAGTGATTGATTACGTGGCCCGCAAGTACGGCGCCGACCACGTCAGCCAGATTATCACCTTCGGCACCATGGCCGCCAAGGGCGTGGTGCGGGACGTGGGCCGCGTGCTGGGCATGAGCTATCAGGAGACGGACCAGGTGGCCAAGGCGGTGCCCTTTGACCTGGGCATGACGCTGGAAAAGGCACTGCAGGTCTCGCCGCCCCTCAAGGCCATGTATGACGAGCAGGAGAACGTCCGCAATCTCATCGACACCGCCATGACGCTGGAAGGGATGCCCCGCCATGCTTCCACCCATGCCGCCGGCGTGCTCATCACCGGTCAGCCGGTGATCGACTTTGTGCCCCTGCAGAAAAACGACGAGGTCATCACCACCCAGTACCCCATGGGCACCATTGAGCGCCTGGGCCTGCTGAAGATGGACTTCCTGGGCCTGCGCACGCTGACGGTCATCAGGGATACGCTGGACATGATGCGGGAAGACGGCGTGGACATGACCCCCGAAGACATCCCGGTGGATGATTCCGCCGTGTATGAGATGATCTCCTCCGGCGACACCGAGGGCGTCTTCCAGCTGGAAGGCGGCGGCATGACCCAGTTCCTCACCAACATGAAGCCCGCCTGCTTTGAAGACATCATCGCTGCCATTTCCCTCTACCGTCCCGGCCCCATGGAATCCATCCCCCGGTACATCGCCGGCAAGCAGCACCCGGAAACCGTCAAATACAGCACGGAAAAACTCCGGCCCATTCTGGACGTGACCTACGGCTGCATGGTGTATCAGGAGCAGGTGATGCAGATTGTGCGTGACCTGGCAGGATACTCCTATGGCCGCAGCGATCTGGTGCGCCGCGCCATGGCGAAAAAGAAGCACAAGATCATGGCGGAAGAGCGGGAATGCTTCGTCCACGGGCGACTGAATCCCGACGGCACGGTGGATGTGCCCGGCTGCGTGCGCAACGGCGTGCCCGAAAGCGTGGCAGAGCACATCTATGACGAAATGACCTCCTTTGCCTCCTATGCCTTCAACAAATCCCACGCTGCAGCCTACGCCATGGTCGCTGCCCAGACGGGCTGGCTCAAGTGCCATCACCCGGTGCCTTTTATGGCAGCCATGCTCAACAGCGTGTACGGCAATCCCGGCAAAATCGCCGGATACATCCAGTATTGCCGTGGACGGAACATTTCCATCCTGCCCCCTGACGTGAATCGCTCCGGGTGGAAGTTCACCGTGGTGCGCCAGGAGGACGGCACGCAGGCGATTCTGTTCGGCCTGGGCGCCGTCAAGGGCGTGGGCCAGGGTGCCGTGAATGCCATCATGGAGGAGCGCAAAAAGGCGCCCTATCAGGACATCTTTGATTTCTGCGACAGAATCGAGCCCGGCGAATGCAACAAGCGGGTGGTGGAAAGCCTCATCCGCGCCGGCGCCTTTGATTACACCGGCGTTTCCCGCCCGAAGATGCTGGCGGTGTTTGAAATCGCCATGGACGGCAACATCTCCCGCCGCAAGGCAAACGTGGACGGTCAGATCAGCCTGTTCGACCTGGCCTTTGACACGGCCTCCGCCCTGCAGACCCGGGTGGAATACCCCGACCTGCCGGACTTCACCCTGCGCCAGCGCCTGATGGGCGAAAAGGACGTCACCGGCGTGTACATCACCGGCCATCCGCTGGATGATTACCGCAAGGTGCTCTCCGGGCTGGGATTTTCCACCGCTAATCTGGAAGGGTTGGAAGACCGCCCCGAACAGGCCATGGAACTGGACGGACGGAACGTGAACATGGGTGGCATCCTCACGGAAGTGAAGGGCAAGGCCACCAAAAAAGGCGCCTACATGGGCTTTGTGACGCTGGAAGACCTGACGGGTCAGATCGAAGGTCTGGTGTTCCCCAAGGTGTACGAGCGGTATCAGGGCATGATGGCCGAGGACGACATGGTGGTTTTGTGCGGCAAGCTGTCCATTCGGGAAGAAGAAGCGCCCAAGCTGCTGGTGGACCGGGTGGTGCCGCTGGAAGAGTGGGAACAGACGCCGTCCCTGACGACGCCCCCTGCGCCCCGGCCTCAAGCCGTGCGGGAAACCCGCACCGATGCCCAGATTGCTCTGGCGTCCCCGGCGAAACTGTATCTGCGCCTGAGCCGCCCGGAGATGGATCAGGCGATGGCGCTGTTGTCTCTGTATCCCGGCAGCGTGCCGGTGTACATGCACATCCCCCAGGAGAAAATCACCCTGCTGGCACCCCATACCGCCTGGTGCGACGGCTCAGAGGAGTGCCTGCGGCAGCTGCAGTCCCGCCTGCAGGAAGAAAACGTGAAACTGGTCAATAAGTAAGACAGGAGCCTTGATATGAATCAGCGCATCCGGGAAGTGATGAAGTTCGCCGTCACCGGCGGCGTGTGCTTCCTGATTGAATATGCCGCGCTGGTGCTGCTGAAGGAATGGCTGCACCTGAGCGTGATCATCGCCACGCCGCTGGCGTTCCTGATTTCGGTGGCGGTGAACTATTTGCTGTGTATGCGCTGGGTGTTTGACGGCGCCAAGGATGGCAGCCGCAAAGCCCAGCTGGGGTTTGCCCTCACCAGCGGCATGGGCCTTGTGCTCAACTGGCTGCTGATGCTGGCGCTGACGACCCTCTTTGGTGAAGACGCCGTGGTGTTCACCCTGTTTACCCTGACGGTGAAGGCCTACATGATCAACAAGGTCATCGCCACCTTCCTGGTCATGGTTTGGAACTACTTTACCAAGCGCTGGGTGCTTAAGGGCCGGTAAGCAGGGGGCTTTGCCCTTTGTGAGGCTTTGCCCCACACCCCGCCAAAGGGCTTTGCCCTCTGGACTCCCAATCGGGGACGCTGCCCCCGATACCCCTTTTGTGGGGCTTTGCCCCACACCCCAGCAGGGGCTCTGCCCCTGCACCCCGCAAGGGTCTTCGACCCTTGACCCATCACCCGGAAATCCCGAAGGATTTCCGGGGTGTTCTTGTTTTGGGGGTGGTTTTGCACATTTGACTTGTCTTTACCGGGGCAACCAGGGGGCTTTCCGATCGCCCCCTGGACCCCTTCGGCTTGACCCCTACCGGCAATCTTGAGCAAGCAACAAAGGAAAAACCGTTCCTCCAACAAGCAGGTTACAACTCTAAACAAGAGATGGGACTCCGAAGGTTTCCAAAGGGCGATCGGAAAGCCCTTTGGTCGCCCGTGAGGGCGAAACCTTACCTTGCACAAAGACATAGCCTGAAAGGAAAATCCCATATACAAACAATCCCCCAAGCCCGTCAGGGCTTGGGGAAATGGGTCAAGGGCCAATGGCCCTTGCGGGGTCCAGGGGCAGAGCCCCTGGTGGGTTTCCAAAGGGCAAAGCCCTTTGGTGCGGGGCAACGCCCCGCAGGGGGTCCAGGGGGCGAAGCCCCCTGGTGGTCACAGTACGCCGTAATGTTCCAGGAGAATCTTGAGACCCATCAGCACCAGCACGGCGCCGCCGAAAAGCTCTGCGTGAGACTTGAATCTGGCGCCGAAAATCCGACCGATTTTCAGGCCGGCGGCGGAGAACGCAAAGGTCGTCACGCCAATCAGCGCCACAGCGGGCAGAATCTGCACATCCAGGCAGGCAAAGGATACGCCGGAAGCCATGGCGTCAATGCTGGTGGCCACCGCAAGGGGAATCATCGCCTTCACGCCAAAAGAGGCGTCCAGACATTCCTCTTCCTCCTTGCTCAGGCTCTCACGGATCATGTTGATGCCGATGAGCGCCAGCAGGATAAAGGCGATCCAGTGGGCAAAATTCTGCACAAAGGAGACTTCCGCAAACAGCGTGCCCAGCAGCCAGCCAATCAGCGGCATCAGCGCCTGAAATCCGCCGAAATATGCGCCCACAATGACGCTGTGGCTGATTTTGGCCTCCTTGACGGACAGGCCCTTGCAGATGGCCACCGCAAAAGCGTCCATGCTCAGTCCCACGGCAATGATGAAAAGTTCCGGCAAACCCATGTTGCATCCTCCTGTCTAGGTGATGTGTGCAAAAAAACGAGACTCATCCGCTTTTCCACGCTTGAAAATACGGATAAGTCTCGTCACTGATGCGTATTCAGTACAAAGCCAGGGCAGTGCCCATTGTGTTGACTTCGTCCCGCAAATGCTTGCGCTGACTACTCCCTTATCGACCCAAAGTGTACCATATCCCATGAGAGGGTGTCAAGGAAGAATCTTCCTGATGGCACTCTTTGTCATACGGATGATTTTCTGCTTGCCCCGGCGGGCCAGGTCGGGGAACTTGTTCAGTGTCAGGCAGATGCGCACCTTGTCGCCGGACGGGAGGGGCAGCATCTGCAGGTGCCTGAGCAGGTCCTGGGCACACACCGGCAGGGACAGCCGCCCGGCGGCGAATTCGGACGCCTTGAGGCGCATGGCTTCCCTTTCGGCGGGGTGATCCAGCAGGTATTTCAGCTGCTGATACCAGTGCTCCTCCTGGCTGCAGAACAGGGCGCAGTCCTCGGCGAAATCATGCAGGCGGGTGTAGGGCTGAACGTCGGAAAACACGCCCACAATGCCGGCGGCGGCGTATTCGATGAACTTGTTGTAATGCTTATGGCGATGGAAGGGGCTGTCCGGCATGGGCGCCAGACCGATGTCCCAGCCTGCCTGATTCAGGGCGCTGCGGTATTCCTCGTAGGATTGGCAGTAGGGGGTTGCTTTGGCGCCCAGATCAGCGGCGAAGGCGGGCACGGCGCCGAAGAATTCAAAGGCGACCCGATCTCCGTATTCCGCCTTGATGCGCCGGAGGGCGCCTCCCAGTATGGCTTCCACATCCCCGGTGCGGTCAATGGAACCGGCAAAGCCGATTTTCACTGGCTGGGCGGGGTCGTGGGGCTGGTAAGGCAAGGGGAACAGGGCGGGTTCTTCCACCGGGATGGCCACCTTGCCGTTGGCGTACTTTTCCAGCAGAAGGGGCGAAGGCGACACAATGGCGTGAGACATCTCCAGCATGGCGGTGATGTCCTTCCGCACCCGGGGAAGGTGATAATACCACGCGCTGCTGAGATGCTGGGGGACACTCAGCAGATCGTCGTCAATGATATACACCAGCTGCTTTCCAGCCAGACGGAGGGCCTTGCTGACCCGCCGCTCATAGGAACAGTCGCATCTGGCCAGAAGCACCACATCCGCCCAGTCCAGGTCGCTGTGGCGCAGGGACATTTCCTGCACGGCCCGGTATTCCACCTGACCCTGGCTGTGCAGATATTCCATCTGGCAGTGACCGCATAGCAGCACAGAAGGGATCATGTGGCGGTAAATCAGCAGCACATGAAGCAGTCTGCTTTCACAGGGGGCTGCACATTGCCCGGTGGTCATGGTTGCCACGTCTCCCTTCTGCGGATGGTTGTGTCGTGTGTATCAGTTGCGAAAAAAAGTGGCACAAGCCACTTTTTAACATGGAACAATGTATGGATATGGCCCGGAATCACCCGAAAACGCAGGCGGACAGATAGCGGAACCGGCCATAAATCAGATGGCGATGCTGCCGGTAAAAAGCAAGGCCGCTGCGGCGCTTGCAGTAGGCATCCAGGAAAGCACGGTCCTCGTCGTTGAGCAGGTCTGCATACACATGAGAGAACACGATGGCCTGCTGCTTTTTGGCGACAATGCCCTGCCGGATTTCCTCCATGCGGAAGATCCGGCGCAGGAAGTACTTGAGGGAGCGCACCTTCTTGGCGCCGACGCTGTTATACCCATGCTGGCGGTATGCGCTCAGGGGAACGGGGACGTGGACGATGTGACCGAAGCGGGCCGCCACAATGGCATACCACCAGTCATGCATGATGACGGCACGATGGTTGCGGCACTGGGCTGCCAGCGTCGCCAGCGCCCGGTTGATCACCATGGCGCCGCCGGTGACCACGTTCTGCATCAGCAGCGCCCGATAGTCAAACCTGGCCACGGAATGATGCTGATACTCAATCAGGGAGGGAGAGATGGTCTGCAGCTCCTTGTCGGCCACCGTCTGATCGGAGAATACCAGCAAGGGGGTGTCAGCCCCGTACTGCTTTTCCGATTCCATCATCACCGACATCATGCGGCGGATCTTGTCCTTGTACCACACGTCGTCCTGATCGCAGAAGAAAAGATAGGCTGCGTCGCTCTGCTGGGCCATCCAGAGGAAATGAGACCGGGCATTGCCGAAATGGCGCTCGCTGAACACCCGATGGATCTTATCGGGATAGCGGGTGGCGTAACTTTCTACCAGTTTTTCCGTTCCGTCGGTGGAGCCGTCGTCAGAAATCAGGAGACGCCAGTTGCCTTCCGTCTGGGACAGAATGGATTCAATTTGCTCTGAGAGATACGCTGCGCCGTTATAAGTGGCCAGCAGGATGTCCACACGCTGATTGATCATAGCGCTCCTTTCTGCCATGCCGCAGCTGTTGAGTCCGGGCGGACGGCGAATTTTCTTTCATGATGGTGTCAGAGACACGTGCGCGGGCTGCCTGACTGCACGTCAAATAAGCCGTGACAGTCTTACACAGAAAACATTATAGCACATAACAGTGGTTATTTCAATATGCACTGACGGGTTTTACAGTTATGACAAGCGCTCTCGCCCGGTCCCTCTGCCCGAAAGAAAAACTCACTTCCCAACAGGAAAATAGGCTTTACAAGGCCAAAAGCGTGGTTTATAATGAATACAAATCAAAGAAACCGCCTGTTTTCAGGCGGAATGAATCAGGCGGAATGAAAGGGAACGAAACATGAAGGGCAACTTCTTCCTGGGCAATGGCCAGTTCGAAGTGCGGGAGATGAATCTTCCCGAACCTCAGGCGCATCAGGTGCTGATTCGCAACAAGGCCGCCGGCGTGTGCGGCACGGACGTGCATATTTATCACGGCGAAAAGGAGCGAAGGCATGGAAGCACTCCGCAGGAAAATTCAGCAGGAAGCCGTGGGCATCGGCACTGAAGTGGTGAAGGTGGATATGTTCCTCAATCACCTGATTGATGTGCCTCTGGCACGGGAGATGGGTGAAGAATTCAGCCGCCGCTTTGACGCCGACGACATCGACTGCATCCTGACCGTGGAAGCCAGCGGCATCATCACCGCCCTGACCACCGCCATGGCCATGGGCGACAAGCCGGTGATCTTTGCCAAAAAGGGCGAAAGGCGCAACATTGGCAGAGACGTATACACCGCTCAGGTCTATTCTTTCACCCATCAAAAAGAAAACACCATCCGTGTCAGCCGCAGCTATCTCAAAAAGGGGATGCGGGTGCTGATTATTGATGATTTCCTCGCCAACGGCGCAGCCCTCCGTGGGCTGATTGACATTGTCCGCCAGGCGGAATGCACGCTGGTTGGCTGTGGTATCTGTATCGAGAAGGGCTGGCAGCCCGGCGGCCGTGAACTGCGTCAGCAGGGCATCCGGGTGGAATCCCTCGCTATTGTCAAGGGCATCGAAAACGGCAAAGTGATCGTGTAACCAGGGGGTCCCCCCTGGACCCTTTGGATACCCAGTCGGGGGCTCGGCCCCCGACACCCCTGGGTGGGGGCTTTGCCCCCACCACCCCCAGCAGGGGCGCCGCCCCTGCACCCCGCAAGGGTCTTCGACCCTTGACCCATTACCCCAAGCCCTAACGGGCTTGGGGGATTGTTTGTATATGGGTTTTTCCTTTGAAAGTTTGTTTTTGTGCGAGGCGGGGTTTCGCCCTCACGGGCGACCAAAGGGCTTTCCGATCGCCCTTTGGAAACCTTCGGGCTCCCTCCGGATGAAGGGGTATTAGTATGTTTGTAGGAGAAACGGTTTTCTTTGTTCCGGCAAAGACTACTTACAAGGATGCAGACCGAAGGGGTCCAGGGGGCGACCGGAAAGCCCCCTGGTTGCCCCACAAAAGACTTGAATCAGGAAGCAATACCAAAAACAAAACAATCCCCCAAGCCCGTCAGGGCTTGGGGAGATGGGTCAAGGGTCGAAGACCCTTGCGGGGTGCAGGGGCAGCGCCCCTGCTGGGGTGTGGGGCAAAGCCCCACATTAGGGGTATCGGGGGCAGCGCCCCCGATTGGGAGTCCAGAGGGCAAAGCCCTCTGCCGGGGTGTGGGGCAGAGCCCCACAAGCGGAGTCCAGAGGGCGCAGCCCTCTGGTGGGGCGCCGGGGACGAAGACCCCGGCTCACTCCTTGTAGTCCTTCAGGCTGACGGAGACCATCTTGCTCACGCCCTGTTCCTCCATGGCCACGCCAAAGAGGGAATTGCAGCGTTCCATGGTGCCCTTGCGGTGGGTGATGACGATAAACTGCGTGCCCTCGGAGTACTCCTTGAGGTAATCCGCATAATAGCCGATGTTGGCGTCGTCCAGGGCGGCTTCGATCTCATCCAGCATACAGAAGGGCGTGGGCTTGAGTTTCAGCATGGCGAAGAGGATCGCAATGGCCGTCAGCGCACGCTCGCCGCCGGAGAGCAGCGACAACAGCTGCAGCTTCTTTCCCGGAGGCTGGGCGTTGACCTCAATGCCGCAGTTGAGGGGATCATCGGGATCCATCAGCTTCAGTTCCGCATGGCCGCCTCCGAACAGGCGGGTGAAGGTTTCGGAGAAGTAGCCTTGCAGGAGGGTGAAGTTTTCCACAAAGGTGGATTTCATCTGCTCCAGCAGCCGATCAATCAATTCCCGCAGGTCCTTTTCCGCCTTGCGGAGGTCTTCCTGCTGGGCGGTCAGGTCATCGTGACGGGCCTTGGTGGCGGCGTATTCATCCACCGCATTGACATTCACATTGCCCAGGGCCTTGATGCGGGCGTGGAGTTCTGCCGCCCGGCGATCCGTCTCCTTCTCGTTGAAGTCCTCCGTCTGACGGAATTCTTCAGCGCCGGCGTAGGTCAGTTCGTAAGTATCCCAGATACGGTTCTGCTGGGTACGCAGGTCGTTTTCCACCCGGGCACGGGTCATTTCCGTGCGGTGGATGCGATCGCTTTCCCTGGCGTGCACCTGATGCAGGCCGTCGATGTCTGCAAGCACTTCCCGCAGGCGGGTCTGGGCGGCACTGCGGCGGTTTTCCAGCGCCTGGGCCACCTGTTCCTGCTGCTCCTGCTGATGCTGCCGCTGGCGGCACTGCTCGGTTTCTTTGTCGATTTCCGCCTGATCGGCCTGGTCCAGCTCGTCCATTTCAGCCAGTTGCTGGGCACGGCGCCGTTGGGATTCCAGCAGTTCTTCCTTGTCCTGATCAAACCGGCTCTGGTCCCTTTGCAGGTTGTCCAGTTCGTGGCGCAGGTCGGAAAGCTGCAGCGTGCGGTTCATCACCCTGTCAGCACAGACGGAAGCCGCCGCACGCAGTTCCTGCTGCTGCTTTTGCAGTTCAGCAGTGCGGATTTCCATCGTTTCCTGATCCATCTGGGCGTCGCCCGTTTCCAGGCCGATGCCGTCCAGCTGCTGCTGGATTTCTTCAATGGCTTCCTGCAGCTGCTGGGCCGCCAGATGATGCTGCTCCATGCGGGCACGGTGGCTGGCCTGCTCGCTGCGGACGGCATTTTCCCGGCTCTGCTCCCGGGTCACGGCGATTTCCTGCTGATGCAGGGCGTCCATGGCCTGGGCCACACGCTGCTTGTTTTCTGCCATGCCCTGCTGCATTTCCTGAAGGGCCTGACGCTTCATGGCCACCTCTTCCTTGCCGGACTTGAGGCGCTGGGTCAGTTCTTTGAGTTCACGCTCTCTGGAGAGCAGGTTGACCATCTTGGACTGGGTGGAGCCGCCGGTCATGGAGCCGCCGGAGTGCATCACGTCGCCCTCCAGCGTCACCAGGCGGAAGGCATGGTTGCCTGCCCGCATGATGGCAATGCCGTGGTCCAGGTTGTCAGCAATCACCGTGCGCCCCAGCAGGTTTTCCACAATGCCCTTAAATTCCGGCTGGAAGGTCATAAGTTCGCTGGCCACACCGATGCAGCCGGGCATTTTCAGCACCTGACGCTCCTTGTCGGAGAGCGTCTTGGCCCGGACGCTGGTCATGGGCAGGAAAGTCGCACGACCCAGTTTGTTCTGGCGCAGATAGCTGATGAGTTCCTTGGCCGTTTCTTCCCTGTCGGTGACGATGTTCTGCTGGGCGGGGCCCAGTGCCATATCGATGGCGGTTTCGTATTTTTGCGGAACGCTCAGGAGTTGTGCCAGCACACCCCTCACGCCGCTCATCTGCTGCTTTTTCGCCCACTGGATGGCCTGGCGCACCGAATGGTTGTAGCCTTCCATGGCACGGGTCATTTCCGTGAGCAGGTTGTGGCGGCTCAGGTCGGACTGCAGCTGGGCAGAGAGGGCCTCTGCGGCGCTGCGCTCCTGTTCGTAGTGCTTTTCGTCCTTAAGCAGCGTCTGCTGGCAGGCTTCCAGGTGATCGGCGGCCTTCTGACGTTCAGCGTCTTCCGCTTCCACGGCCTTGACGGCGTCTGCCACCAGCGCTTCCAGCCGGGCGTCCTCCTGCTTCAGGGCATCCTCGCCCTGAGCGAGTTCTTCCAGCCGCGCCGTCATCTGGGCGTGCATGGTTTTCAGGCGGGTCTGGTCGTTTTTCACGGCGGACAGACGATTCATGGCGTCCATCACGGCAGCCTTGTGGGCTTCCAGCGCTTCATCAGCAGCGGCGGCGGCTTCTTCTGCCCGGGCGGATTCCTCCCGCGCCTGCTGCAGCATCCGCTCGGCGTCTGCCACCAGTTCTTCCTGCACGCTCAGGCAGTCCTGAGAGCGGCGGGCGCCGTCTTCCAGGATCATCACCCGGCGGGCGCCGTCCTCCTGCTCCTCCTGCATCCGGCGGCGGTTTTCCTGCCGGGTCTCCCGGCGGGAATGGAGGGCGGACAGCAGCGCCTGGGATTCGTGCACCATTTCGGCGCAGCGCATCAGGCCGTCCCGGGCGATGGTGATCTGCTCTTCCAGGCGGGCAATGTCCCCCTGCACCTCGTCCCGCACGGCGGACTTTTCCGCCAGAGAGGCTTCTGCATCCTGCAAAACCACGTTCAGGTTGAACAGTTCCTCGTCCAGTTCCGCCAGACGGGTCGTCATCCTGTCAGAGCGCACCAGGAACAGATTCAGGTCCAGGATTTTCAGTTCCCCGGACATCTCGATGTATTCCCTGGCAGCACGGGACTGCTCTTCCAGCGGGCCCAGATGGCGGCGCAGTTCCGCCAGCACATTCTCCACCTGCTGCACGTTGTCCAGCGTGCGCTGGAGTTTCTTGTCCGCTTCTTCCTTGCGGACTTTGAACTTCACAATGCCGGCGGCTTCTTCAAACACCTGACGGCGGTCTTCCGACTTGCGGGAGAGAATCTCATCAATCCGGCCCTGGCCGATGATGGAATAACCCTCCTTGCCGATGCCGGTATCGCGGAACAAATCCACGATGTCCTTCAGGCGGCAGGAAGACCGGTTGAGATAATATTCACTTTCGCCGTTGCGGTACACCCGGCGGGTGACCATGATTTCGGCAAAATCCATGTTCAGGGCACGGTCGTCATTCTCAAAGATCAGGGACACTTCGCAATAGGACTGGGGCTTGCGCTTCTGTGTGCCGTTGAAAATGACGTCGGACATACTGGCGCCGCGCAGTGTCTTGGCGGATTGCTCGCCCAACACCCAGCGCACAGCGTCGCCGATGTTGCTCTTGCCCGAGCCGTTGGGGCCCACGATGCCCGTGATGCCCTCATCGAACAGGATTTCCGTCTTCTGGGCGAAGGATTTGAAGCCTTGCAGCTCAAGTTTCTTCAGACGCATGATTTCCTCCATTGGGTCTGGATGGCACGCCGAAAAAAGCCCGGCGGCACAACT
Organism: Clostridiales bacterium; assembly: GCA_015056085.1. Lineage (GTDB taxonomy): Bacteria > Bacillota > Clostridia > Christensenellales > Aristaeellaceae > UBA11524. The sequence continues at coordinate 22,526 of SVHA01000010.1, forward strand.
TATAGTATATCATAAAGATGGCGGTTCGTCCATTTTTCAGCGGGAAAAAAGGCGGATTTTGCCGGAATTTTGCCTGATTGACCCCTTCCCGACCCCTTTTCGGCGGCAGGAATCCGACCGCCCGGCGCAGAAAACCTCTATCATCCCCCTGCGCAGGCTGATGATTCAGTCCCGCAGCGAACAGCAAATCAGAAACAAATCAGCAAAGGAGCATCCGCCATGCGGCCCACCATACTTGCCTTCAACCTTTCCCTTGCTCGGCTGAATCTGCTCAAACTGGCAGCCATTCGTCTGAATCTGGCTGTTGAAACGGTGCAGCCTCTGGAGCAGGCCCGCACGGTGGGCGACCTGTTCGGTCTTGGCACCAGGGCTGCCACCACCCACGTTCCGCCGGTGTTTGACGCAGAAATGTTGATTTTTGGCGGCATGGAAAACCAGCAGATCAACGCCCTGCTGTCCACCCTGCGGCAGATGCAGGTCCCGCCCTTCCCCCTCAAGGCGATTCTCACGCCCACCAATGCCGCCTGGCGCTGCGGCGAGCTTTACGCCGAGCTGTGCAAAGAGCGCCAGCAATTCCAGTGACCCAAGGGCAGCGCCCCTGGGGAACCCAGTCGGGGGCGCTGCCCCCGACACCCCTATGTGGGGCTCCGCCCCACACCCCGGCAGGGGCGCCGCCCCTGCACCCCGCAAGGGCCATTGGCCCTTGACCCATTACCCGGAAATCCCGAAGGATTTCCGGGGTGTTCTTGTTTTGGGTAGTCTGATGGATTTGACTTGTCTTTACCGGGGCAACCAGGGGGCTTTCCGATCGCCCCCTGGACCCCTTCGGAGTCCCCTCCGATGATAGTTGACCGAGCAATAAACAAAGGATAATCCCCCATACAAAAAATCCCCCAAGCCCGTCAAGGCTTGGGGTGATGGGTTAAGGGCCAAATAAGACTACTTGCATCCGAAGGTTCCCAAAGGGCGATCGGAAAGCCCTTTGGTCGCCCGTGAGGGCGAAACCTTACCTTGCATAAAAACATACTTTCAAAGGAAAATCCTCCATACAAACAATCCCCCAAGCCCGTCAGGGCTTGGGGTAATGGGTCAAGGGCCAATGGCCCTTGCGGGGGCGTCGGGGGCAGCGCCCCCGACCGGGGTCCAGGGGCAGCGCCCCTGGTGGGTTTCCAAAGGGCAAAGCCCTTTGGCGGGGGTGTTGGGGGCAAAGCCCCAACTACTCGGCCAGTTCCTCAATCAGCAGCAGGGACTTGACCCGCCACTGGCCGTTTTCCTTGGTCAGCACGGCACGATATCGGGCGGAAGTCCACTTGGGCGGATAAATGGCGCTGTCGCCGTAGAGGGCGACGGCTTCTTCGGCTTTGGAGCCCCTGATGCGGCCGTCAATGCGGGGAATGCGCTCGGTGATGTCCACCCGCAGGGTGCTGTCCCAGGGCCAGAGCCATACAAAGGACATTTCCAGCCGGTGGTCGATACCTACGACATTGTAGTCCTCATAAGGGGAGGCGCCGTTGAGGGTGGCCTGCACGGCGGCGTCCTGTTCCAGGAAGGCGGGATGGAAATATTTATTGAGTTCTGCCACGTCCTCCTGCAGCATACATACCTGCGCCCGGCGGGCCATGCCGTCCTTGAGCACCACGTAGACGTTGGTGACGTTCATGGCATAATAGAAGGTCACCACCATCAGACCCAGCACAGCGCAGACCATCAGCAGCCTCGATGCAATAAACCAGATCAGCCGCCTGAGATGTTTCATGGGGGCGCCTCCTTTCTGCCGATAACGGCGGATTTTTTGTTTCCTTCCGGAAAACCAACGAACCGGGCAGGGATTTTCTTCCCTTTGATGGATTACAGGAGTTTGATGAGCATGGTCTTCTGCTCGTCCATTTCCACCACCAGCATGCCGTCCTTTTCCAGCTGCTTCATCACATCGGAGAAGCGCTTGAAGCCGATGGTGCGCTCGGCAAAATCAGGATACGAGGTGAGGATGTCCGCCTTGAGGATGGAGGGATTCACCCGATCAAAACCGCCCTCCTTGTAGGCCTGCAACTGGGCGGCGAAGGCGTCGCGCCAGTTATCCTTCGTCAGTTGGGGGATGACCTCGGCGCTGTCGGAAACGTTGTTCAGGCTGACCATGACGTTGAAGTTGTCGTTTTCCACGTGCAGGTCGCCGAACCGGGCGGAGAGTTTCGTCAGGAGTTTGAAGAAAGTGGCGCAGCCGTAGGCCTTCTCGTTGAAATCGGGGCGCAGGCGCTTGATGACGCCCTTGAGTTCGCTGGCGTACATTTCATCGCCGGCGGAGGATTCCTCCAGCGCCGTGCACATGAGTTTGTTGAGTTCCGCCTCGTCCATGATTTCTTCTGCAGCGGCGGCACGGTTTTTCTTGGGCACAGGCTTGACGCTGGTCTTGCCCACGGTCTCCATGAACTGGAATTCATTGCAGGCGTTGATGAACACCTTGCTGGCGGCCTCAGAGCGGCTGATGCCCAGCACAAACTTGCCCATGCCTTTGAGTTTGCCCACCAGAGGCACATAATCGCTGTCGCCGGACACAATGCAGAAGCTGTCGATCAGTTCGTTGGTATAGGCGACTTCCAGGGCGTCGATGACCAGCTGGATGTCGGCGTTGTTTTTCTGGGCGATGCCATAGCGCAGGGAGGGCACCACGGTGAAGGTGTTGCTCAGAAGCACTTCCTTCAGGTCGCTGAACCGGTCGGTGTAGCCATACACCTTGCCCAGCAGGATGTCGCCCCGCATTTTCACCTTTTCCAGAATGCTGTTGAGCGTCGCCACCTTGGCGCCGCAGTTTTCCAGGTCCACAAACAATGCAAACTTTGCCATAAATCAGATACTTGCCTTTCCCGTGTTGGAATCATTCATGTGGGGCGTATTCAAACCCATACGCCTCCAACAGCAGTATACCATCTCAGCCAAGAAATTTCCACACCTTTATGGACAAAATCCATCCCTTAAGGTAAAATGAAAGGGACAATGGCAGTGTTTGCATCATTTGCAAGATGAAGCGTATCGCACGCTGACAATACACAGGAGGCCCCATGCAATATCCCAATGTACCCACGCTTTCCGCCTGCATCGTTCTGTACAATTCCGGCACCCAGGTGCTCAAGACGGTGCAGTGCCTGCAGGATTCCAGCATGATGATGGATTTGTTCGTGGTGGATAATTCCCCCAACGACCGGGTGGGCAGCCAGATCATCTGGCAGTGTCCGGGGGTGACCTATATCCCCCAAAGCCAGAATGTGGGCTTTGGCCGGGCGCACAACGCCGTGCTGCCCCACCTGCGCAGCACCTATCACTTGATCTGCAATCCCGACGTGGTGTTTGACAAGGACTTGCTCTCCCGCATGGTCGCCTATATGGAGCAGCACAAGGAGATCGCCATCCTGACGCCCCGGGTACGCAATGAGGACGGCACCGAGCAGCACCTGCCCAAGCGCGCGCCGACCATCCGGTATCTGCTGGGCGGCAGGCTGGGCAAGTTCGGCGAATGCTTCAGGCGCTGGCGGGCGGAATACACCATGGCGGATCTGCCCATCACCCAGCCTGTCAGCGTGGAATACGCCACGGGCTGCTTCATGCTCATCCGCACGGCATATTTCTATCAGCTGGGCGGCTTCGACCCCCGCTTCTTCCTCTATCATGAAGACTCAGACCTGAGCCGCCGGGCGCTGGAAAAGGGCCCCATCGTCTATCACCCGGACATGGTCATCACCCATGCCTGGCACCGGGACAGTGCCCATTCCGGCAAGGCGCTGATGCGCCACATCGTCAGTACAGCCAAGTATTTTGCCCGCTGGGGGCTGCGCTGGTAAGGCGCCCTTCCCGGCACGGCGGGAGGAACTTCCATGCACGTGATCGCCAGAGTCCGCAATGATTTCCCCACCAAGTTTGGCCTGCCCCGCCAGTCGGGGCTGGTGCCGCAGATGCTCTCCACCATCGTGTTTGAAAAGGAATACCGGGTGCCGGAAGCCCTCAGGGGGCTGGAAGGCTTTTCCCACCTGTGGCTGATCTGGGGCTTTCACAAGGCGCAGAAGGACGGCTGGTCGCCCACGGTGCGCCCGCCCCGGCTGGGCGGCAACACCCGCATGGGCGTGTTCGCCACCCGCTCGCCCTTCCGGCCCAATCCCATCGGCCTGAGCGTGGTGAAACTGGAGAAAATCGTCAGGGACTCAGAAAACGGCACGGTGCTGGTGGTATCCGGCGCTGATATGATGGACGGCACCCCCGTGTATGACATCAAACCCTACATCCCCTATGCGGATTGCCATCCGGAAGCCGTGGGGGGATTCACCCAGACGACGGAAAAGCGCCGGGTGGACGTGGTCATTCCTTCCGGCCTGACGCAGATGCTTCCGCCGGAAAAGATGGACGCCCTCATGGGCATCCTGCGGGAAGACCCCCGTCCGGCCTATCAGGAAGACCCGGAGCGGGTCTACGGCTTTGCCTATGCCGGCTTCAATGTGCGCTTCCGGGTGAGCGAAGGCGTGCTGACGGTGACGGACATCACCAGAGAGGAATCAACATGAGTTACCTTGCGATGCTGACAGAAAAATTCCCCATCCGCAAATCGGCGGCCCAGAAGGAAGCCTTCCGTGCCTGGGCGGTGGAGGAAATGACCCGCCTGGGGTATCAGGCGAAGGTGGAGAAAAACGGCAAGAGCGATAACATCGTGGCAGGCGACCCGGAAAAGGCGCAAGCCGTGTTCACCGCCCATTATGACACGCCCGCCAGCATCGGCCTGCCCAACATCATGATCCCCCGGAATATGCCCCTGTACTTTGCGGTGCAATTGCTGATGGTGGGCGTGCTGCTGGTGGTGGCCTTTGCGGCGGCCCTCCTGTTTGAACTGCTGGTGCCCGGCACGACGGCGGCCCCCGTGGTGGGCTGGCTGGTGTATATGTGCCTGCTGATGCTGATGCTGATGGGCCCCGCCAACCGCCACAACGTCAACGATAACACCTCCGGCGTTTCTGCCATCATGGAAACCATGGCCCTCATTGCCCCCGAAGACCGGGACAAGGTGGCCTTCATCCTCTTTGACAACGAGGAAAGGGGACTGGTGGGCTCCAAGGCCTACGCCAAGGAGCATCTGGAAGTGCAGCACACCCGCCTGATTGTGAATCTGGACTGCGTGGGTCTGGGCGAAAACCTGCTGATGATCACCCCCAAACTGGCGGCGCTGCAGCCCATTTATCCCCTGCTGGAAAAAGCACTTTCTGACCGGGCTGCGAAGGATGAAAAGCGCAAAATTCTCTTCTTCCCCAAGAAGGGCAGCGCCTGCAATTCCGACCAGAAGTCCTTCCGCTGCGGCGTGGCAGTGATGGCCTGCAAAAAAGCACCCGTTGTGGGATACTACTGCGACCGCATCCATACCTTGTGGGATACGGAGGCTGACGAGGGCAATCTGACCCTGCTGGCGGACGGTCTTTCCGCCTTCGCCGCGGCGATTCCGAACAATTCTTCGCAAGAGGAAGAAGAAGTCGGGAATTTTTAAGAAAAAAGAAGGAAATTGACGAAAAAAAGGTTGACGAAATCCTCTTTTCACGGTATGATGGTAATAACTGTAACAGGTTGATTGCTGTGCGGGAAGGAGGGGAGTAACATGGTGACAGAACCGGTTTTCAGAGAACTGTTCACCTACCAGTACACCCCCGTATCCCTTTCCCGTCACGAGGGGGACGGCGGCTTCAAAATCTCCCTGTATGGCAACAACACCATCGTCTATACCGAGTTTGATACCCGTCAGGGCCTGATGGACCGCAAGGTGTTTGCGATCCATTCTTCCGTTGTCACCGAATATATGACCATGCTGTCCTGCGAGGACTGGCGGTTGAGCAAACTCCCCCTGTATGTGCCCAAGCGCACCCGCCCGGGCTATCAGGCGGTGTTCGGGCTGTCCGGCCATCCCCTGTTCACGGTGGATGATGTGGATGAAGCGGCCCGCCTGCCCTTCAACAACCCCAAGGGACACATCGCCCGCAATCTGCTGGTGATGATGGAATCCCTGGCTCAGATGCTGGTCAAGGACGGCTTGTACATGACGCCCCACAGCTTCCAGTGGGATCAGCGGGTGACCTGTCCCCTGCCCGAAAGCGGCCTGGCAGCGATGTAAATCAGAAAAAGCAAAAGATACACCACCGAAAGCCTTGCCACGATCGATTCCTGCCCCGCCGGGATGTCACGATGAGAAGATGCAAGGCTTTTTGTGTGGGAAAGAACCAGTCAGCGAAACCCTAAATGGAAAGGATGACGAACATGATCACCTGGATGATGCGCTTCCTCTGCGCTCTGCTCAGCGCCAGCCTGATGCTCTCCTGCGCCCTGGCAGAAAACGCCCCCGACAATGACTACGAAGCCAAAAAGGCCGCCTACCGCCAGCAGTTGATGGAGGATGACGTCACCACTGATGATCTCCTCATCGGCTCCTGGGTGTCCTTCTTCCCCTTTTACAAGATGAGCTACGCCAAGCAGCTGGATCAGATGGCGGCGGCGGGCATCAACTTCAACATTCACCCCTATCAGTTCAAGGACATTGACTTCACCAAGTCCTACTGGAAGCGGGTGGAGCGGGAGTATTCCGCCAGGAACATGGTATACTTCATCTATGTCAGCGATAACGTCTACAACAAGACGCTGGCGTACAACGTCATTGCCGACAAGGAGCATTGCGTGGGCTACAGCATCATGGATGAGCCCAACAATGACGAGCGCATGGCCCGTGCCGGCGATCTGACCCGCCAGTATCACGAGATGGACCCGGAGCGCTACGGCTTTGTCAACCTGCTGCCCTATTACCCCTATTCCACCTATGAGGAATACGTCCAGAGTTACCTGGATGCGGCGGGCCCGGAAAACATCGAGTACCTCTCCCACGACTACTATCCCATCCGGGAGGGCGGCATCGACATGAACATCTTTGCCGCCATGGAGGTCATCCGCTCCAAGGCATACGAAAACGGCAAACTCAAAACCCACGCCTTCCCCCAGTCCACCCAGTGGAACGGCACCCTGATGCCCAACATCGACGAGATGCGCTGGAATGTGTATGCCTATCTGGCCTACGGCTTCAAGGGCCTGACGTGGTTCAACCTCGTCTGTCCCGGCAACTCTGATGACGAGGGCGAGGGCTTCCGGGACAGCCTGATTTACCGGGACGGCACCATCCGCAACCCGGAACTGTTCGCTGATTTCTCCGACCTGAACTGGGAAGTGCGCGGCCTGAGCAAGGCGCTGATGAACCTGGACGCCGCCCACGCTTATCACACCGCGTCTGCCCTGCAAATCGCCGGCACGGAAACGCTGCCGGAGGACTTCATGGTGCAGCCCCTGCAGGAAGCGCCCTTTGTCATCAGCGACATGGAAGCCAAGGACGGCACCAATCCCTATGTGATGCTGTTCAACAACGACACGGCAAAGAGCATCGACGCTTCCTTCGCCATCACTTTCCCGGAGGGCTACAACGCCCTGGAGTACCTCAACCCCTTCACCGGCGAATATGAACTGGCGGAATTGGTGGACGGCGTGCTGACCGCCCCCTTCCGGGCGGGCGAAGGCCGGCTGTATCGCCTGACGAATGTGGCTGAAGCGAACTGAAACTGAATCATGTTAAAAAGCCAGACCCCGTTTATTGGGGCCTGGCTTTTTTGATGATGCTGTAAAGCGCCTTACTTCACCATGGCCAGCAGTTTGTGAGCCCTTGTCATGAAGGCGGTCAGTTCGTCGCTTTCCAGGGGCTGGGCGGCCATGCGGGCCAGGTCGTAAAGATGCTGGCAGAGCATCACGGTGGTGTCATCCTCCGGGCGGGCCGCCAGGGCCTGCACCGTTTCATTGCGGCGGTTGAGCACCAGCGTGTAGCGGTCGGGAATATCGAAGGACTGGCCGTAGAGGCGGCTCATCTCCTTCATGCGGCGCATCTGCTCGTCCTCGGTGACCATGGCGGGCAGATCAGCATCGGCAAAGGCGGTGAGGGTCACGGGCAGGTCGTCCTTTTGGAGCGCCTTGCGGAACATTTCCTGCAGCGCCTCCTGATTCAGGTCCTTGCCCTCTTCGGATTCCTCCGTCAGGCCGGACACATCCGCATCCACCCGGGCGAAGGTGACGCCCTCGCTGCCGGGGCCGTATTCCATGAAGGAGAGGAAGTTGCTGTCGATGATGTGGTCCATCACCGCCACGTCGATGTCCCGGTTGCGGTAGAGTTTCACGCTGGCGGCCTGACGCTTGGGGTCGTTGGTGTAGTACACCTTCTTGTCCGCCTTGTCGCCGTTGCGGTTTTGATATTCTTCCAGCGTCAGGTAGGTTCCTTCGGTAGTCTTGTACAGGAGGGCCTTTTTCACCTGCTCGAAGAACTTGCTGTCCCGCATGGCGCCGTACTTGACAAAGGGCGCAATGTCATCCCAGTAACTTTCGTAGGTTTCCCGCTCGGTATTGAACAGGCCCACCAGCTTGTCCGCCACCTTCTTGGTGATGTGGGCGGAGACCTTTTTCACCGTGCCGTCATTCTGCAGGAAGGAGCGGCTGACATTCAGCGGCAGGTCGGGACAGTCGATCACGCCCTTGAGGAGCATGAGGAATTCCGGGATGACTTCCTTGACGTTGTCCGCCACGAACACCTGACCGGCGAACAGCTTCACCTGGCCCTCATGGGCGCCGAAGTCGTTCTTCAGCCGGGGGAAATACAGGATGCCCTTGAGGTTGAAGGGGTAGTCCACATTCAGGTGGATCCAGAACAGGGGCTCTTCCCAGCCGAACATCTTGTGATAGAAATCGATGTAGTCCTTGTCCTCGCAGTCGGAGGGCTTTTTCAGCCACAGGGGATCGGTGTCGTTGATCAGCCGGGGCTTGGGCATTTCCACAACGGTTTCCGTCTTGGCGGAGCCGTCCTCGTTGGTTTCACCTTCCACGGGCACTTCCCGGGTGGTGGGCTGGGCGCTGGCGTCTTCCAGATACACGGGGGTGGCCATATAGCCGCAGTAGCGCTGCAGCACTTCACGCACACGGGCCATTTCCAGGAATTCCGCCTCGTCGTCTGAGATGTGCAGCGTCACGGTGGTGCCGTAGCAGGGGTGATTGCCACTTTCCATCTCATAGTCCATGCCGTCGGTGCTCTGCCAGTGGACGGCCTCGGCGCCTTCCTGCCAGGACAGGGTATCGATCTCCACCTTGTCGGACACCATGAACACGCTGTAGAAGCCCAGGCCGAAATGGCCGATGATGTCGCCCTTGCCGCTATCGCCTTCCATGTTCTTCATAAACTCAGAGGCGCTGGAAAACGCCACCTGATTGATATACCGGCGCACTTCATCCGCCGTCATGCCGATGCCGGTGTCGGTGATGCGGATGACCTTGTTCTCCTTGTCCACCGTGACCGTCACGGACATCTCTTCGCCGTGGCCGGGCTTGAGCAGGTTATACTTGGTCACGGCGTCACAGCCGTTGCTGACGGCCTCTCTGAGGAAAATATCCTTGTCGGAATAAAGCCAGCGCTTGATCACGGGCATAATGTTCTGGGCGTCAATAGATACAGCGCCCTTTTCCATGGGAACAGACATCACAAATTCCTCCTTGCTGATGGGTTTTGCGGCAAGATCTGCCGTGCAGAGAGTATTGTAGCACCTTGGAGCGGGAAAATCAAGAGGAAATTAGCACTCACTGGACGAGAGTGCTAACAAAATTTTCTGAAAGCCGATTTGTGATGAAAAAGCCACTGAAAAGTGTTAACACCGGCGGAGAAATATGGTATACTGCAAAATGGAGGGTTATGCAGGAAGGAGGGACTTTGTGCGCCAGACGGATCACACCGCCATTGTGCTTAGGTATGCCAATTACCGGGACAACGACCGGATGCTGACGCTGCTCAGCCCCACCAGAGGCCGCATGGAGGCCCTCTCCCGGGGATGCCGCAAGCCGCGGTCTTCCCTGCTCAACGCCAGCGAGTTGTTCGCCCTGGGGGAATACGAGGTCTATGAGCGGGGGAATCACCTCACGGTGATCTCCGCCACCCTGACGGAAACCTTCTACCCCCTGCGGCAGGACTTTGACCGCCTGGCCTGCGGAACGTATCTGCTGGGGCTGGCGGAAGCCGCTGCCCAGCCAGGCGAACCGGCCCAGGAACTGTTCATGCTGCTTTTGCACACCCTGTCCCGGCTGACCTTCACCGATCAGCCCTGGAAGCCTCTGCTGGCAGGATTCCTGCTGCATTACGCCGCCTGTGAGGGCTACAAACCCCGGCTGATGCACTGCGTCCACTGCGAAAAGCCCCTCACCCCCGAAGAACAGGTGTATTTTGATCTGGCGGAAGGCGGCTTGTGCTGCCACGAATGCCATCAGCCCGGACAGACGCCGGTGGCGGCGGCTCAGGCCCAGTGGATGCGCCAGATGCTGCATACAGGCTCCGCTGGGTGGGTCAACACCCCCGATTGCTACTGCCCCTTTACGCTGCTGAGGGCCTATGTGGAATCCCGGCTGGACAGGCCGGTGTACGCCGCCGCCATGCTGCCAAAGGACTGATTCATCAAAAGGAGAAGAATCCATGCTGTTTTACTGCTATCCCCCCTGCTCCACCTGCCAGAAGGCCCAGCGCTTTCTGGAGGACAACCATGTGGCATACGAGCTGCGCCACATCAAGAACGAAGTACCCTCTGCCTCCGACCTCCGGGCCTGGTGGGAAAAGAGCGGCCTTCCCCTGAAGCGCTTCTTCAACACCAGCGGACAGAAGTACGCCGCCCTCGCCCTCAAGGACAAGCTGCCCACCATGACGGAAGACGAGCAGCTGGCCCTCCTGGCCACGGATGGTATGCTCATCAAGCGGCCGCTGTTCATCACGGGGGAGACGGTGCTGGTGGGCTTCAAAGAAGTCGCCTGGCGGGACGCCCTGGGCCTTCAGGCGCAGGACTGATATACAAGCGACACAACGGAAAAAGGAAACAGAACGAGTCATGCATTTTCATCATCACGATCATCAACTCATCCGGCTGCACATCGGTATGCGCAATGTGAAAACGGCCCTGGCCGCCACCCTTTGCGCCATGATTTATCTCCTCTTTGGCAGAAACCCCACCTTCGCCTGCATCGGCGCTGTGTTCGGCATGGGGTATGACATGGGCAACTCCTGGCTCTCCGGCGGCAACCGCCTGTTCGGCACCATCATCGGCGGTCTGCTGGGCATGGGGCTGTTCAGCCTGTATATCATTTTCGTCCCCGAAGGCGGGCTGCATCCGCTGATTCTGCCCCTTTTGTTCCTGGGCGTGCTGGTGCTGATCGCCATCAGCCTGACGGTCAAGTGGCCCGGCGCCATCCAGCCCGGAGCGGTGATGCTGTGCATCCTGCTGTTCAATCAGCCGGTGGACAGTTACATCGCCTATTCTCTCAACCGCATTGTGGACACCGCCATCGGCGTGGTGATCGCCCTGGGCGTCAACCTGCTTCTGCCCCGGGAACGGCTGGTCAGGTGGCTGGTGAAATTGCACCTGCACCCGGAAGAGCCTGCCCCGAAGAACTGAATCCCCCCCCGGAAATTCCGGTGGATATAGAACGAGTCAAGCATCAAAAAATCAGCGAAAGAAGGTATTTCCATGATCCGCAGATTTGATTTCGGTACTCCCTACGATACCGGCGCCGTGGTGACGAAGGTGCCGGTAAGCGACGGTCCCGTGCCTCACTTCGATGTGACGGAAAAGGACGGTCAGGTGATTTTCCGCACAGCCCTGGGCAAGGAAGATCAGATCTTCGGCCTGGGCGAAACGGTGCGCGGCCTGAACAAGCGCGGTCATGTGTACCGCTCCTGGAACATAGATGAATTCTGCCATGCGGAAGACCGCTGCAGTATGTATTCCAGCCACAATCTGGTGCTGTTCTCCGGCGAAAAGGGCGTTTTTGGCGCCTATTTTGACGATCCCGGCGCCGTGAAGTTTGACCTGGGATACACCCGCCGCAGCGAAGCCGTCATCACCTCTGAAAACGGCGACCTGTCCGTGTACATCATCGACGGCGATTCCCTCACGGAACTGGTGCGGGAATTCCGCTCTATGATCGGCCGCAGTTACCTGCCGCCCAAGTGGGGCATGGGCTATCTGCAGTCCCGCTGGGGCTATGCCTCTGAGGAAGAAATCAGCGCCATTGTGGAAAACCACCGCCAGCGCCACATTCCCCTGGACGGCGTATGCATGGACATCGACTACATGATCGACTACAAGGATTTCACCTGGAATCCCGCCGGTTTCCCCGACATGAAGGGCTTCACCGCCCGCATGAAGGACGATCATGTGCGTCTGGTGCCCATCATTGACGCCGGCGTGAAACTGGAAGAAGGCTACGACGCCTGCGACGAAGGCGTGGAGAAGAACTACTTTGTCAAAAAGGAAGATGGCAGCCTGTTCATCGGCGCCGCCTGGCCGGGCAAGTGCTACTTCCCCGATTTCATGCGCAAGGAGGTCCGGGACTGGTTCGGCGACGGCTACCGCGGGCTGCTGGACGCCGGTGTGGAAGGCTTCTGGAACGACATGAACGAGCCTGCCCTGTTCTACTCCATGGATTCTCTGGAAGAAGCCTACCGCAAGGGCGATGAGCTGCGCCCGCAGAATCTGGGCGCCATCGGCGCTTTCGCCCTCAAGGATGCTTTCAACGGCATCACCAACAACGCTGAAGACTACCGCCGGTTCTATCATCAGATGGAGGACGGCAGCCGCGTGCGCCACGACAAGGTCCACAACATTTACGGCGCCAAGATGACGCAAGCCGCCGCTGATTCCTTCACCCGCTATAACCCCGACAAGCGCCACCTGCTCTTCAGCCGCTCCAGCTTTGTGGGCGCCCATCGCGACGGCGGTCTGTGGCAGGGCGACAATGCCGCCTGGTGGTCCCACATCCTGCTGAACCTGAAGATGACCGCCAGCCTGAATATGTGCGGCTTCCTCTTCACCGGCGCAGATCTGGGCGGTTTCAGCACCAACACGACAGAAGACCTGCTGCTGCGCTGGCTGCAGCTGGGCGTGTTCACTCCCCTGATGCGAAATCATTCCATCAATCATGCCCGCCCTCAGGAAATCTATCGCTTTGATTCCTGGCAGGATATGTCCAACATTGTCAGCGTCCGCTATGCCCTTTTGCCCTATCTGTACAGCACGCTGGTACGCTGCGCCGTTGATAACGACATGATGTTCCGCCCCATGGCCTTTGATTATCCCACCGATCCCATTGCCCGCAACATTGAAGACCAGATCATGCTGGGCGAGGATTGCATGATCGCCCCCGTGTACACGCAAAATGCGCTGGGCCGCTATGTGTATCTGCCGGAGGATATGCTCTACATCCGCCTGCGTTCCGCCACGGACTACGACATGAAGAAGTTGGAAAAGGGCCATCATTATCTGGACCTGGACCTGAACGAAATGCCGCTGTTCATCCGCCGCGGTCACGTCGTTCCCTTTGCGGGCGCCGCTGAATATGTGGACGCCATCGACGAAGAAAACCTCATGCTCCTGGGCTGGATCGACGGCGGCGTGCAGCTTCCCCTGTACACAGATGACGGCCTGACCACCGACATTGATCTGGAAAAGGACACCACTGTGATCACCGTCACGGTGGAAAACGGCGCCGCCGTCGCCTCCGCCCCCGGCTGCACCATCGACGCTTCGAAGGTGTATGTGGGGTGAGTTCCAGGGGGCTGTGCCCCTCGGTTGGGGGCGCTGCCCCAACGCCCCTTTTGTGGGGCTTTGCCCCACACCCCAGCAGGGGCTCTGCCCCTGCACCCCGCAAGGGCCATCGGCCCTTGACCCTTCAGCGGGGCTTTGCCCCGCACCCCAGCAGGGGCTCTGCCCCTGCACCCCGCAAGGGCCATCGGCCCTTGACCCATTACCCGGAAATCCTGACGGATTTCCGGGGTGGTTTTGTTTTGGGGTAGTTTTGGACGTTGGACTTGTTTTTACCGGTACAACCAGGGGGCTTTCCGATCGCCCCCTGGACCCCTTCGGAGTCCCCTCCGTTGTTGCTTGACTTAACAAGTTACAAAGGATAATCCCCCATACAAACAATCCCCCAAGCCCTTCAAGGCTCGAGGTGATGGGTTAAGGGCCAAATAAGACTACTTGCATCCGAAGGTTTCCAAAGGGCGATCGGAAAGCCCTTTGGTCGCCCGTGAGGGCGAAACCTCGCCTTGCATAATAGAACATTATGAAAGGAAAAACCTACATAAAAACAATCCCCCAAGCCCGTCAGGGCTTGGGGTGATGGGTCAAGGGTCGAAGACCCTTGCGGGGTGCAGGGGCGGAGCCCCTGCCGGGGTGTGGGGCAGAGCCCCACCTTGCAAGGGGTAGCGCTTGATAGGCGTTCTTTCTCAAGCCTGAGAAAGAACCAAAGAGGGCCAGAGGGGGTGTCTCAATTCATCCCACCCGGAGACACCCCCTCTGGACTCCCCCCTTTCCCTCTATCTTGTGCGGGTTATCTTGTTGACTGACCCTCAAACGCCTCGCGGGGGCGGCCCGTTACGAGGCTGCTCCGATGGAGTCCGTGTGCGGCGACGGTGCGCCGCACGCCGGAACTGTCGTAGCGCAGCGGGTACGAAGTCTGTTTCGCCTCTTTGCCGGTACAACCAGGGGGCTTTCCGGTCGCCCCCTGGACCCCTTCGGAGTCCGCTCCGTTGTTGCTTGTCCGAGCAATAAACAAGAGAAAATTCCCCTATCACCCCCCAAGCCCATCCGGGCTTGGGGTGATGGGTCAAGGACCAAATAAGACGACTTGCATCCGAAGGGGTCCAGGGGGCGATCGGAAAGCCCCCTGGTTGCCCCGGCAAAGACAAGAGAGATGTACAAATGCCCTCAAAAAAATCCCCCAAGCCCTTCGGGGCTTGGGGTGATGGGTCAAGGGCCAATGGCCCTTGCGGGGGTGTCGGGGGCAGCGCCCCCAACTGGGGTGCGGGGCAAAGCCCCCACCTGGGGTCCAGGGGCGCAGCCCCTGCTTACAGGTCAAACACAGTCACATCTTCGACATTCTTGAGGGCTTCCTCGTTAGCGATGACCGCAATGCCGCCTTCCGCAGGCAGGCGGGTGAGCATATCGCTCCAGGCCAGCAGGGATTCCTTGGTGGTGGCCAGGATTTCCTGGCGGCGCTTGGCCACATCAGCAGGCGTGGTGCCGCGGAAATAGGCCAGGTCGGCCTGCATGGCTTCCTGACGGGGAGACTGGAGGGGCTCGGTTTCCGCCACGGTGCTGATGATGTACTTGTCCACGGATTCCACAGCATCCACGGAGGTCTTCAGCGCCTCAGCCAGCGTTTCATATACGCCCAGGGAGCGCCCGGGGGTGGGGTCACGGAAGGTGTAGCACACCACGCCGTCGCCCAGCGTGCGCATACCGGCGCCATAAGCGCCGCCCTGCACACGGATGCGGTTCCACAGGTAGTCAAAGCTGAGGATATTAGCAGCCACCTGAATGCTGCCAGCGGGTGTTTCGCCCATGGCGATGAGGTTGTCGCCCATGCAGGCGTAACCCACCTGAGAGGGCACCCGCAGCGCCAGACGGCGAGGCAGGTCAGCCTTGGCGGTCATCACGGCGGGAGCAGGCGTGCCCTGAGGCACACAGGCAATCAGCCGGGCAGCGTCAGCGTCGTCACCCGCCAGAGACAGGGTCATGCGGGCCTTGCCCACGGCGCCGTTCATCACCTGCTTCATCAGCCCGGTGAAATCCGCCATCATTTCGGCAGGATTGGCGGCGAATTCCCTGAGGAACTGCAGCTGCGACCAGCCGGAAATGGCTTCCGAAGCGGCGCTGGCGGCGTCGAAGTGGCTGATGGCAATCTTCATGCCCAGCGCATGACCGCCAGCCATGGCATTGCGGCGGGCTTCCTCGTTGACCTGCAGCACAATTTCCCGGATGCGGTCTTCATCGTCAAAGCAGGTGCTGGTGAGGATCTCATGGATCAGTTCGATGGCCTTATCCAGCTTGTCCGTCAGCACGGAGCAGCGCACCGCCAGTTTGGGCTGGCAGGTTTCCGTCTGACCCTGCTCGCCGGAGGCTTCCACATCGAACTTCAGGCGGCCCAGATGGGTGCGGATGGCCTGCTGCAGCGCAGCGGCGTCATAGTTGGCGGTGGGCAGCACGCCCAGCAGACGGGTCAAAAGGGAAATGCGGCTGAGCTGCGGCAGGGTGAAATCCGTCAGGGAGAAGTACATCGACAGATGCACAATGCCGTCGCAGGGCACATCGTGGCGCAGCACGGTGACGCCGTCCACGGTTTCTACACGGGTGGAAGTGACGTGAGGTTCGGGACTGACTTCCTTCAGGTCCAGCACCGGCAGGGTGGCCAGCTGTTCGGGCGTGTCGGGCGTCTGCTGCCACTGAGCCAGAGACGCATTCAGGGCCAGAATGTCCTGCTTGTCCTGCTCGGTCCAGCTTTCCTTGGCGTCATTCAGGCGCTGGGCCTCCTTGGCCCGCAGTTCCTCGCCATAGGTGGTGCTGGGCAGGGTGTGCAGCACGCACAGGCCCTCGTCGGACAGCAGCGCTTCCTTCAGCAGCTGCTCATAGCCGCCGTCATCCAGCATCTTGCGCAGGGCAGCGAAGGTTTCCTCGTGCACCAGAGGCATGAGGGGGTCGCCGCCGTAGAGCCAGCTGCCCAGAGACGTGATGCAGCGGATGAGTCCCTGGGGCTCCTGGGGCTCCCGCACACGGAATTCCATCTGGTTGATGACGGCTTCCAGGTCGGCACGGGGGATGCCCTTTTCCACCAGTTCCATCACCGTTTCCTTGATGACCCGGCGGATTTCATCCGTCTTGTCAGCGTCGGTATTCTTGACCTGAATGGCAAACACGGCCTGCATGATTTCATCCATGGTCATGACGGTCACATCCTGGGCCAGACCGGCGGACAGGATGGCCCGCTTGAGGGGCGCTTCGTTGGAACCAGCCAGCACTTCGGACAGCACCATCATCGCCCGCACCTTCACAGGCTCATCCCAGGAGGCGATGATCTTGCCCATGGTGAACTGCGCCTTGCCCTCGGGGGATTCTTCAGCGCCGATTTCGTAGTAGTTGGTGGCCTCCGCTGCCACGGGTTTTTGAGGCTCGATGGGGTGAATGGCCTCTGCCCGCTCGTAGCGGGACAGGTAGCCGTCAATCAGGGGCAGCACACGGTCCAGGGGCACGTTGCCGTCCAGGAAGATGCGGCTGTTGCTGGGATGATAATACTTGCGGTAGGAATTGCAGAACTGCTCGTAGGTCAGGTTGGGAATGGCACGGGGATCGCCGCCGGAATTGAAGCCGTAGCAGTTGTCGGGGAACAGCAGGGGCAGCGCGCCGTACATCACCACTTCGTCCACGTCGGACATGGCGCCCTTCATCTCATTGAACACAACGCCCTTGAAGGTGGGCTGGGCCTCACCGTCAGTCAGCTCGTAGTGCCAGCCTTCCTGATAGAAAATGTTGGGGTTGGAGAAAATACGGGGCGCAAACACGGCGTCCAGATACACTTCCGTCAGGTTGAGGAAGTCCTGGTCGTTGCGGCTGGACACGGGGTAGATGGTCTTGTCGGGGAAGGTCATGGCGTTGAGGAAGGTGTTCATGGAGCTCTTGAGCAGCTCCACGAAGGGCTCCCGCACGGGATACTTTTCAGAGCCGCACAGCACGGAGTGCTCCAGAATATGGAACACGCCGGTGTCGTCCTCCGGCAGGGTCTTGAAGCCCACGCAGAACAGTTTATTGCTCTCGCCGTTATCCACCCAGCACAGGGAGGCGCCGGTCTTGTCGTGGGTCATTTCCACAAAGTTGCCGTGGAGGGAGGGCACTTCCCGCACCCGAGTGACGGTGAAGCCATGGAGACGGTCATTCACACACAGAGACATGAGACATCGCTTCCTTTCAAATATAAATCATAGATAATACGGTTGCCGATATGCGTTTATGATTCTCCGCTGAGGCAGCATATTCCTGCTCAGGCATTCTCTGTCAGCCCTTCGGGCAGGCGGAAATCCTCCCGGCGCACCTTGTCCCAGGAGAAATCCTTCAGCAGTTCTTCAAAGGAAATGGGCCTGACTTCCTCCGTCAGCCCGGCGCTCCAGGCCAGAATGCCCCGCACATGAGCCGGGGTGTATTTTTTTGACAGCGCCGACAGGTCGAGATCTTTGTCCCGCTTGGCCAGCCGGCGCCCCTGATGGTCCATCAGCAGGGGAATGTGGATGTATTCAGGCACGGGATACCCCAGGCACCGCAAGAGATACATCTGCCGGGGCGTGGCGGAAAGAATGTCCCGACCACGCACCACCTGGGTGACGCCGGAGAGGGCGTCATCCACCACCGCTGCCAGCTGATACCCCCACAGGCCGTCAGAGCGCTGCAGAATGAAGTCGCCGCAGTCCCGGGCTAGATTTTCCTCAAAGGCGCCGGCCAAACCGTCTGTGAAGGCAATCGTTTCGTCAGGCACCCGCAGGCGCATCGCCGGGGTGCGTTCCTTCCTGCGAAGGGCTGCCTCTTCCGGGGTGAGAGAAGCGCAGGTGCCGGGATACACCACCTGGGTGTCCCCCAGATTGGGCGCCCGGGAAGCCATCAACTGCGCCCGGGTGCAGAAGCAGGGGTAAACAAGCCCCTGCTGTTTCAGCATATCCAGATGGCGCTGATACTCCTGCGTCCTCTCCGACTGATAGACCACCGGCCCGTCCCAGGTAAATCCCAGCCAGTTCAGGTCTTCCAGCGCCTGTTGTGCAAGGCGCCTGGGGCAGCGGGGAATGTCGATGTCCTCGATGCGCAGGAGGCACTGCCCGCCCTCCGCTTTGGCTGACAGCCATGCCAGCAGGGCGCACAGGAGATTGCCCAGGTGCAGCCTGCCGCTGGGCGTGGGCGCAAACCGTCCGATGGGCATATACCGCCCGATGGGTGCAGCCATGGCTGCCTCCTTTCCGGGAAAGGGTGTCTTTGCACTTCTTTCCCCAAAATAAACCACCCGAAGCCTTGCGGCTCCGGGTGTGGGTCAGGCCGGGTCAGCCCTGCCTCAAGGTTTTGTTAATACTCAAAGGCCGTCACAACGCCGCCCATGTTGTCCAGAGACATGGTGTAGTTGCGGGTCTTGTTGGTCACCTGCACGGAGAAGCTCTCCGCATCGCCCACCTGCTGGCGGACGATCTCATACTTGAGCACGCCGTTTTCAAACACGGCAATGTGGGGATGCTCCTGCAGATACTCGATGTACTCTTCCAGGCAGAGATTCAGGTGATTCATCACTGCCGCATGGGCCTTACCCACATAGCGGAAGCAGTTCAGGGACAGGCTCACGCCGGTCTTGTAACTCTTGTCCTCGGTGCCGGGCAGGGGGAAATCCGCCTTGGGGAAGCGGAACACCAGACCGTACTTCCAGCTGTTTTCATACAGCCACTTGCCCTGCTCGGAAGTAGAGAAGAGCTGGTCGTTGACGGCGTCATTGCCCCTGGCGTACAGATACAGGGTGAAGGACAGGCCGGAGTTGAATTCGCTGGTGCCAGGATAGTTGACTTCCTTCTTGGTGCGGGCAATCAGCGCATCGCCCTCGTAGCGGCTGGCATACTTCTCCATGGTCTTGTTGAACAGGGCTTCCTGTTCAGCATAGGTGCGGTAGGCGTCATCCACCACATAGTGCTCCAGACCCACGGCCTTGGCGTCGGTCAGGGCAGCCACCAGGGCTTCCACCGCCTGGGGGAAGAGCTTCTGGCTGTAATTGCGCACGCCGATGACGTCCTTGGAGTTTTCGCCGATGCTCACCAGGGCATCTTCAGCAAAGTCCGCCGGACGGGAATGCCACTCGTTAACCAGCAGCAGACCGCCATTGATTACGTCGCCCCGGCGCACGGTCACATAGCCGGCATTTTCCAGGGGATAATGGGTCAGGTCCACCACATCCCAGCCCTCGGTCTTCTGGGCGGGCCATGCCTTGTTGGCGCCGGCGGCCTGTTCCTTTTCAAACTCCGCCAGTTCCAGGGCATACTCCTGCTTGAGCTGCTCGTTGGCTGCCTGCACTTCCGCCTGCTTGTCCGCCAGCAGCTCCTCACGGAACTGGGTGATGAAATTGCCTGCGAAGTACACCGCGCCGGTCAGAATGGCCAGCACCAGCGTCAGCACCAGAATCAGCTTGATGGGATCGCGCCGCTTGTTATTGCTCATGGTTGTGTTCGCACCTGCCTTTTGCAAGGTATTTCTATGGATGGGAACGTCCCGGCGCCCCGGATTCATCCCGGAAAATGCCTTTTTTCTCAAAATCAGGAAAAAAAGGGCGCACGAAACCTACTTCAATATCTAAATTCGCCGCTGAAACGGTTTTTCCTGCAAAACAGGCGCCTTGATTGTATTTCCTTTGCTTTTTGCGGATGATTTCCCCCATCCTAGGGCAAAATGCAGGAAAATCACCCGAAAGGACGGACGGACCATGATAAAAAAACGCTTTCGCTTTTCTCTCCTGCTGCTATCGATGTGCATAACGCTCCCCTTCTCCCTTTCCGCCTGCACTGCCACCGCTGACGAGGAACTCACCGGTCAGGCCCAGGGGTACGGCGGAGAACTGACGGTGAAGGTGTACGCCCAGGGCGCTGACATCACCCGGGTGGAAGTCGTCAGCCATTCAGAAACGCCCGGCGTGGGCACCAAGGCCATCGAGCAGCTCCCTGCCATCATTGCCTCCCGGGATTCCTGGGAGGTGGACGATATTTCCGGCGCCACCGCCACCAGCCGGGCCATCAAGGCGGCGGTTTCCACCGCTATGGGCGGCGCTGCCAGCGGCACTCTGCCTTCGGACACGCCCGCTGCCACGCAGGCCAAAGCCCCCGAAAGCCTCAGCGGCGTCGGCGTCGTCACCGCCGCCCGTCCCGGCCCCGGTCAGGACGCCGAGGGCAATCCCGTGTATTCCTTCCATGTCATTTTCGCCCACGGCCTGTTTGATCAGCAGGGACAAATCCAGCATCTGGCGGTGGATCAGCTGGAAATCACCTCGCCCAATGCGGACGAGGCCATGTCCCGCTTCAGCGGCTTTCCGGGGGACAATATTTCCGCTGATGATTTCCTCGCAGAAGCGGAAACCTGGCGCACCAAGCGGGGCTACGGCGACGGCTATCGCCTGACCAGCGGCACCTGGGCCCAGCAGATGGACGCCTATCAGCGCATGGCACGGGGCAAAACGGTGGACGAACTGGAGAGCTGGTTTGCTGAATACTTCTCCGCTGAAACCGGCCGCCCCCTGAGCGAAAACAGCGAGGGCGCCGACCTCGCCCGCTACGAGGCCTTCACCGACGCCCAGAATCAGCAGGCTGCTGAGATTGTTTCCTCCGCCACCATGTCCCTGCGTAGCGAGTACGGCGACATTCTTCTGGCTGTTCGCCGGGCGTGGGAGGATGCGAAGCAGAAGGAATGATTCCGTGCGACATTACCGCCATGACAGGTGTTCTTTCTCAAGCCCGAGAAAGAACACCATACAAACGCTATCCCTTGCAAGGTGGGGCTCTGCCCCACACCCCTGCAGGGGCTCCGCCCCTGCACCCCTGTCGGGGGCGCTGCCCCCGACACCCCCGCAAGGGCCATTGCCCCTTGACCCTTCACCCCAAGCCCTGACGGGCTTGGGGGAATGTTTGTATGGGGGATTATCCTTTGTTTATTACTCGGTCAACTCTCATCGGAGGGGACTCCGAAGGGGTCCAGGGGGCGATCGGAAAGCCCCCTGGTTGCTGTGGGGGAAACGTGCAACAGGCATCGGATTAGAAACGGATAATCCTTTATCCAAGGTGGAGTTTCGCCCTCACGGGCGACCAAAGGGCTTTCCGATCGCCCTTTGGAATCCTTCGGGCTCCCTCCGGATGAAGGGGTATTAGTATGTTTGTAGGAGAAACGGTTTTCTTTGTTCTGGCAAAGTCTACTTACAAGGATGCAGACCGAAGGGGTCCAGGGGAAACGAACTGCCCAGTGGGCAGTCGCCGAAGGCGAGTTTCCGAAGCGAAGCGAAGGCGGACCGACCGGAAAGACCCCTGGTTGCCCCGGTGAAAACAAGCCAAATGTCCAAAACTACCTCGAAAAAAGAACACCCCGGAAATCCTTCAGGATTTCCGGGTGATGGGTCAAGGGCCGATGGCCCTTGCGGGGTGCAGGGGCGGCGCCCCTGCCGGGGTGTGGGGCAGAGCCCCACGAAAGGGTCAAGGGCCAATGGCCCTTGCGGGGGTGTCGGGGGCAGGGCCCCCGACCGGGGTCCAGGGGGTACCCCCTGGTCAGTTCTTCAGGGCGTCCATATCGGTGAAGACGTCGGCCTCGGATATCCACTGCTGGAGCTGAGCTTCGTAGTGCTCGCTCTGCTTGGTGGAGAGCAGGGAGGCGGTCAGGTCTTCGGAGACTTCCTCCAGCGCCACAGGGCCTTCGGTAACGTCGGAAGTGTACTGGATGATGTAGTAGCCGTAGGCGCCGGGAATCTTGTCAGACCACTGGCCCACTTCCGCAACGCCCATGGCGGCGGCGGTGAAGGCGTCATCAAAGTAGATGTAGTCTTCGCACACGGCATAGCCGTTCTTGGCGGTGATGGTGTCGCCCTGCATGCCGGGATCGTCGGTCTTTTCGGCCATCAGGGTGTCCCAGTCAGCGCCGGCTTCCAGATCAGCCAGAATGGCGTCGGCTTCGGCGTCGATGTTGGCAAAGGCGGTCGCTTCCGCTTCGGTCAGTTTCGTCTCGAAATAGGTGAAGCGGGCATTGGCCTCGGCCAGCGCCTTCACGGCAGCGGCGGCATCCTCGGTCAGTTCAGCAGTGAAAGCGGCTTCGGAGGTCTCCACATCGCCGGTTTCGGGGTTGAGCGTCACGGTCACCTGAGCCAGCAGGGCATCCACATTGTCAAGGCCCAGGGCGGTGACGGTGTTCTGGCAGGTGGTCTGCTCGGAAGCAGCGGCGTCGAAGGCGGAAGAAGCCTCATCCACCAGCGCCTGGTCTTCATCGGAGAACTTGACCAGAATCTGCTTGACCATGCGATAACCGGCGGGGCGATAATACACGGCGGTGCCGTTGTTGACGGCATAGCCGTAGTTGCTCGGGCTGGATTCAAAGGAAGACTTGGCGGATTCCACCTTGGCGTCATAATCAGCCTGCAGTTCCTCGTCGGTCACAGTGATGGAAGCCACGGTGGCATTGTAGAGCTTCTCGCTGGCCTTTTCCAGAGAATACTGCTCGGTGAGAACGGCACGGGAATAGCCCAGTTCTTCACACTTGGCGGTGACAGCCTGCTCCAGTTCTTCGCCTTCCAGTTCGGTTTCGGCAAAGTAGGCGTTGAGCACGGAGTCATAATTCTCCTGCCAGGTTTCTTCCACCTGAGCGTCGATTTCCGCCTGCTCTTCTTCGGTGAACACGTTCATGCCGGCGGCAGCGGCCTTCTGATCGATCACGGCGGATTCGATCATCATGTCCACAACGGCCTGCTGGGTTTCAGCAATATTGGCTTCGTCCGTGGCATCGTAGTTCATGCCGTACATGGAGTAGATGTAAGCGGTGTAGGCCAGCTGATTGACCACCTGATACTGCACATCAGCCTTGGTGAACTCCTGATCGTTGACACGCACGATGACCGTGGCCATATCCACAGCGGTGTCCTTCTGGATGAGTGCGCAGCCGGAAAGCAGCATGGTCATCACAAGGACCAGCGCCAGCAGTGCTTTTTTCTGCATAATGTTTCTCCTCGTTCCTGTATAAATTGGGGTTACTTTGTGTATTATACTCCACTTTTCCCTGCAAGGCAAGGAAAATCAGCGGTTTTCTTGTGAAGAATCCGTGAACAGCGGGCGTTTCAGCGGATTTCCCCTTCCACATGGAAGCGGGATTTGATGTATCCGTCCATGTTGCCGTACTCGCTGACGGTGATTTCATCCATGCCCAGTTCCTCCATGGAAGCCAGCAGGATGCAGATGCCGTGGACGATGATATCGGCCCGGTTGGGCTGCAGGCCGGGGATTTCCTTGCGCTGCTCCACCGTCATGTTGGACAAAAGGCGGGCGTGCTGCTCAATGGCCTCCCGGGTGAGAAGGGTGCCGTGCATATAGGTGCGGTTGGTCCAGTGGATTTTCTTGATCATCGCCGCCAGGGTGGTGAAGGTGCCGCCGGTACCGACCCACTTTTCCGGCAGGGACAAAGTGGGATGAAAGCGCAGTTTCTCCCGGAGGATATTGCGCGCGATGTCCTTCACCACAGGAATGTCAGCGTGGGAGCGGATGGGCTGCATGGCGCTGAGGCGCACGGCGCCCATCTGGCAGGAGAAGGCGCACCGCACGTCCTGATCCCGCCCGACGATGTACTCCGTGGAGCCGCCGCCGATGTCAATCACGCCGCAGTCGCCGCCGCCCGTGGCGCCAAAGAAAGAGAGCATCGCTTCCTCTTCGCCAGAGCAGATTTCCACGTCCAGGCCGGATCTGTCCTTGAGCAAGCGGGCGAAATCCGCCTGATTGGCAGCATCCCTTGTGGCGCTGGTGGCGAAGAGCCGCACTTCATCGGCGCCTTCAAAGCGGGCGATGTCGGCAAAATCAGCCACCGCCCCGGCAGAGACGGCCATGGCGTCGCCGCTGAGGTTTTTCTTTTCGTCCAGCCCGGCGAAGAGCCGTGTGCCGATGCGGTCCCGGCGGAGTTTCCACGCATGGGTTCCGTCCAGTTTTGCCATGAGCATTCTCACCGAGTTGGAGCCGATTCCAATGACCGCCACTTTCATGTGCGTCACCCTTTCTTTGGTGTCGTCAGAATGATTGAGGTGTTTCTATGATGATGCCTGTTTCGTAGTTTTGCCGGAGCAACCAGGGGGCTTTCCGATCGGTCCGCCTTCGCTTCGCTTCGGAAACTCGCCTTCGGCGACTGCCCACTGGGCAGTTCGTTTCCCCTGGATCCCTTCGGTCTGCATCCTTGCAAGTAGACTTTACTGCAGGGTAAAAACCGTTCCTCCAACAAACAGGCTAAAGTTCCTTTCATCCGAAGGGGGCCCGAAGGTTTCCAAAGGGCGATCGGAAAGCCCTTTGGCGGGGTGTGGGGCAGAGCCCCACCTTGCAAGGGGTAGCGCGTGTTGGATGTTCTTTCTCAGGCCTGAGAAAACCCTTGCGGCATTTCGGTAATGATTAGCGTTCTTTCTCAAGCCTGAGAAAGAACCAAAGAGGGCCAGAGGGGGTGTCTCAATTCATCCCACCCGGAGACACCCCCTCTGGACTCCCCCCTTTCCCCCTGTCAACAGGGGTTATTGAGGCGAGTTACCCTCAAACGCCTCGCGGGGGCGGCCCGTTTCGGGGTCGCTCCGATGGAGTCCGTGTGCGGCGACGGAGCGCCGCACGCCGGAACTGTTGTGCCGGAGCGGGTGCGAGGTCTGTTTCGCCTCTTTGCCGGAGCAACCAGGGGGCTTTCCGGTCGCCCCCTGGACCCCTTCGGCTTGACCCCAACCAGCAATCTTTAGCAAGCAACAAAGGAAAAACCGTTTCTCCAACAAGCAGGTTACAACCCTAAACAAGAGATGGGACTCCGAAGGTTTCCAAAGGGCGATCGGAAAGCCCTTTGGTCGCCCGTGAGGGCGAAACCCTCACTTGCATTACAAATCAATCCAAATGGATAAACCTTCCTCTACATACGACCCCAGAAATCCGTTAGGATTTCTGGTAATGGGTCAAGGGCCGATGGCCCTTGCGGGGTGCAGGGGCAGCGCCCCTGCGAGGAGTCCAGAGGGCACAGCCCTCTGGCGGGGGTATCGGGGGCAGCGCCCCTGCTGGGGTGCGGGGCAAAGCTCCGCTGATGGGTCAAGGGCCGATGGCCCTTGCGGGGTGCAGGGGCAGCGCCCCTGCTGGAGTGCGGGGCAAAGCCCCGCTGAAGGGTCAAGGGCCGATGCCCCCGATTGGGAGTCCAGAGGGCAACGCCCTCTGGTAGGGGTGTGGGGCAAAGCCCCGCAAAAAAAGGGAGCCTGACAGCGCAGGACTCCCGTAAACAGCACTATTGCAGCAGCTCCGACACACGGATCTGCAGTTCTTCATAGGTATAGCCTTTGAGGTTTTCCGGATTGGCGATTTCAAAGCGCAGTTCGCCCGGCTTGAGATAGCCATAGTTGTTCCGGGCAGCGTTTTCAATGTAGGAGGAACTGCCCACCTGGGAGATTTCCGCCCGCAGGGAATTGAGCTCATCATTGGCGAGAATCAGCGCCTCGCCGGATTCCTTCTGCTGCTGACGGGCCGTTTGAAGGTCCTGCTCACCGCTGCGGATAGCGAAGAAGAACACCGCAAACACAGCCAGGAAAATCAGCAGCATCCACGGCCAGGGAATGACCTTTTCGCTCAGCTTGCTTGCCAGTTTTCTGGTCTGCACGGCGTTCACGCTCCTTTCCGCAAAAATGGAGGCCCAACAGGGTTTTCTGTAGAATTCATCGCCGCAGGAGGCGTTTCCTGCCTGCTGAATCACTTTTTTCGCAAACAATTGGCGGCGTGCGGGAAATCCGCCTGCCGATGGCCGAAAGCACCTGCTTCAGCCCCGCCTGATACGCCGCAAAGCCCAGGCACAGCCCTGCCAGTGCGTAGCCCCGCAGCCCACTGCCCGTCAGCGCCAGAGCGCACAGGAGCATCCCCGCGGCGCACAGCGCCGTGAGGGCGTCGGATGCAATGGCCAGCCAGAAATGCCAGCGCCTGAGCAAATCCCCGGCGTGGACCATCACACCGCAGCCCATGCCGCCAATGAACAGCCACAGGAACATCCGTCCCTGCCCCGCCCGGGCAAAGAGCAACTCCATCATCGGCCCAGCGCTCGCTTCCAGAAGGCGTGGGGGCGCTTCTTGCCGGCATATACGGCGGCGGAAAGTTCCCCCTCCAGCGTCAGGCGGCCTTCCTCGACTTGGAGGTTGGATACCTTCAGGCCGCTGCCGCTGATGGTCAGCCGCCCGCCATGGGTGTTGAGGATGACCGTTGCGTCATCAAAACTCTCCACGCTCGTCACGCCGGTGACGCTCGCCCGTTCCCTGCCCTCCATGGTGATTCCGTAAGGCTTTTGCATCCCGTCCGGCTTTGCGACCATGCTGACTTCACCTCACGGAGAGCCTATGCGCCTGTGCCTTAGGATTATTCGCCCCACATCTCCTTCAGGGATTCCACCTGGGCGATGTGCTCCTCGGCGTGGTCAATGTCCCACAGGCGGGTTTCTGCCGCCTTGCCGAAGAAGTAGAACAGGCCCTGGAAATCCTTTTCCTGCCGGCAGGTTTCGATTTCCTGGCGGTTTTCTTCCGCCGCCTGATAAAATTCCTGCAGTTCCGTCAGGTTTTCCACGCAGGCGTCCAGCATTTCGCCAACTGTCATCTCGAAGTCCTCGTCCTCTGCCTGATGGACGAGGGCCTTGCGTACCTTGCGGGGGTCACGGCCTTCGAAATCAGCGCCGTAGCGGAGATTCAGGTACAGCCATGCTTCCGCCATACGCTCCCAGTTATCGTGGGCCCTTCCGCCGGAGAGAATCAGCATACCCTTTTCCTGATAGAACTCCTCGCTGGCCCTGAGCACAAACAGGGGCATCCCGCAGGCCTGATGCACCGCCAGCCAGTCGCTGGGCTGGAAGAGGCTCTCGCTCTCATAGGCAAACAGGGCGGTGTACAGCCCGCAGGATTCCTCCCTGATGTTCATGCGGCAGGTTTCCTCCCGGGCGTCGCCGTAGAGGCGGTCCGCCACCATTTCATAGAGGAACTGACTGCCTTCCAGACCCTCTTCGTGGGCCAGGTGCAGAATGCGGGCGATGAGCTGCTCCAGCGTTGCTTCCGGGGACAGGGGCTCTTCGTCGTTACGCAGCAGATACCGGCACAGGCGCAGCATATCCTGCTGACGGCCCACGGCGCAGACACGGATGCGGGTGCTTGCCATACGTTTTCCTCCTCAAAGTGGGGTTTGATCGGGTGAATGTTGATTTACCAGAACATACTGACCTGACTGGTTTCGCTCAGGCCTTCCAGACTGCCGCTGGTGCGCAGCATTTCCACCACAGAGTTGGAGATGCGGGTGCGGTCCTTCAGGTCCTCCACGGACAGGAAGGGGCCCTTTTCCCTTTCCCAGACGATGGCCACGGCGGCGGACTCGCCCAGACCACCCATGCTGGTGAAGGGGCAGCGCAGGCCGCCGTCTTCAATTTTGAAGCGGCTGACGTCGCTCTTGTACAGGTCGCAGGGCAGGAACTTATAGCCCCGCATATTCATTTCCAGCACCAGTTCCAGCGCCGTCTGCACAGAGGCGTCTCTGGCGGAGGAATCAGGGTCATCCTTGATGGCCTTGATGCGGGCCCGGAGGGTCGGCGGGTCGGTGAGCATGGTGCAGGCGTCAAAGCCGTCGCCGCGGACGGTAAAATACGCCGCATAGTACGCCAGCGGGTGATGCACCTTGAACCACGCCACACGCAGGGCCTGGGTCACATAGGCCACAGCGTGGCCCTTGGGGAACATATACTTGATCTTCTTGCAGGAATCCATGAACCATTCGGGCACATTGGCGTCCACCATGGCCTTCTCCATCTCCGGCTTGAGGCCCTTGCCCTTACGCACCGATTCCATGGTGGTGAAGGCCATCTTGGGCGCCACGCCCTTGTCGATGAGGTAGTTCATGATGTCGTCACGGCAGCACACGCATTCAGACAGCGTGGCGGTGCCGGAGCGCACCAAGTCCTGTGCATTGCCCAGCCACACGTCGGTGCCGTGGCTCAGGCCGGAAATGCGCACCAGTTCCTCCATGGTGGAAGGCTTGGTGTCATCCAGCATTCCCCGCACGAAGGCGGTGCCGAATTCCGGCACGCCGAAGGTGCCCGTGGAGCAGCCGATGTCCTTTTCCGTCACGCCCAGGGCCGCCGGAGAAGAAAACAGGCTGCGCACCGGCTGATCATCCAGCGGCACGTCCTGATACCCGATGCCGGTGAGCTCCTCCAGCATATGAAGCACCGTCGGGTCGTCATGGCCCAGACAGTCCAGCTTCACCAGAATGTCATGCATGGAGTTGAAGTCGAAATGGGTGGTGGTGAAGTCGCTCTCCAGGTCGTCGGCGGGGTGCTGCACGGCGGTGAACTGATACACCTCGTATTCCTTGGGCACGACCACCATGCCGCCGGGGTGCTGGCCGGTGGATTTCTTCACGCCCACGCAGCCGGCTGCCAGACGTTCCTTTTCCGTGTTGCCCGCCTGAATGCCCCGCTCTTCAAAATACTTGGCGACGTATCCGT
Organism: Clostridiales bacterium; assembly: GCA_015056085.1. Lineage (GTDB taxonomy): Bacteria > Bacillota > Clostridia > Christensenellales > Aristaeellaceae > UBA11524. The sequence continues at coordinate 51,697 of SVHA01000010.1, forward strand.
AAGCCGTCTTTTCCGCAAGGCCGGTGATGGTGCCCGCACGGAACACATGGTCATGGCCGAAGAGTTCCTCCACATAGTGGAAGGCTTTATTCTGATATTCGCCGGAGAAGTTCAGGTCGATATCCGGCACCTTGTCGCCTTCAAAGCCCAGGAAGACCTCAAAGGGGATGTCGAAGCCGTCCTTGGTCAGGGGCTTTCCGCAGTGGGGGCAGGGCTTGTCCGGCAGGTCGACGCCCACCTTGTAGGTGGCCTTGTCCACATCAAAGAAGCCCTTGCGGCAGCGGGTGCAGCGGTAATGGGGCGGCAGGGCGTTGACCTCGGTGATGCCGCACATCCGCGCCACCAGGCTGGAGCCCACCGAGCCTCGGCTGCCCACCAGGTAGCCGTCATCGTTGGACTTTTTCACCAGTTTCTGGGCGATGTTGTACAGGGTGGCAAAGCCGTAGCCGATGATGGACTTGAGTTCCTTCTCGATGCGCTTGACCACCACTTCCGGCAGATCATCGCCGTACATTTCCCGGGCGGTACCCCAGGTCATGTTCTGAATGTTGTCAGCGGCGTCTTCCCACAGGGGCTGGAAGGTGTCCTCGCCCCGGGGATGCTTGGGGAACAGTTGCAGCTGATCCACCTGATCGGCAATCTTGCGGGGATTGTCAATGACCACTTCCCGGCACTTTTTCGGGCCCAGATAGGCGAATTCTTCCAGCATTTCATTGGTGGTCTTGAAATACAGCGGCGCCTGCTGGTCAGCGTCGTCATAGCCCATGCCGGCCTGAATAATGGCCCGGTTTTTGGCGTCGTGGGGGTCCAGGAAGTGCACGTCGCCGGTGGCGACCACAGGCTTGCCCAGTTCGTCGCCCAACTTGACGATTTTTCGGTTGAGTTCCCGCAAGCCTTCTTCGTCGGGCACACGGCCTTCCCGCACCAGAAATTCATTGTTGCCGATGGGCTGGATTTCCAGATAGTCATAGAAGGAAGCAATCTCTTTGAGTTTTTCCCAGGGCTGATTGTCCACCATGGCGCTGAAAAGTTCGCCCGCTTCGCAGGCGCTGCCGATCATCAGCCCCTCCCGGTACTGCTGGATGATCTGTTTGGGCATATGGGGCCTGCGGCGGAAATAATCCAGATGCCCGATGGACACCAGACGGTTGAGGTTCACCAGACCCTCCTGGCTCTTCACCAGCAGGATGACATGGTGGCTGTCGCCGATGGCGCCGCCCTTGAGGGAATTCAGGTCATGCAAGGTGGAAAAGCCGTTTTCTTCCTGCAGCTGCTTGAACATCCTCGCCAGGCACAGGGCGGTGGCGGTGGCGTCATGCACGGCACGGTGGGCGTTTTTCAGCGACACGCCCAGGCGCTTGCACACAGCGCTGAGTTTGAAGGACTTCATCTCCGGGAACATCTTGCGGGCCAGCGTCAGGGTGTCCAGCACCGGGCCGGTGTAGTCCCGACCGAGGCGCCGCAGTTCCGAGCGGAGGATGGCCGCATCAAAGGGGGCGTTATGGGCAGCAATGGGCGCATCACCGATGAATTCCATCAGCTTGGGGATGGCCGTCTGCGCCGTTTCCTTGTCCGCCAGCATCATGTCGGTGATGCCGGTGATTTCCACAATCTTGGGTTTGAGGGGCACCTGGGGGTTGACCAGAATAGACAGAGAGTCCGCCACCGTGCCGCCTACCAGCTTCACGGCGCCGATTTCAATGGCCCGGTCCGTGGCGGTGTTCAGGCCCGTGGTCTCAAAGTCCAGCACCACGATGGGCTCGTCCAGGCTCCGGGGGGAATCATGATTCACCACCATGGATTCGTCGATCATGTAGCCCTCGCAGCCGGGAATCAGCTTAATGGGCTGCTTCCTCACCGCATTGAAGGCCGCAGGGAAGGCCTGCACCACGCCGTGATCGGTGATGGCCACGGCGGGATGCCCCCACTTGATGGCCCGCTTGATCAGATCGCCGGCATCCGTCATGGCGTCCATGGCGGACATATTGGTGTGCATATGCAGTTCGATGCGCTTTTCCTCGGCGGTATCCTCCCGCTCGATGCGCTCCATGGGCACCATGTCCCTAACGGAGATGGACAGTTCCCGGGAGAAGGTGTCATAGAGGCACTCGCCCCGCAGTTTCACGTTCATGCCCACCTTGATCTGGCTCACCTTGTCCATGACGGCCTTGCGCTCTTCCTCCGTGATGGGCGGCAGCGTTTCCGGCTCGGCGCCCTTGCGGCCAAAGCCCCTGCGATAGCGCAAAAACACCTTGCAGAGGATGGAGGAAGTATAGTCGGTGACGGCAAAGGTCACCAGCAGCGTTTCGCCGCCCTTGAGTTCCTTGGTTTCCAGTTTGAAGATGTCACCCTGCACCACCACCAGCCCGGAATCGCTGGCCAGTTCCTTCATCTCCACGGGGCGGTCGGCGATGCTCCTGCCCATGATGGGCTTGCCGATGGCATTGTCGGTCATCTGGGGGAAGAGGGGGTCCTTCTTCTTCGGCTTGGGGGCGTCTTCCTTCTTCTCTCTGGGCTGGGCGGGCTTGCGCTCCTTCTTTTCCTGCACAGGCACCGTCCCTGCGCCGTAGCGCTCCACCAGTTCCTGACGGGACACGGCAGCGGCCTGCTCCTTTTCCCGCTCTTCCCGCATTTCTTCCAGCCGCTTTTCCTGATCGCCCGCCACCGTCAGTTCCACCGTCACATCAGCGGAGAAGATGTCCTTCACCGCCTGAGCCAGCCGGGCAGACACATTTTGACGGCTCATGTATTCCAGCGAGAAGGCGTCGGGGAAGGTCAGGGTGATGCGATCCTCCCCGGCCCGCCAGTCAATCTTGTCCGTCCAGGAAACGGAAGCGGGATAATTGCGCTTGAGGAAGTCCGTCAGCACCGTTTTGTAGGCGCTGATGTTGTCCATAAAGTCATCCTTCAGTCCGGGGGAAACCACCCGCAGCGCCAGCGGCTTTTGCGGGAAGGCACGGCGGAGCAGCTTTTCCAGGCGCAGGAAAGAAGCCTCCTCCACCAGCACGGAGGAAGAGAAGGTGATATACACTTTTCCCTGCTGACGGACGTACACCACCCGGGGCGCCGATAACTGGCCCTTGAGGTGGGGCAATTCCCGCTCGATCTGCATCATCAGATCCTCGTAGCTCATGGGTTTCATCCCCCGCTTTCACCAAAAACCTCGCCTGTTTCAGGCGCTCATTTCATCGCTGATATCCTCTTTATGATACCACGGTTTCCAGGGGAGCGTCAAGGACAGGGGATGATAACTTGCGGGTGATTCGTTGTGCTTGTGTGAGGGATGGGGATGTGCTATAATCAGGGTGAAAGACATCGTTATGCCATCCGGAAAGGGTCGTGATCTTCCATGAAAAGGACCGCTGAAACGTATTCTCTGGCGCTGATTGGCAGAATGCGCCGTCTTTTGCGTCCCCAGGACGAACCCAACGTGGCGGCAGATGAAAAAGGCATCGCCGCTGCCCTGAAGGTGAAAAAGGTCGCCCGGGTGCTGGTAGCGGCAGATGAAACGGTCTGCCGCCTGAACCTGACAAGCCGTCTGGAACAGGCCCTCACCGCCGAGCGCATCGACTATACCCTTGTACCCATCGAAGCCGTCGGCCCCTCGGAGCAGGACGCCGTGACCCTGTGGGAAAAATATCTGGCCGCAGACGCCCAGGCGCTGATTGCCGTGGGCGGCGGCACGGTGATCGACTGTGCCAAGGCGGCCGCTTACAAGTGCGCTACCGCCGGTGCGGAATTTGTCCGCCATGAGCGTCCCGGCAGGGATTTCCCTCTCATTGCCGCCCTGCCCACCGTGGCGGGCGCCGGCAGCGAAGGCACGCCCCGGGCGGTGATCTGGGGTGCGGAAGGCCTGTGCGGCGAGGTGCTGGAGCACCCCCGCCTGCTGCCTGCCCTGACGGCCCACGTACCGGAACTGACCGTCTCCGTGCCCGGCGCCATCACCGCCGAGGGCGCCATGATCGCCCTGACCCAGGCCATTGAAGCCGCCATTCACCGCTGCACCGGTGCCTCTGTGCAGCGTCAGGCCCGGGAGGCCATTTCCGGCATCGCCCGGCACCTGCACTCCGCCCTGAAGGACAGCAGCGACCTGACCTCCCGCCTGGGGCTGCAGCGGGCGGCTTTTGAGGCGGCGCAGGCCAGCGTCACGGCCGGCTGCGGCTATGTGTCTGCCCTGGCCTTTGGCGTCAGCAGCCTGTACGGCACGCCGGTGGGCGTCACCTGTGCCGCCCTGCTGCCTGCTTTCCTCAAGGACAACCTGAAGGATTTCATCAAACCCCTGGCTAATCTGGCCCGCATGGGCGTGATGGCAGCCATGGACGCCACCGACGCCCAGGCCGCCGAGAGTTTCCTCGCCTGGCTGAATGAACTGGTGGAAGAAAACGGCTGGCAGCATCAGCTGCCCGACCTGAAAAACCGGGACCTGTACGCCCTTGCTGACTTCGCCCTGCGCCATGTCGGCCTGACGCCGCCGGTGCGTCTCACCCGCCGGGATCTGATGGCTCTTCTGGCCCGCCACATGGCCCCGCAGGCCCCTGCCGCTACGGAGATCCCCACGCTGGTGGCAGATCAGAAGGCCTACTTTGCCGCCGGGCACACCCTGCCTCTGACCTTCCGCCGGGAGGCGCTTCTGCGCCTGCAAAACGCCCTGCGCACCCGGGAAAAGGACGTCGAAAACGCCCTGAAGACCGATCTGGGCAAGGGCTCCACGGAGAGTTATCTGTGCGAAACGGGTCTGGTGCAGGCGGAACTCAAGTGGATGATCCGCCATCTGCCCGCCCTGATGCGCAAGAAGTACGTTCTGCCCTCCATCACCCAGATTCCCGGCTGCTGTTTCAGCCTGAAAGTGCCCTTCGGCACGGCGCTGATCATGTCGCCGTGGAACTATCCCTTCCTGCTGACCATCACGCCGCTGATTGGCGCTATCGCCGCCGGAAACTGCTGCGTGGTGAAGCCTTCCGCCTACGCCCCCGCCACCGCCGGAATCATCAGGGAGATCATCAGCGACTGCTTCCCCCGGGAATTCGTCGCCGTGGTGGAAGGCGGCCGGGAGGAAAATCAGCAGCTGCTGGATCAGCCCTTTGACAAGATTTTCTTCACCGGCGGCGTGACGGTGGGCCGGGAAGTCCTGCGCCGGGCCGCCGAGCGGGTCACGCCGGTGACGCTGGAACTGGGCGGCAAGAGCCCCGTGTATGTGGATAAGACGGCGGACATCGCCGCCGCTGCCAAACGCATCATCATGGGCAAGTTGCTCAACAGCGGTCAGACCTGCGTTGCGCCCGATTACATTCTGGCGGACGAGGACATTTACGACGACCTCATCGCCCGATTGCAGGAGAGCCTGCAGGAGATGGTGGGCCGGGACGCCCTCACCCTGCCGGATTACCCCCACATCATCAACCGCCGCCACTTTGACCGCATTATGGGGCTGATTGACCCCGCCAAGGTGGTTTGCGGCGGCAAGGCGGACGCCGCCACGCTGAAAATTCAGCCCACCATTCTGCAGGATGTGACCCTGGATGACGCCGTGATGCAGGAGGAGATCTTTGGCCCCCTGCTGCCGGTGATCCGTGTGCAGGGTCTGCAAAATGCCATCAACTGCATCAACGCAAACGCAACGCCTCTGGCGCTGTACCTCTTCACCCGCTCGAAGTACGTCAGGCGCCTGTTCCTCACCGCCGTGCCCTTTGGCGGCGGCTGCATCAACGACACCGTGGTGCAGGTGACCTCCAGCCGCATGGGCTTTGGCGGCGTGGGGCTCAGCGGCATGGGAAATTACCACGGTCGCCGCAGCTTTGACTGCTTCAGTCACGAAAAGAACGTCGTCCGCAAGGCCCTCCGCCCGGACGCTCCCCTGCGCTACCGCCCTTATTCCGAAAAGAAGGATCGGCTAATCAGGCGGCTGATGAGGTGACCAGGGGGGCAGGGCATGGTCAAAAAACACCGAAAAGGCCGCCCCAGCGCTTGCGGGCAACCACAGGATTTGGTATAATCAACAAGAATATACCCCTTTACGGGAAGGAGGCATCCGGAATGTCCGAACAAGTCAGGCAGATCGGTATGCGGATTCAGGATTTGCGGGAGATTTCCGACTATACGGTGGAAGAAATGGCGCAGCAGTGCGGCGTCACCGCCGAAGAATATCAGCGGTATGAGGAAGGCGAAGTGGATATCCCCATCAGCTTCCTGCTCAAACTCAGCGAGCTGTTCCATGTGGACATGACTGAACTGACCACCGGTGAGGCGCCCAGGCTCAACCTGTTCTCTGTCACCAGGGCGGGCAAGGGCCGGGATATTCAGCGGCGGAATCACTATATCTACAAGAATCTGGGCTATAACTTTGTCCATCGCCGGATTGAGCCGCTGTATGTCACCATCCCCAAGGGCGCCAACAGGGAACTTTCCCCCAACGCCCATGAGGGGCAGGAGTTTGACTATATCCTGTCGGGCACCATGCGCATTGTGGTGGCGGGACACGAGGTCATTCTGCGCCCCGGCGACAGCATTTATTATGATTCCCGTGCGCCCCACGCCATGACCTGCGCCGATGACGAGCCGGTGCATTTTCTGGCCATGGTGATTCCTGACTGAGTCAGGCACATCAGCGCACAAAGGATGGAGGATTCCGATGCTTGCACATCGATACATCAGGACTGACTTTACCTCTCAGGAGGATTTCGAGCAGAATTACTGCCTGAACATTCCCCCCAGGTTCAATTTCGCCTACGATATTGTGGACGAATACGCCCGCATTTCCCCCGACAAGCGGGCGATGATCTGGACCAATGTGGCGGGTGAGGAAAAGCAGTTCACCTTTGCGGACATGAGTCGCAAATCCAATCAGGTGGCGAATTATTTCCGCTCTCTGGGGCTGAAAAAGGGCGATCCGGTGATGCTGGTACTCAAGCGCCGGTATGAATACTGGTTCTGCGCCCTGGCGCTGATGAAGCTGGGCTGCGTGATCATCCCCGCCACGGCGCAACTGGTGAAAAAAGACGTGGTCTACCGCTGCGAGGCGGCGTCCATCCGGGCCATTGTGGCGGTGCATCTGGAAGAAGTCTGCTGCCACATGGAGGAAGCCCGCCCGGAGTGCTCCACGCTTCAGCACCTGATCACCCTGGGTGATCGCCCCGGCTGGGAGAATCTCATCGCCGGCATGAATCAGCAGCCGGAGACCTTTGATCCCCCTGCCGAACTGCCGGAAAATGACGATATGCTCATGATCTACTTCACGTCCGGCACCACGGGTATGCCCAAAATGGCGGCCCATTCCTACACCTACCCCCTGGCGCAGATCGCCACCGCCGCCTATTGGCACAATGTGGACGATGATTCCCTGCACATCGCCGTGGCGGATACCGGCTGGGCCAAGGCCGGCTGGGGCAAGATCTACGGACAGTGGATCTGCGGCGCCTGCCTGTTTGTGTATGATTTTGACCGCTTTGTGGCGGCGGATATGCTGCGGATGCTGGAGAAGTATCAGGTGACCAGTTTCTGCGCCCCGCCCACGGTGTATCGCTTCATGATCAAGGAAGATATGGCGGCCTATGATCTGTCCCACCTCAAGTGGGCCAACACCGCCGGCGAGCCGCTGAATCCCGAAGTGTACGCCCAGTTCAAGAAATTCACCGGCGTGAGCCTCCACGAAGGCTTCGGTCAGAGTGAAACCACGCCGCTGCTGATGACCAGCAAGTGGATGGAACCCCGCATGGGCTCCACAGGCCGGCCTTCCCCCGCCTATGACATCGACCTGGTGGACGCCGACGGAAACCCTGTGGAAGACGGTGTGGAAGGCGAGATCGTCGTGCGGCTGGACAAAGGCCACCCGGCGGGCCTGTTCCTGGGCTACTACCGCAACGAAGAAAAAACCGCCGAGGCTTTCGCCGGCGGAATGTATCACACCGGCGACATGGCCTGGCGTGACGTGGACGGATATTACTTCTTCATCGGCCGCAGCGACGACGTGATCAAGTCCTCCGGCTACCGCATCGGCCCCTTTGAGGTGGAAAGTGCGCTGATGGAGCACCCCGCTGTGCTGGAATGTGCCATCACCGCCGTGCCCCATCCTGAGCGCGGTCAGGTGGTCAAGGCGACCATCGTGCTGGCCCGGGGGTATGCGCCCTCCCCGGAACTGGTGAAGGAACTGCAGAACCATGTCAAAAAGGCCACTGCGCCCTACAAGTATCCCCGCATCGTCGAATTTGTGGACGAACTGCCCAAGACGTCCTCGGGCAAGATTCAGCGGGTGAAAATCCGCCATCAGGACAGCCAGTGACCAGGGGCGCTGCCCCTGGACCCCTTTTGCGGGGCGTTGCCCCGCACCCCAGCAGGGGCTCTGCCCCTGCACCCCGCAAGGGTCTTCGACCCTTGACCCATCACCCCGAAATCCTGAAGGATTTCGGGGGATTTTTATTGCTTGAATTTACAATATAAGTGCAACAGGGAAAAAGAATAGTGACTCAAAGAGGAAACTCCTTTAGAATAGTGTTTGCGGACAACTACGAAAGGAGCAACTCAATGAGCCACTACCAGCATCTTAGCA
>SVHA01000011.1 GCA_015056085.1 Clostridiales bacterium
ATTTCCGGTGGCAATGACGAAGGGGTCCCACCTGTTCCCATCCCGAACACAGAAGTTAAGCCCTTCAGTGCCGAAAGTACTTGGCTGGACACGGCCCGGGAGGATAGGTCGCTGCCGGATTCCATTGGAAGAAGCTGAAAGGCTTCTTCTTTTTTGTTGTTCGGAATGTGCTGGGCCTTCCATACCTGTTTCACGGTCTTGTCGCAACAACCAGGGGGTTTTCCGATCGCCCCCTGGACCCCTTCGGAGTCCCATCTCTTGAAAATTGCTTGCGGGGCGTTGCCCTACACCCCAGCAGGGGCCCTGCCCCCGACACCCCTGGGTGGGGGCATTGCCCCCACCACCCCCACCAAAGGGCTTTGCCCTTTGGAATCCCAGTCGGGGGCCCTGCCCCCGACACCCCCGCAAGGGCCATTGGCCCTTGACCCATCTCCCAAGCCCAGAAGGGCTTGGGGGATTGTTTGTGTGTGCGTTTTTCCTTTGATAGTATGTTTTTGAACAAGGTGGGGTTTCGCCCTCACGGGCGACCAAAGGGCTTTCCGATCGCCCTTTGGAAACCTTCGGATGCAAGTAGTCTTATTTGACCCTTGACCCATCTCCCCAAGCCCAGAAGGGCTTGGGGGATTGTTTGTGTGGGGGATTATCCTTTGTTTATTGCTCGGAAAACTCTCATCGGAGGGGACTCCGAAGGGGCCCAGGGGGCGACCGGAAAGCCCCTTGGTTGCTGTGGGGAAAACGTGCAACAGGTATCGGGTTAGAAACGGATCATCCTTTATCCAAGGAGAGGGTTTCGCCCTCACGGGCGACCAAAGGGCTTTCCGATCGCCCTTTGGAAACCTTCGGATGCAAGTAGTCTTATTTGGCCCTTGACCCATCACCCCAAGCCCAGAAGGGCTTGGGGGATTGTTTTTATGTAGGTCTTTCCTTTCATATTGTTCTGTTGTGCAAGGCGAGGTGTCGCCCTCACGGGCGACCAAAGGGCTTTCCGATCGGTCCGCCTCCGCTCCTCTCCGGAAACTCGCCTTCGGCGACTGCCCACTGGGCAGTTCGTTTCCTTTGGAAACCTTCGGGCTCCCTCCGGATGAAGGGGTATTAGTATGTTTGTAGGAGAAACGGTTTTCTTTGTTCCTGCTGAGAAATCAGCAGGGGGGTGTGTAGCGGGAAAGGGAGTTGTCGGAGCAAGAGGAGCAAAATCAGCAGGCGCAACAAAAAAGACCAGAGCACATGGCTCTGGTCTGATGGGTTTGAAGGGGGCGTCTTACGCCTTGCCGTTGCAGCCCAGGACGTTGACGATCTTGTGGGCGACCATTTCCTTCACAGCCTGACGGGCGGGCTTGAGGTACTGGCGGGGATCGAAGTGATCGGGATGCTCGGCGAAATACTTGCGGATGGAGGCAGTCATGCCCAGACGGATGTCGGAGTCGATGTTGATCTTGCACACAGCCAGCTGAGCGGCCTGACGCAGCTGCTCCTCGGGGATGCCGATGGCGCCGGGCATATTGCCGCCGTACTTGTTGATTTCAGCAACGAAATCCTGGGGCACGGAGGAAGCGCCGTGCAGCACGATGGGGAAGCCGGGCAGACGCTTGGCGCACTCTTCCAGCACGTCGAAGCGCAGCTGGGGCTTGGTGCCGGGCTTGAACTTGTAAGCGCCGTGGGAAGTGCCGATGGCGATGGCCAGAGAGTCGCAGCCGGTCTTGGACACAAACTCTTCCACTTCTTCGGGGCGGGTGAACATTTCAGCGCCGTGCTCGACGACCACGTCGTCTTCCACACCGGCCAGGGTGCCCAGTTCAGCCTCGACCACAGCGCCGTGATCGTGAGCGTATTCCACAACCTTGCGGGTCAGGGCGATGTTCTCGGCGAAGGGCTTGGAAGAAGCGTCGATCATGACGGAGGTGAAGCCGCCGTCGATGCAGCTCTTGCACAGTTCGAAGCTGTCGCCGTGGTCCAGATGCAGGGCGATCGGGATTTCGGGATTCTCGATGGCAGCGGCTTCCACCAGCTTCACCAGATAGGTGTGATTGGCATAAGCGCGGGCGCCCTTGGACACCTGCAGGATCACGGGAGCCTTCAGCTCGCCGGCAGCATCGGTGATGCCCTGGATGATTTCCATGTTATTGACATTGAAAGCGCCCACAGCGTAGCCGCCTTCGTAGGCCTTCTTGAACATTTCCTTCGTGGTTACGATAGCCATTGGAAGTTCCTCCTTGCGTTGTTCAGTCGTTCAAAACCTTGCATATTATAGCACATTCCGCCGCCGGTGAAAAGGGGTATTGCGAATTCTTTCACAACAGTGCAGAAATTTCATAGCCCAGGAGAGAAAAATCCGCCGAAAACGGCGCCTGACTTGCCAAAGGGCGGTGTTCAGAGGTATAATGAAAGCAGATGCAGGCGAAACATCAGCGCCTGAAAAAAGGAAGTGCACCATGAACTACACGGAAAAAATTCTGGCCTTTGCCAAAGAAAACGCTCCCGGACTGTATGCCATTTCCGTCTATGAGGCAGGGGAGATTGCCTCCCTGCAGGTGTCGCCTGCCAACAAGACCAACAACTGCTACTCCGTGGCGAAGCTGTTCACGGTGACGGCCCTGGGCCTTTTGTGGGATGAGGGCCTTCTTTCCACCGAGGAAAAGGTGGTAGACATCTTCAAGGATGAAACCTTCCCCGGCATGGATGAAAAATGGGCGGACGTTACCGTTGACATGGTGATGCGCCACTCCTTCGGCATCGACAGGGGCTATCTGGACATTGACGCCGAGGATGTGAACGACTTCGAAGCCAAGTACGGCAGCCGTACGGATTTCCTGCGGATTGTGTTCTCCGCCAGACTGCCCCGCACGCCCGGCAAGCACTGGTGCTACAGCGATGCGGCCTACTATCTCCTTTCCCGCATTGTGGCAAAGAAAGCCGGCGAGGACCTCTACGAATACCTGCGCCAGCGGCTGTTCAATCCCCTGGGCGTGGAAGAAGCCGCCTGGACGAAGTGCCCCCTGGGGTATTCCATGGGCGCCACTGGCCTGTACATCCGCACTGCCGACATCGCCAAACTGGGCGCACTGTATCTTGGCAGGGGAGCATTCGCCGGGAAACGGATTCTGTCTGAAAAATGGTGCGAGCTGGTGCTGGAAAGAGGATATGAGCTGCGGGGCGAAAAGGGCGCCTGGCAGAAGGGCGGTATGTTCGGGCAGAATGTCTATGTGGATGACAACCGCGGCATCGCCGTGGCCTGGCAGGGCTATGACACTACGGGGTACAGCGGTAGGCTGGGGGAATTCCTGAAAAACCTGTAAAGTGATTTATGTTTAAACATTCGCCCCAACAAAAAACAGGGGCGTTTTTACGTCCCTGCATAAATTATGTCGTTGTCAAACCGCTTTGAGGCGATAACCCATCTTATACACCGTCTCGATGCGCTCATTGCCCAGTTTCCGGCGCAGGCGCTGGATGTGCACATCCACCGTGCGGGTTTCACACAGCGCCTCATAGCCCCAGGCTTTGCGCAGCAGATCAGCCCGGGAAAGGGGCACGTCCGGCGATTGCAGCAGCGCCTGCAGGAGGGAGAATTCCTGGGCGGTGAGGGTCATTTCCTCCTCGTCCAGGGTGACGATGTGCTTGTGCAGGTCCATGCGGATGCTGCCGAAGGCCAGCACGCTGTGAGCGTCAGAGAGAAGGGCGTCTACTTTCTGAAGAAGCGCAGCGCTGCCGGAGGGAACCACCAGCACATCGCAGGCGCCCTGATACAGCGTCCGCAGATGCGCCTCGTTGTCCGATTCCGACGTGAGAAACAGCACCGAATAATGTTTTTCCGCCATCAGCCGCAGCAGGGAATAACTTTCCGACCAGGGCATCCGGGCGTTGAGAATGGCCAGAGAATGCCGGCCACTGTATACGCATTCAATGCCTTCCTGGGCACTCTGGCACACCTTGCAGTCATGGCCGGCCTGGGCGAGAATCCTCTCCAGCGCCTGACTGGTCTGCTGCTGGGGCTCCATAATCAATAATTCAGCCATGGGCGTCACCTCGTTTGTTGTCCCCGGAGGTGTTTGCATCCTCCGTACACTTATCAGACGATTCAGGCGGGGGATTTGTTGCATAAATCACAAATTTCACGGGCTCGACGGCATTTGTTACAATGATTACGAGCGGGGCGCCGCCCCTGCACCCCGGTCGGGGGCGCCGCCCCCGACATCCCCGCCAAAGGGCTGCGCCCTCTGGACTCCTGCTTGTGGGGCTTTGCCCCACACCCCAGCAGGGGCTCTGCCCCTGCACCCCGCAAGGGGCATTGCCCCTTGACCCTTCACCCGAAGTCCTTTGGACTTCGGGGTGTTTTTATAAATGAGATTTTGGACATCTGGCTTGTCTTTCCCGGTGCAACCAGGGGGCTTTCCGATCGCCCCCTGGACCCCTTCGGTCTGCATCCTTGTAAGTAGACTTTCCCGCAAGTAAAAAACGTTCTCTCAACAAACAGGTTAATATTTCTCCATCCGAAGGGAGCCCGAAGGTTTCCAAAGGGCGATCGGAAAGCCCTTTGGCGGGGTGTGGAGCAGAGCCCCACCTTGCAAGGGGTAGCGCCTGATGATTGTTCTTTCTCAGGCCTGAGAAAGAACCAAAGAGGGCCAGAGGGGGTGTCTCAATTCATCCCACCCGGAGACACCCCCTCTGGACTCCCCCCTTTCCCCCTGTCTTGTGTGAGTTATTGAGTTGACATACCCTCAAACGCCTCGCAGGGGCGGCCCGTTTCGGGGTTGCCCCGATGGAGTCCGTGTGCGGCGACGGAGCGCCGCACGCCGGAACTGTTGTGGAGATTCTTGTTTGATGCCTGTTACGAAATTTATCCGCAACAACCAGGGGGCCTTCCGATCGGTCCGCCTTCGCTTCGCTTCGGAAACTCGCCTTCGGCGACTGCCCACTGGGCAGTTCGTTTCCCCTGGACCCCTTCGGTCTGCATCCTTGTAAGTAGACTTTCCCGCAAGTAAAAAACGTTCTCTCAACAAACAGGTTAATATTTCTCCATCCGAAGGGAGCCCGAAGGTTTCCAAAGGGCGATCGGAAAGCCCTTTGGTCGCCCGTGAGGGCGAAACCTCACCCCACACAAAAGATTGTTCCATTTCTATGCTTATACCTGCAACTTCCCTTTCCCGGATATACCAGGGGGCTTTCCGGTCGCCCCCTGGACCCCTTCGGAGTCCCCTCCGTTGTTGCTTGACTTAACAAGTTACAAAGGATAATCTCACCTACAAAAAATCCCCCAAGCCCTTGGGCTTGGGGTGATGGGTCAAGGGCCAATGGCCCTTGCGGGGGTGTCGGGGGCAGGGCCCCCGACCGGGGTCCAGGGGCGGAGCCCCTGGTTACCAGGTGACGTTTTCCATGGGAATCCAGGCGCGGCGCTCCAGATTCTGATAATCATCGTGCCATTCGAAGAAAGCGTAGCCGTTCACCCAGGCGTAGATGCGGCCATGCTGGCCTTCGTAAATGGTGTCGGTGTGGGCACGATAATCAGCGCCGGGGCCGTAGTAGTTCGGCGTGCGGTTGACGATCCTGGCGTCCACAGGATCAGCATCATCCGGCAGGAGATGCACATTGATGTCCAGACGGGTGCTGGTGGTGTAACCGCGCATCTTCTCGCCGTCATACACCCATTCCACCTGCACCCAGTACAGCTCGTTCTCGTGGTCGTACACCTTGGAGAAGGCCTGCACCTGTGCGCCAGCCTGGAAGAAGGAGCCGGGCTCGTCGTACTCATTGCCGGGGCCGGTGCGGGTCGCCATGCGCCCGGTGAGGGTGCAGGTGATGCCCTTTTCAGGCGTGTAGACGGGCACCTCGGTGGGCTGAGGTGCAGGCTTTTCGGTGGGCTTGGAAGTGGCGGTCACATCATTCTGACCGGAGGACAGAATGATGTCGCTGATGGCGGCGGTGGAAGTGGACGTGCCGGGCACGACGGATTCCACATACAGAATCACATTGGACACATTGTGCACTGCGCCGGGCAGCAGAATGCGCTGGTAGCCGAAGCACCAGTGGTTGGAGTAAGCGTTGTCCGAATAGGCGTCTGCCATGCGGTAACGGTAGGACACCTGCTGGGAGCCACCGTTGTAGGTCAGGGTGACCTTCAGCACATGGGGTCGGGCGAAGGAGTAGTAATCATCCTGAGAGGTGTAGGCGCCGTTGCGCACCCAGATCTCCCGCACCGTGCTGCCTTCAGACTTCAGGGTCAGGGTGGAGCCGGCCACAGCGGACCAGAAGGTGGCAGTGTTGTCGTCCAGCACCGTGAAGACAGGGCCCATATCGTCGGTGGCCGAGTAGATGGGAACCTGCTTGGTGATGGTGGGGCCGGCAGAAGCCGTCAGGGGAACCAGGGCGAGCAGAAGGACGATTGTCAACAGGAAAAACCGCCTCATGTTCATGGTATACCTTCCTTTCTTTCCGGGATTCCGGAAGGGGGAAATCCGGCGCAGGACTTGTGCCGGTTGCTTTCTGATATGGAAACGAATGACGGAGCCGTTTTCTTCATGATTTTCCTGAAATTTCAAAATTTTTTTATTGAAGGAGAGAAAAGGGCGGGGAAGGGGCGGTCAGGCGGCTGATTTTCCCGGAAGTGCCGATGTTTGGGAAAAATAATGCTTGCACATTCCCGGAATGTGTGATAGAATATCTAAGCGATTTACCCAAGGAGGTATGACTCATGATTTCTGTGTTGAATGTGATCTTTTCCGTGCTGCTGATTCTTGCTGCCCTGTTCATGATCGTCACCGTGCTGCTGCAGAGTGCGCAGGTGAAGGGTCTGGGCGCCGTGGGCGGCACCATGGACAACTATTTCAGCAAGAACAAGGCCAAGACCATCGACGCCAAGCTGGCTTTCGGCACCAAGATTGCCGCTGCCGTGTTTGTGGTGCTGTCTCTGGCGCTGCTGGTGCTGGAAAAGTTGGGCTAAGAATCGCCGGATGTAAAAAGGCTGCTTCTGAAAAAGAGGCAGCCTTTTTGCGTGGGAAAAATCAGTGGTATCAGAAATCGGAAGAATCGATCACCTTCACGCCTGCGTCTTTCAGCGCCTGGGCAAACACGCCCTGACCGGGAATGAGCTTGCCGGAGAAGGTGCCGTCGTAGATTTCCTTCACGCCGCAGGAAGGGCTGTGCTGCTGCAGAATGGCGCAGGACACTTCGCCAAGGGGGAGTGTGGACAGAAGCGAAGCCACCGCCGTGCGCATTTGCTGATCCACATTGTTGCCGTCCCGGTCCACCACCTGACCGTCTCTGATCTCAATGGGCGTGCGGGGCGTGGGCATACCGGCGTAGACTTCCGGGCACACGGGGATCACCTCGTGGCCGGAGAGGTATTCGATGACCTTTTCATTGTAGTTGTTGCCGCCGCTGTACTTGCAGTTGCGGCCCAGCAGGCAGGCGCTCACCAGAATCTTCATTTGGATGATTCCTCCTTTGCAAGGCGGGTCATGGCCAGGGGAAGCAGGCTTTCGGCAGTATTCTCTGCTTCTCCGTCGATGACCTTTTCCAGCAGATATTGCAGCGTTTCGCCGATGATCTTGCCCTTGGGGAAGCCCTGGGCCATCAGCGTCCTGCCGTCCACTGCCAGGGTTTTGAGGGTGTAGCAGGGGGCCTGGGCCAACAGGTCATTCAGCGCCTGATGAAGCAGGGCGGCTTCCTCCTCCGGCTGACCGGGGGCTCTGGTGCCGGTGGCAATGCGGTCGGCGCACTGCACATCGATGAGCTGATGCAGCATCTCTGCCCCGAACTGATTCAGCCGCCGCAGCAATATCTTGCGGGTCGTGTCCAGGGGGATGTCGTGATGCTTCACCAGCGCCGTGACCCGCTCCAGGGTGGCGTTGTCCATCTTCATGGCCTGCATGACCTTCAGGGCAATGTCGGAGGAAATCTTCTCGTGACCGTAGAAATGGCCGACGCCCGCATCATCCCGGAAGAAGGCAGCGGGCTTGCCGCTGTCGTGGAGGAGCATCGCCCAGCGCAGGGCCTCCACGGGGGGCACGGCGTCAATGCTGAGCAATGTGTGCTCCCACACGTCGTGGAGGTGATGGGGATTGTGCTGGGGGAAGTCCGCCATGGGGGCCAGGTCGGGCAGCACCTCAAAAATGACGTCCCGGAAGGCGCGCAGGATCTTCGATGCGCCGCTTCCGCACAGCAGTTTGGTCACTTCCGCCCGGATACGCTCGGCTGCCACATCCTTAAGGGTGTGGCGCAGGGCATGGGCGGCAGCGGCGGTCTTTTCTTCAATGGCGAAGCCGTAGACGGAGGCAAAGCGCAGCGCCCGCAGGATGCGCAGGGCGTCTTCTTCAAAGCGCTTTTCCGCCTCGCCCACGCAGCGGATGACGCCCAGGCGCAGGTCTTCCTGACCTCCGAAGGCGTCCACCACGCCGGTGTCGGGGTGATAGGCCATGGCGTTGACGGTGAAATCCCGCCGGGCCAGATCAGCAGTGACGTCCCTCACAAAAGTCACCTGGTCGGGGTGACGGTGGTCGGTGTATTCGCCGTCCACCCGGAAGGTGGTCACTTCGTAGGGAATGTGATCGTGCATCACCGTCAGCGTGCCGTGCCTGAGGCCTGTCTCGATGACGTGGCAATCAGCAAAGGCGGCCTGCATTTCCTCCGGCAGGGCAGAGGTGCAGATATCGAAATCCTGCGGCGCTCTTCCCAAAAGGCAATCCCGGACGCAGCCGCCCACCACATAGGCGGCATGACCAAGGCTGCAAAGGCGCTGCAAAATAAACTGTGCGCCGGGGGGAAGGGGCAGATGTACATTCATAGGGCGATATTCCTCCATGGTGCGGCGCCAGAATACGCGCCGCGGTTGCTTCTATTATATAGGAACATCCCCCAAAATGGCAAGAGGCGGGGGAAATCAATCTGCTGCGGGGAACATTTGGGCAACTTGCACAAAATTAGTCAAAAAATTTCTCCATACAAAGTTTCCTGGCAGAGGCGGAGGGAAACGAAAAAATGCTTGAAATTTGGGGGCTGATATGGTAAGATGTGATGGTTAGTAAACAGATCCCTTCACGGGCGGCTGCATGGCGGACTCCGTCGTGTTCCGTGGAGAAGGATCAAACGTCTTCTGACTGACGCTTTCCGTTCGTGCCTCTACCCGGCGCAGATGGAGAGCGTTGCTGTGTGCCTGCTTTCACCAGGCACTGGCAACAAGGGTTGCGGAACGGTGGATGCCCACGGGGTGGGTTGCCCCTGAAAGCAAACAGCGAAGACCGCGTCTTTGGCGGCGGCATCAAAGGTGTCGCCCACAACACTGGCATAAGCCGGTGATTGTCCATTACATTTGGAGGTGTTTTTACACATGGCACGCATTGCAGGTGTTGACCTGCCCAGGGAAAAGCGCGTTGAGGTCGGCCTGACCTACATCTACGGCATTGGCCTGACGACCTCCCAGAAGATGCTCGCGGACGTCGGCATCAGCCCCGATACCCGCGTCAAGGATCTCTCCGAGAATGACATCAGCAAGCTGCGCGATTACATCGAGCACAACCTGAAGGTTGAGGGCGATCTCCGTCGTGAGGTTTCTCTGAACATCAAGCGCCTGATGGAAATCGGCTGCTACCGTGGCGTTCGTCATCGTCGTGGTCTGCCCGTCCGCGGTCAGAACACCAAGCAGAATGCCCGTACTCGCAAGGGTCCCAAGAAGACCATTGCTGGTAAGAAGAAGGCTGGCAAGTAATTTCGGCCAGACTTAACTGAATGACAGACCCGCTCTGAATGCGGGACGGAGGGATGATTCAATGGCACCCAAGCAGTCCAAACTCAAGAAGGTCGTGCGCAAGCGCAAGGAGCGTAAGCTGGTCGAGCGTGGCGCCGCCCATATCCGTTCTTCTTTCAACAATACCATCGTGACCATTACTGATACGCAGGGCAATGCCCTGTCCTGGGCTTCCGCTGGTGGCCTGGGCTTCCGCGGCAGCAAGAAGAGCACGCCTTTCGCTGCTCAGACCGCCGCTGAAACTGCCGCCAAGGCCGCCATGGAATACGGCCTGAAGACGGTGGAAGTGTATGTCAAGGGCCCTGGCTCCGGACGTGAAGCCGCCATCCGCTCTCTGCAGGCTGCCGGCCTGGATGTGAGCATGATCAAGGACGTGACGCCCATTCCTCACAATGGCTGCCGTCCGCCCAAGCGCCGTCGCGTGTAAGGTAACGAAGGAGGACATTGAACAATGGCTATCAACAAGCAGCCCGTCGCCCGGAAGTGCCGCTCTTTCGACATTTCCCCCGCGGTCATGGGCTATGGCAATAAGAAAACCACCCGCAACCCCGGCGGCAACCGCCGCAAGAAGGTCTCCGAGTACGGCGCTCAGCTGCAGGAGAAGCAGAAGGTCAAGTTTGTGTACGGCGTGCTGGAAAAGCAGTTCCACCGCTACTACCTCAAGGCCACCAACATGGACGGCATCACCGGTGACAACATGCTCCAGCTGCTGGAGCTGCGTCTGGACAACGTGGTGTATCGTCTGGGCCTGGGCAAGACCCGCCGCGCCGCCCGTCAGATCGTTTCCCACGGTCACATCCGCGTCAATGGCCTGAAGGTGGACATCCCCTCTTACTCCGTGAAGGTGGGCGATGTGATCACCCTGCGCCAGCGCAGCGCTGAGTCCGAGCTGTTCAAGGGCCTGCGCGAAGGCACCACTGCGGTGACCCCCAAGTGGCTGACCTTTGATGCTGCGAACCTGAAGGGCACTGTGGTCGCCGTTCCCGCCCGTGAGGACGTGGACTTCGAGCCGCAGATGAATATGATCGTCGAGTTCTACTCCCGTTAATGAAGGGTGTCGGGAGAGGTTACAGCGAGTTTTGCTGTATGAACTTTTTCCGGCACTGCCCTTCAACCAGGACCTGTTAGAGGAGGGTAAACGAAATGATCGTAGAATTCAAGGAAGCCCGTATCGACTGCGTGGAGGTCGCCGACAACGGCCGTTATGGCAAGTTCGTCGTCGAGCCCCTGGAGCGTGGCTTTGGTCACACCCTGGGCAACTCTCTGCGCCGCGTGCTTCTCTCCTCCCTTCCGGGCGCTGCCGTCTCCTCTGTGCACATCGAAGGTGTGCAGCATGAGTTCTCGACGATCCCCGGCGTGAAGGAGGATGTGACTGAAATCATCCTGAACCTCAAGGGCATGGCGGTGAAGCTTTTCTCCGAAGGCCCCAAGAAGGTGCGCGTCGATGCTGTCGGCCCCTGCGTGCTGACCGCTGGCGACATCAAGGTGGATGACGAAGTCGAAATCATCAATCCTGATATGCACATCGCTACCCTGAACGAGGACGCTCACCTGCAGATGCAGCTGACCCTCGATCGCGGCCGCGGTTATATCAGTGCCGACAAGAACAAGAATCCCGGCATGGTCATCGGGGAAATCCCCATGGACTCCATCTTCACCCCCGTGAAGAAGGTCAACTATGCCGTCTCCGATACCCGCGTGGGTCAGACCACCGACTTTGACAGCCTGACGCTGGAAATCTGGACCAACGGTACCCTGAAGCCCGAAGAGGCCGTCAGCGGCGCTGCCAATATCCTGCGCAAGCAGCTGGAACTGTTCGTCAGCCTGACCGACCAGGTCATCCCCGTGAGCATGGTGCAGCCTGAAGAGGACGCCCATGGCAAACTGCTGGACATGACCATCGAAGAGCTGGAACTGTCGGTTCGTGCCTATAACTGCCTGAAGCGCGCCAACATCAATACCGTTGGTGAACTGGTGCAGCGCAATCAGGAAGACATGATGAAGGTTCGCAACCTGGGCCGCAAGAGCCTGGACGAGGTCGAACTGAAGCTCCAGGAGCTTGGTCTCGGCCTGCGACCCAACGAAGAATAAGACCAGGGCGCATCAAGACGGCTGACAGGGACGTTGATTTCCCTGCCCCTGCCGCAGCCCTTGCAAGGAGGAAATTTTCCCATGGCATATCAACGCAAGCTGGGTCGCACGGCTGACAAGCGCAAGGCACTGCTGCGCGGTCTGGCGACCAACCTGATCATGAATGGCCGCATCGAGACCACCGAAGCGAAGGCCAAGGAACTCCGCCGCGTTGTTGAGCGCCTCATCACCCTGGCTGTGAAGGAGTGCGACAACACCGTTACCGTTACCAAGGAAACCCACAACGACAAGGGTCAGCTGATGACCATCGAAACCGTCAACGACCTGCCCTCCAAGCTGCATGCTCGTCGCCTGATCATGGCGTACCTGTATGACGTGAAGGAGCAGCAGCTCAAGAACGAGTCCAAGGCTGATTACAAGGAGCGCACCAAGGACAACAAGCATCCCGTGGTGGAAAAGCTCTTCCGTGAAATCGGCCCCAAGTACAAGGCCCGCAACGCCGAGAAGAACATTGCCGGTGGCTACACCCGCATCTACAAGCTCGGACCCCGTCGCGGTGACGCCGCTGAAATGGTCATCATCGAACTGGTGTAATCGATTCTGACTTCATTGTTTTTCAATACGCACACATCAAAGCAAAGCATAATTACGCACCACCTGCCGCTTCCTCCGCACAAGGAAGCGGCGTTTTCGTGGGGGCGTTGCCCCCAGCAGGGGCTCTGCCCCTGCACCCCGCCAAAGGGTTTTGCCCTTTGGAAACCCAGTCGGGGGCCCTGCCCCCGACACCCCCGCAAGGGCCATTGGCCCTTGACCCTTTAGCGGGGCTTTGCCCCGCACCCCAGTTGGGGGCTTTGCCCCCCAACACCCCCACCAGAGGGCTTTGCCCTCTGGACTCCCAGTCGGGGGCGCTGCCCCCGACACCCCCGCAAGGGCCATTGGCCCTTGACCCATCACCCGGAAATCCTGAAGGATTTCCGGGGTGTTCTTTTTGGAGAAGTCTTATAGTTCTGATTTGTCTTTACCGGAGCAACCAGGGGGCTTTCCGATCGCCCCCTGGACCCCTTCGGTCCGCACCCCTACTTACTGTTTTGAGCAAGCAACGAAGGAAAAACCGTTCCTCTAACTTACAGGCTAATACCCCTCCATCCGGAGGGAGCCCGAAGGTTTCCAAAGGGCGATCGGAAAGCCCTTTGGTCGCCCGTGAGGGCGAAACCCCACCTCGCACAAAAACATTTCTCCAAAGAAAAATCCCACAAACAAAACATCCCCCAAGCCCGTCAGGGCTTGGGGTAATGGGTCAAGGGTCGAAGACCCTTGCGGGGTGCAGGGGCGGAGGCCCTGCCGGGGTGTGGGGCGGAGCCCCACAAAAGGGGTGCAGGGGCAGGGCCCCCGACCGGGGTGCAGGGGCGGAGCCCCTGCCGGGGTGTGGGGGCTTTGCCCCCACCCAGGGGTCAAGGGGACGGAGTCCCCTTGGAGAGAGACACAATCGCCTTGTCGTGCACCAGCAGCCGCAGCTGCTCCCCGGGCTGCACCTCGGGGAACTCCTTCATGGCGTCAAAGTACACCAGCCGGTCGTAAGGCCGGCCCTTTTCATCATATTCGATCAGCAGCACAGCGTGAAAATCCACACCGTCCACTTCCGTGATGTCCTCCGAAATCCGGCTGAAGGCCCCCTCCACTTCCCGGGTGCGGCCGTGAAGCATATTTTTCAGGTGCTTCTCATAATTCGTCAGCGGACGGATCAGCAAGTCCTGACAAGCGATCAGTTCAGCGCCCAGCAGCGCCGTCAGCACAATGGTCAGCCACATCACCCGGATGGCCAAAGAGGCAATCACCCCGGCGAGGAGCACCAGTGCGGGAATCAGCATCAGGAAAATCCGCTGGCGCTTCTGCCGCTGAATCATCTGAAGGTCGTTTTGGGTGTATAACATCATGCGCCCTCCTTGAAACTGTGGAAGAATCATCTGCATATTGATATGATGCATCGGAAACGCTGAAATGTCAAGGGAAAAAGAGGAAACGTTTCGTAAACAATTCTTGAGTTGAGTTGTTTGCGGGAATATGGTAAAATAGTGTCGGATTATGACCGAAAGGAGGAACACCATGTCACTGGACACAGGATTGAAGAAGAACAGGCGGCGCCGCAGCGCCCTGCTGATGGATACGCTGGGCGATGTGTATGCGTTCATTTATTGTATGATGATCTCCAGCGCCCTGACGGATATGCCGCTGCTGGGCGGCGCACTGTATATGTGCGGCCGTGTGACCATGGTGTTC
Organism: Clostridiales bacterium; assembly: GCA_015056085.1. Lineage (GTDB taxonomy): Bacteria > Bacillota > Clostridia > Christensenellales > Aristaeellaceae > UBA11524. Next base: position 14,105 of record SVHA01000011.1, read on the forward strand.
ATCAGCACCTTTTCCAACCCCTTTGTGCCGGTGATGGCCCGAAAACTGCGGGGCGTTCTGCTGGGCGTCATGCTGTTGATGAGCCTGTGCGTGGTGGTGGTGTACCCCATCTCCATGAGCAACCCGGCGGTGTGGCTGGTGGTGACGGTGGTGCTGGCGATGATCCTGCGGGACATCGTGTGGAAACGATTGCTGGACAAGGAAGCAAAGGGCGCCATCCCCCGCAAGGAAATGCTGCTGTGGACGGTGGTGTTCACCCTGGGCACGGCGTGCGTTGTTTCCTTGATTCTGATGTATAACCTGCCGGTGACGGCGGCTCTGCCCATGGCGGGCGGCTACATCCTGTGTACCATGATGGCTTACAGCAGCCTGCGGGAACAGCGGGGGCAGGCGGATGACAGGCTGGATGCGCCTGAAATCACCCAGCTGGCGGATTTGCGCAAGAACGTCCGGGCGGCTAATGCCTATCGCACTTATGAGAGGCTGTCCACGCTGGTGAACATCGCCATGGAAATGACGCTGGTGGTGATGTACACCTATCTGGCGGTAACGGCGGATGCGATTTTCATCTGCATGGTGCTGGCGGTGCTGACCACCTTTGCGGCGAGGCTCCTGGCGGAAAAATGGCTGCACCGCAGGGAAAAGCGGCGGGCGACAGACCCCACTTATCTGATGCTGGCGGGGCTGCTGATCTGGCTGTTTGCCCTGTGGGTGTTCTATCGGTCACTGCAGGGCGGGCAGTTCGGGCAGACATACGCCTATGTGTGCCTGGGCCTGAGCACGGTGGCATCGACCTTGTGTACCACCTGCCTCAAGCGCATGGAAGCCGCCGTGAGCGACGCCGTGCGGTTTGCCTCTGCGGAAAGTGCGCCTGCTTATGGCCAGATGCGCCGGGCGGAGCAGGAACTGGCCACGCTGCTGGGGCAAATGCTGGCGCTGGCGGGACTGACGGCCATGTGCCTGGTGACGGGGAAGAACCTGCCCCGGGACGGCGCACAGCTGGCGGCGGCCTTCCAGCCGGTGATGCTGCTGCCCGCACTGGCGACGGTGGTGCTGGCGCTGATGAGCGTGTTCCGCTTCCCGCTGTCCAGCCGGTATATTCACAAACTGGACTGGTTTTTGAGCATCCGGGAAAGCGGCGGCAACAATCCGTCGCTGGAAAAGATGCTGGAGGACGTGGTGGTGGAAAAGCATCGCCAGCCTTTTGCCATCCGGGCGATGATGGCTCTGCTGCGGCCTTTCTTCCGCCACACCATCAAGGGCGGAGAGCACATCGTGCAGGACGAAAACAATCCCATCGTGTTTTTGTGCAATCATGGCGAAATCTACGGCCCGGTGTCCTCCATGCTGTATATCCCGGTGCCTGTCAGGCCCTGGGTCATCAGCGAACTGACCACCAAGCCGGAGGATGTGTCCCGCTACATTTACAAGTGGACCTTTGAGCCGATGAAGTGGCTGGGCAAGGCCAGCTGGTGGATTTCCAAGCTGATTGGCCCCATCTCCGTGTGGGGCATGAAGCAACTGGAAGTCATCCCTGTGTTCCGCAACAAGCCCAGAGAACTGATGGTGACCTTCCGCCGCTCGGTGGAAGCCATGGAAGCGGGCGACAACCTGCTGATCTTCCCGGAAAACCCCGACGCATCGGACACACCCGGGTATGCCGACGGCGGCATGGGCGAGATGTTCCGGGGATTCCCCATGCTGGCGCAGGTGTATTACAACCGCACCGGCAAGCGCTGCCGTTTCCTGCCCATGTATGCCCACAAGGGGATGCGTACCCTGTCCTTCAGCGAGCCCATCCACTATGATCCGGAAAACGACCCCATGGCGGAGCGTGACCGCATTGTGGAGGCCGCCACGGCGCAAATGAAGGCGCTGTATGAGAGGGAAGAAGCGCTGTATCAGGAAAAACTGGCGAAGAAAAACCGCAAGAAGAAAAAGACGTCGGGAGAAATTTCCGCCTGACATGATCCCCTGCTGGTTGGCGGGGGATTTTTTGTGCCCGGAAAGGTAAAAAAACAGGTGCAGAGGGATTCTGCACCTGCGGGGTGGTAAAAAGGGGTCACTTCATGGCGATGCGGCGGAAGGTTTCTTCCAGGGGATGCTGTGCGCCGGGCAGGGAAGGCCAGGTGTCCAGACCATCGCCGGATTTGCGGGGAATGATGTGAATGTGGAAATGGGGCACGGACTGGCCGGCGCTTTCCCCGCTGGCGTTGAGCAGATTCACGCCGTCATAGCCGCAGTGATCCGTCAGGTGACGGGACACCAGCCGCACCGTTTCCATCAGGTGGCCGAGGGTGACTTCGTCGCAGTCAAGGATGCTCTTGCAATGCTTGCGGGGGATGACCAGAATGTGGCCGTCCACGTCCCTGGCGATATCCATGAAGGCGAGGGTGCGCTCCGTTTCCAGAACTTTCATGCCGGGCACTTCTCCCCGGACGATTTTGCAGAAGATGCAGTTTTCCATGAGAGGCTCCTTTCTGCGGCAATCACACAGTGTAGGTCATGTGTATGCTGCCGTCAAAATCCTTCCAGGTGAAGGCGCCGTCCTCCAGCGTCATGTAGCCGTGCCAGCTGCCCTCCTTGGGGATGGACACGCTGCCGGGGTTGAGATACACATGGGTGGGGAATTCATCGCACCGGGGCACATGGGTGTGGCCGTGGAGGAGAATGTCGCCGGGCATGAGGGGCGGCAGATGACTGTTGTGATACACATGACCATGAGTCAGGTATATCAGCCTGTTCCCCAGTGGGATGACGGCGTAATCCGCCAGAATGGGGAAGGGCAGCACCATCTGGTCCACCTCGGTGTCGCAGTTGCCCCGCACGCACAGGATGCGATCCTTCAGGGGGGACAAAAGGGCGATGACTTCCTTGGGGGAGTATGCTTCCGGCAGGTCATTGCGGGGGCCGTGATAGAGGATGTCCCCCAGCAGCACCAGCCGGTCAGCCTGCTCTTTTTCAAAGGCGTCCAGCAGCCGGCTTGTGTACAGGGCGGAACCGTGCAGATCAGAAGCGATGACGAATTTCATGGGTGAATCGTCCCTTTCCGGTGATGAAGTGGGGAATCAGCCTTCCACCAGGGCGCAGAAGCGGTCGATTTCGCCCTTGATGACTTCCAGGCTGGAGCGCCAGAAATCACGGGAGCGCACATCGATGCCTACGCTGGCAGCCACATTGGCGATGGTGTCGGAGCCGCAGTAGCGCAGCAGCTGGTTGTAGGCGGGCACGAAATCAGCGCCCTGCTCCAGATACTTGGCGAAGACGCCCTTGCCGAACAGCTCGCCGAAGGCATAGGGGAAGTTGTAGAAGTTGCGGCCCACGGAGTAGTAGTGGCTCTTGCAGGCCCACATATAGGGATGACGGACGTCGGGGTCCAGACCATCGCCGTAGGTGGCGTCCTGGGCACGGAGCATGGCGTCCTTGAGTTCCTCCACGGTCATGACGTGATCAGCACGGGTGGCGATGACTTCCGTCTCGAACAGGTAGCGGCTGAGGATGTCCACGATGGTTTGGGTGGACTCCGTCAGGCTGGCGTCCAGCAGGGTGAGCTGCTCATCCTCCGTGGCGGAGGCAAGCACCTGATGGGCCAGAATGGTCTCGTTGAAGATGGAGGCCGTTTCCGCCGTGGGCATGGGCGTGTGAATCAGCAGATAGGGCAGACCTGCCAGGCAGCGGTTGTGCCAGGCATGACCCAGTTCGTGGGCGACGGTGCTCACGTCGGAGAAGCTGCCCTGGAAGTTGGTCATCACCAGAGAGCGGTCCTCGCTGTGGACGGAGGAGCAGAAGGCGCCGCCCCGCTTGCCCTTGCGGGGGAACAGGTCGATCCACTTCTGCTGGAAGGCGTTGTCCACAAAGGCGGCCATTTCGGGGTTGAACTTGCCCAGCTCTTCCATCAGCTTTTCCCGGCACTCATCCACGGTGAAGGTGCGGGTGGCCTTGCCCACGGGGGCGAACAGGTCATAGAAGGGCAGGCCGTTCTTGTGGCCCAGGAGGCGGGCCTTGGCCTTCAGGTAGCGGCGGAAGTGGGGCAGATACTCCTTCATGGCGCCGATCATGGCGTCCAGCGTTTCCTGATCCATGCGGCTGTTGTGCAGGGTCATTTCCAGCACGGAAGAATACCCTTTGGCCTTGGCAAGGGTGGAGGCTTCCTGCTTGATGCTGTTGAGGCAGTAGGCCATGGGCAGTTCCATCTTCTGATAGGAAGCGATCTCCGCTTCGTAGGCTTCCCGGCGCACATCGGCGTCGGCGTCATAGGCCATGCCGCGGATGGCGGGCAGGGGATACTCCTTGCCACGGAAGGTGGCGGTGTGGTTGGAGTCCAGCTTGCCCCGCAGCTGGGAGAAAGCGCCGGAGCCGGACATCTGCATCTGCAGCATCCAGGGCTCGATTTCGGCGGGGATGGTGTGGCGGGCGTTTTCCGCCATTTCCTTCAGGGGGAAGGCCACCTGGGTCAGTTTGGCGGAGGAGGCGATCACCTCGTCCAGATTCTCAATGCTGCCCACATAGCGGGTTACGGCGGAATCCACCAGACGGGCCTTGTTCATCACCCGGATGAACTTGTCCATGTAGCGGTTGGCGTCCTCGTTATCGGCGTCCACGGCGGTGGTCAGGTGAATGAAGCTGCCCACCTTGTCGCCCAGGGCGCTGAGGGCCTCGTCAGCGTCCACCAGTGCCTCCAGGCGCTCGACGGTGGGGAGGCCAGAGTGCAGCACTTCCTCAATGCGGTCGATCATGCCGGGGAGTGCGGCGAAATCCGCCTCGAAGGCCTCGTCCTGAAAACTGGAATAAAGGAAAGAAAGATCCCATTTGCCGTCCATGTGATTGTACCTCCTATAAAATGTGTGGTGATATACAAAAAGCCGGAACCGCAGGGAAGTTGCTCCAGGCGGCCCGGCAATGGGAACATTAAATGCGGCGCTGCGCCATCTGCTCCTTGAGGGCGGCAAGGCACTTTTCCTTGCTGCGCTCGATATGCTTTTCCATCAGGGAACGGAAGGCTTCCAGATCCCGCTTTTCCACGTATTCCACCAGTTGATGATGCTCCTGATGGGCGCTGGAACGGCGGTTTTCCTGGCGGATGGCCATGGCGGAGAACCGGGTGATGAACTCGTCCTGGCTCTCGATGACCCGCAGGATCCTGTTCTGACCGCAGATGGCGGTCAACTGGGCATGGAAGGCACGGGCCAGGGGAGAGAGGGCCTCGATGGCGCCGGGCTCGTCGGAAGTCACAAGGTCATCCATTTCCCGCAACTTTTCCTTCAGGCCGGCGATGTCGTCCTCCGTGGCCTTTTCAATGATGGCGGGCAGGGTGAGCATTTCCAGAGAGTTGCGGATGGTGTAGATTTCCTCCACGTCTTCAATGGTGAAGGCACGCACCACCACGCCGCGGCGCAGCACATATTCCACCAGACCGTCCCGCTCCAGCTTGCGCAGGGCTTCACGCAGGGGGGTGCGGCTGATGTGCAGGCGCTCGGCATAATCGGTCTCAACGATGCGCTCGCCGGCGGGAATCTCGCCGGAAATAATGGCGTGCTTGAGCACCTCGTAGGCGATTTCACGGATGGGGCGGCTTTCCAGCATGGGTTGGAAAGAAATGGATGCCATGGTCGTAACAACTCCTTCGTATCTTTGCGAAAGTGCGGAAAAAGTGCAGAATGTTCATTGTATGCACTTTGGATACAATAATAATACAATATAGCGAATCTGTCAAGAGAAAAGCGGTATTTTGGCGAAAAATCAGGCAAAAAGGGGAAATTCAGCCGATGACGTGCAATCAAGCGGGAAAAAGCAGGAATGATTGATGGAAAAAAGAGAAAAATGTGCGGAAATTCCCCCTTTACAACGGCGGGGGAAAGTGCTATACTTGACAGCGGTAAAATCAAAGCAAACCCTTTAAGGACAGCTCAGAGAGGCTGGGAAGGCTGCGCAGCGATTGAAAGACCCATGGGGAATGACCCAGAGGTTGCCCCCCGTGAGATGGACATACTGCACGCCTCTTCCGGCTTATTTGACCGGGACAGGCGTTTTCTTTTTGGCCTGCCCCAGGCACAGCAAGGAGGAAGCAAGGATGTTCAACGGCGGAATCCCCAAGGCGCAGCTGATGACCGGCGAAGCCATCAACCGTGCCCTGACCCGCATGGCCCACGAGGTCATGGAACAGCTCAATCCCCTGGAAGACGTGGTGTTTGTGGGCATCCGCCGCAGAGGCGTGCCGCTGGCCCAGCGTCTGGCGAAGATCATCGAGCAGTACGAAAAGGTGTCCCTGCCCGTGGGCGAAGTGGACATCTCCATGTACCGTGACGACCTCAATCCTGCCCAGATGCAGGTGAAGGTGAAGGATCAGAAGCTGCCCGTGGACATCACCGGCAAGGCCGTGGTGCTGGTGGACGACGTGCTGCACACCGGTCGCACCGTGCGTGCCGCCATGGACGCCATTCTGGATCAGGGCCGTCCCGCCAAGATTCGTCTGGCGGTGCTGATTGACCGTGGTCACCGGGAGCTTCCCATCCGCCCTGACTATGTGGGCAAGAACGTCCCCACCTCCAACAGCGAGCGCATCGGCGTGCAGGTGGAGGAAATCGACGGCGGTGACGGCGTGGCGCTGTACGGCCCCCGGTAATACAACACAGTTCCCCCCAGGCGGGTGCCTGAAAAGATAAACACAAAGGGAAAGGGAGATCTACCGATGAGCGAGAAGAAAATGTCCAAAATGAAGTTCGGCCTGCTGGGCTTCCAGCATATGTTCGCCATGTTCGGCGCAACGGTGCTGGTGCCTACTCTGACGGGCCTGTCCGTTTCTGCGACGCTGCTGTTTGCGGGTCTGGGCACGCTGCTGTTCCACCTGCTGACCAAGGGCAAGGTGCCTGCCTTCCTGGGCTCCTCCTTCGCCTTCCTGGGCGGTTACTTTGCTGTCAACAACATGATCACCAACCACAACGCCACCCTGGGTGAAGGCGCTGTGGCCGTCAACTGGATTCCCTACGCTGCAGTGGGCGTTGCTTGCGCCGGCCTGGTGTACGTGATCGTCGCTGCCCTGTTCAAGGCCTTCGGCGCCGCCCGCGTGATGCGCTTCTTCCCGCCGGTGGTCACTGGCCCCATCATCATCTGCATCGGCATGATCCTGGCCAACTCCGCCATCAACAACTGTGCTGCCGATTGGGGCATCGCCGTGCTGGCAGTGGCCATCGTGATCATCTTCAACATCTGGGGCAAGGGAATGCTCAAAATTATCCCCATCCTGCTGGGCGTTGTGGGCTCCTACCTGATCGCTGCTCTGAGCGGCCATGTGGACTTCACCCCCGTGCATAACGCCGCCTGGATCGGCGTGCCCTTCCAGATGAAGGACACCGTGTTCTCCTTCATTACCGACGGCGTCAACCCCTCCCTGCTGGGCAGCGCCATCGCCATGATGATGCCCATCGCCCTGGCCACCATGATGGAGCACGTGGGCGATATGTCCGCCATCTCCTCCACCGTGGGCAAGAACTTCATTGAAGACCCCGGCCTGCATCGCTCCCTGCTGGGCGACGGCTGCGCCACCACCCTGGCCGCCCTGTTCGGCGCTCCGGCCAACACCACCTACGGCGAAAACACCGGCGTGCTGGCTCTGACCCGCGTTTACAACCCCGCCGTGGTGCGCATGGCTGCCGTGCTGGCTGTGCTGTTCTCCTTCTCTCCCAAGTTTGCTGCGCTGATTTCCTGCATGCCCGCTGCCACCATCGGCGGCGTGTCCCTGATCCTCTACGGCATGATTTCCGCTGTGGGCGTGCGTAACATCGTGGAAAATCAGGTGGACTTCACCAAGAGCCGCAACGTCATCATCGCTGCGCTGATCATCGCTCTGGCTCTGGGCATCAACTTCTCCAGCGCTCTGGGCTGCGATACTGTGAACAGCGTGTCCGGCGCCATCGCCTTCTACATCGGCGACGTGAAGATCAGCCTGTCCGGTCTGGCCGTGGCCTCTCTGGTGGGTATCATCGCCAACGCTGTCCTGCCTGGCAACGACTACACCTTCGGCAAGAACAAGCAGGGCGACGAGTCCGTGAACTTCAAGGTGTAATACAAAAAAGGCAAAACAAACAGTCCCCGTCCACACTGGACGGGGATTTTTCGCTCCACCATTTTCTTAAACTGTCTGCATATGCTTCCGCATGTGCAGCAGGGCGTTTTTTTCCAGTCGGGAGACCTGGGCCTGAGAGATGCCGATTTCCCCGGCGACTTCCATCTGCGTCTGGCCTTCGAAGAAGCGCAGGCGCAGGATTTTCTTTTCCCTTTCGCTCAGGCGGGACAGGCCGTCCCGGATGGCGATGTCCTCCAGCCAGACGTCGGCACGGGCGGTTTCGTCCCGCACCTGATCCATGATGTACAGGGCGTCACCGCCATCGTTGTACACCGGCTCAAAGAGGCTCACCGGGTCCTGAATGGCCTCCAGGGCAAACACCACATCCTCCCGGGGCAGGTGCATTTCCTCGGCGATTTCCGTCACGGTGGGCTCCCGGTCAAGGGTCTGCTGCAGGCGGTCACGGGCCTGCAGGGCTTTGTAGGCGGTGTCCCGCATGGAGCGGCTGACCCGGATGACATTGTTGTCCCGCAGATACCGGCGGATTTCGCCGATGATCATGGGCACGGCGTAGGTGGAAAAGCGCACGTTGAGGGAGGTGTCGAAGTTGTCGATGGACTTCATCAGCCCGATGCACCCCACCTGAAACAAATCATCCGCCTGTTCGCCCCGCCCGCTGAAGCGCTGAATCACCGACAGCACCAGCCGCAGATTTCCCTGAATGAATTCCGCCCGGGCGGTCATATCTCCCTGATGAATCCTCGGAAACAGCTCCATCATTCTCTCATGGCTCATCACCGGCAGGGTGCTGGTGTCCAACCCGCAGATGTCCACTTTGCCGTACCCCATTGCGAATCCTCCCAACGAAGCGCCGGAATCATCTCCGGCGGTTTGATGCGTTTACAGGAAGTATGGCGTGAAACGGATGCTGTTATCCCCCGGGGACAAAACACGGCACGAAAGGCGCAAATCAGCAAAAACAGGACAGGGAATCAGCCGGAAGCCCGCATCATGTCGCCGTGAAGCCGGGAAAGGATGCGCTTTTCCAGCCGGGAAATGTAACTCTGGGAAATGCCCAGCACATCCGCCACTTCCTTTTGTGTCATCTCCGGCTGACCGCCCAGACCGAAGCGCAGGTGCATGATCTTCTGCTCCCGGGGCGACAGGCGGCTCAGGGCGGCAAAGAGCATCTGCCGATCGGCGTTTTCCTCCATGGAGCGGGTGACCATGTCCGGGTCGGTGCCCAGCACGTCGGAAAGCAGCAGTTCGTTACCGTCCCAGTCGGTTTTCAGCGGCTCGTCCAGGGAGATTTCCAGCCGGGTGCGGCTGTGGCGGCGCAGGAACATCAGCACTTCGTTTTCAATGCAGCGGCTGGCGTAGGTAGCCAGTTTGATTTTTTTCTGGGGGTCAAAGGTGTTCACCGCCTTAATCAGCCCGATGGTGCCGATGGAGATCAGGTCCTCCAGCATCACGCCGGTGTTCTCGAATTTCCGGGCGATGAACACCACCAGCCGCAGGTTGTGCTCAATGAGGGTGGAGCGGATGCGGGCGTCGCCGCTGGACAGTTGTTCCAGCAGCGCTTTTTCTTCTTCGGGAGAAAGGGGAGCAGGCAGCGGGTCAGGGCCGCCGATGTAATACAGTTCCCGGGGTGTGAGGGCGTCCAGAAAGGCGGTGAGATGATCCCGGGCAAGGGCGTAGAGTTTGAAAGTCACGGACATACAGGGCAATCCTCCTTTGAAGTGTCGTTTGATTCGGAAAGAAGGGGAGCATCCTGCAGGATGCACTGGGGAATCAGCGCCTGAAACCCGCTGTACCCGCCGGTGGACAGGCCAATCATGGCCTGAGCGGCGACCCATTTGCCCTGATGCTCCAGATGAATGCTGCCTGGGCGCAGGAGGGGCATCATGGCCCGCCCCGCTACCGTGCGCACGGGGATCAGCCGCATTCCGGGCGTCAGCGTCTGCTGATTCCACCGGGGAAGCAGCCGGGCGGCAGCGGTGCGGGAGATGACGATCACCGGCAGGCGGGTGAGGGGATCCCTGAGGAGATTCCCCGTATCCACCAGCCCCGTCAGGGTCAGTTTCTGCCCCTGATAGCGGATGACGGCCTTCAGGCACAGGGGCGTTTCCCGGCGATGGGAGGCCAGGGCAAAGAGGGCAGCAGCCGCAGCGGCGGCAAGGGGCGGCAGCATCCGGGAAAGAGGCGACGCCCACCGGGCCGCAGCGGAAGCGATGAGGCTCAGGGCGGCAAGGGACAGGGGCAGGCGCAGCCGCAGGGCAGGGGAGAGCCCCGGCCACACGCCCAGAGGCAGGAGCATCATCAGGGGTGTGAAGAGCAGCAGGCGGAAACCCGCTGGCATCGTCACGCACAGGGCGTCCCCGGCGGCAGCAAGGAAAGCGGCTGTCATCAGCCGCCAGCGGGGCGCCCGGGGCAGGCGGCACATCCGTTTCAGGCTCATCATCAGCACGGCATTGACGGCGCACTGCTGCATCAGGTACATCCAGATGCTGACCTTCACCGGCGCTCCTCCCTTCGGATGATTTCGGGTGCTTTCGGGGGTGAGTATAGCCCTGACGGGCGGGGAATGTCCGTCGAAAGGGGATGAAAAGGAGGGGCGATTTTGCCGCCGTTTGTTGCAAAATGCCGGGGAGCGTGGTACAATAAAAAGAGCAGAACTGGTGCAAAATAGCGTTGCAGGCGATGGACATAAGGTCCGCTGCCTGATTTTCTGCGGCCTGCTTGCCGGATGGCACTGTGCCTACCTGCCGGTCATACGCTGTTAGGGGCTGCCCGGGGAGAATGATTCCCTGAAAAGGCGGCTCCCGGATGGAGTGTGACAAGGCGATGAAGCGGGGAGACATCTACCGTGCCGACCTGGATCCTGTGGTGGGCTCCGAGCAGGGCGGCGTCCGGCCGGTGGTGATCATTCAGAACGATACAGGCAACCTGTATTCCCCCACGGTGATCGTGGCGGCCATGACGACAAGGCGCAAAAAGGCGCATCTGCCCATTCATGTGCCCGTCAGCGCCGATGAAAGCGGCCTTAACCGGGATTCCGTGGTGCTGACCGAGCAGGTGCGCACACTGGAAAAATCCCGGCTGACAAAGCGTTTGGGGCGTCTGTGCCCTGAGGCGATGCGGAGGCTGGACAGGGCGCTGGTGCTTTCATTGGGCACGCAGGTGCGGGAAAACGGTACGCCTGAAAATTCAGACAGTTTATGACAGACGGAGGAAAGACCAATGACGCAGGAAAAGAACTTCCTGAAAAAAGTGGATAAGAGCGTGGTGATGGCCTATGTGCAGATCGTGATTGGCTGCGTCATCGGCGGTGCTGCGTATCCGCTGTTTCTGGTGCCGGGGCAGATCGCTCCCGGCGGACTGAGCGGCGTGGCGATGATCCTCAACCACCTGTTGGGAACGCCTGTGGGCCTGATGAGCATCGTGCTCAACATCCCTCTGTTCCTGGTTGGATACAAGACGCTGGGCACCCGGTTTGTGCTCCGCACGCTGCTGGGCACGCTGCTGTTTTCCGTGTGCATTGACGCCCTCAAACTGCCGCCTGTCACGCAGGAACCGCTGCTCAACACCATTTTCGGCGGCGCGCTTCTGGGCGTGGGCCTGGGCATGATCATGCGCGGCGGCGCCACCACCGGCGGCACGGATATGATGGCCAGAATGCTCCATAAGCACGTAAAGTTTATCTCCGTGGGCATGGTGCTGCTGGCCATGGACGGTATCGTGGTGCTGGTGGCGGCCTTCACCTTCGGCATGACCGAGGGTCTCTATGCGCTGATCTGTATCTTTGTGTCCTCCAAGGTGCTGGACGTGGTGATGCTGGGTCTGAGCAACAACAAGGCGTGCTTTATCATTTCCGATGCCTGGGAGACAATCACCCAGCGCCTGCTGAGTGAGATGGAGCGAGGCGTGACCCAGCTCTCCGCCAAGGGCGCCTACTCCGGCAAGGAACGCCCGGTGGTTTTGTGCGTGCTGCCGCCCCAGGAGGTCTCCCGGATGAAGGAGATCGTCAGCCACGAGGACGAAAGGGCGTTCATCTTTATCTCCGACGCTCACGAAGCACTGGGCGAAGGTTTCTCTGCCCTGGGCGGCGAGAACTGAAAGTTGGAATGTTCGGCTTTTTCCGGAAGGCCATGAGGATTTTGGGACAAAAAGAAATATTTTTGCAGGATTTTTTCGCCCGGGACTTGAATGTTCCGGGCGATCATGCTATAATCAGGATGCTACTGGTTCCCCAATGTACGTTAAAGGAGGAAAACCCCAATGAAGAAGTTCCTTGCGATCCTTCTCTCCATGGTCATGGTGCTGAGCTGCGTTGCTTTCGCCGAGACCCCCACTGATGTGGCTGTTGATCCCGAGACCATCCCGGACAACATGACTGCCACCGACGGCGTCTATAAGGTCGCCTTCGTGACCGACCTGGGCCAGCTGAAGGACAAGTCCTTCAACGAAGGCACCTGGAACGGCGTGAAGTCCTACGCTTACGCCAACGACCTGTCCTACAAGTACTATCAGCCCGCTAACGGCGATCAGGCCACTGACGACGACCGTTACGACGCCATGAAGGCCGCCTGCGACGCTGGCGCCGAAGTCGTGGTTTGCGCTGGCTTCGCTCAGGAAGTTGCTCTGACCAAGGCTGCTACCGAATATCCCAACGTGAACTTCGTGTTCATCGATGGTTGGCCTCTCGGCCTGTCCAACGTGGCCCCCATCGCCTTCTGCGAAGAGCAGTCCGGCTATCTGGCTGGCTACGCTGTGGTTAAGGACGGCTTCACCAAGCTGGGCTTCTCCGGCGGCGGCGGCGGCACCAACCCCGCTTGCAACCGTTACGGCTACGGCTTCGCCCAGGGCGCCAATGCTGCTGCTGCTGAAATGGGCGTTCAGGTTGAGCTGAAGTACACCTGGCAGTACGGCGCGACCTTCTCTGCTTCTCCCGAACTGCAGTCCATGATGGCTGGCTGGTACGAGAACGGCACCGAGATCGTGTTCGCCTGCGGCGGCTCCATCTTCAACTCCATCACTGCTGCTGCTTCCGCCAACGATGCCTATGTGGTCGGCGTTGACGTGGACCAGTCCTTCCAGTCTGACACCGTCGTGACCTCCGCCCTGAAGGGCCTGGTCGCTGCTACTGAGTGGGCCATCGGCAAGCACTTCGCTGGCGAATGGGCCACCATCGGCAACGTGCCCACCTCTCTGGGCGCCACCGACGACGCTGTGGGCCTGCCCACCGCTACCTGGGGTCTGGAGACCTGGACCGTGGCTGAGTACGAGACCCTGATGCAGTCCATCAAGGACGGCACCCTGGTCATCGACAACACCAACAAGCAGGGCGACGAAATCAAGACGGTTGAATTCTCCAACCTGACTGTGATCTACGAATAATCCTTGCACCCACAAGGGGGAACCGGAAACGGTTCCCCTTTTTTTGCGCCCTTTTTGCCTGAAAAATGCAGAGAATTTCCGTGCCTTATGCGGAAAAAATTCCCATGGTTTTCTTCATGTTCTTTTTATCTTCTTTCTTGCCAGGTATTGCATTTTTTTGCGGGGAAAGGTATAATGTTACATATTGAATATACCGAAAGGGAGGTGGAAGCATGGATTACAGCCCTGAATACGTGATCGAGATGCTCCACATCACCAAGGAGTTCCCGGGAATCAAAGCAAATGATGATATCACCCTGCAGTTGCGCCGCGGTGAGATCCACGCCCTGCTGGGTGAAAACGGCGCCGGCAAGTCCACGCTGATGAGCGTGCTGTTTGGCCTGTATCAGCCGGAACAGGGCACCATCCGCAAGGACGGCAAGGAAGTGAAAATCACCAGCCCCAATGACGCCACCGCCCTGCACATCGGCATGGTGCATCAGCACTTCAAGCTTATTGATGTGTTTACCGTGCTGGATAATATCATCCTGGGCGCAGAGGACACCAAGCTGGGCTTCCTGTCCAAGAAAAAGGCCCGCAAGAAGGTGTCGGAACTGTCCGAGCGCTACGGCCTGAAAGTGGACCTGGACGCCAAGATCGAGGATATCACCGTGGGTATGCAGCAGCGTGTGGAAATCCTCAAGATGCTCTATCGTGACAACGAAGTGCTGATCTTTGACGAGCCCACCGCCGTGCTGACGCCTCAGGAAATCGAAGAGCTGATGAAGATCATGAAGGGACTGGCGGCCGAAGGCAAGTCCATCCTGTTCATCACCCATAAGCTCAATGAGATCATGGCGGTTGCTGACCGCTGCACGGTGCTGCGCAAGGGCCAGTGCATCGGCACGGTCAACACCTGCGAGACCAACCAGCAGGAACTCAGCCGCATGATGGTCGGCCGCGACGTGCAGCTGGTGGTGGAAAAGGAACCTGCCCAGCCCGGCGAAACGGTGCTGAAGGTGGAAAACCTCAGCGTGTATAACAAGGCCTTCCGCAAGGAAGCCGTCAAGGATGTTTCCTTCAGCGTTCGCAGCGGCGAGATCGTCTGCATTGCCGGCATTGACGGCAACGGTCAGACGGAACTGATTCATGCCATCACCGGCCTGGAAAAGGTCTCCGGCGGCAAGGTGAGCATCAAGGGCACGGACGTCACCTCCGCCCCCGTGCGCAAGCGCAGCGCTGCCGGCATGAGCCATATCCCGGAAGACCGCCACAAGCACGGCCTGATCCTGGACAACACCCTGGAGCAGAACATGGTGCTGCAGCGGTATTATGAGCCCCGGTTCCAGAAGGCAGGCTTCATCCGCTTTGATGCGGTCAGGGCCTATGCCGAGAGCCTGATTGAACAGTATGACGTGCGCAGCGGTCAGGGCCCTGTGACGGTGACCCGCTCCATGTCCGGCGGCAACCAGCAGAAGGCCATCATCGCCCGCGAGCTGGACCGCAACCTGCCTCTGGTGGTGGCTGTGCAGCCCACCCGCGGCCTGGACGTGGGCGCCATTGAGTACATCCATGGTCAGCTGGTGGCCCAGCGTGACGCCGGCAAGGCGGTGCTGCTGGTCTCCCTGGAACTGGACGAAGTGATGAATCTGTCCGACCGCATCCTGGTGATGTTCGAGGGCGAAATCGTGGGCGAACTTGATCCCAAGAACACCACGGTGGCAGAACTGGGTCTGTACATGGCAGGCGCCAAGCAGCAGAAGGAGGTTCAGGCATGAAAAAGTTCCTTCAAAGCGACGGAATGAGGACCGTGCTGGCGTCCCTTCTGTCGATTCTGATCGGTATGCTGGCCGGCGGCGTCGTCATCTTTGCGGTGGGCGTCTCCACCCCCAGCCTGGGCATCAACACTGTGTGGGATGGCATCCGACTGGTGGTGGGCGGCCTGTTTGTCACCGGCCGTGACGCCACCGGCGCCCTGACCTTCGGCTTCAATCCCCAGATGATGGGCAATATGCTCTTCCGTGCAACTCCCCTGATTCTCACGGGTCTGTCCGTGGCACTGGCGTACAAGACGGGTCTGTTCAACATCGGCGCGCCCGGTCAGTATCTGGCGGGCACGGCGGCCACGCTGTTCATTGCCCTGTCTCTGGGTACCGGCTGCGTGAAGACCGAGGGTCTTGTGGAACCCTTCCTGGGCAATGCCAACAACTTCATCGCCGGTCAGGTAGGTATGTTCCCGCCGTGGCTGGTGTGGACGCTGGCGCTCATCGGCGGCATGATTGCCGGTGCGCTCTGGGGCGCGATCCCCGGCCTGTTCAAGGCGCTGCTGAATGTTAATGAGGTTCTGGCGTGCATCATGACCAACTGGATCGCCGCCAACCTGGTCACCTGGGTGTTTGACATCTCCAACCTCAAAAATCTGGTGGAAAACACCAAGATCGGCTATGTGTACAAGACCAGCTTCAACGGCGTGGCAACCTCCAAGATGGGCCTTGACCAGGTGTTCCCCGGCTCCCAGGTCAATGGCGGCATTCTGATTGCCATTTTGCTGGCGGTGGTGGTGTACATCATCATGAACAAGACCACCTTCGGCTTTGAACTAAAGGCCTGCGGCTCTAACCGCTTTGCCGCCCGCTATGCCGGCATCAAGGATAAGCGCAGCATCGTGGTTTCGATGGCGCTGGCTGGCGCGCTGGCTGGCGCTGCCGGTTCCCTGTACTTCCTCTCCGGCAACACGGAATTCTTCTGGAGCACGTATCAGTCCCTGCCGGCGGTGGGCTTCAACGGCATCCCCGTGGCCCTGCTGGCTGGCAGCAATCCCATCGGCGTGGTGTTTGCGGGTATGTTCATGTCCATGCTGGATATCTGCGGATTGCAGCTGACCAACCTGACTGGTTATAACGAGTTCATCACCGACGTGATCATCGCCGTGATCGTGTATCTGGCGGCGTTCTCTCTGGTGATCAAGATGGTGCTGGCCCGCCTGGGCAAGAAGCGCAGCGGAAAGGAGACGGTGAAGTAATGGATTGGCTGATGCAAGCAATCAACGAAGGTACGATTCCCTTCCTCATCCGTCAGACGCTGCTGTATGCCGTGCCGCTGATGATCGTGGCACTGGCAGGCGTGTTCTCCGAGCGCAGCGGTATCATCAACCTGGCGCTGGAAGGCATCATGATTTTCGGCGCATTCATCGGCGTGCTGTTTGTGCGTCTGGTGCAGCAGTGGGGCTGGTTTGAGGCCGCCAATCAGGCAAAGGACTGGATGACCATGCAGGGCTTTGCTGTGCTGACCATGGCGGTATCGGCACTGCTGGGTGCAGTGTTTGCGATGCTGCTGGCCTTTGCGGCCATCAACCTGCGGGCTGACCAGACCATCGGCGGCACGGCCCTGAACCTGCTGGCTCCGGCACTGGTGCTGTTCCTGGTGCGCATTCTGGTCAACCAGAACGTGCTGCAGATGGACCACGGCGATTCTGCTGGCTGGTTCATGCTCAAGGAAAGCTTCTTCGGCTTCGGCGTGGGCCGCGGCGCCAACAAGACGCCCTCCATGGGCTTCTTCGGACAGGTGTTTGTCAACAAGGTCTATCCTGTGACCTATGTGTGCATCATCCTGTTCATTATCCTCGCGATTCTGCTGTACAAGACCAAGTTTGGCCTGCGGCTGCGTGCCTGCGGTGAAAACCCGCAAGCTGCGGACTCCCTGGGCATCAACGTGTTCAAGATGCGCTATGCGGGCGTGGGCATCTCCGGCGCCCTGGCGGGCATGGGCGGCTTTGTGTACGCCATGACCACCGCCAACTGCACCTCCAGCGGCGAAGTCGCCGGCTTCGGCTTCCTGGCCCTGGCCGTGATGATCTTCGGCAACTGGAAGCCCGGCAACATCGCTGTGTCTGCACTGCTGTTCGGCTTGTTCAAGTGCATTGCCGCTTCCTACGGCTCGCTGGACATCAACGGCGACGGCATCTATGCCCTGAAGGAACTGGGCGTGAGCGCTCATCTGTATCGCCTCATGCCGTACCTCATCACCCTGCTGGTGCTGGCGTTCACCTCCAAGAGCAGCCGTGCACCTAAGGCGGAGGGTATTCCCTACGACAAGGGCGCCAGGTGAGGCCTTCAAAAACGGCCGCAACCACAAAAAATCCTGTCTCCGACAGGATTTTTTGTTTGCAGCGTTGACAGCGGCGGCGAATTCGGTCAATTACGCCCATGTAAACTCCCTCATTCGCCGCCTTGTCGCCTTGCCTTGTGGCCCTTTTTGAAGGCCTCCCGGCAGCGGCCTTCAAAACCGGCCGCAACCACAAAAAATCCTGTCTCCGACAGGATTTTTTTGTTTGCTGCGTTGACTGTGGCAGCGAATTCGGTCATTTACGCCCATGTAAACTCCCTCATTCGCTGCCTTGTCGCCTTGCCTTGCAGCCCTTTTTGAAAGCCTACAAATCAGCCTTGTTTATCCCCCAAAATCACGGCATGAAGTTTCTGTCCGCAGGTCGACCACAAGGGACAAAGGACCAAAACGATTATTGGAAAAGCCGGGGAAATGTTCGTTAATCTATTGACACAAAAGGGGCGATACGATAAAATAAGGGTGTATGATGGGGTAAGGGGCGAATGTTTCCTTACGAGGTGTGAAGGAGGAAAAGACACGATGAAACAGTGTTTCCGTCACGGTTTGACTCAGTCCTGGCCTCTTTCTACCCATCGGCATAACAAACGGCCAAAGAGCGCAGCATGAGTGTATCCTGCAGCGCTCTTTTCTTGTGAAAAAAGACTTGTCGAGGCAGAAGATCATCTGCCGGATGAACGAAACGGAGGATATCAACATGAAAAAGGTCGCAGTGATTATGGGCAGCGATTCCGACCTGCCGGTGCTCAAGGGCGCTTTTGAACAGCTCAAGAAGCTGGAGATTCCCTTTGAAGCCCACGTGTATTCCGCCCACCGCACCCCGGTGGAAGCGGCGAAGTTTGCTTCTTCCGCCAGGGAGAACGGCTTCGGCGTGCTGATTGCTGCTGCGGGCAAGGCGGCCCATCTGGCGGGCGCGCTGGCGGCCCAGACCACCCTGCCGGTGATCGGCATCCCGGTGAAGTCTTCCACGCTGGATGGCCTGGACGCCCTGCTGTCCACGGTGCAGATGCCTTCCGGTATGCCCGTGGCCACCGTGGCCATTGACGGCGCTGCCAATGCGGCGCTGCTGGCGGCCCAGATTCTGGCGGTGGAAGACGCTGATCTGGCCGACAAGCTGCTGGCCATGCGCAAGGCCCAGCACGACGCCGTGATCGCCAAGGATGCGGCGCTGAAGATTGACTGATCCTGAAAAGGTCCGCCAGCGGACAAGGAGGGAAAGACTTTGAAACGCCTGGAACTGATCAGTGAGGGCAAATCCAAACGAATTTATGCAACCGATGATCCCCGGCTGGTGATTGAATCCTACAAGGATGAGACCACGGCTTTCAACGGCCTGAAAAGGGGCAACATCTCCGGCAAGGGCGTCATCAACAACCGCATTTCCAATCATCTGATGACGATGCTGGAGAAAAACGGCATCCCCACCCACTTTGTGGAGGAACTGGGCGAAAGGGAAACGCTGGTGAGGCGTGTGACGCCCATTCCGCTGCGGGTGGTGGTCAGGAATATCACCGCCGGCTCCATGGCCAAGCGTCTGGGCCTGCCCGAGGGGCAGAAACTGCGCCGTGCGGTGGTGGAGATCGACTTCAAGGACGAGATGCTGGAGCATCCCATGGTGAACGAGGATTATATTTATGCCATGGGCTGGGCCAGTGAGGAACAGGTGAAGCTGATCAAGCAGTACTCCCGGCGCATCAACGAGCTGCTGTGCACTGTGATGCGGCAGGCGGAGATCGAAGTGATCGACTGCAAGCTGGAGTTCGGCGTGACGGTGGACGGCACGCTGGTGCTGGCGGATGAAATCTCCCCCGATACCTGCCGCCTGTGGGACGCCAGCACCCATGAAAAACTGGGTATTGACCGCTTCCGGCGCAATCTGGGCGACGTGGAGCAGGCGTATCAGGAAGTGTGGAGCCGCCTGATGGGCGAGCGGGCCTGATGGACAAGACAGGAGAATGATTATGGACTATAACGGGAAACTCCACGAGGAGTGCGGCGTGTTCGGTATTTTCCGCCGCAGCGATGAAGGCGTGATCGCCGATGTGTATCATGCGCTGTACGCCCTGCAGCACCGTGGTCAGCAAAGCTGCGGCATGGTGGTCAACACCGACGGCGTCATGCACGGCCACAGGGACAGGGGCCTGGTCAACGAGGTCTTCACCAAGGACGTGCTGCTGAAGATGGAAGAGGGCAACATGGCCATCGGCCACTGCCTCTACGGTACCAAGGAACTGGCCAGCCGCTCCGCTGCCCAGCCCCTGCTGATCAACCATCACAAGGGCGCCATGGCGGTGTGCTATAACGGCTGCCTGACCAACGCCATTGAACTGCGGGAGCAGCTGGAAAAGACCGGCGCCATCTTCCACTCCACTTCCGATGCGGAAGTGATCGCCTACGTCATCACCCAGGAACGGCTGAAGGCCGGCTCCATTGAGGAAGCGGTGCGCCGGGCGATGGATACCCTGAAGGGTGCTTTCAGCCTGCTGGTGATGAGCCCCACCAAGATCATTGCCGCCCGTGACCCCCACGGCTTCCGCCCCTTGTGCATCGGCCACATGGACGAGGATGTGGTGGTGGCCTCGGAAAGCTGCGCGCTGGACGCCATCGGCGCCACCTTTGACCGGGACATCGCTCCCGGCGAAGTGGTGACCATCACCCAGGAGGGCATCACTTCCGTGCAGATGGAATCTGCCCCGGCGGACGGTATGTGCGTGTTTGAATTTATCTACTTCGCCCGCCCCGACAGCGTGATTGAAGGCTCCAGCGTCCATGAGGCACGGCTGCGGGCCGGCGCTTTCCTGGCCAAGGAACATCCCGCTGAGGCGGACGTGGTCATCGGTGCGCCGGACTCCGGCCTGGATGCAGCCCTGGGATTTGCCCGGGAGAGCGGCATCCCCTACGGCGTGGGCTTCATCAAGAACCGCTATATCGGCCGCACCTTCATTCAGCCCACCCAGAAGCAGCGCCAGGATGCTGTGCGCATCAAACTCAGTGCCGTCAAGGCGACGGTGGCGGGCAAGCGTGTGGTGCTGGTGGATGACTCCATCGTGCGCGGCACCACCTCCAAGCATACGGTGCAGCTGCTGCGGGATGCAGGCGCCAAGGAAGTGCATTATCGCCTGTCCTCTCCGCCGTTCATCCACACTTGCCACTTCGGCACGGACGTGGGCTCTGAAAAGAACCTGATCGCCGCCAACCACACCATCGAGGAAATCCGCCAGATGATCGGCGTGGACAGCCTGGGCTTCCTCTCCGTGGAAGCCTGCGACCAGCTGGCCGCCAACAGCAAGTGCGGCTTCTGCAAGGGCTGCTTCACCGGCGAATATCCCTGCGAAGTGCCTCAAAGCCCCAAGTGCTATAAGTTCGAACAGAAACTTTCCCAGCGCAAGATTGATGCGGACCGGCTGCCGGACGCATGACGCCATACGACACACATAAAGGAGAAGTTACCATGAAGAGCGAGAGCGCATCCTACAAGGCGGCCGGTGTGGACATCGTGGCCGGCTACAAATCCGTGGAACTGATGAAGAAGCACGTCGCCCGCACCCGCAATGAGGGCTGCCTGGACGACATCGGCGGCTTCGGCGGCTGCTTTGGCCTGAACACGAAGGGGATGCAGGAGCCTGTGCTGGTGTCCGGCACCGACGGCGTGGGCACCAAGCTCAAGCTGGCGATGCTCCTTGACAAGCACGACACCATCGGCATCGACTGCGTGGCCATGTGCGTCAACGACGTCATCTGCTGCGGCGCCAAGCCCCTGTTCTTCCTGGATTACATTGCCTGCGGCAAGAACATCCCGGAGAAGATCGCCGAGATCGTCGGCGGCGTGGCGGAAGGCTGCGTCCAGTCCGGCGCTGCCCTCATCGGCGGCGAAACGGCGGAACATCCCGGTATGATGCCCGATGACGATTACGATCTGGCGGGCTTCACTGTGGGCATTGTGGACAAGGCGAAGATCATCGATCCCGCCACCATGAAGGAAGGCGACGTCATCATCGCCCTGCCCTCCACCGGCGTTCATTCCAATGGTTTCTCTCTGGTGCGAAAGGTGTTTGGTCTGACTAATGACGCCAAGGACCGCACTTATCCCGAACTGGGTGAAAAGACCCTGTGGGAAACGCTGCTGACCCCCACCCGCATCTATGTCAAGTCCGTGCTGGCACTGCTTGACAAGGTGCAGCCCAAGGCCATCTGCCACATCACCGGCGGCGGCTTCTACGAGAACATTCCGCGCGCCCTGCCCGAAGGCCTGTGCGCCAAGATCAAGCGCTCCGACGTGCGGGTGCTGCCCATCTTTGACATCATCGCCCGGGAAGGCAACGTGCCCGAGCGGGATATGTTCAACACCTACAACATGGGCGTGGGCATGACGGTGACGGTGGCAAAGGAAGACGTCGAAAAGGCGCTGGAAATCCTCAGGGCCAACGGCGACGACGCCTATGTGCTGGGCGAAGTGGTCAAGGGTGAAAAGGGTGTGGACCTGTGGTAAAGACGGCGATTCTCGTTTCCGGCGGCGGAACGAACCTGCAGGCGATCATTGACGCCAAGAGAGCAGGGGAGATCCCCGCGGCGGAACTTTCTCTGGTGATTGCCTCCAACGACAAGGCCTACGCTCTGGAAAGGGCCCGCCTGGCGGGCATCCCCACGGCGGTGGTGCACAAGGAAAAGGGCGAGGACATCGCCCATTACGGCGAAAGGCTGCTGGAAGTCCTGCATGGTCACAACATCGATGTGGCGGTGCTGGCGGGCTTCCTGACCATCCTGCCGGAGAACGTCATCAGGGCCTACGATCACAGGATCATCAACATCCACCCCAGCCTGATTCCTTCCTTCTGCGGTGAAGGCTTTTACGGCCTGAAGGTGCATGAAGCGGCCCTTCAAAAGGGCGTGAAGGTGACGGGCGCAACGGTGCATTTTGTCAATGAAATTCCCGACGGCGGCGACATCATCGCTCAAAAGGCGGTGGAGGTGCTGCCCGGTGACACCCCGGAAATCCTGCAGAAGCGTGTGATGGAGCAGGCAGAATGGCTGCTGCTGCCCCGGGCGCTGCAGGAAGTGGCAAGCCAGCTTGACAAGTAACGGAGGAATCGATATGCAGACCTACGACCTGAATCAACTGCTTTCCGGCAACACTTACCCAGGCCGCGGCATCGTGCTGGGCGTGGACGAAACCGGCGAAAACGCCGTGATCGTGTACTTCATCATGGGCCGCAGCGTCAACAGCCGCAACCGCATCTTTGAAGAGAGCGAAGACGGCATCATCACCAAGGCGCATGACGAAAGCCTGATGGTGGACCCCCACCTGATCATCTATGCCCCCGTCAGGGACATGGGCGATGGCCGCGTCATCGTCACCAACGGCGATCAGACCGACACCGTCCGGGATTTCCTGAAGGAAGGCAAGACCTTCGAAGAGGCCCTGCGCACCCGCACCTTCGAGGACGATCTGCCCAACTGCACGCCCCGCATTTCCGGTCTGGTGGAAGTGAAGGACGGCGCCTGCCAGTACAAACTGTCCATCCTCAAGAGCGATCACCACGATGACAGCAGCGTGCAGCGCTTCTTCTACGAATATCCCCAGCCCAAGGCGGGCATCGGCCACTTCATCCACACCTACAAGTGCGATGGCAACCCCATCCCCTCCTTTGAGGGCGAGCCCGAGAAGGTCACCCTGAAGGGCGACATCGAGCAGATGGCGCTGAGTGTCTGGGAGAACCTCAACGAAGACAACAAGGTGTCCCTGTATGTGTCCTTCATCAGCCTCAAGGACGGCTCCAGCGATACCATCATCATCAACAAGCACGAACAGGAAGAGCCGGAAGCGTAACGCCTGACGGCAGAAGGAGGAGCAACACATGGCTACGGAACTGGAACTGAAATACGGCTGCAACCCCAATCAGAAGCCTTCCCGCATCTTCATGGAACAGGGCGAACTGCCCATCACGGTCCTCAATGGCAAGCCCGGCTACATCAACTTCCTGGACGCCCTCAACGGCTGGCAGCTGGTGAGCGAGCTCAAGCGGGCTACCGGCCTGCCGGCAGCCACCTCCTTCAAGCACGTCAGCCCCGCTGGCGCCGCTGTGGGTCTGCCCCTGGACGAAACCCTGCGCAAGATCTACTTCGTGGGCAATCAGGAACTGTCCCCCCTGGCCTGCGCCTATGCCCGTGCCCGTGGTGCGGACCGTATGTCCTCCTTCGGCGACTGGATTGCCCTGTCCGACGTGTGCGACAAGTCCACCGCCCTGCTGATTAAGCCTGAAGTGTCCGACGGCGTCATCGCCCCCGGCTACACCGACGAAGCCCTGGAAATCCTCAAGGCCAAGCGCAAGGGCGGCTACAACATCGTGCAGATCGACCCCGCCTATCGCCCCGACCCCATCGAGCGCAAGCAGGTCTACGGCGTGACCTTCGAGCAGGGCCGCAACGAGTTTGTCATTGACAACGCTCTGCTGGACAACATCGTGACCGCCAACAAGGAACTGCCCGAAGACGCCCGTCGGGATCTGGTCATCGCCCTGATTGTGCTCAAGTACACCCAGTCCAACTCCGTGTGCTACACCAAGGGCGGTCAGGCCATCGGCATCGGCGCCGGCCAGCAGAGCCGCATCCACTGCACCCGTCTGGCGGGCCAGAAGGCGGATAACTGGCTGCTGCGCCAGCACCCCCGTGTGCTGAACCTGCCCTTTGTGGAGAAGATCGCCCGCCCCGACCGGGACAACACCATCGACGTGTTCATCTCTGACGAGCCCGACGAGGTGCTGGCGGAAGGCCGCTGGCAGCGCTTCTTTACTGAGCGCCCCGAGCCCCTCACCCGTGAGGAAAAGCGTGCCTGGCTGGATCAGCAGACCGGCGTGGCCCTGGGCTCCGACGCCTTCTTTCCCTTCGGTGACAACATTGAGCGTGCCCGCCGCTCCGGCGTGAGCTATGTGGCCCAGCCCGGCGGCTCCATCCGTGATGACAACGTCATCGAAACCTGCAACCTGTACAACATGGTGATGGCCTTCACCGGCATGCGGCTGTTCCATCACTGATACAGGAGGCGTGCCGTGGCGCAGAAGGGACATAACAACTGGCTGCCGCCCCGAGATGCAAAGAAACTATTCAGTTCCAAGGCGGAGGATGAATTGCGGAAGCGGCATCCGGTCTGGTACTGGGTACAGTCAATCATCACGGTCGTGCTGGTTGTGGCGCCGCTGATTGGTTACTTCGTGCTTATGCAAAGTGCGTTGAGGGCGGAGGCGAATCAGCTTCTTGCAGCGTTGATTGTCATTGCCGGGATGATCGGCCCTGTCGGTGTTGTGTTAGGCCTGCATAATCTGCTGAGCCTGTTCAACCGGCAATACCTCGGGCATTTGATCACAGTGGGCGGAATCCTTGGCGGAAGCGCCTGGACGTACCTGATGCTGTGCCTGGTGCGTCTTTTGTGAGAAATGTCAGACAAATGATTGTGGAGAAAAATATGAGAGTCCTGATCGTTGGCGGTGGCGGTCGTGAACACGCCATTGCCGTGAAAATTGCGGAGAATCCCCAGGTGGAGAAAATCTATGCCGCGCCTGGCAATGGCGGCATGGCGCAGTTTTGCCAGTGCGTGCCCCTGAAGGCCACGGATGTGGAAGGCATCACTGCCTGGGCGAAGGAAAACGCCATCGACTTTGTGGTGGTGGCGCCGGATGATCCCCTGTGCCTGGGCATGGTGGACGCCCTGCGGGAAGTGGGTATTCCCGCCTTCGGCCCGGACAAGGCCGCTGCCATCATCGAGGGCAGCAAGGTGTTTTCCAAGAACCTGATGAAGAAATACGGCATCCCCACCGCCGCTTATGAGACCTTCGACCGCTATGAAGACGCCGTGAACTACCTGCAGACGGCTCAAATGCCCATCGTGGTCAAGGCGGATGGTCTGGCGCTGGGCAAGGGCGTCATCATCTGCCAGACGAGGGAAGAAGCCCTCAAGGCCGTGGATGACATGATGAATCATGCCCAGTTCGGTGCGTCCGGCAGCCATGTGGTCATCGAGGAATTCCTCACCGGGCCGGAAGTGTCCGTGCTGGCCTTCACCGATGGCAAGTGCGTCAAGCCTATGGTGTCCTCCATGGATCACAAGCGGGCGCTGGACAACGACGAGGGCCTCAACACCGGCGGCATGGGCACCATCGCCCCCAATCCCTGCTATACCCCCGACATGGCACAGCGCTGCATGGAGGAAATCTTCCTGCCTACCATCCGTGCCATGGCCCAGGAAGGCCGCACCTTCCGGGGCTGCCTGTACTTCGGGCTGATGCTCACTCCCCGGGGCCCCAAGGTGATCGAGTACAACTGCCGCTTTGGCGACCCGGAGACCCAGGTGGTGCTGCCGCTGCTCAGGAGCGACCTAATGACCATCATGCAGGCCACGGTCAATGGTACCCTGGCAGAAACGGACGTCGTTTTTGCTCAGGAGAGCGCCTGCTGCGTGGTGCTGGCTTCCGGCGGATACCCCGTGAAGTATCTCAGCGGCTATCCCATCTCCGGCCTGAAGGAAGCAGCGGAAGAGGCCCAGGTGTTCCATGCGGGCACCAAGTGCCAGGGCGATGACATCGTCACCGCCGGCGGGCGTGTGCTGGGCGTAACGGCCACGGCGGAGACGCTGCCGGCTGCCATCGAAAAGGCGTATGCCGCTGCCCGGAAGATTACGTTTACGGATATGCACCTGCGCTCCGACATCGGACAGCGGGCGCTGAAGGAGGCAAAACAATGAGCGTCAAGCGCATTTATGTAGAAAAGATGCCCGAGTACGCGGTGGAGGCCAAGCATCTTTTGTGGGAAATCCGCCACATCCTGCAGATCAAGTCCGTCACCGGGCTGCGGCTGCTCAACCGCTACGATGTGGAAAATCTGGCGGATGACCTCTACGAGCAGTGTAAACCCGTGGTGTTCTCCGAGCCCCAGGTGGATGTGACCTACGACGCCCTGCCCGAAGGCGGCAAGGCCGTGTTTGCGGTGGAATTCCTCCCCGGCCAGTACGATCAGCGGGCTGCTTCCTGCGAGGAGTGCATTCAGCTGGTGGGCCAGTGCGAGCGCCCCACTGTGCGAAATGCCCGCGTGTACATTCTGGAGGGTGATTTCTCCGAAGAAGAACTGGCCCGGGTGAAGAAGCACGTCATCAATCCCGTGGAAGCCAGGGAGGCCTCTCTGGAAGAAAAGACCACCCTGCAGCAGATTTATGACACCCCTGACACGGTGGAAACCCTCCACGGCTTCATTTCCATGGACATGGAGCAGGTGCAAGAATTCGTGACCAAGTATGGTCTGGCCATGGACCGGGACGACCTGGCTTTCTGCCGGGATTACTTCGCCTCCGAGCATCGTGACCCCACCCTGACGGAAATCCGCATGATCGACACCTACTGGTCCGATCACTGCCGCCACACCACCTTCCTGACCACCATCGACAGCATGGACATCCATAAAGCGGCGGTGGAAAAGGCCTTCGCCCGGTATCTTGCGGCGAGGGAAACGGTGTACGGCGAGCGCGCCAAGACCCGCGCTGTGAACCTGATGGACATTGCCACCATGGGCGGCAAGTATCTCAAGAAGATCGGCCAGACGCCCAACATCGACGTCAGCGAGGAAATCAACGCCTGCTCCATCAAGATTGATGTGGACGTGGACGGCGTCAAAGAGCCCTGGCTGCTGATGTTCAAGAATGAGACCCACAACCATCCCACGGAGATCGAGCCCTTCGGCGGTGCAGCTACCTGCATCGGCGGCGCCATCCGTGACCCCCTGTCCGGCCGCACTTATGTGTATCAGGCCATGCGTGTCACCGGCGCGGCGGATCCCCTCAAGCACGTCAGCGAGACCATGCCCGGCAAGCTGCCCCAGCGCAAGCTGGTGACCACTGCTGCCGCCGGCTATTCCTCCTACGGCAACCAGATCGGCCTGGCGACGGGTCTGGTGGATGAGATGTATCACCCCGGCTATGCTGCCAAGCGCCTGGAAATCGGCGCTGTGGTGGGCGCTGCGCCGGAGAAGAACGTGCGCCGTGAAGTGCCTGCCCCCGGCGATAAGATCGTGCTGCTGGGCGGCCGCACCGGACGTGACGGCTGCGGCGGCGCTACGGGCTCTTCCAAGTCCCACAAACTGGAATCCATCGAAACCTGCGGCGCTGAGGTGCAGAAGGGCAATGCTCCCACCGAGCGCAAGCTGCAGCGCCTCTTCTGTGACGGCGAAGTGACCCGGCTGATCAAGCGCTGCAACGACTTCGGCGCCGGCGGCGTGTCTGTGGCCATCGGCGAACTGGCGGATGGTCTGATGATCGATCTGGACATGGTGCCCAAGAAGTACGACGGCCTGGATGGCACGGAACTGGCGATCTCCGAATCCCAGGAGCGCATGGCCGTGGTGCTGGAAGCCAAGGACGTGCCCGCCTTCCTGGAGGCGGCCAACCGGGAGAACCTGGAAGCCACCGTGGTGGCGGAAGTGACCGCCGAGCCCCGCCTGCGCATGACCTGGAAGGGCAACACCATTGTGGACCTGAGCCGTGAATTCCTCAATTCCAACGGCGCTGAAAAGCACACCACCGTCGCTGTGCCCGATGACGGCGTCAAGATGGTGGATTTCGCCGGCGACACCGTCACCGAAAAGCTCATCAATATGCTGGGCGACCTGAACATCTGCTCCAAGCAGGGCCTGTCCGAGCGCTTCGACGCCACCATCGGCGCTGCCACGGTGCTGATGCCCTACGGCGGCGAGCGGCAATTGACCCCTAACCAGACCATGGTGGCCAAGATGCCCGTGCGCCACGGCGTGACGGACACCGTCTCCGGCATGGCCTACGGTATGCATCCGGAAATCCTGGAACAGTCCCCCTATGAGGGCAGTTATCTGGCGGTCATCGAAAGCGTGACCAAACTGGTGGCGGCAGGCTTTGATTACAAGCAGGCCTACTTGACCTTCCAGGAGTACTTCGAGCGCATGACGTCTGATCCCACCCGCTGGGGCAAGCCTTTTGCGGCGCTGCTGGGCGCCTTTGACGCGCAGCTGGACCTGAATATCGCTTCCATCGGCGGCAAGGACTCCATGTCCGGCACCTTTGAGAAGATGGATGTGCCGCCCACCCTGTGCTCCTTTGCGGTGGCTCCCGGCAAGGCCAGCGAGGTGATTTCCCCCGAATTCAAATCTGCCGGTCACTCCGTGCGCCTGCTGGGCTGCGACGCCCACGATACCGCCCAACTCACGGCCAATTATGAAGCGGTGTACGAGGGCATCAAGGCGGGCAGGATCGTCTCTGCCTGGGCGCTGGGCCTGGGCGGCATGGCGGAAGGTCTGTTCAAGATGGGCCTGGGCAACGCCATCGGCATCCGCATTGATGACGACTTCGAGGGCGATCTGTTCGCCCAGCAGATCGGCGCCATGCTGATTGAATGTGCCGAAGACTGCGAACTGGGCGTGAAGGTGGGCGACACCATTCCGGCCTGGGTGCTGGAATATCAGGGCGAGCGCATTGATTTGGCGCCCATGCAGGAGATCTACGAAGGCAAGCTGGAGAAGGTCTTCCCCTATCGCAGCCACACCGGCGAAACCACCGAGAAGTTCTCCTTTGAGGCGAAAAACCGTGCCTTCCCCGCCATCAAGACCCACAAGCCTCTGGCGTTCATTCCCGTGTTCCCCGGCACCAACTGCGAGTTTGACACCGCCCGTGCGGTGGAACGTGCCGGCGGCGCTGCGGAGATTCTGGTCATCAACAACCTGACCCCCGCTGCCATCACCGAGTCCATCCGCAAGGCGACGGAAATCATCAGCCGCAGCCAGATGATCGTTCTGCCCGGCGGTTTCTCCGGCGGCGACGAGCCCGACGGCTCCGCCAAGTTCATCACGGCGTTCTTCCGCAACCCTGCCATGAAGGATGCGGTGCACGAGCTGCTCAAGCAGCGGGACGGCCTGATGCTGGGCATCTGCAACGGATTCCAGGCGCTGGTGAAGCTGGGTCTGGTGCCCTTCGGCGAGATCGTGGATACCAATGCGGACTGCCCCACGCTGACCTTCAACGAGATTGGCCGCCATCAGTCCATGCTGGTGCGCACCCGCATTGCTTCCAATCAGTCTCCCTGGCTGAGCCGCACGAATGTGGGCGACATCCACACCATTGCCATCAGCCACGGCGAGGGCCGCTTTGTGGGTCCGGAAAAGCTGCTGCGGGAACTGGCTGCCAATGGGCAGATCGCCACGCAGTATGTTGATTTGGCGGGCCATGCGTCCATGGATGGCCGGTTCAACCCCAATGCGTCCTACTTCGCCATTGAGGGCATCACCAGCCCGGATGGCCGTGTGCTGGGCAAGATGGGCCACACCGAGCGCAGCGGCGAGAATCTGTACAAGAATGTCCCCGGCGACAAGTATCAGCCCCTCTTCGAAGGCGGCGTGGATTACTTCCGGTAAGCAGGGGTGTTACCCCTGCACCCCTTTTGTGGGGCTCTGCCCCACACCCCAATCGGGGGCGCTGCCCCCGATACCCCCGCAAGGGTCTTCGACCCTTGACCCATCACCCGAAGTCCTTTGGACTTCGGGGTGTTTTTGTTATGGGGTAGTCTTATTTCCTTTCTTATCTTTTGTGGGGCAACCAGGGGGCTTTCCGGTCGGTCCGCCTTCGCTTCGCTTCGGAAACTCGCCTTCGGCGACTGCCCACTGGGCAGTTCGTTTCCCCTGGACCCCTTCGGTCTGCATCCTTGTAAGTAGTTTTTGCCGGAACAACGAAAACCGTTTCCTCGACAAACAGGCTAATACCCCTTCATCCGAAGGGAGCCCGAAGGTTTCCAAAGGGCGATCGGAAAGCCCTTTGGTCGCCCGTGAGGGCGAAACCCCACCTTGCATAACAGCACAGCATGAAAGGAAAAACGCACACACAAACAATCCCCCAAGCCCATCAGGGCTGGGAGTGATGGGTCAAGGCCAAATAAGACTATTTGCATCCGAAGGTTTCCAAAGGGCGATCGGAAAGCCCTTTGGTCGCCCGTGAGGGCGAAACCTTACCTTGCACAAAAACATACTTTCAAAGTAAAGACCCACATACAAACAATCCCCCAAGCCCATCAGGGCTTGGGGAGAAGGGTCAAGGGTCGAAGACCCTTGCGGGGTGCAGGGGCGGCGCCCCTGCCGGGGTGTGGGGCGGAGCCCCACAACAGGGATGTTGGGGGCGGAGCCCCCAACCAGCCAGCGTGGGGCAAATGCCCTCCCAAGAGATAACAAAACTGTGAACACAAATTACGAAAATTTCAAAAAAAAAAAAAACAACACAGCAAGATAACACTTTTCTGAACAATGCACCAAACCTCTTGTGTTTCAGAATGATTCTATATACAATATATTGGAATCAGTGCGGGGGCGTACCCTGCACAAAAAGAGAGGATGGATTACCATGAAAAAGAGCAAGTTGTTTCTGATTCTGGCTCTGGTGCTGTCTCTGGCAGTGGGTCTGGGTGGCACCCTGGCCTACCTGACCGACACCGACGAAGACGTGAACGTGATGACGCTGGGCAATGTGCAGATCGAGCAGATCGAACTGCAGCGCGCTGAAGGCGTTGACTACAGAAACGGCGGCGAACCGCTTAATCTGGGCGACCTGGTACCCTTCCAGCAGGGCAAGGCGCTGTATCCCGCTTACGCAGCATCTGACGATGCTTACACCGCCGTGCAAGATAACGATGAGCAGCTTTGGTGGTCCCTGAACTATGTTAACAATGGCACGACTAAAGGCGGCTCCAACGGTCTGTGGAACGACTACAACCTGAAGGGCGCAATGGACAAGTTTGTGTTCGTCAAGAACACTGGCTCTTCTGATGCTTACTTCCGCACTTGGATTGCGCTTGAATGTCCTGAAGGCATGGAGTATGGCGAGGATTCTGACAAAGAGTTCATGAACAACGTCAACGGAAGTGTGACTGCATACAAATGGGACAGCATTGGGTATGCTGAAATTGACGGAGTACGCTACTGCATCTTGGCGGCTACTTATCAGAAGGTGCTGGAGCCCGGCAAGACCTCCCATCCGTCGCTGCTGCAGGTGGTCATGACTCACAATGCCACCAACGAAGACATGAAGCTGCTGGGCAACACCTACGAAATCCTGACCTTCACCCAGGCTGTGCAGACCAACAACTTTGAGAATGCGGAACAGGCTCTGGACACCGCTTTCGGCGATATCACCGCTGACAACCACCCCTGGACGAATGCCACCATCGAAATCCCCACCTTCGTGAAGACTGCTGACGAACTGGTGGCGGCCTTTGCAAACATCCAGAAGGATGACGTCATTCATCTGGCCAACGACATTGACATGACCGGCAAGACCTTGGATGCCACCAATGGCAACGTGGGCTTCACGCTCTACGGCAACGGCCACACCATCAGCAATTTGGTGGGCACCGAGCAGGGCCTGTTTGTGAACAACACCGGCTCCTCTGACTACTACTTCTACGACGTGCATCTGGAAAACTGCAAGGTTGACAGCGCCACCAATTACGCTGGTCTGTTCGTGGGTGACGCTGACACCTGCGACGAGCTGGTGTTTGAAAACTGTACGGCGAAGGACTGCACGGTGAAGAGCGCCAAGTATGCTGCTGCTTTTGCGGCCTACACCGCTGGCTATGATGTGCAGAACAACGGCCCTGTCTACGGCGACGTGACCATCAAGGACTGCGAAGTGATCGGCGGCAGCATCACTGGTAATGGTTCCGTGGGCGCAGCGATCGGTCATTCTGGCGGCAACCCTGACACCACTAACACCATCACCAACCTGAAGGTGGAGGGCGTTGCTATCAAAGGCGAAGACGCCGAGCATACCGGCATCGTTGTGGGTACTGCTAACGTCGGCAAGACCATCATCAACAATGCTACTTACGAGAATGTGACCGGCAACTATAATACGAAGCATCCGCTGTATGGTCGCTTTGTGCCCGACGGCACTGGCACGCTCACCATCGACGGCACCAACGTGACCCTTGCCCCCACCGATCCTTGGGAAACTATTGAGGTTTCTGAAGGCAACGTCACCCGCGAAAATCAGGCTGCAACGGACTATGTTGAGATTTGTCATAAGAGCGGCAACCTCACCCTCAAGAACGTGGTCTTTGAAAATGGCCTGACCATTTATACCAACAAAGTCGATAATAACGGTACCATTACGCTGGAAGATTGTGTGATCTACCTGAGCAACGGCACTGCCGCAAACAGCAACTACAATCAGTGCAAGGCCGACTATGGCCTCAACCTGAACCTTGCAAACGGCTCTGACATTACCCTCACGTTCAAGAACTGCAAGTTCCTGAAGCCTGTAGACCACACCTATAGCAACAGCCCGGGTTCCACTTACAACGTGTACATCGGCGGCGGCTACAGCGCCAATAGCATTACCTTTGAAGGCTGCACCTTTGAAGGCTCCGCCAAGCATGCGATCGGCTGCTCTTCCGAAGCCACTTCTAAGTATTACAAACTGACCGTTACCGGCTGCAACTTCAAGGATTGGAATAACAACGCAGAAAACGGCGCTGCCATCCGCGGCAACCTGCCCTCCGCAGATTTTGCGGCTGACATTACCATCAGCGGCAACACCTTTGGGAACAGCAATAACAGCACCCAGACGACTGTCGCCATCGACAGCTGGAACGGCACCTGGAACTGATCCTCTCTTTACCCCTTCCCCCGCTTCGGCGGGGGATTTTTTCTGCCCCTCCGCTGCCCAAATCAGCACCCCTTCGGCACATTTCCCTTGCAGCCTCTTGCACTTTTTGCAATACAATGGTATCATATAAGTTGGATGTGTATGGGGTGGCATCAGCCGCTGTGGCACATTCACCCCATGGAACGGCCTGCGCCCTGTATATTCGCAGGAAAGGCGCAGACAACCCTTTCGACCGACCAAAAAGGAGATGCCAAATGTCTCACGACAGTTACATCAGCCCTTTTTCCACCCGCTACGCCAGCAAGGAGATGCAGTACATCTTCTCGGAGGACAATAAGTTCAAGACATGGCGCAAGCTGTGGATCGCCCTGGCGAAGGCGGAACAGCAGCAGGGGCTGAACATCACCGACAGCCAGATCGCCCAACTGGAAGCCCACGCGGAGGACATCAACTACGATGACGCCATCCGCCGGGAAAAGGAATGCCGTCATGATGTGATGAGCCACGTCTACGCCTACGGCCTGCAGTGCCCCGAGGCAGCGGGCATCATCCACCTGGGCGCCACCAGCTGCTATGTGGGCGATAACACCGATGTGGTGGTGATGCGTCAGGGCTTGCAGGTGGTTCGCCGCAAGCTGCTCAATGTGATGAAGCTGCTGGCTGATTTCGCTGAAAAATACAAGGCGCTGCCCTGCCTGGGATACACCCACCTGCAGGCGGCGCAGCTGACCACCGTGGGCAAGCGTGCTACCCTGTGGCTCAACGAGCTTCACATGGACCTGGAAGAGATCGATCATCGCATTGCCTCTTTGGCGCTGCTGGGCTCCAAGGGCACCACGGGCACCCAGGCGAGTTTCATGGAACTGTTCCACGGCGACAGCGGGAAAATCAAGGCGGTTGAAGCGTCTATCGCCCGCGCCATGGGCTTTGACCGGGTGGTGCCTGTCTCCGGCCAGACCTACAGCCGCAAGATGGACTATCAGGTGGTCACGGCGCTTTCCGGCGTCGCGCAGACCGCCAGCAAGTTTGCCTATGATATGCGTTTGCTCGCCAGTTACAAGGAGATGGAGGAACCCTTCGGCAAGAGCCAGATCGGGTCTTCCGCCATGCCCTACAAGCGCAATCCCATGCGCTGCGAGCGCATCAACGCCCTGTCCCGCTATGTGATGGTGGATTCCCTCAACACGGCCATCACCGCCGGCACGCAGCTCTTTGAGCGCACGCTGGACGACAGCGCCAACAAGCGCATTGCGGTGGCGGAAGCCTTCCTGGGCGTGGACGCCATCCTGAACATCATGATGAACGTGTGCGACGGACTGGTGGTGTATGAAAAGGTCATCCGTGCCCGGGTGATGAACGAACTGCCCTTCATGGCCACGGAGAACATCATGATGGATGCCGTGAAGAAGGGCGGGAACCGCCAGGAACTGCACGAGAAACTGCGGGTGCATTCCCAGGCGGCCGCCCGTGTGGTGAAGGAAGAGGGCGGTCAGAATGATCTGATCGACCGCATCTGTCAGGACGAAGCCTTCATGGTGACCAGGGAGGAAATCGAGGCGATTCTTCGCCCGGAAGCCTTCACGGGCCGCAGTGCCCAGCAGGTGGATGAATACCTGAATGAAATCATCCGCCCCGCCCTTGAAAACAGCGGCGAGACCCTGGGCGAAGCAGCCGACCTGAGCGTGTGACGAAGAAAGGATTGGAGATACATCATGCCTTACATTGCAACCACTTCCAACGTAGCCATTTCCGCCCGCAAGCAGCAGACCATCAAGGAACGCATGGGCGAAGCGATTGAACTGATTCCCGGCAAGACGGAGAACTGGCTGATGCTGTCCTTCCGGGACAATGTGGATATGTTCTTCAACGGCACTGATGAGCCCTGCGCCATCTGCCAGGTGAAGATTTTCGGCACGGCGGCTGATGAAGACTACGCCCGTCTGACGGAGACCCTGACGGACATTGTTCGTGAAGAACTGGACATCGAAGCCGATCGCATTTATGTGGCTTACGAAGAGATTCGTGTCTGGGGCTGGAATGGCGGCAACTTCTGACCAGAGGGCTTTGCCCTTTGGAAACCCACCAGGGGGCGTGGCCCCCTGGACCCCCAGTCGGGGGCGCCGCCCCCGATACCCCTTTTGTGGGGCTCTGCCCCACACCCCGGCAGGGGCTCCGCCCCTGCACCCCGCAAGGGCCATTGGCCCTTGACCCATCACCCCGAAATCCCAAGGGATTTCGGGGGTGCTTTTATTTGAAGCAGTCTTATATATTCGGCTTGTCTTTGCCGGTACAACCAGGGGGCTTTCCGATCGCCCCCTGGACCCCTTCGGATGCAAGTAGTCTGATTTGGCCCTTGACCCATTACCCCAAGCCCAAGGGCTTGGGGGATTGTTTGTGTGTGGGACTTTCCTTTGAAGGTATGTTTTTTGTGCAGGGTGGGGTTTCGCCCTCACGGGCGACCAAAGGGCTTTCCGATCGCCCTTTGGAAACCTTCGGATGCAAGTAGTCTTGTTTGCCCTTGACCCATCACTCCCAGCCCTGATGGGCTTGGGGGATTGTTATTATGTGGTTTTTTCCTTTCATGCTATGCTGTTATGCGAGGTGAGGGTTTCGCCCTCAGGGGCGACCAAAGGGCTTTCCGATCGCCCTTTGGAAACCTTCGGGCTCCCTCCGGATAAAGGGGTGTTAGTCTGTTTGTTGAGGAAACGGTTTTTCCTTTGTTGATTGTTCAAAATTGCCGGTAGGTGTCAAGCCGAAGGGGTCCAGGGGGCGATCGGAAAGCCCCCTGGTTGCCCCGGGAAAGACAAGACTGATGCACAAGACTACTCCAAAAAAGAAATCCCCCAAGCCCGTCAGGGCT
The DNA here is from genome assembly GCA_015056085.1 of Clostridiales bacterium. GTDB lineage: Bacteria > Bacillota > Clostridia > Christensenellales > Aristaeellaceae > UBA11524. The sequence goes on from SVHA01000011.1 coordinate 50,180, forward strand.
TGGGGTAATGGGTCAAGGGCCAATGGCCCTTGCGGGGGTATCGGGGGCAGCGCCCCCGATTGGGATTCCAAAGGGCAAAGCCCTTTGGTGGGGTGTGGGGCGGAGCCCCACGAAAGGGATTCCAAAGGGCAAAGCCCTTTGGCAAAGCCCCTGCCAATGCTGATAGCGGGACTCGAACCCGCACGCCTTTCGGCAAGCGATTTTAAGTCGCTGGTGTCTGCCATTCCACCATATCAGCGCGATGAGCCATTATACCACGCAGCGAGGGGATTGGTCAAGGCAGGGGTGCGATCAGCAGGGGAGAAAAGAAAAAAGACCAGCTCAATGAGCTGATCTGATTTGCGAGGTGCCACCCAGATTCGAACTGGGGAATAAAGGTTTTGCAGACCTTCGCCTTACCACTTGGCTATGGCACCGGGTGTGGAGCGGTAGACGGGATTCGGACCCGCGACATCCACCTTGGCAAGGTGGCACTCTACCACTGAGCTACTACCGCACACAGTGCCTTGGGGCGGAATCGAACCACCGACACGCAGATTTTCAGTCTGCTGCTCTACCGACTGAGCTACCAAGGCAAAATATAATGGCGACCCGGAAGGGGCTCGAACCCTCGACCTCCAACGTGACAGGCTGGCGCTCTAACCAACTGAGCTACCGGGCCATATTTGTGGTGGGAACAACAGGGCTCGAACCTGTGACCCTCTGCTTGTAAGGCAGATGCTCTCCCAGCTGAGCTATGCTCCCGACTGCGCCACAGCCAAGTGGTATTTGTTCAGTCCTGAGGCTGTCCGCGGCGACTTCTTAATGATACACGATTTTAGGCGTTCTGTCAACACCTTTTTTTCTTTTTTTGAACATTTTTCCAGGGCGTGAAAAATCAGGGCGGGGCACTTTGCGCCTGTTTTCCGCCCTGATGAATTCACTTGTTGTGGCTGTTGAACATATTTTTCTTCAGCATCAGCACGAAGGCTCCCAGGGCCGCCACGCCGGCAATACCCAGCACGACCCAGAATCCCCAGGAGGTGCCGGCGAAGGGCACCTGCACGTTCATGCCCCACAAAGAGGCGATGATGGTGGGGATGGACAGCACGGCGGTCAGGCTGGTCAGCACCTTCATGGTGATGTTGAGGTTGTTGGAAATGATGGACGCGAAGGTGTCCATGGTGCCGGTCATAATGTCGCGGTAAATGGCGCACATCTCGATGGCCTGCTTGTTTTCGATGATGACGTCTTCCAGCAGGTCCGTGTCTTCCGGGAACTGGCGCAGGATGCTGGTCTGGCGCAGGAGGCGCTCCATGACCATCTCGTTGCCCTTGAGGGAGGTGGAGAAGTACACCAGCGACTTCTCGAACTTCATCATCTGCAGCAGTTCCTGATTGCGGGAGGCCTTTTCCAGCTTGTCCTGCACGAGGGTGGACGCCTTGTCGATCTGCTTGAGGTAGCTCAGGAACCGTCCGGCGATGCGGTGGAGTATCTGCAGGATGAAACGGGTGCGCTTGTAGGTCCAGAAGTTGCGGATGCGCTCCTCGGAGAAATCGTTGATGATGGGGGTATCCCGGGTGCAGATGGTGATGATGACGTCATCCACCAGCACGATGCCCAGAGGAATGGTGGAATAGACATAGCCGGCGCCTTCCGCTTCCACGCAGGGAATGTCCACCAGAATGAGCGTCTGATTCTTTTCGGGATCCAGTTCGATGCGGGCGCTTTCCTCCTCGTCCAATGCGGCGGGCAGGAAAGTGGGGTCCAGGGCGAAGCGGGTGGTCAGGCCGTCCACTTCTTCCTTGGTGGGATTCTGCAAATGCACCCAGCAGCCCTTTTCCAGGGTGGTGCATTCGGTAAGGTGGTCATCCACCGTCTTGAAGATCCTCTTCAAGGGCATCAGCATCCTTTCAAATTAAAGTATGCAGGCTGCCGATGATCTCAGGGAGCGATCGGCCCTGCGGGGGTAGGGGGATATGGATCACCGTCCAACATGGGGCCGATACCTCCTTTTCGCATGATGGGTGTTCCTCTCTTCATCATATCCCTTTCCTGAGGGATTGTCAACGATTTTGTTGAAATCTTCTGTGGAATCGGGTTGGGAATCGGGGCGAAAAATTGCTTCTTGAAAGATTCGGGAAAATTCGCCAAAAAACGGCGATTTTTTTCTAACAGCCATTTTTCGGGCATTTACAAGGGTTTTCGACATTTGTGGCTTTTATGGTAAGAAAAAATCCCCGAAAAGGTATTGCCTTGTGTTGACAAAGCGGTTATAATGGCAACTGCACACCGCAATACACACAATATATAGTTCCTGCAAACGGTTCGGAACACAAATTGTGCGATACGATATGCAACAAAGGAACATGAGCGCCAGAGGTGCAGCGTGTTCCCGGTGAAGGAAAGAGGCGCCGGGACGTGTTGTTTTCCGCTCTTTTCCCGGCAGGGAAGGGCGGGCGGCGCTGGAAAAATCAGAATAAACAGGTAAGGGAGAGGCACATATGAGCATTGTCAAGATTCGCAAGCGTGATGGCCGTGAGGTCGATTTTGCCCAGGAGAAGATCGAGCGTGCGATTTTTTCTGCCTTCCAGGCGTCCGGCAGCGCCAAGGGCATGGAGACGGCCCAGCAGCTTGCGGCCCGCGTGGTCAGCGACCTGGAAAACAATGAAGCGATTCCCGCTACCCCCAACGTGGAGCAGGTGCAGGATACCGTCGAGCGCGTGCTGATCGAGAAGGGCTATGTGCGCACCGCCAAGGCGTACATCCTCTATCGTGCTGAGCGCAGCCGCATCCGTGAGATGAACACTCGCCTGATGCGCACCTTTGAAGACATCGTCTTCAAGGATGCCAGCGAGTCCGACCTCAAGCGGGAAAACGCCAACATCAACGGCGATACCGCCATGGGCTCCATGCTCAAGTTCGGCAGCGAAGGCGCCAAGCAGTTCTATGAGACTTATGTGATGGACCCCCGCTTTGCCGAGGCTCATCGTGAGGGCGACATCCATATCCACGATATGGACTTTTATACCCTGACCACCACCTGCTGCCAGATCGAACTGACCAGCCTGTTCCGCAATGGCTTCTCCACCGGCCACGGCTATCTGCGTGAGCCCCAGGACATCACCAGCTATGCGGCGCTGTGCTGCATCGCCATCCAGGCTAACCAGAACGACCAGCACGGCGGCCAGAGCGTCGTGGACTTCGACTACGGCATGGCTCCCGGCGTCAAGAAGACCTTCATCAAGCGCTATCGCCTGAACATCGCCCGTGCCATTGAATTGCTCAGCGGCGTGGAAGAGTCTGATCAGAAGGCCCGTGAGATGCTGGACAAGCTGGCTGCTGAAGGCCTCAAGCCCACCCTGGAGGAGACGCCCGAATTCCATCAGGCCGTGCTGGCTGCCCTGAATGAATTCACCGGCGATGCAAATGTGTCTGAAAAGATCATTGACTTTGCCCAGCGCCGCTCCTGGCAGGAGACCGACAAGGCGACCTTCCAGGCCATGGAAGCCCTGGTGCACAACCTCAACACCATGAACAGCCGCGCCGGTGCGCAGGTGCCTTTCTCCTCCATCAACTACGGCATGGATACCTCTCCTGAAGGCCGCATGGTGATGAAGAATCTGCTCCATGCCACCGAAGACGGCCTGGGCGGCGGCGAGACCCCCATCTTCCCCATCCAGATCTTCCGTGTGAAGGAAGGCGTGAACTTCAACCCCGGCGATCCCAACTATGATCTGTTCCGCCTGTCCATCCGCACCAGCGCCAAGCGCCTGTTCCCCAACTTCTCCTTTGTGGACGCCCCCTTCAACCTGCAGTACTACAAGCCCGGCCATCCCGAAACGGAAATCGCCTACATGGGCTGCCGTACCCGCGTGATGGGCAACGCCTTTGACCGCAACCGGGAGACCTCTCCCCGCCGCGGCAACCTGTCCTTCACCTCCATCAACCTGCCCCGCATCGCCATCAAGTCCAAGGGCGACGTCAACTGGTTCTTTGAAGAACTGGATCGCAAGCTGGAACTGGTGATGGAGCAGCTGGATGAGCGCTTTGCCATCATCAGCCGCAAGCGTGTGAAGAACTTCCCCTTCCTGATGGGCCAGGGCGTGTGGATTGACTCCGAGAAACTGGACTGGAATGACACTGTGGAAGAAGTGCTCAAGCACGGCACCCTGACCGTCGGCTTCATCGGCCTGGCGGAAACCCTGGTCGCCCTGCGTGGCAAGCATCACGGCGAGGACGAAGAGAGCCAGAAGCTGGGCCAGGAAATCATCGGCCGTATGCGTGCCTTTGTGGATAAGCGTTCCAAGGAGACGGGTCTGAACTATACCCTGATCGCCACGCCTGCCGAAGGGCTGTCTGGTCGCTTCATCCGCATGGACCGTGAGCAGTTCGGCGTGATCCCCGGCGTGACCGAGCGTGCATATTACACCAACAGCTTCCATGTGCCGGTGTACTATCCCTGCTCTGCCTTCCACAAACTGTCTGTGGAAGCTCCCTATCACGCCCTGACCAACGCCGGTCACATCTCCTATGTGGAAATGGACGGCGATCCCCTCAAGAATCTGGACGCCTTTGAGAAGATCGTGCGCCATATGCACCATGTGGGCATCGGCTACGGCTCCATTAACCACCCCATCGACCGTGACCCTGTGTGTGGCTACAACGGCATCATCGACGACGAATGCCCCTGCTGCCACCGCAAGGAAGACGGGCGCCCCTTCGAGCGCATCCGCCGCATCACGGGCTATCTGGTGGGCACGCTGGACCGCTTCAACAACGCCAAGCGCGCTGAAGAAGGCGACCGTGTCAAGCACAGCGTCTGATTCACCGAATCAACTTGAATTTCGTCCCCGGTCCGGAACATCGGGCCGGGGATTTTTCCAGGAGGCAGGTATGGAAATCCGCATTTTCGGCACCATGGATGATTCCATTGTGGATGGCCCCGGCTATCGCTATGCCGTGTTCACCCAGGGTTGCCCCCACCATTGCCCCGGCTGCCACAACCCCGAATCCCACGACTTTTCAGGCGGCCGCATGGTGGATACCCAGACCATCATCGACCAGTTCAGCTGCAATCCCCTGCTGGACGGCGTGACGCTCTCGGGTGGCGAGCCTTTCTGCCAGCCGGAAGCCTGCCTCGTGCTGGCCAAAGCCGCCCATGCACAGGGCCTGAACGTGTGGGCATACACCGGCTATACCCTGGAAAAACTGCTGAATGAGGCGGATCCTGCCCGCATGGCGCTGCTGGAAGCGGTGGATGTGCTGGTGGACGGGCCCTTCCTGCTGGCGGAAAGGTCCCTGGCGCTGCAGTTCTGCGGGAGCAGGAATCAGCGGCTGATTGACGTAAAGGCCACGCTGAAAAAGGGCGAAATCGTCAGGTGGTCGCCGCCTTCCTGGGATGTGCTGTGAGGGCCCCCTGAAAGGATATTTTTGCAGAAAATTTTGAAAATCGGTTGACAAAAAGACGAAGGAGTGCTATAATCTGTACCTGTCAGCACGATAAAGCAACTGCTCTGAATGCTGATTGCCATTTGCCCTTGGAGGCACCTTGACGTGCGGCATGCGCCTGTAGCTCAGTTGGATAGAGCAACGGCCTTCTAAGCCGTGGGTCGGGGGTTCGAGCCCCTCCAGGCGCGCCATATATGGTGGGTATAGCGTAGTTGGTTAACGCGTCAGATTGTGGCTCTGAAGACCGTGGGTTCGAGTCCCACTACTCACCCCATTTTTTCTGGTCTGCTGCTCTGCGGCGGGCAACCTGCGTTGGGGTGTAGCCAAGTGGTAAGGCACGGGACTTTGACTCCCGCATTCGCAGGTTCGAGCCCTGCCACCCCAGCATGTATGACCCATTAGCTCAGTCGGCAGAGCACTTGACTTTTAA
>SVHA01000012.1 GCA_015056085.1 Clostridiales bacterium
CAGCGCCCTTCTGAGCCAGCGTCATGCAGATGGCGGCGGTCAGGGTGGTCTTGCCGTGGTCAACGTGGCCGATGGTACCGATGTTCACGTGGGGCTTTTTGCGCTCGTAGCGTTCCTTAGCCATGGGAAATTCCCTCCTAAATATCTTATGAGTAGTGCCCCTTTCCTGCCCCGCCATGGGAGCAGGAAGGGGAAGTGAACAATGTGTTAGTTCTTGGCGCGCTGGCCGATGATCTTCTCAGCCACGGAACCGGGCACGGGCTCGTAGTGGTCGAACTGCATGGTGAACATGCCGCGGCCCTGGGTACGAGAACGCAGGTCAGTGGTGTAGCCGAACATTTCGGACAGGGGCACAAAGGCGTGGATGATCTGATCCTGGCCACGGGCTTCCATGCCGTCCACACGACCGCGGCGGCTGGAAACGTTGCCCATCACGTCGCCCATGTACTGTTCGGGAACGATAATCTCGACCTTCATCATGGGCTCCATCAGGCAGGGATCGGCCTTCTTCAGGGCTTCCTTGAAAGCCATGGAGCCGGCGATCTCATAAGCGGTGGCGGAGGAGTCAACATCGTGGTAAGAACCATCGATGACGGCGGCCTTGAAGCCAACGACTTCGAAGCCAGCCAGGCTGCCGGCCTTGGCCGCACCCTGGATACCATCGTTGATGGGCTGGATGAATTCCTTGGGAATCACGCCGCCCACGATGCGGGACTCAAATTCGTAGCCCTTGCCTTCTTCGACGGGCTCGATCTCGATCCAGCAGTGACCATACTGGCCGTGACCGCCGGTCTGACGGACGAAACGACCTTCGGCCTTGGCGGCCTTGCGGATGGTCTCCTTGTAGGTAACCTGGGGCTTGCCGACGGTGGCTTCCACCTTGAATTCACGCAGCAGACGGTCGACGATGATTTCCAGATGGAGCTCGCCCATGCCGGCAATGATGGTCTGACCGGTTTCCTGGTTGGTGTAAGTCTTGAAGGTGGGGTCTTCTTCGGCCAGACGCAGCAGCGCCATGGTCATCTTGTCCTGACCAGCCTTGGTCTTGGGCTCGATGGCGACCTCGATCACGGGATCCGGGAACTCCATGGACTCCAGAATGATCTGATTCTTTTCGTCGCACAGGGTGTCGCCGGTGGTGGTGTCCTTCAGACCCACAGCGCCAGCGATTTCGCCGGTGTAGATGTGCTCAACTTCCTCACGGTGGTTGGCGTGCATCATCATGATACGGCCGATGCGCTCACGCTTCTGCTTGGTGGAGTTCATCACGTAGCTGCCAGCGGCCAGGTTGCCGGAGTAGACACGGAAGAACGCCAGCTTGCCCACGAAGGGATCGACCATGATCTTGAAGGCCAGCGCAGCGAAGGGCTCTTCATCGGAGGGCTTGCGCTCCATGGCGACATCGGGGTCGCTGGGATCGGTGCCCTTGATGGCGGGAATGTCCACAGGAGAGGGCATGTATTCCACCACGGCGTCCAGCAGGGGCTGCACACCCTTGTTGCGGTAAGAAGTGCCGCAGCAAACGGGGTTCATGGCGCAGGCCAGGGTCGCCTTACGGATGGCGTCCTTGATCTCGTCCTCGGTCAGTTCTTCGCCGGCGAAGTACTTCTCCATCAGAGCGTCGTCGGTTTCGGCGACGGCTTCGATCAGTTCAGCACGATACTGCTCGGCCAGATCCATCAGGTCGGCGGGGATGTCCTCATCACGGACGTCCTTGCCCTGGTCATCATAGTAGACCTCAGCACGCATGCGCACCAGGTCGATGATGCCCTTGAAGGTATCTTCCTTGCCGATGGGCAGCTGGATCGGCACAGCATTGGCGTGCAGACGATCCTTCATCATGCCGACCACACGGAAGAAGTCAGCACCGGTGATGTCCATCTTGTTGACGTAGGCCATGCGGGGCACACCGTAGGTTTCGGCCTGCTTCCACACGGTTTCGGACTGGGGCTCAACGCCGCCCTTGGCGCAGAACACGGACACAGCGCCGTCCAGCACGCGCAGGGAGCGCTCGACTTCCACAGTGAAGTCCACGTGGCCGGGGGTGTCGATGATGTTGATGCGATAGCTGTCGGAAGTGTCCTGAGGATTGCGGGGGTTGTGCCACACGCAGGTGGTAGCAGCGGAAGTAATGGTGATGCCGCGCTCCTGCTCCTGGGCCATCCAGTCCATGGTGGCGGAACCCTCGTGAGTCTCACCGATGCGGTGAGTCTTACCAGTGTAGAAAAGGATGCGCTCGGTGGTCGTGGTCTTACCGGCGTCGATATGAGCCATGATACCGATGTTACGCACCTTGTGCAAGGGATGGCTGCGTGCCATTCGTTTTCGCTCCTTTCAGGTAGTGACGAAATTGCTTACCAGCGATAGTGAGCGAAAGCCTTGTTGGCCTCGGCCATGCGGTGCATTTCTTCCTTACGCTTCACAGCTGCGCCGGTGTTGTTCGCAGCATCCAGCAGCTCGGCGGCCAGGCGCTCAGCCATGGTCTTTTCGCCGCGCTTACGGCTGAAGTCCACCAGCCAGCGCAGAGCCAGGGTCTGACGGCGCTCGGGGCGGATTTCGATCGGGACCTGGTAGGTGGCACCGCCCACACGGCGGGCCTTCACTTCCAGGGAGGGGGCAACATTGGCCAGAGCGGCATTGAACACTTCATTGGCGTCCTTGCCGGTCTTGGCGGCGATCATTTCGAAGGCTTCGTAGCAGACGTTCTGAGCAACGCCACGCTTGCCGTCGAGCATAATCTGATTGATCAGCTTGGTGACGACCGTGGTCCCGTGTACGGGATCCGGCAGCACCTCGCGCTTGGGCACAAAACCACGACGGGGCATAGTATTCCCTCCTGAATGTTTCTGTCGATGTGAGTTGCGGAAGTCCGCGTCCCGGAAAGGGTACTTCCTCTCTCTGTGACAGCATGTCAGCATCACGCTGTCCCGGCGGCGGTTACCGCCAGACGTCCGCTGTGCCGCAAAAGGACAGGGGCTGCTTCCCGGTTCCAGGGGAAGGAGCATCTCCGATGGGCAGTTGATGCGGTGTTCAGAGCTGCGAAGGACGCGCCGGCCTGATTACTTCTTGGGCCGCTTGGCGCCGTAGAGAGAACGGGCCTGCATACGCTTGGCAACACCGGCAGTGTCCAGAGCGCCGCGGATGATGTGGTAACGAACACCGGGCAGGTCGCGCACACGGCCGCCGCGAATCAGCACAACACTATGCTCCTGCAGGTTGTGGCCGATACCGGGGATGTAGCAAGTACCTTCGATGGAGTTCGTCAGACGAATACGGGCAATCTTACGCAGAGCGGAGTTAGGCTTCTTGGGCGTCGTGGTCTTGACGCTCAGGCACACACCGCGCTTCTGCGGGCAACCCTGCAGAATGGGCGCAGTAGACTTGTTAGCAGCCTTCTCGCGACCCTTACGAACCAGCTGATTGATCGTGGGCATGAGAGCACCTCCATAATGTATGTCCAAAAATTTCCGCAACCCTCGGAAACTTATTGGCGTAGTTGGGGAAAGAACTCAGCGCAGGATACCGGCGCAGGCGGACGCGATCTCCAGCCCGCAGGCACGGCCGAGCTCCAGGGACGAGTTGACACGCACAGCCTGCATCCCGGCGGCTTCCGCAGCGCGGACGACCTTCTGGAACAGGAATGTGTCGATGTCTGTGGCGACATAGATGGCCTGCAGGGAGCCGCTGCTCAGCGCACGCAGCACCTGCTTGGTACCAACCACTTTCCGGCTGGCCTGAAGAAGAGTTTCCACGCTGAACAACCTCCTGCAAACGCACCGATTCACCCTGACAGATGGCGCTACGAATAGGGCACACCTGTCACTGATATGCGCTCACTCGATTATTCTACCATAGGAAGCCCCCATTGTCAACAGATTTTCCCCGGTTTTTCAACGACTTTTGCAAGGTTTTTTGCCCCTCCCGGCAGCTTTTTCCTGTTTTGATTTACCCCTGGCTGTCGCCGCCCTTTCCACCCCGCCCGCCGAGCAGGTCAGACTAATCGCTTCCTTATTATATTGCGCATTGATTTCAGGTGACAATCACCATCTCGTTCTCCCCTGCCCTTGTGATGGGCTGTTTCTTCCATTATATACCGATACGCTCCCGCAGCCCGATGCGCTTGCGCCCCATCCACACCGCCCGGCGCCAATAACGGCAGACAAATTTTCCCAAATTCAATCAGCGACGAAAAAATGAAAAATATCCTCTGAAAGAGCAGAAAAACCCTTGACTTTTCCCTTGACAGATGATAGAATTTAGAATTGCATCAGTATCTCTATAATACTGTGCGGATTTTCTATGCCTGTGCCGCAGCCCCTTCCCGGGCAGCGTTTCAGGCACAGATCTCCAGCGCGGAATTGTTTCCGGATGCTGGTCGGACGAAGTAAGGGGTGATAGCTTTCTATGGTGCACGAGGTTCAATTGGGTAAGCATCGCAAGCGCATGAGCTTCTCTCGCATCAACGAAGTTCTGGAGATGCCCGATCTCATCGAGGTGCAAAAGAACTCGTATCGGCGTTTTCTTGATACCGATCTGCGCGAAGTCCTCTGGGACGCCTCTCCGATTACTGACTACAACGGTAATCTTGAGCTGGAGTTTGTGGACTATCGGCTGGACGAACCGAAAAATTCCATCGAGCGCTGCCGTGAGCGTGACATGACCTATGCCGCGCCGCTGTATGTGTTCGTCCGTCTGACGAACCATGAAACGGGCGAAATCAAAGAGTCCGATGTATTCATGGGTGATTTCCCCCTGATGACCGACCACGGCACCTTCATCATCAACGGTGCGGAGCGTGTCATTGTTTCTCAGCTGGTGCGCTCTCCCGGCGCCTATTTCTCCTTTGCCCGCGACAAGGCCGGCAAGGCTCTTTATGCTGCGCAGATCATCCCCTCCCGCGGCGCCTGGCTGGAGTATGAAACCAGCTCTGACGACGTGCTGTGGGTGCGTATTGACCGTGCCCGCAAGATGCCCCTCACGGTGCTGCTGCGCGCCCTGGGCTATGGCACCGACGAGGAGATCGTGAATCTGCTGGGTGAGGACGACCGTCTTAACGCCACCATCCTGCATGACAACAAGGGCGAGAAGCAGCAGAATGAATCCATCCGTGCTTCCGACAACGCCCTGATCGAAATCTATAAGAAGCAGAAGCCTGGCGAGCCTGCTTCCCTGGACAGCGCAACCAATATGTTCAATTCGCTGTTCTATGACCCCAAGCGCTATGACCTGATGCGTGTGGGCCGCTACAAGTTCAACAAGAAGCTGTCCCTGGCCACCCGTGTGCTGGGCCATGCCGCCGCTGAAGACGTCATCGACCCCCGCACCGGCGAAGTGCTGCTGGAAAAGGGCCGCATCTTCGATATGGAAACGGCCCGCAAGGTGCAAAACGCCGGCGTGAACAGCGTGGCGGTGGATTGCGAAGGCACCGTGCGCCGTGTGGTTGGCAACAACTTCGTGGACGCCCGGGAATATCTGCCCTTTGATCCCAAGGAAGCCGGCATCCTGGAAATGGTGCATCTGCCCACCCTGCAGCGCATCATGAAGGAATGCGAAGGCGCCGATGAGGAGACCCTGCGTGCCGCCGTGAAGGAGAATGCTTCCCTGCTGGTGCCCAAGCACATCCTCAACGACGACATCGTGGCTTCTGTGAGCTATATGCTGGGCCTGCCCTACGGCCTGGGCGACACCGATGACATCGACCATCTGGGCAACCGCCGCCTGCGCTCTGTGGGCGAGCTGCTGCAGAACCAGATCCGCATCGGTCTGGGCCGCCTGGAGCGCAGCGTGCGTGAGCGCATGAGCGTGCAGGATTCCTCCGACGTCAAGCCCGGCGAGCTGATCAACATCCGTCCTGTGACCGCTGCCATTAAGGAGTTCTTCGGCTCCCATCAGCTGTCCCAGTTCATGGATCAGCCCAACCCCCTGGCTGAACTGACTCACAAGCGCCGCCTGTCCGCTCTGGGCCCCGGCGGTCTGAACCGTGACCGTGCCTCCTTCGAGGTCCGTGACGTTCACTACAGCCACTATTCCCGCATCTGCCCCATTGAGACGCCCGAAGGTCCCAACATCGGTCTGATCGGCTCCCTGGCCACCTTCGCCCGCCTGAATGAGTATGGTTTTGTTGAAGCCCCCTACCGCTGCGTGGTGGACGGCCATGTGACCGACGATATCGTGTACATGACCGCCGATGAGGAAGACTTCTACAAGATTGGCACCGCCACCGAGCCCCTCAACGCCGACGGCACCTTTGTCAATCCCCTCATCACCGTGCGTGACAAGACCGAATATGTGGAAGTTCCCGCCAAGGAAGTGGACTTCATCGACGTGTCTCCCCGCCAGGTGGTTTCCGTGGCCACGGCCATGATTCCCTTCCTGGAGAACGACGACGCCACCCGTGCTCTGATGGGCTCCAACATGCAGCGTCAGGCTGTGCCGCTGCTGGTGCCCGAAGCGCCCTTTGTCGGCACCGGCATGGAATACCGTGCCGCCCATGACTCCGGCGTGTGCGTGCTGGCCAAGGAATCCGGCGTGGTGGACAAGGTTTCCGGCGACGAGATCGTGATCCGTGATGAACACGGCGAGCGTCACTCCTATCGCCTGACCAAGTTTGCCCGCTCCAACCAGGGCACCTGCATCAATCAGCGCCCGGTGGTCTCTGCCGGCGAAAAGATCGAAAAGGGTGATCTGCTGGCGGATGGTCCTTCCACGGAAATGGGCGAAATCGGCCTGGGCCGCAATGCCCTGATCGGCTTCATGACCTGGGAAGGCTACAACTACGAAGACGCCGTGCTGCTCTCTGAGAAGCTGGTCAAGGAGGACATCTACACCTCCATCCACATCGAGGAGTTTGAATCCGAAGCCCGTGTCACCAAACTCGGACCGGAAGAAATCACCCGTGACATCCCCAACATCGCTGAAGAAGCGGTGAAGGACCTGGATGAAAACGGCATCATCCGCATCGGCGCTGAAGTCCGTGCGGGCGATATCCTGGTGGGCAAGGTCACCCCCAAGGGCGAGACCGAACTGACCGCTGAAGAGCGCCTGCTGCGTGCCATCTTCGGCGAAAAGGCCCGTGAAGTCCGTGATACCTCCCTGCGTGTGCCCCACGGCGAGGGCGGCATCGTGGTGGATGTGAAGATCTTCACCCGTGAAAACAAGGACGAGCTCTCCCCCGGCGTCAACGAGATGGTCCGCGTCTACATCGCCCAGAAGCGCAAGATTTCTGTGGGCGACAAGATGGCAGGCCGCCACGGCAACAAGGGCGTTGTGTCCCGCGTGATGCGTGAGGAGGATATGCCCTTCCTGCCCGACGGCACGCCCCTTCAAATCGTGCTGAACCCCCTGGGCGTTCCCTCCCGTATGAACATCGGTCAGGTGCTGGAAGTGCATCTGGGCATGGCCTGCCGTGCCCTGGGCTGGCACGTGGCTACTCCCGTGTTCGACGGCGCCACCTACGAAGATATCACTGCCACGCTGGAAAAGGCTGGCCTGCGCACCGATGGCAAGACCATCCTGCGTGACGGCCGCACCGGCGACCAGTTCGAAAACCCCGTCACCGTCGGCGTGATGTACTTCCTGAAACTGCATCACCTGGTGGACGACAAGATGCACGCCCGCAGCGTGGGTCCCTACTCTCTGGTGACCCAGCAGCCTCTGGGCGGCAAGGCCCAGTTCGGCGGCCAGCGCTTCGGCGAAATGGAAGTCTGGGCTCTGGAAGCCTACGGCGCCGCCAACACCCTGCAGGAAATCCTCACCGTGAAGTCCGACGATACCGTGGGCCGCGTCAAGACCTACGAGGCCATCATCAAGGGCGAGAACATCCCCGCCCCCGGTGTGCCTGAGTCCTTCAAGGTGCTCATCAAGGAAATGCAGGCCCTGTGCCTGGACATCAAGGTGCTGGACGCCGAGCGCAACGTCATCGAGATTCCCGAACTGGATCCCGAAGATCTGCCCCCGGCCGAGCAGGCCCGTCCCCGCTCCGAAGCTGCCGAGGCTGCTTCCGGCGAGGCGCCCGCCATCTCCGAAGACGATATCGACGAGATCATGCCTTCCTTCGGGCTGGATGATTTCCGCCTGTCTGACGATGATGACGACGATATGTCCCTGGGCGATGATTTCTCTGCGGATATGTCCTTTGGTGATCTGGACGACCTGGACGGCCTGTCTGACGACACCGAATAATGTCCCTGTCCTTTACTTCCGCCAGCCGGGGAGGACCCGGCGGCGGCTTCACCCTGCCTGATGCACGCCTGGCATCAGGATTAGATTGAAGGGAGCGTGACCCCTTTTGTTTGAACTGACCAATCTTGACGCTATCCAGATTGGCATGGCCTCCCCGGACCAGATTCGTGAGTGGTCCCACGGCGAGGTCACAAAGCCCGAAACCATCAACTACCGCACCCTCAAGCCCGAGCGTGACGGTCTGTACTGCGAGCGCATTTTCGGACCTACCAAGGACTGGGAGTGCAACTGCGGCAAGTATAAGCGCATCAAATACAAGGACAAGGATAAGATCTGCGACAAGTGCGGCGTGCAGGTCACCCGTGCCAAGGTTCGCCGTGAGCGCATGGGCCACATCGAACTGGCTGCCCCTGTGAGCCACATCTGGTACTACAAGGGCATCCCCAGCCGTATGGGCATGCTGCTGGACATCAGCCCCCGTGTGCTGGACAAGGTGCTCTACTTTGCCAGCTACATCGTGCTGGATCCCGGCGAGACCGACCTGAAGCTCCACGAGACCATCAATGACGAGCGGTATCGCAACACCGAGCGCACCTATGGCCGTGGCTCCTTCAAGGCCATGATGGGCGCCGAAGCCGTGCGTGAAATGCTCAAGGCGCTGGATCTGGACGCCCTGTCCGTCCAACTCAAGGAAGAAATCGCCACCCTGGCCAGCAAGGAGCACAACCGTGACACCGAAGGCCAGAAGCGTGCCCGCGCCATGAAGCGCCTGGAAGTGGTGGAAGCCTTCCGTGCCAGCAACAACAAGCCCGAGTGGATGATCCTGGAAGTTCTGCCTGTCATCCCCCCGGATCTGCGCCCCATGGTGCAGCTGGACGGCGGCCGCTTTGCCACCTCTGACCTGAACGATCTGTACCGCCGTGTCATCAACCGCAACAACCGCCTCAAGCGGCTGCTGGAACTGGGCGCGCCGGACATCATCGTGCGCAACGAAAAGCGTATGCTGCAGGAATCTGTGGACGCGCTGATCGACAACGGCCGTCGTGGCCGCCCCGTGACGGGCCCCGGCAACCGCCCCCTGAAGTCCCTGTCTCACCTGCTCAGCGGCAAGCAGGGCCGTTTCCGCCAGAACCTGCTGGGCAAGCGTGTTGACTATTCCGGCCGTAGCGTTATCGTCGTCGGTCCTGAACTCAAGCTCCATCAGTGCGGCCTGCCCAAGGAAATGGCCCTGGAACTGTTCAAGCCCTTCGTGATGCAGCGCCTGCAGGCCCTCAAAATTGCCCACAACGTCAAGAGCGCCAAGCGTGCCGTGGAAAAGATGAAGACCGAGGTCTGGGACATCCTGGAAGAGGTCATCAAGGAACATCCCGTGCTGCTCAACCGTGCGCCTACCCTGCATCGTCTGGGCATCCAGGCCTTTGAGCCCATCCTGGTGGAAGGCAAGGCCATTAAACTCCATCCCCTGGCCTGTACCGCCTTCAACGCCGACTTCGACGGCGACCAGATGGCCGTGCACGTGCCCCTGAGCATGGAAGCCCAGGCCGAAGCCCGCTTCCTGATGCTGGCTCACAACAACATCCTCAAGCCCCAGGACGGCAAGCCCGTCATCAGCCCCTCTCAGGACATGGTTATCGGCTGCTACTACCTGACCATCGTCAACGAGAACGGCAAGGGCGCCGGCCGTGTCTTCCGTGATCCCGACGAAGCGCAGATGGCTTACTCCCTGGGTCAGATCACCCTGCAGAGCCCCATCCGTGTGCGTGTGGAGCGTGAATTCAACGGCGAAAAGGGCAGCAAGATCATCGATTGCACCCTGGGCCGCCTGATCTTCAACGACGCTCTGCCCCAGACCCTGGGCTTCAAGAAGCGTGAATGCCTGGACGATATGTTCGCCCTGGAAGTGGACGAACTGGTGGGCAAGAAGCAGCTGTCCAACATCGTGGATATGTGCTTCCGTTCTCAGGGCGAGCATCAAACCGCTCTGGTGCTGGACGCCATCAAGGCCCTGGGCTACAAGTATTCCACCCGCGGCGCTGTCACCGTGTCCGTGGCGGACATCAAGGTGCCCCCGTGCAAGGCGGAAATGCTGGAAGAGGCCGACAAGAAGGTCGCCGAAATCAACGAGTTCTATCAGATGGGTATGCTGACCGAGGATCAGCGCTACGAGCGCGTGATCGAGCTGTGGAACAAGACCACCCACGGCCTGCGGGATCAGATTCTGCCCAACCTGGACAAGTTCAACCCCATCCGCATGATGACCGACTCCGGCGCCCGTGGCTCCTCTGCCCAGGTGTCCCAGCTGGCCGGTATGCGTGGCCTGATGGCATCCCCCACCGGCAAGACCGTGGAGCTGCCCATTCGCGCCAACTTCCGTGAGGGCCTGAACGTGCTTGAGTTCTTCCTGTCCTCTCACGGCTCCCGTAAGGCTCTGTCCGATACCGCCATGAAGACCGCTGACTCCGGCTACCTGACCCGCCGTCTGGTGGACGTGTCTCAGGAAGTCATCGTGCGCGAGGAAGACTGCTTCGAGTCCCGTGGCGAAAAGGTGCGCGGCATCACCGTCACCGAGCTGATGAGCGGCAAGCAGTCCATCGAATCCCTGGAAGACCGTCTGCGTGGCCGCACTGCCGCTGAAGACATCCTCCATCCCGTCACTGGCGAAGTGCTGGTGGCCCTCAACGAGGCCATCGACCACGCCAAGGCCAAGAAGATCGTCGAAGCCGGCGTCACCAAGGCACAGGTCCGTTCCGTCCTCACCTGCCGCACCGAGTATGGTGTGTGCGCCCGCTGCTACGGCCAGAACATGGCTCACGGCGGCAAGGTGGACGTGGGCGAGGCCGTGGGCATCATTGCCGCCCAGGCCATCGGCGAGCCCGGCACCCAGCTGACCATGCGTACCTTCCATACCGGCGGTATCGCCTCTGGTGAGGACATCACCCAGGGTCTGCCCCGCGTGGAAGAACTCTTCGAAGCCCGTAAGCCCAAGCGCGAAGCCGTGCTGGCTGACATCAGCGGCGTGGTGAGCGTGCAGGACGCCAAGAAGGGCAAGCGTGAACTGATTATCACCGCCAAGGAACTGCACTCCTACACCGGTCCCAACGGCACCCTGAAGGTCAAGGACGGCGAGACGGTCAAGGCCGGCGATGTGCTCATCACCGACGTGGCGACCCCCCGCAATCCCACGCCCCACGACGTCATCAGCGAGACTGCTGGCGTGGTGCGCATCGTGGATGCCGGCCGCCGCAACGAGATCACCGTGGAAACCGACGAGACCAAGGCATATCCCATCACCTACGGCAGCCGCCTGAAGGTGCAGGAGGGCGACCATGTGGAAGCCGGCGATATGCTCATCGAAGGCTCCATCAATCCTCACGATCTGCTGAGGATCCTGGGTGTGAAGGCCGTGCAGGAATACCTGCTCAAGGAAGTTCTCTCCGTGTACCGCCTCCAGGGCGTTGCCGTGTCCGACAAGCACATCGAAATCATCGTGCATCAGATGCTGCGCAAGGTCCGTGTGGAAGACGCCGGCGATACCACCCTGCTCCCCGGCTCTCTGGTGGACATCTTCCGTCTGGAAGCCGCCAACCAGAAGGCCCTGATGGAAGGCGGACGTCCCGCCTCCGTCAAGCGTGTGCTGCTGGGCATCACCAAGGCTTCTCTGGCCACGGAAAGTTTCATGTCCGCCGCCTCCTTCCAGGAGACCAACCGCGTGCTGACCGAGGCTGCCATCAAGGGCAAGATCGATCCGCTGATCGGCCTGAAGGAGAACGTCATCCTGGGCAAGCTGATCCCCGCCGGCACCGGTATGCGCCGCTACAAGAACATCGACGTCCGCGAGAACTACGAGTTCTGACATTCCGGCGTAACACAGTGACTTTTGCGGGAGTTTCCACTTCGGAGGCTCCCGCTTTTCCTTATCCTCCCCTACCCCCACTTCACAGGAGGTGCGCATGATGACCCCAAAAGACAGCAACGTCATCCTCATCGGGATGCCCGGCAGCGGCAAATCCACCGTGGGCGTGGCGCTGGCCAGGGAACTGGGCTTTGATTTCCTGGACAGCGACCGTGCCATCGAAGCCCAAATGGGCAAGAAACTCAGCCAGCTGCTGGATGAACACGGCGACGAGGGCTTCCGGCGCATTGAAGAGGACGTCAACGCCTCCCTGGATGTGGAGCGCACGGTGATCGCCACCGGCGGCAGCGTGATTTACGGCCCCCGGGCCATGGAGCACCTGAAAACCCTGGGCACCGTGGTGTATCTGCAGCTGCCCTGCCGCCTGCTGGCCCAGCGCCTGGGCGACCTTCACGCAAGGGGCGTCACCATCGCCCCCGGCATGACCCTGCAGGACCTCTACAACGAGCGCTGCCCCCTCTATGAGAAATGGGCGGACGTGACCATCCCCTGCCAGAATCAGCGCCTCCGTTCCACCGTGACGGCTATCGCAGACATCATCCGCAAGGGCTGACATTTTTCCCGGCAAGATCAGGCATTCACCGTGCCGACCTTGCCGGTTTTGTTTTTTTGTGGTATAATGATCGTTGGAAGATTTTTTCTGATTCAACTGCATTCAATGCCATCAAACACCATCAGCAAGCGAGGAGATTCAACATGTCTCAGACTTATGGCGCCGGAAATATTCAAGTGCTGGAGGGCCTGGAGGCCGTCCGGATGCGCCCTGGTATGTATATCGGCACCACCTCCTCCCGCGGCCTGCATCACCTGCTGTGGGAAATCGTGGACAACGCCATCGACGAGGCCAGCAACGGCTACGCTGATGAAGTCCGCGTCACCCTCCACACGGATGGTTCCGCCAGCGTGTGCGACAACGGCCGTGGCGTGCCCGTGGATGAACACCCCACCCTGCACATCTCAGGCGTGGAAGTCATCTACACCCGCCTGCACGCCGGCGGCAAGTTCAATAACGAGAATTACAGCTATTCCGGCGGCCTGCACGGCGTGGGCGCCTCTGTGGTCAACGCCCTGTCGAAGTGGCTGACCGTGGACGCCTATGTGAACTTTGCCCATTATCAGATGCGCTTTTCCTCCTATGTGGACGCTGCGGGCAAGGTGCACGCCGGCGAGCCGGAAGGCCCCCTGGAAAAGATCAGCAACACCCGCAAAAAGGGCACCATGGTGCGCTTCCTGCCCGATGACACCATCTTCGACGACGTGAAGTTCAACGGCGAGACCGTCTCCCGCCGCCTGCAGGAACTGGCCTACCTCAACCGTGGCCTGCGCATCGTCTTCACCGACGAGCGGGTGAAGGACCCCGACAGCCGGGAAAAGGTGTTCTGCTATGAGGGCGGCGTGGTGGACTATGTGCGCTACCTCAATCAGGGCAAGACCACCCTGCATGACGATGTGATCTATCTGGAAGGCAAGCGGGACGACGTGATCTGCCGCTGCGCCATTCAGTATACCGACGGCTACACCGAGAGCCTGTTCTCCTACGTCAACAACATCCCCACCGGCGAGGGCGGCAGCCACGAAACAGGCTTCAAGGCCGCTTTCACCAAGGCGTTCAACGATTACGCCCGCAAGGTGGGCGCCCTGAAGGAAAAGGACAACAACCTCTCCGGCGAGGACTTCCGGGAAGGCCTGACCTGCGTGCTCATCGCCATGGTCAAAAACCCGCAGTTTGAAGGCCAGACCAAAGGCCGCCTGGGCAACAGCGAAGTGCGCCCGGCAGCGGAAGCCATCATCGCCCAGCAGTTGGCGGACTGGCTGGACAACCTGAAAAATCAGGATGTGGCTATGCAGATCGTCACCAAGGCGGTGCGTGCCGCCCAGGTGCGTGAAGCCGCCCGCAAGACCCGTGACAACGCCCGCAAGGCCAATCAGCTGGAAGCCGCTCCTCTGGTGGGCAAACTGTCCTCCTCCACCGGCCGCAAGCCCGAGGACAACGAGCTGTTCATCGTGGAGGGCGACTCTGCAGGCGGCAGCGCCAAGCAGGGCCGTGACCGCCGCTTCCAGGCCATTCTCCCCCTGCGGGGCAAGCCCCTCAACGTGGAAAAGAAGCGCCTGGATCAGGTGCTGTCCAACGAGGAATTCCGCAGCCTCATCACGGCTCTGGGAACTTCCATTGACGAAAGTTTCTCCCTCAAGAGCCTCAAGTACCACAAGGTCATCATCCTCTCCGACGCCGACCAGGACGGCGCCCACATCCGTGCCATCCTGCTGACCTTCTTCTACCGGTATATGCGGGAACTGATTTCCGCAGGGCACGTCTACATCGGCATGCCGCCCCTGTACAAGGTGCAGAAGGGCTCTAAAATCTGGTATTGCTACGATGACAAGGAACTGGCCCATGTGACCAAAGAAGCCGGCAAGGGCTACACCCTGCAGCGCTACAAAGGTCTGGGCGAGATGAATCCTGAGCAGTTGTGGGCCACCACCATGGACCCCGCCCAGCGCAAACTCATGCAGGTCACCATCGAAGACGCCGCCCAGGCGGAGCGCCTGATCACCATTCTGATGGGGGACAAGGTGGAGCCCCGCCGGGATTACATCGTCGAACACGCAGAATTCAACCGGGAGGACAACTTTGAACTGCCTCCCCAGCAGGAAGGAGGGAACTAACCCATGGCGAAGAAGCGTGATTCCCTCAAACCCATCGTCAAGGACGATCCCTCCCGCATCATCCAGACCACCGTGGAAGACGTGATGCATCAGTCCATGATGCCCTACGCCGAGCACGTCATTCTGGAGCGTGCCCTCCCCCGGGTGGAGGACGGCCTCAAGCCCGTGCAGCGGCGCATCCTCTACACCATGATGGAACTGGGCACCACCCCTGAAAAGCCCCACCGCAAGTGCGCCCGCATTGTCGGCGACTGCCTGGGTAAGTATCACCCCCACGGCGATTCCTCCGTGTACGGCGCTCTGGTGCACATGGCCCAGGACTTCGCTATGCGGGGCCCCATGGTAGACGGCCACGGCAACTTCGGCTCCATTGACGGCGACAGCGCCGCTGCCATGCGTTACACCGAGGCCCGTATGACCCCCCTGGCCATGCTCATGCTCCGGGACATCGAGAAGGACACCGTGCCTTTCCGCCTGAACTTTGACGACTCCCTCAAAGAACCGGATATGCTGCCCGCCCGCTTCCCCAATCTGCTGGTCAACGGCGCCGGCGGCATCGCAGTGGGTCTGGCCACCAACATTCCGCCCCACAACCTGGGCGAGTCCATCAGGGCCACCATTGCCCAGATTGAAAACCCCGACATCACGCTGGATGAACTGATGGAGATCCTCCCCGGCCCGGACTTCCCCACCGGCGGCGTGCTGGTGAAGAACGAGGAAATCCGCAAGGGCTATGAAACCGGCCGGTCAAAGCTCTCCGTGCGGGCCAAGGTGCATTTTGAGGATGGCTCTGCCGGGCGCAAACTGATTTGCATCACCGAAGTGCCCTATCAGGTCAACAAGGCCGCCATGCTGGAGAAAATCCTCAAACTCTCTGAGGAAAAGAAGGCGGCCCTGGGCTGCATCTATGACATCCGTGACGAGAGCGACCGGGAAGGTATGCGCGCCGTCATCGAACTAAAGAAGGACGCAGACGCCGACAAGGTGCTCAACTACCTGTACAAGTATTCCGACCTGCAGGTGACCTTCGGCGTGAACATGGTGGCCATCGCTCAGGGCAAGCCCGTGCAGATGGGCCTCAAGGCCATGATCGGCTACTTCATCGCCCATCAGAAGGAAGTCGTCACAAGGCGCACCCAGTATGAACTCAAACAGGCCAAGGCCCGTGCCCACATCCTGCAGGGCCTGATGATCGCCGTGGACAATCTGGATGAAGTCATTGCCCTCATCCGTGCCTCCAAGACGCCCAAGGAAGCCCGCTCCGCCCTCATGGAGCGCTTCTCCCTGACGGAAGTGCAGGCCCAGGCCATTCTGGATATGCGCCTGCAGCGCCTGACCAACCTGGAAATCCTCGCCCTGCGCAAGGAATACGAGGAAATCCTCAAACTGATCGCCAAGCTGGAAGGCATTCTGGGCAGCGAGAAGAAGCTGCTGGGCGTCATCCGCAAGGAGCTGCAGGAGATCGCCGATGAATACGCCGGCGACGCCCGCCGCACCCAGCTGGAATCCCCCTCCGACGCTCCGGCTGCCATTCTGGACGATGCGCCTGTGCCGGAAGAAGCCGTGGTCATCTACACCCGTGGCGGCTACCTCAAGCGGATGTATCCCCCGCTGTACCGCAAGAATCCTGCCCCCTCCCCTCAGGAGAATCTGGAGGATTCCCCCCTGTGGCTGTTCAATACCATGACCGACGAGACGCTGATGATCTTCACCAACCACGGCAACTGCTATCTGCTGCCTGTGGGCTCTCTGGCGGAGATGAAGCCCAAGGACAGGGGACAATTGCTCTCCGGCGTGCTGGCGGGTCTGGAAGACCAGGAAGCGCCGCTGATGATGACCTGCGTCAAGATGGCAGACATCGCTTCCCGCCCCGATTTCCTCTTTGTCACCAAGCAGGGTATGCTCAAGCGCAGCAATGCCGCTGAATACGGCATCCGCAGCAAGAAGTTCGCCGCCGTGAATGTGAAAAAGGGCGATGAACTCCTCACTGTGCTGCCCCTGCCCACCGAGGACGACCTGCTGCTCATCAGCCGTGACGGTATGTGCATCCGCTTCGCCCAGGACACCGTGCCTGTGCAGGGCCGCATCTCCGCCGGCGTGAAGGGTATGCAGCTGGATTCTGGCGACGCTCTGGTCTGGGCCGGTCAGATTCACAAGAAGAACGAGATGATCCTCTTCACCGACCGGGGCTATGGCAAGCGGATGCCCGCCATGGAGTTTGAAAAGCAAAACCGCAACGGCAAGGGCGTCAAGGCCATCACCTTCACCAAAACGGGCACCAACGGCCGCATCATTGCCGGTGTGACCCTGTGCACCAAGGAGCCCTGCGAATTGCTCATCACCCAGGCCATCAGCCAGCCCACCCGCATCGCCAAGGAAGAACTGATGCTCAAGGGCAAATCGGACAAGGGCACGCCCTGCGTCATGGCCATTCTGGATGACACGGTGACGGGAGTGTATCTCCTGCCCGCAGCCCCTCAGGAAGCATAAGCCTTCCCTTGTCAGAGGATGCAAAACATGGTAAGATAAGGTGATCTCCCCCGGCAGCGTCAATGTTTCCGGTGGGGCCCCTGATTTTCACACGACTTTAGATTGATTTTGAAGGAGGAATTTTCCCATGGCACGACAGAATTTCGGCGGTTTCGGCGGCGGCGCCAATATGCAGCAGCTCATGCGTCAGGCCCAGAAGATGCAGCAGGCCATGACCGAGGCCCAGGAAAAGCTGGATGCGGCTGAATACGAGGCCACCAGCGGCGGCGGCGTGGTGAGCGTGAAGGTTTCCGGCAAGCGGGAACTGCTCTCCATCACCATTGACCCCCAGGTGGTGGATCCCGACGACGTGGAAATGCTGCAGGACCTGGTGCTGGCCGCAGTGAACGAAGCCCTGCGCAAGGGTGAAGAAGCCCGTGAGGCCACCATGTCCCGCATGGCTCCCGGCATGGGCGGTATGTTCTGATGAGCCAGCAGATCGAGCCCATTCAACGCATGGTGTCTGCCCTGGCCCGCCTGCCCGGCATCGGCCAGAAGACCGCCCAGCGCCTGGCGTATCATATCGTCAGCCTGCCGCTGGAGGATGTCCATGACATCGCCAACTCCATCTGGCAGGGGCGCAAGGCCATCCGCTACTGTGAAACCTGCGGCAACTATGCTTCCCAAGAGCACTGCGCCGTGTGCGCCAATCCCACCCGCCACAACGGGCAAATCTGCGTCGTGCGTGACCCCCGGGATGTGGCCGCCATGGAGCGGATGCACGACTATCACGGGCTGTATCATGTGCTGCACGGCACCCTGTCCCCCATGGACGGCGTGGGCCCCGATGACATTCACATCCGGGAACTGCTCGCCCGCCTGGGCCAGGAAAACGTGACGGAGGTCATCCTCGCCACCAACCCGGACATCGAAGGCGAAGCCACCGCCACCTACATCGCCCGGCTGCTCAAGCCCATGGGCGTGCGCTGCACCCGCATTGCCCACGGCGTGCCGGTGGGCAGCGACCTTGAATACGCCGATGAAGTCACCCTCTCCAAGGCCCTGGAAGGCCGCCGGGAGATGTGACTTCAGTGATTGATCCCCGCCGGAGGTACGCATGCAAGACCCCATTCTTCTTTCCCTGCTCGGCCTGACGGCGCTGCTCATGCTGATTTGCCTGATTCTCCTCATCGTGCTGATGAATCGCCAGAAGCGCACTTCTTCCAGCGAGGAAGCCATGCGCGGCGCATTGAATCAGGCCTCTCAGGACATCAGCAGCACCCTGAACCAAATCGGCCAGAGCCAGACTAACGTCCTGGAAAGTATGCAGCGGCAGATTCTCCTGTCCACGAGGAATCAGGAGGAGCGCATCGGCGGCTTGACCAATGCCCAGTCTGCCGCCCTGACCCAGCTGGACACCCGTATGGAACAGCTGCGGCAAAGCACCCAGCAGTCCCTGCAGACCATCCGGGAGGACAACGACCGTCAGCTGACCCAGATGCGCCGCACCGTGGACGAAAAACTCACCGAGAACATCGAAAAGCGGCTCAACGAGTCCTTTGCCCAGGTGTCCCAGCGGCTGGAACAGGTCTATAAGGGACTGGGCGAAATGCAAACCCTCGCTGTGGGCGTGGGCGACCTGAAGCGGGTGCTGACCAACGTCAAGACCCGCGGCATCTGGGGTGAAATGCAGCTGGGCAGCCTGCTGTCCGCCGTGCTGACCCCCCAGCAGTACGAGGAAAATGTCGCCGTGGCGCCCCGAAGCACCGAGCGTGTGGAATTTGCCGTGCGCCTGCCCGGCAAGGATAACGATGTGGTGTATCTGCCCATTGACAGCAAGTTCCCCCAGGAGGATTATCTCCGCATCCAGGATGCCGCCCAGGCGGCGGATGTTCCTGCCCTGGAAGCCGCCCGCAAGGGTCTAACGGCCCGCCTGCGTCAGGAAGCCAAACGCATCCACGACAAGTACATCCGTCCGCCCCACACCACCGATTTTGCGGTGATGTTCCTGCCGGTGGAGGGCCTGTACGCCGAGGCTGTGCAGATGCCTGATGTGGCCGAGGGCATTCAGCGGGACTACCGTGTGGTGGTTGCCGGGCCCAGCACCTTCTGTGCGCTGCTCAACGCCCTGCAGATGGGCTTCCGCTCCGTCGCCATCGAGAAGCGCACCAGCGAGGTGTGGAAGCTTCTGGGCGCCGTCAAGGCTGATTTTGGCCGCTTTGGTGATGCGCTGGAAAAGACCCAGCAACGCCTGCAGCAGGCCACGGAATCCATTGATACGGCGTTTATCCGTTCCCGCTCCATTCAGCGCAAACTGGGCGAGGTGTCAGACGCCGGCATGGACGGCCTGCCGGAAGGTGGGGCTTTGCCCCACGCCCCAGTCGGGGACTCCGTCCCCGACACCCTTGGTTGAGGGCTTCGCCCCCAACGCCCCCACCAGAGGGCTGCGCCCTCTGGACTCCTGCTTGCGGGGCTTCGCCCCACACCCCAGCAGGGGCGCCGCCCCTGCACCCCTTCCAAAGGGCTTTGCCCTTTGGAATCCCAGTTGGGGGCGCCGCCCCCAACACCCCCGCAAGGGTCTTCGACCCTTGACCCATTACCCGGAAATCCTGACGGATTTCCGGGGGTGTTTTGTTTTGGGGATGATTTCTTGAATGTTGTCTTTGATGCAAGATTAGGGTTTCGCCCTCACGGGCGACCAAAGGGCTTTCCGATCGTCCGCCTCCGCTTCGCTCCGGAAACTCGCCTTCGGCGACTGCCCACAGGGCAGTTCGTTTCCTTTGGAAACCTTCGGGCCCCCTCCGGCCATACAATTCGGAACATGAAAATGGAGGAACGGTTTTTGAGGCAAGCATACAAAGGCCCCCTTGTGTAAAGGGGGCTCCGCCGTAAGGCGGTGGGGGATTGTCCTACTGCGGTAAAGTCTACTTACAAGGATGCAGACCGAAGGGGTCCAGGGGGCGATCGGAAAGCCCCCTGGTTACCTCGGAAAAGACAAGACTGATATATAGGACTTCTCCAAAAAAAGAACACCCCGGAAATCCTTCAGGATTTCCGGGTGATGGGTCAAGGGCCAATGGCCCTTGCGGGGTCCAGGGGCAGCGCCCCCGACCGGGATCCAGGGGCAGCGCCCCTGGTGAGGTGCGGGGCAAAGCCCCACATCAGGGGATTGGGGGGCGAAGCCCCCAAAATACCTCTTGACCATCCCCTCCGTTTGAAGTACAATAGAATCAGCAAAAAAGCACACAAGGAGGGACTTCCCATGTCCATTACCTCCCGCCCCTATGGCGTGACCAAGGCAGGTCACCAGGTTACCGAGTACACGCTGACCAACAAGCAGGGCGCTTCCATCAAGGCCATCACCTACGGCGCCATTCTGACCTCCATCATCGTGCCCGACAACAAGGGCAACATGGCGGACGTGGCCCTGGGCTTTGAAACCCTGGACCGCTATGAAGGCGATCATGCCTGCATGGGCGACACGGTGGGCCGCTTCGGCAACCGCATTGCCCTGGGCAAGTTCACCCTGGAAGGCAAGGAATATCAGCTGGCCACCAACAACGGCCGCAACCATCTCCATGGCGGCATTGTGGGCTTCTCTGCTAAGATGTGGGAAGCCACGCCCGTGGAAGGCCGGGAGCAGGACAGCCTGAAGTTCCACCTCGTCAGCCCCGATGGCGACGAGAACTACCCCGGCACGCTGGATGTGACCGTCACCTACACCTGGGATGACCTGTGCAACCTGTCCATCCGCTACGAAGCCACCACCGACAAGACCACCCACTGCAACCTGACCAATCACACCTACTTCAACCTCGCCGGCCACGACCATGGCACGGTGCGGGACCATGTGATTTACATCGACAGCGACTGCCTCACCGCCGTGGACGCAGAGCTGATCCCCACGGGCTACTTTGCCCCCGTGGCGGGTACGCCCTTTGACCTGCGGGAAGGCCGCGTCATCGGCGAAGGTCTGGACCTGATCGGCACTTCCCTCACCATGCAGGACGCCGGCGGCTACGACCACAACTACGTGCTGCGCAAGGGCAGCGCCATGGGCCTGTGCGCCTGCCTGTATCACCCCGAGAGCGGCCGCTCCATGGAAGTGCTGACCGATCAGCCCGCCGTGCAGTTCTACTCTGCCTGCAAGACCGACGTCAAGGGCGGCAAAAACGGCGCTGATTACGGCCAGTATTCCGGCCTGTGCCTGGAAACCCAGCACTTCCCCGATGCGCCCAATCAGCCCCACTTCCCCACCACCGTGCTCAAGCCCGGTGAGCGCTACGACACCACCACCATCTACGCCTTCCGCGTGGAGGAATAATCAACAAAACAAGGCTCCGTACCTGCCCCCAAAGGAAGCAGGCACGGAGCCTTTTGATGTTGCTGATTTTGGCTGATTCAGCCTCATTCGCCCTTGCTCTCATTGACCAGCTTCTGCAGCTCGTCCATGAAGGTGCCAAGGTCGGTAAACTTGCGATACACAGCAGCGAAACGGACGTAGGCCACATCGTTGACGGCCTTGAGTTCCGCCATCACCATGTCGCCGATGCGATGGCTGGCGATTTCCGCATCCATGGCGCTGTAAGCGTTCTGCTCGATACGGGTGCACATGGCGTCGATCTGCTGCATGGACACGGGCAGCTTTTCACAGGCGTGCAGGATGCCCGACTTGATCTTCTGGGGATCAAAGGCTTCCCGGCGGCCGTCCCGCTTGACCACCATCAGGGGGGCCATTTCGATTTTCTCGTAGGTGGTGAAGCGGCGCCCGCAGTTGATGCACTCACGGCGGCGGCGGATGCTGCTGCCTTCTTCCGTGGGGCGGGAATCAATCACCTTGCTGTCGGTACAGTTGCAATACTGGCACTTCATAATCCTTATCCTCCTGAAAAGTATGTTATTTCATCAATCGTGCAGGGTGTCGCAGGCATTCAGCCAATCCGCCGACTGGGCGTCGCTGGGCATCCGCCAATCTCCCCGGGGGGACAGCCCCACGGAGCCGACCTTCACGCCGTCGGGGGAGCAGTTACGCTTGAACTGCTGGGTGAAGAAGCGGCGGTAGAAGTTTTTCAGCCACTTGCGGATGGTCTCCGGCGTAAAATCCTCCCGGAAGGCCATGCAGCACAGTTCGTAGATTTTTTGAGGCTCATAGCCGTAGCGGATGACGTAGTACAGGAAGAAATCGTGCAGCGCATAGGGGCCGACCAGATCTTCCGTCTGCTGGGCAATGTTGCCCTTTTCGTCGGGGGGCAGCAGTTCCGGGCTGATGGGCGTATCCAGAATGCGCTCCAGCACCGCCTTGCTCTCTGCAAAGCCTTCCATCTCGCTCACCGTGCGCACCACCCAGCGCACCAGCGTCTTGGGGATGCCCGCATTGACGCCGTACATACTCATGTGGTCGGCGTTATAGGTGCACCAACCCAGGGCGATTTCACTCAGGTCGCCGGTGCCCAGCACGATGCCGCCGAAGTCGTTGGCCACGTCCATCAGCACCTGGGTGCGTTCCCGGGCCTGGGCGTTTTCATAGGTGACGGAGTGGTCGTTTTCATCATGGCCGATGTCCGCAAAGTGCTGCAGCACCGCCTGATGAATCCTGATTTCCCGCTGCTGAATGCCCAGCGTGCGCATCAGTTCCAGAGCGCTCTGATAGGTGTGATCGGTCGTGCCGAAGCAGGGCATGGTCACGCCAAGAATGTTGGTGCGGGGCAGACCCATCACGTCCATGGCCCGCACGGCTGCCAGCAGCGCCAGCGTGGAATCCAGCCCGCCGGAGATGCCGATGACCACCTTGCCGCCGGTCACCTGCAGGCGGCGCTTGAGGGCGTAGGCCTGCATTTCAAAAATCTGGGTACAGCGAAGGGTGCGTTCCGCCTTGGTCTGGGGGACAAAGGGCTTTTTGGACACCGCCAGTTTCACCGGCTCGCTGTCCTTCAGCAGCAGGGCACCGCAGGTCATCTGGGGAGCGCCGGGCTGCATCTGGGCAGCGAAGGTCTCGCTCCGGCGGCGATTGGCCCGGATGCGCTCCAGATCAATATCCGCCACCAGCAGGTTTTCTTCCGCCAGGAAAGCAGCGGATTCCGCCGCCATGTCGCCGCACACAGCCACCATGCAGTGCCCGGCGCAGAGGGTATCGGTGGTGGATTCCTCCGTTCCGGCGGAGGCGTAGACGTATCCGCACAGGCACCTTGCCGACTGCTGGCGCACCAGCTGCTGGCGGTATGCCCGCCCGGTAACTTCCTCGGTGACGGCGGAGAGGTTGACAATCACCTCTGCGCCCTTCAAACACTGTTCGCCGGAGGGCGGCACAGGCGCCCACAGTTCGCTGCCCAATTCGACGCCGATCATCACACCGTCAGCGCTGATCATGCGTCCATTGGGGTACAGCGCCACGCCATTGGGAAGCACCACCGGCTCCCGGAGCGGGCGGAAGAAGGCGCTTTCTTCCCGGTTGAGAAGGGTTTTCACCGCTGCGCCCTGCACCCTGCCGCCGGAAATCACCACCGCTGCCTGATACAGCCCGCCGGGACCGGACAGCGGGGCGCCCACCACCGCCGTCATGCCTTCCGGCATTTCCTTGGCGATGGTTTCAAGACCGGCCCACACCCTGTCCTGCAGCGTCTGCTGGAAGAAGAGGTTGCCGCAGCTTGCCCCTGTCAGGGACAGTTCCGGGAACACCGCCAGCTGCGTCTTTTGTTCAGCCGCCCGGCGGAGCATTTCCAGATGTTCATGCACATTTTTCTCAACATTGGCCAGATGCAGCCGGGGCGTGATTGCCGCAACCCGAAGAATTCCGCGCATGGTCGTCCACTCCTGTCAAAACAATATGGTCTGTGAAAGTATCTTCACCGGCGATTCGCCGTCCCGCATGGCTGCGGAGATGTCCAGCATGGTCACGTTACCTTCGCCCTGCTGAATCGTCAGCAGGGCCGCTTTGCCGCTGCCGGCGCTGCCGGGATTCACCAGCGCCACCCGGCCCGGCTGGGCGTCCTGCACATGGGTGTGCCCGTAGGCCGCCAGCAGGCAATCATGCTGCAGCGCTTCCATTTCCAGCGTCAGCAGCGAGTGCTTGACGTGATAGCGGTGGCCGTGGGTGACCAGCGTGCGCACACCGGAGAGATTCACCAGACTGGTGTGGGGCGCATCCGCGCCGTAATCGCAGTTGCCCACCACGTCCTGAATCACCATCCTGTCGCCCAGGCGGCGGATGTCCGGAAGAATGCGCCTGAAATCATTCAGGCCGTCGCCCATGAACAGGCAGCCGTCCAGTTTCCCTGCCATGCGCTGAATGGAAGGCAGGCTGCGTCGGAGGCTTTCCCCGGCGCCGTGGAGGTCGCTGAGCAAGAGAACGTTCATCATGCCTCTTCCCCGCCGTGGAGGGTCTTCATGTAAGCAAGCATCTTCTCGCACGCCCGGGCACGATGGCTGATGGCATTCTTCTCCTCGGCATTCATTTCCGCATAGGTCTTTTCAAAGGGCGGATAGTAGAACAGCGGATCATAGCCAAAGCCGCCCGTGCCCCGCTCCTCCTCCAGCAGCACGCCGGGGCAGGAACCTTCCGTCACCACGGTTTCCTGACCGGGGATCGCCAGAGCGATGGCGCACTTGAAGGCGCACTGGCGGGCCGTCTTGCCCTTCATGCGGCGCAGAAGCAAGGCATTATTGGCGCCGTCGTCGCCGTGATCGCCGGCATAGCGGGCAGAAAGCACGCCCGGCTCGCCGTCCAGGGCCTCCACCGCCAGGCCGGAGTCATCCGCCAGGGCAGGCAGGCCGATGGCTTCGCACACGGCTTCCGCCTTGATGGCAGCATTGCCTGCAAAGGTGTCGGCGTTTTCGTCAATGTAATCATGGAAGCCTGCCGCCTTCATGGATACCACGGTGTAGTAGTCCCCGAAGATGGCCTGCAGTTCCCGGAGTTTATGCTCGTTGCCGGAAGCCACCACCAGCGGCGGCTTGGGGCCGATGTGCCGGGCCTTCTCCCCCAGTGCTTCCCGCTGGGCAGCCATGAGGGCACGGATGCCCTTTTCGCCATAGGCGATGAGAGTCTGCAGTTCCTGCGCCGTATAGGCACGGCCTTCGCCGGTACCCTGCAGCTCGATAAACTCGCCCTGTTCGTTCATCACCAGATTCATGTCCACCTGGGCATGGCTGTCTTCCTGATAGCACAGGTCCAGCATGGGCTCGCCATCCACCACGCCGCAGGAAACAGCCGCCACCTGATGCACGATGGGGGAATACATAATCTTGCCTTCCTTCACCATCTTGTCCACCGCACAGGTGAGTGCCACCATGGCGCCGGTGATGGACGCCGTGCGGGTGCCTCCGTCGGCTTCCAGCACGTCACAGTCCAGGGTGATGGTGTATTCCCCCAGTTTGGTCAGGTCCACGGCCTGACGCAGGCTGCGGCCAATCAGCCGCTGAATTTCCACGCTGCGGCCATCCTTCTTGATGCCGTCCCGCTTTTTGCGGCTGCCGGTGGAGGCGGGCAGCATGGCGTATTCCGCCGTGACCCAGCCCTGACCCTTGCCCTTGAGGAAAGGCGGCACACCGGCCTCCACCGAGGCGGTGCAGATGACCCGGGTGTTGCCCGTTTCAATCAGGCAGGAGCCTGCTGCCGTCCTGACAAAATCCGTTTGAATATTGATCCGGCGGCCTTCATCTGCCGCCCGCTGATCCATGCGCATAGCGAGATATCCTCCGTTTCTGATGCATCCGGTGCGAGAAAAATCACCCTGCCGGATGGAAAATCGACACAGATATGTTAATATGTCAAATTTCGTCATTTCCCCCGGTGATTCCTCCCAGCCTGAAGGGAAAACTTCTGTTTCCGGGCGGAATGCGTATCAGTAGGCATGAAATATGGACAATGTGTAAATAAAAAGAAGGGTTTCCGCCTTCTGTGGCGAATTTACATAAGGTTAAGATTACAGGATTTGCGGGTTTCCGCAGGAGGGTGTCCCGGTGAGCAGTTTTCGCGAAAAGTACCTGACAAATATCTGGAATGTGCCAAACGTGCTGACCATGCTGCGTATGGCGCTGATTCCTGTGTTTGTCGTGCTGTTTGTCCATGAACTGGACAAGTGGGCTCTGGTCGTTTTCCTTCTGGCCAGTGCCACCGATGCGCTGGACGGATACCTCGCCCGCAAGAACCATCAGGTCACCGCTTTCGGCAAGCTGATGGACCCCCTGGCGGACAAGCTGATGGTCTGCACGGCGCTGATTTGCCAGGGCGTGCGGGGCGTCTTCCCCTGGCCCGCCATCGTGATTGTTTTCCTCAAGGAATCGCTGATGATCGTGGGCGGCATTTTCATGCTTTCCAGGAACGTAGTGGTCTACTCCGATATTCTGGGCAAGGCGGCACAGTTCACCTTTATCGCCGCCCTGGTGCTGTCCTTCTGGCACTTTGAGTTCGCTGCCATCTCCCTGCCCCTGGACCGCATTTTCCTGGTGATCGCCGTGGTGCTGGCCTTCGCTGCCCTGATTTCCTACGCCCGCAGCGCCCTAAGCACCATCAAGGATATGAAGCAGAAATAATCAATGCTGAAAAATAAGACCTGCAAGTCTGTCTGGACTCGCAGGTCTTTTGTTATCTCCCCCCAAACAGCCGGTTCAGCGGGCTGCGGTACACGCTGATGGCCTTGGCGGGGCACATCTCCTGACAGCAGTAGCAGCGGATGCACTTGCGGTAGTCGTAGACCGCCTTTTTGCCGTTGCCAGCCTGCACCGCCTTTTCTTCCACAGGGCAGGCTTCCTGACACACGCCGCAGGCCACGCACTTGCTTTTGTCCACCCGGGGCCTGTGCTGCAAAAAGGGCAGCAGCGGCATGATCTTGAACAGGAAACCTTTCTTCATTTCGCCCCGGAAAACATCAAAGTCGCTCTTACCGAACTGCCGCTGGGCTTCCTCCACAGTCAGCGTGCCCTCCGGCGTCAGCACGTCAATCCGCCGCCAGTCCATCACCCCAAGGCCGAATTCCTCGCCCTTGAGGCAGGTGGGCACCGTGCGGGGCGACAGATGCACCAGCGCCGCAAACACGCTGTCCAGCGCCACAGGGTCTTGGCTGAACAAAAGCACCTTCATGGGCGTGGGCGTGCCGGAGGAAGGCCCGTTGCCCTCCATGGCCACCACGCCGTCCAGGATGTGCAGCCGGGGCGCAATGCAGGCATTCAGGTCGCAGAGCATTTCCGCAAACACGTCGCTGTTGGGATAGGTGGCGTGGCCGGTGGCCTTGTTCACGCCGCAGATGCACCCGTAGAGGTTCTTCACCCCGCCGGTGATGCGCTCCAGCGCATGGGTTTTCATCTTGCACAGGTTGATGACGGCGTCCGCTTCCTGCACGCCCTTGCACAGGTAGAAACTCCTGGCCCGCCGCCCCTGAGGGAAATGCACCACCGAACCGGAAGCGAAATCCGCCTGGGGGATGTTCAGCCTGTCGGCGACTTCCATGAGGCCGCAGCCTTGGGCCGCCTTGTCCGGCGAGGTGGTGGGGTTGCCGGGGCTGTCGCCGTAGGAAAGATGAGCGTATCCTTCCGCCTGAAGCAGCTGCGCCACGGCTTCAAACACCGCCGGGTGGGTGGTGATCGCCTTTTGGGGCAGAGCCCGGCCCAGCACGTTGGGCTTGAGGAGAATCTTCTCCTCCGGGGAGACGAATCTGCCCAGCCCGCCCAGCAATTGGACGCCCAGGCGCACGGCCTCGTTCACTGCCTGCTGATCGTCATAGCCCGCCAGAGGGACCAGCGCCACCTGCGCCCTTTTTTCCGTCACCATAGGCCTTTCCTCCCGAAGAAGTTCAGCAAAATTGCGAATTCTTTCCCGATTATACACCATTCGAGCCGATTCTGCAATCTTTGTCATTGCAAACCTCCCCGGGATAGGATATGATAAATCCGTCCCTGTTTCGCCCTTTTACCGTCTGATTTGTCAGGAGGCGCCATGAACGCTTTTGAACGATACACTCTCGCCATTTTTGCCCGCAAAACGCTGGAAAACGCCCTGGACGCCGGGAATCATTTAACCGTGATGGCCATGAGCCGCCTGGTGGACAGTCTGTGCCTTTTTGAGGCGGAAATTTCCCCCGGAGAGCGGTCCTCCACTTCCGCCTGATGGGGATGATTTGCGCCATATTGGTGAAAAAATGCAGGAAATCAGCGAATTTTTTACAAGGATGACGCATTTCGCCTTGTGAATCAACCCGGTTTGCGGTATAATAAGGATGTGTATGCACCCCGCCCTTTTGAGAAAACCAGTGGTTTCTCCCGGCGGGATGATGTGCGGCCTGCCCCGGCAGGGCGTGTTGAAATGCAAGGAAAAGGAGTTATGACCTTGAACGAGCAGATGAACAACCCTCAAAATACCCAGCAGGACGGCGCTACCCGCGTCATGCAGCCCATGCAGCCTGCTGATCAGACCCAGCGTGCCCCTGTGCGCCATCGCCGCGGCGATCGTTATCTCTATGAAACCCCGGCATATGAAACTCCGAAAGAGCAGCCCCCCGTGGAAGAAGCGGCGGCGCCTGCCCCGGAAGCGGCAACCAGCACTGTGAGGGTCACCCCAAGGGTGGTCACCCGATATGACGCCGAGGGCGAGCTGCCGCCCCAGCCCATCGAAGTGCCCCGCCCCCGTGCCCTGCGGCAGCCTGCCCAGGACATGACCAGCGGCCGCTATATGACGCCCATGAAGGGCTATCAGCCCCGCCGTCCTCTGGGCACCGGGTATACCGCCGGCACGCCCAAGCAGGACACGGCGCCCCGCCGCCCCATGATGGAGGACTTCCCGCCTCCCCCGCCCCGCAAGAGCCGTGCCTGGCTGGTGATTCTGATCATCCTCCTGCTGGTAGCCGGTCTGCTGGTGGCAGCCTATATGATGATCGACGAAGAGCAACCCGGCACCCTGGGCGAGGCCAAGCTGGCAGTGATGAACCTGATCGGTCAGCAGCCGGAAGCCCCCAGCAAGGCCGCCGTTGCCACCGGCTTCTCCGCCACCATCAACAAGGGCACGGCGCCCATTGACATCATCTTCAACATCACCACCAACGAGCACGCCACGGACGTGCGTCTGGTGGATGCCGACGGCCTGCCCCTGGGCGACCCGGCGAAGGTCGTGACCACCAACGCTTCCTCCGTCATCTGGATGGTGCAGTTCTCCGTCACCGATGGCTTTGAAGGCACCGTGCAGGCTCAGGTGCAAAACGGCATCCTCTGGCAGGACACCGGCCTGACCCAGGACCTGCAAATCGCCGTTCCTGTGCTGCCCACCGAGGTGCCCACCCAGGCTCCCGTGGAGCAGCCCACCGAGACCCCTGCGATCGTGACCACCGAAGCCCCCTCCGAGGCACCCTCTGAGGCGCCTGTTGAAGTGCCCGCTGATTCGGCTGAGCCGCCCGCAGAGGCTCAGACTCCTGCGCCGGAAGAGGTTGCTCCTGTCACTGAAACGGAAAGCCCCGATGTGACCCCCACCCTCAAGGTGACCAACACGCCCACCATGGCGCCCGCCAACACGCCGGCGCCCGAGGCGGCCACCCAGGTGCCTCTGGTGACCGAAGCACCCACGGAAGTCCCCACGGAAGTGCCTACCGAAGTACCCACCGAGGCGCCCACGGAGGCTCCCACTGCTACGCCCGTCCCCACGCCCTCCTTTGTGGCGGAAGCGGACAAGAGCGCCGACCCCTCCTTCATCAGGAATCAGGTCATCTATGAGAAGAATTCCAAGGTGGAATCCTACACCCGTGACAAGGCGCTGAATATGCCTGCCGGGGAAGCCTATACCACCCTGCCCTTCGGCGTGCTGACCTATCGCGGCAATGCCTTCCGCCAGAATGCGGCGGTGGGTGATGTGGGCGAAGGCATCAGCGGAATGACGCTGGCCTGGACGGCAGAAGCCGGCAGTGTGAAGAAAGCAGACTCGAGCTATTATTACGGCATCGGCTGGACGGGTCAGCCCGCCATCATCAAATGGAGCAAGCAGATCCGTGAACAGACCAACATCGTAGCTGAAAAGATCAACACCACGGCCCTGAAGGAAGTCATCATCGCCGGCATGGACGGCAACATCTACTTCCTTGACCTGGCCGACGGCACCCCCACTCGTGACGCTATCAAACTGGGCTATCCCATGCGGGGCACGCCCAGCATTCATCCCCTGGGCTACCCCATGATGACCGTGGGCCAGTACGGCCGCAAGATGGCCACCGGCACCGGCGATATCGGCCTGCGCTTCTACAATCTGCTCAACCAGAAGCAGGTCACCTGGATCGACGGCCTGGACGGCGACCGGGACCGCCCCTACTATGAAGTGGGCGCCTTCGACACCTCTGCGCTGATTGACCCCACCAGCGACACGCTGGTGACCGCCGGCACCAACGGCATGGTCTACACCCTGAAGCTCAACACCGAGTTCAGCCTCTCTGACGGCCTGGACATGGAGCTGGAGTCTGTCATCATGAAGTCCCAGGCCAAGGGACAAAATGCCCGTGACGTGGCTGTAGAATCCTCCGTGGCCATGTATGGCAACTATGTCTACTACGCCGATATGGACGGCGTGCTGCGCTGCGTGGACACCACCACCATGGAAACCGTCTGGGCCGTGGAAACCGGCGATTCCGTGGAAGCCGCCATCTCCCTGGACATGGACGAAAGCGGCAACGTGTGGCTCTACACCGCCAACACCCTGAACAACCGCAAGAAGGGCGACTGCACCATCGCCCGCTATGACGCCCGCACCGGCAAAAAGGATTGGACGCTGGACGTCAACCTCGCCACCCACAAGACCATCACCCCCGGTGCCATGGCCTCCCCCGTGGTGGGCCAGTACACCCTCAATGACATGGTGTACTTCACCCTGTCCAACGTGAGCAAATCCGGCGCAAAGGAACTGGGTCTGGACGCTGACGGCACTGCTGGCAGCATCCTGCTGGCGATCAACAAGCAGTCCGGCGAGGTCGCCTGGCTGATGGAAATGCCCGCTTACACCTATTCCTCCCCTGTGGCGGTGTATAACGAGGCCCGCTCCAAGGGCTGGATCATCCAGGCCTGCTCCAACGGCATGATGTACCTGCTGGACGGCATGACGGGCGAAGTCATCAACACCCTGCAACTCACCGGCACCATCGACGGCTCCCCCGCCGTGTATAACGATATGCTGGTCATCGGCACCACCGGCAAGGGCACCAGCTATATCTATGGCGTGAAACTCCAGTAACTTCACAAATGATTTGCCCGTCAGGATTTCTCCGGACGGGCAATTTTTTCAAGGAGGCATCCCTATGAGCAAGGTACTGATTGCCCTGGATCAGGGAACGACCAGTTCCCGTGCGGTGGTGTTTTCCACCGAAGGGCGGATTCTCGCTGCCCACAGCGTGGAATTCCCCCAGATCTATCCCCAGCCCGGCTGGGTGGAGCATGACCCCCTGTCCATCCTGAACAGTCAGGTGACAGCGCTGACGGAGGCGGTGCGCATCAGCGGCGTGTCCGTCACCGACATTGCCGCCATCGGCATCACCAATCAGCGGGAAACCACCCTCGTGTGGGACCGCAAAACCGGCGAGTGCGTCCACAATGCCATCGTCTGGCAGTGCCGCCGCACGGCTTCCATGGTGGATGATCTCATCGCCAAGGGCTGGGGCGACGCCATCCGGGAAAAGACAGGTCTGATTCCCGATGCCTACTTCTCCGGCACCAAGCTGGCCTGGCTGCTCAATGAGCTGGACCTGCGGGACGCCGCCCGCCGGGGAGAACTGTGCTTCGGCACGGTGGACTCCTTCCTGGCGTGGCATCTGGTGGAGGGCCATCCCCACGTCACCGACGCCACCAATGCCAGCCGCACCATGCTCTTTAACATCGCCACCCAGGACTGGGACGACGAACTGCTCCACGTGCTGGACATCCCCCGGGAAATGCTGCCCCAGGTGGTGGATTCCAGCCAGGTCATCGGTATGCTGGACCCGGCGATCCTCGGCAGACCCATTCCTGTGGCCGCCATGGCCGGCGATCAGCACGCTTCCCTGTTCGGCCAGGCCTGCCTCAAGCCCGGCATGGTCAAGAACACCTACGGCACCGGCTGCTTCATGCTGATGAACACCGGCGATCAGCTGGTACGCAGCCAGAACGGCCTGCTGACCACTGTGGCGTGGCGCATCGGCGGAAAGCCGGTGTACGCACTGGAAGGCAGCGTGTTCATGGGCGGTGCGACCATTCAGTGGCTGCGGGATGAAATGCACCTGATTGCCAGCGCATCGGAATCCGAGGCCGTTGCACGCTCGGTGGACAGCACCGGCGGCGTGTATCTGGTGCCCGCCTTCACCGGCCTGGGCGCCCCCTACTGGGATATGTACAGCCGCGGCACGCTGGTAGGCCTGACCCGTGGCACCGGGCGGCCTCACGTGGTGCGGGCGGCGCTGGAAGCCATTGCGTATCAGTCGGCTGACCTGATGCACGCCATGGCGGCGGACTGCGGCTTCACGCCTGAAGCGCTGCAGGTGGATGGTGGCGCCAGCGCCAACAAGTTCCTGATGCAGTTCCAGGCAGACATTATGAACGTTCCCGTGGTGCGCCCCCAGGTGATGGAAACCACCGCACTGGGCGCAGCGCTGCTGGCTGGTCTGGCCGTGGGCGTATACGCCTCTGTAGAGGAGACCACCAAGGCGTGGCAGGAGGATCTGGTCTTCCAGCCGGACATGGCGGCAGAAGAACGCACCGCCCTTTTGAAAGGCTGGCAGCGGGCTGTGGGCCGGGCCAAGAACTGGATTGAGCACTAATCAACCAACATGATTGACAAGCAAGGAGAATCATTATGACGATTGATTTCCCGAACATTCCCGAAGAGGCACTCCCGAATTTTAAGGGCGGCGAAGGCGTCACCTACGCCCGGATGTTCTTTGACGGCGTGAACCGCATCATGTGCGGACGGCTGCCGGTGGGCTCCACCATTGGGATGCACACCCATGAGACCAACAGTGAGATCATGTACATTTTGTCCGGCACGGCGAAGGTGATCATGGACGGCGTGGAGGAAATCCTGACCGCCGGACAGGTGCACTACTGCCCCAAGGGGCACACCCACACCACGATTGCCGTGGGCGACGAGGATCTGCGGATCGTGGCGGTCGTCCCGGAGCAGTGAGGTGGGGGCTTTGCCCCCACCTCCCCCACCAGAGGGCTGCGCCCTCTGGACTCCCCGCAGGGGCTCCGCCCCTGCACCCCACCAAAGGGCTTTGCCCTTTGGAATCCCAGTTGGGGGCGCCGCCCCCAACACCCCCGCAAGGGCCATTGGCCCTTGACCCTTCAGCGGCGCTTTGCCCCGCACCCCACCAGAGGGCTCTGCCCTCTGGACTCCCGCAAGGGGCATTGCCCCTTGACCCATTACCCGGAAATCCTGACGGATTTCCGGGGTGTTTTTGTTTTAGGGTAGTCTGATGGATTGGGCTTGTCTTTGTCGGGACAACCAGGGGGCTTTCCGATCGCCCCCTGGACCCCTTCGGTCTGCATCCTTGTTAGTTGACTTTGCCCCAGCAATAAACCGAAACATATTTCGTACCCGCTTCGGTACAACAGTTCCGGCGTGCGGCGCTCCGTCGCCGCACACGGACTCCATCGGAGCGACCCCGAAACGGGGCGCCCCCGCGAGGCGTTTGAGGGGCAGTCAACAAAATAACCCTCATAAGATAGGGGGAAAGGGGGGAGTCCAGAGGGGGTGTCTCCGGGTGGGATGAATTGAGACACCCCCTCTGGCCCTCTTTGGTTCTTTCTCAGGCTTGAGAAAGAACGCCTATCATGCGCTACCCCTTGCAAGAAATCATACCCGCTGCAGCGCAGGCTCCCCCACCGCCTAACGGCGGAGTTCCCTCCCGGAGGAGGTTTTTGTTTGTGCAATGCTAAAACTACTTGCATCCGAAGGTTTCAAAAGGAAACGAACTGCCCAGTGGGCAGTCGCCGAAGGCGAGTTTCCGGAGCGAAGCGGAGGCGGACCGATCGGAAAGCCCTTTGGTCGCCCGTGAGGGCGAAAACTTACCTTGGATAAAGGATTATCCGTTTCTAATCCGATACCTGTTGCACGTTTTCCCCACAGCAACCAGGGGGCTTTCCGATCGCCCCCTGGACCCCTTCGGAGTCCCCTCCGTTGTTGCTTGTCCGAGCAATAAACAAGAGAAAATCCCCCTAACAAAAAATTCCCCAAGCCCGTCAGGGCTTGGGGTGATGGGTCAAGGGGCAATGCCCCTTGCGGGGTGCAGGGGCGGCGCCCCTGCTGGGAGTCCAGAGGGCAAAGCCCTCTGGTGGGGGTGTCGGGGGCAGAGCCCCCGACTGGGGTGCGGGGCAAAGCCCCGCAAAAGGGCAAAGCCCCGCAAAGGGCAACGCCCTTTGGTCAAGTGTGCGACAACAGCATCCTGTCATTGTCCAGCAGTTTGCCGCGCTTGCCGGCATAGAGGTTCATCAGGTCAGTGACCTGCATCTGTGCCCGCTCGTCGCCGGAGATGTCGAGAATGACCTCGCCGGCGTCCATCATGACGGTACGGTTGCCTACGCTCAGGGCGGACTGCATATTGTGCGTAATCATCATTGTGGGAATCTTCTGTTCCCGGACAATCTGCACGGTAATTTTGAGCACCTTTTCCGCCGTGGCTGGATCCAGTGCTGCGGTGTGTTCATCCAGCAAAAGCAGGTGCGGCTGGGCAATGGTGGCCATCAGCAGCGTCAGCGCCTGACGCTGTCCGCCGGAAAGCAGGCCCACCTTCATCTTCATGCGGTCTTCCAGCCCCATCTCGAAGGCAGCCAGTTTCTCCCGGTACACCGCCAGATCCTTCTTCTGCACGGCTTTGGCCAGGGGGAAACGATAGGACTGATTATACGCCAGCGAGAGGTTTTCCTCGATGGTCATGTCCGGCGCAGTGCCCTTGAGGGGATCCTGAAACAGCATCCCGATCTTGCGGGCACGCTTGTAATCAGGCATGAAGGTGACGTCCTTGCCGTCAAGGATGATCTGCCCGGCATCCACCAGAAACGTACCCGCAATGGCGCCGAACAGCGTGGACTTGCCCGCACCGTTGGAGCCCAGCATGGTCACGAAATCGTCGTCCTTCACCGTCAGGGAGACATTCTTCAGCGCCGTGTGCTCATTCACCGTACCCTTGCCGAAGGTCTTGTACAGGCCGCGAATCTCAAGCATTGCGTCGTCCCTCCCTGCGGATGCGATAGTAGCGGAACTTTTCCTTGATGGTGGGCAGGGCCAGCGCCACCGCCACGATCACGGCAGAAATCAGCTTCAGATAGAACACGGGGAACTGGTCGCTGGACAGGGCAATATCAATCAGGATGCGGTAAATCACCGAGCCCACAATGGCGCTGATGAGACCGATGGTCACACCACGCTTGCCGAAGATCGCTTCGCCAATAATCACCGAGGCCAGACCCACCACCATCATGCCGATGCCGCTGGAAATGTCCGCATAGCCCTGATACTGGGCCACCAGACCGCCGCACAGGCCGATACAGGCATTGGACAGCGCCAGGCCGAACACCTTCATGCCGGAGGCGTTGATGGAGGAGGAGCGCACCATGGCTTCATTGTTGCCAGTGGCACGGATGCACAGGCCGATGTGGGTCTTGAAGAACCAGATCAGCAGCACCAGCACCAGCACGGCCATCACGCCGCCGATGACGGCCTTGGTCACGTCCTTGGTGAAGGGCAGAATCTTGAACATCATGCGGTACAGCGTCTGCTTGCCCAGCAGCGTCACATTGGGGGCGCCGTTCATGACCATCATGTTCACGGTATAGAGGCCGGACATGGTCAGAATACCCGCCAGAATGGGGTGTATGCCCACTTTCGTCTGGAGCAGGCCAGTGACCACCCCAGCCAGCGCACCGGCTGCAAAGGCCGCCAGAAGCGCCAGAATCGGCTGATCCTGCATGGTGACCATGGCAGACACCGCCACGCCCAGCGTGAAGGAGCCTTCCGCCGTCAGATCCGGCGTATTGAGAATCCGGAAACTGATATACACGCCCATCGCCAGCAGCGCATACATCAGTCCCAGCTGCAAAGCACCCATCATAAGTCAAAACCCTCCCTGGCGCAAGGTGCGCCGGATTTTCCGTTATTTCAGCAGTTGTGCCGCCGCTGCCACGTCTTCTGAAATCGTCACGCCGATTTGAGCAGCCGTGGTGGTGTTGATGACGGTGGTGAACTGATCCACCACGATGGCAGGGATTTCCTCAATGGGCGTACCCTGCAGGAATTTGTGGCACATATCCGCCGTGATGGCGCCGATGTCCCTGTCGGAAATGGAGATGGTAGCAAAGGCGCCAGAGGCCACCATGACGGCAGAGGAGCCGTACACGGGGATGCCAGCGTCCGCGGCGGCTTCCGCCACCACAGGCATGGCCGTCTGCACCACGGAGTCATTAGGCACGAAGATGGCGTCCACCCGGTCGATGATGGCGTCCACGGCCTGCATCACTTCAGCGGTGGAAGTGACCACGGCCTCAACGTATGCCAGGTTGTGAGCGTCCAGGTATTCCTTGGCCTGATTGGCCGTGGTAACGGAGTTGATCTCGCTCAGGCAATACAGCAGGCCGTAGGTCTTAATGCCGGGGGTCAGCTGATCCGCCAGGGCGAACATTTCGCTGACGGGAATGGCATTGGAGGTGCCGGTGGCATTCATGTCAGGATGCTCCATATCGCTGATGACGCCGGCGCCCACGGGATTGCTGACGGAGATGAAGAACATGGGGATGTCGCTGTCCATGTTCATGAAGGCCTGGGTGGGCGGCGTGGCGATGGTCACCACAAAGTCCACTTCGTCATCCACCATCTTCTGGCAAATCTGCATCAGGGTGGCCATATCGCCCTGGGCGTTGCGGTAATCAAAGGTCATCACGTCTTCTGAGTAACCCAGCGCCCGCATCTGGTCGATGTAGCCCTCGCGCATATCCTCAAAGGCGCCGTTATCGGCCATCTGGATGATGCCCACCTTATATTGTTCAGCGGAGGCAACACCGGGGAGAATCAGCATCAGGCACATCAGGGTCACCAAAAGGGTCTTGAGCAGGTTCATCGTCTTCTTCATGGGAAATCCACCTTTCTGCCGGGAAATAAGTCCGGCGTCTGAATTGGCGTCCCCTGTGCGGAGGGATGGAAGCAACGGCGCCGCCTGAAAAAGAAAACGCACCTGCCCCTTTGCAAGGACAGATGCCATTACATCTGCGGTACCACCTTGGTTGACGGCATAGCCGCCCACTTAGCCGGATGCCGACACATCCGCCGCCCTATAACGCCGGCCAGCGTCGCGCCATACTCACCCCGCAGGGTTTTCCGCGCGCCCTCAGCGGTCCATTTGTCCGGGTCGCTTCCTGCCGGCTTTCAGCCA
This sequence comes from Clostridiales bacterium, assembly GCA_015056085.1. Lineage (GTDB taxonomy): Bacteria > Bacillota > Clostridia > Christensenellales > Aristaeellaceae > UBA11524. The sequence continues at coordinate 37,585 of SVHA01000012.1, forward strand.
CAAGGCCGGCTCTCTGTGCGGGCGTATCCGGTTTCATCTCCGCCTCATCGGTTTCCATTATTATGTCATGTGTCAAGCGGTTTGTCAATGGCATATTTGTACATCCTTTGTACTTTTGATTTTCCCCTTCACTCAACCGCCAATTTTCAGAAGGAAAATGCCCGATTTGCCTTGACAAACGGCCCGCAAAAGCCTATATTTAACAGGTATGAATACGGGCGTATCATGCCAGATACGCACCACAAGGAGGAAACAATCAATGGCTGAACTGACGATGGACAAGCTGGTTGCCCTGTGCAAAAACCGCGGCTTCATTTTTGCCGGCTCCGAGATTTACGGCGGCCTGGCCAACACCTGGGACTTCGGCCCCCTGGGTGTGGAATTCAAGAACAACGTGAAAAAGGCCTGGTGGAAGAAGTTTGTGCAGGAAAGCCCCTACAACGTGGGCCTGGACTGCGGCATCCTGATGAACCGTGAAGTGTGGGTGGCCAGCGGCCATGTGGGCGGCTTCAACGACCCCCTGATGGACTGCAAGGCCTGCAAGGCCCGCTTCCGTGCCGACAAGCTGATTGAAGACTTTACCAAGGGCGCTGAAACCGGCGACGGCTGGTCCAACGCTGAACTGGAAGCCTTCATCGCCGACCATGACATCGTCTGCCCCGTGTGCGGCAAGAAGGATTTCACCGGCATCCGTCAGTTCAACCTGATGTTCAAGACCCATCTGGGCGTGAACGAGTCTTCTGCGGCGGAAGTGCTGCTGCGCCCCGAAACGGCCCAGGGTATCTTCGTGAACTTCATGAACACCATGCGCACCACCCGCAAGAAGCTGCCCGCCGGCATCTGCCAGATCGGCAAGTCCTTCCGCAATGAAATCACCCCCGGCAACTTCATCTTCCGTGTGCTGGAATTCGAGCAGATGGAGCTGGAATTCTTCTGCAAGCCCGGCGAGGACCTGGAATGGTTCAACTACTGGCGGTCCTTCTGCAAGAACTGGCTGCTGAGCCTGGGCATCCAGGAAGACAAGCTGCGCCTGCGCGACCACGAGCCCGAAAAGCTGGCCTTCTACTCTAAGGCGACCACCGACTTCGAGTACCTGTTCCCCTTCGGCTGGGGCGAACTGTGGGGCATTGCGGACCGCACCGACTACGACCTGAAGCAGCACGCCGATCACTCCGGCAAGGCGATGGAATACCTGGATCCCATCACCAACGAGAAGTACGTCCCCTACTGCGTGGAGCCCTCTGTGGGCGTGGAGCGCCTGGTGCTGGCCTTCCTGTGCAACGCCTACGAGGAGCAGGAACTGGAGGGCGGCGACGTGCGCAATGTGCTTCACCTGCATCCCGCGCTGGCGCCCTACAAGGCCGCCGTGCTGCCCCTGCAGAAGAACAAGCTGGGCGATCTCTCCCGGGAGATCCACCAGCAGCTGTGCAAGTATTTCCCCGTGGAATACGACGAGACCGGCTCCATCGGCAAGCGTTATCGCCGCCAGGATGAAATCGGCACGCCCTTCTCCATCTGCGTGGACTTTGACACCGAAGCCACCGGCACCGTCACTGTGCGTGACCGTGACACCATGCAGCAGGAGCGCGTCGCCATCGCCGACCTGCGGAAGTATATCGAAGATCGGATGGAATTCTAAAATATGTCGCCAAAGTTCTGTTGGACTTTGGCGATTTTTTGACACAAACAGGCTCCCTCTGATGAGGGGGCTTTTTGGGTGGGGGTTTCGCCCTCACGGGCGACCAAAGGGCTTTCCGATCGCCCTTTGGAAACCTTCGGCGCGAATCCGCACATACAGTTCGGGGCATGAAGGTTGAAAAGAGTGTTAGCCATATTTTTCTTCCGGCAAAGTCTACTCAGAAGGATGCGGACCGAAGGGGCCAGGGGGCGATCGGAAAGCCCCCTGGTTGCCTCACAACAGACAACAATCAAGAAATCAACCCCAAAACAAAACACCCCCGGAAATCCTTCAGGCTTTCCGGGGAATGGGTCAATGGCCAATGACCCTTGGGGGGGGGCAGGGGCAAAGCCCCTGCCAAAGTCCCTGCAAAAACGCTCCCCCTGATGGGGGAGCGTCAATGTTTACTTCTCGCCAGTGCGGAACCGCCGGGACTTCCACAGATAAATCAGCAGGCCGCAACTGACCACCAGCAGCACCGCCAGCACCACCACGGGCATCGGGTCGCCGGTATCGGGGATTTCAGGCGCCGTATACTGGTTGACGAACACCGGAGCGAAAGCATCCACCGGGGCGCCGTTCACATACAGCCGGGTCTTCGCCTCGCCGGCATCCAGATAGACCTCCACGTCCAGCAGATACTTCACGGTGGAGTAGGTCACGCCGGGGTGATTGCCCGCCTGCTCGGTGAGGATATAGCGGAAAGTCGTGCCGGACTGAGCGCCGTTGTAGCCCAGCGTCATCAGGGCAGCGCCGGTTTCATCAGACACAGCGGTCAGCACCTGGCCGTATTCATCCTTCAGGTGGAAGGTGAAGCCCTTGGGGGACAGTTCCGCCTCGCCGGTGTTCTTCACCTGCTTGGTGATGGCAATGTCCACCACAACCTCGTCCTGCAGGCCCGCCGGGGGCCGGAAGGTGTTGACCAGCGGCGCAGTTTCACTGAAGATGTAACTCAGGGTGACGGGCACCGCCGCCGCCATGACCACCACGGCAGAAAGGAGCAGCGCCAGCTTTGCCCATTTGCGGATATTCACTTGGCTTCACTCCTTTCGGCTGATTGATTAGAAGGGGCGGAAATTTTCGTCCAGCGGGATGGCAGCGTTCAGCGCCTCGCTGTACGTCATCTGCTGATCGTTTTTCGTCTTGTCAACGAATGCGCTGGCCTGAATGGCCATGACCTTGAAGCGGAGGAAATCGCTGCCAAGGGTCTCCAACTGCTCGCTGGTGGTGCTCTTGTCCATGGCGATTTGCATCAGGGTCGGCGGGGTTGTCTCGCCAGGCTTCAGCGCCCTGGTGTATGTGAAGACGTGCAGGGTGTACTTTGCGCCGTCGATTTCGTAGTTCTTAATGGTTGTAATGTCGAAATCATCACTGTTTTTGAAGTTGAGGTAAACGAAGTTATTGTCCTTCATAGCGACAACGATGCGCAGATAGGCGTCATGGGTGCCATCTGTCGTTGCCGTGCTGTTGTTGGTGGCGCAGGTGAATCGATCCACCACGCCGGTGGCGGTCCACAGGCCTTCCGTGTTGGCAGTGGGCATACCGCTGATTTCATGAGACGGCGCCAGCACCTGACCACGGTCAATCGCAGCGCCGTTTTGCTGCGTGAAGACCAGATCCACCTTGAAGTTCTCGCTATCAACGTCAGGGGTAGGATTCAGAATATTCTGTACGGTTCGGAAAAGGTTCTGTGCCAACTGTTCCGCTTGATTCGCCAGGGTGCCATTGACGTCCAGCACCAGCACAAGGGCAACACAAACCAGAAGCACGGAAACAAATTTCTTCACGGGCACATCTCCTTTCTAAGCGTTGGTACACCGCGGTACCCGAAGGGCACAGGCTGACCCATGCCCTTGGGGTACCGCCCCCGAAGGGGCGGTGGGGAAATTACTTAACAGTGGCGTAGTTGATGTAAGAAGCAGTCACCAGCTCGGCCAGATTCTCAGCAGTCAGAGGCACGTTGTTGATGGTGCAGTTCTCAAAGGTGACAGCAGCACGGGGATCAATCGTGTAGTCTTCGCAGAAGTTGCAGCCCACGAACTCGGTGGGAGCGTAGGGACGGCAGTACTTGTAGCCGTTGCCATAACCGAATTCGCAGTCGATGAACTTAGCATCGCCCAGAGTGGCAGCGTAGCTGGTCCAGCCGTTGAAGGTGCAGTCAGTGGCGGTCAGGCCCTGGTTGAGGCCCTGGTCGCAGCTGATGGTGTAGGTGGTGCCGTCGATGGTCACATTCTCAAGGATAACACGCTCGGAATGAGTGCTGTTATGGTTGATGAAGATGCCACGGAAGGAACCGGTGACGGTCACGTCCTTGATGAGGCCGCCGGTGGTGTTGATACCGGAGTCCCAGGTGCCGTCAGCGCCAGAAATGTCAATGGTGTTGCCATTGCCGTCGATGGTCTGGCCATTCTTGATATTGATGCCGGTGGTGCCATAAGCGTTGCTCATGTTGGCGGGATCAATGACGATCGGATTGGTAAGAACAACATCCTCACCATTTTCCAGCGCCTCAATCATTTCGTCGGCGGTGGAGGCCACAGCGGGAGTAACGTACTCAGGAGGATTGTTGTCTTCGTTCTTTTCTCCGGGAGAGCCGACTTCCAGCTTGTTAAACCAAGCATTCAGGTTGGCGCTGGTGACAGGGAAGGCTTCGTTCAGAGCGGTCTCGGCGTCAGCAAAGCCAGCGGCCTGCACAGCCTGAGACAGCACCAGCACGTTCAGCTTGCCTTCGGCATCGGCGATGTTTTTGATGGGGTAGGTCTCAGTGCCAACGGTCATGAAGTAGCCGTTTTCGTTCATGTCAACGCGCTTATCCATGAACACGCCGGTGAGGGAAGGATAGGTGATAGCGCCGGGAGCCAGAGGCTCTTTGTGGGTGAACTGCCACACTTCGTACTCAACGCCGCCAACTTCAATGAAGAATTTGCCGGGGCCGGTGACTTCTTCAAGATCCCAGTGAGTGTAGACGTCCTTGCAAAGGTTCCAGTGCAGCCACACATCGGCAGCAGCGTCATACTGACGCCAATGTTCGGTGCCGCCGGTGGGCAGAGCAACCAGAGTGCGGACATACGCATCGCTGTTGCCAGTGTTGGTCACGGTAACGATCTTGTCAATGTAGTTATTGTACCTATCATTAATCGTGACCTGATACTCGCCAATCGTCACAGTGTCGGGAGTGTTTTCTTCACGATCGGTGTAGGGCACCAGCGTCTTGTCATTCTGGTAGGCTTCCAGCACGTTGGTGAAAACGCCGTCCTTTTCAACACGACGCTGCTCGTTCTGCACGATCTGCACATTGCCCAGCACCATGGTGTTTATGTCAGCGTCGGTGTCGGTCAGGTAAGCCAGGGTGCCACCCAGGCCCAGTGCCAGCGCCAGCACAAGGCTGACGATCATGGCAATTGTCCGCTTTTTCATGGGAAATTACCTCACTTTGTTGTTATGTTCTCCCGGGGCGGGGTTGCCGCCCCGGGGAAAGGGTACGTGGGAAGAGGGATTACTTAGCAGAAACGGTCCAGACGCCTTCGTTTTCCACAGCCTGATAGCCTTCGGCAACCCACTTGGTAGGATCGAAGCCGAAGGTGCCGCCAGTGATGATGACGGTGCCGGGGCCCATGATGCCATCGGTGTAGCCAGAACGAGTGGAAGCCTTGCCGAAGGTGCCGCCCTTCACATAGACGGTGGTGCCAGCTTCAGCATAGATGTAAGCGCGCTTCTGGTTCTGGGTACGGTCCCAATCGAAGGTGCCGCCGTTGATGGTGATTTCAGTGCCTGCGCCCACGGCGTAGAACAGGTAGCGACCGGAGGTGCTGGTGGTCTTCATGCCGATATTGCCGCTGTTGAAGATCACCTTGGCGCCGTCGGCAGCAGCAATAGCACCGCCCTTGGCATTGACATTCACATCGTTCAGAACGGTGGTGCTGCCAGCACGGCCGATCACGGCGTAGTCACCAGCAGTGCCGGATTCCAGTTCCATATCGGAGACGGTCATATCACCGAAGTTGTTGATGTACTGACCAACATAGTCACCACCGGAAATGGTAGTTTCGCCGTGGTTGTTCAGACTGCCGCTCAGGGTGTTGCCATTCATGTTGATGTTGGCAGCAACGCCATCACCAATTTCGTGAACAGAGTCCTTTTCGCCAACGTCGCTGGTCAGGTACAGGTTGCCGCTGGTCTTCAGAGCATCGCTCAGTTCAGTTTCGGAACCAACGATGGTGGGCTCTTCATAGGTCACGCCGCCGTTTGCGCCCCACTGAGTGGCGTAGCCAGCATAGGCTTCCTTCACATCAGCAAAGCCTTCGGTCTGGATGGCGTAAGCAGCCACTAAGATCTTGGGATTCTTGTCTTCCTTGATGTTCCATGCAACAGGGGTCACAACGCCCTTATCAACCAGGAACATATTGCCTTCGGGATCGATGTCCACACGGGCATCCATGTACACGTTGTACACGCTGGGCAGGGTCTCTTCACCGGGGGTCAGAGCCTTGTTGTACAGCAGCACATAGGTGTTGTAATCCACGCCGTCAATCTCTTCGGTGATGAAATTCTTGCCTTCGCCCAGGCTGTTGAACACGTTCCAGGTCATCTTGTTTTCCTTGATCTGGTCGGCTGTGATGCCTTCGGGCAGCAGGCCCTTGGCGACGGCGGTGTTCACGCGGTCTGCGGTCACATAGCCATCAGCGGTGGCGCCCAGGGGATTCCAGTGAATGATGTTTTTATCGGAGCCGATTTCAGTGCCCTGAACAGCATTGTCCAGCGCAGCGGGGATGGACCAGGTCATCCACACCCAGGCAGCGTGGTTGCCGGTGTTGCGGATGGTGGGAGTCTTTTCGATGTTGACGCCGGGGATCAGTTCGATGCCCTGCTCGAACTTTTCGGTCAGTTCGATGTCCACGTTGCCGATGGTGAACACGTTCACGTCGGAGTCGCGGTCAGTCAGGTAAGCCAGGGTGCCACCCAGGCCCATCGCCATGGCCAGCACAAGGCTAACGATCATGGCAATTGTGCGCTTTTTCATGGGGAATTACCTCTCTTCCTTATTTTTAGCGGCGAGCCGCTAAGATTTGATGGGGATGCTTGCGCCCGTTTCATCAGGCGGAGGTGCGGGTCACTGCACAGCGGTGGCGTTGCCATTCAGAAGCGCCCATGCATCCGCCGGGGTCGCAGCCTCGGTCACGTGATCGTCCCGCTGCACGGCATAGGCCGTGAAAGTCAGCGTGGGATAATCCGCCTCAGTGAGGGGGGCCATCATGGCCAGGGTCACGCCGGTTTTCACCAGCACCTGGTCGCCTTCCAGCACCTGGAACATCTGGTCCGCATGGGTAGATTCAACCTTGCGATAATAGACGTTGTCCGTGCCATCCAGCGCCGTCCAGCCCTCTGCCACAGTGTAGGTCAGGAAGGTATCGAAATTGGCGGATTCATCCATGCGGATGAACAGCCAGCAATCCATGCTTCCGGCCAGCACCGTCACGCGGGGATCTTTGGCGATCACGGCGTCCACGTCCATCTCGTAGAGATTGGTGTTGGGGTCGCCGTCGTCATCCAGCAGGGTGTCGGTTTCGTCCAGCATGATCTGAATATCGCCATGGGTGAAGGTGTTCTCCGCCCGCTGACTGTTCATCAGAAATGCTGCCGTGCCGCCGATGGTGCCCGCTGTGATGAGGGCCATTGCCAACAGCAGAATCATGATCCTGCGGCCGGAAAGGTCCGCCAGCTTGAGGCAAGCGCGCTTCAGTCTGTACAATTTTTCGCACCTCCTTTCCTATTAGAATAGGGCAAACGGCTGGGGCAGTTACCCACCCCGCCGGTTAAGCCGGGTTAGGGGGAAATCAGTTGCCGTACTGGTTGCCGAAAGCAGTCCAGGCTTCGTCTTCGGTTTCGAAGGCAACGGTCTGGATGGCGTCGGCCACGACTTCCATTTCCAGGGTAGCCAGGGTCTTGAGCTGATCGCCGGTGAGCTCGCCGGGCACCGTGAAGGTGTCGAACAGGGCGGGCAGTTCCACGTCAGCGTTGGTGCCCTTGACGATTTCCTTGTAGCGGAATTCGTAGGTGACGGTGTCCGCAGTGGCGTCAGCCGCAGCGGCCTTCAGCGTCCAATCGGTGGTATTGACGTTGACGAACTTGCCCAGCAGGTCAGCGTCCTGAGCATCGGTGAAGATGGCCTTCAGGGCGGCGTAGCTGTTCAGCGTCACGCGGAAGCGGACGTAGCAGTCTTCGCTGTCAGCCACAACGGTCACCACGGGGTCCTTCTTGAAGGACTTGCCGGGCACCATGTTGTACTCGTTGCCCATGTCACGGGAAGGCTCGGCAGTGGCGGGATCCACGGTGACGGGGTCCTTGCCATTTTCGGTGACGGTGACCTTGCCACCCTCTTCGCCCTCGACGGTCACGGTGTTGCCATCACCATCGGTGACGGTGCCGGTCTCGCCGGGCTTGATGACGACGTCGTTCTGAGGATCATCGTCATTGTCGGGGGTAGGATCCACACGAATGGTGCCGTCAGGCTCCACGGACACCTCGATGTCGGCCTTGCCGTCATTATCGGTATCCACGGGGAACTTGGGGTTGCCGTCCTCGTCCACATCGGTTTCGGTCAGAGTGATCTGAACATCGCCGACGGTGAAGGTGTTGGTGACGGTCTGACTGCTGGTCAGGTAAGCCACCGTGCCAAACACGGACAGGGACATGGCAAGCACCAGACTCGTGACCAGGATCAGAGTGCGCTTGCTGAGTTTCACCGGTTATTCCTCCCTTTATTGTAGATTCAGCGCTTCTCAAACGCTGGAAGTACCGGGGTTACTGTTGTCTGGGATGCCGGGGCTGCCGGTATCCCTGGGGAACCTGTTGCTGAAAGCCTTGCTGATACCCCTGTTGGGGAACCTGCTGGGGCTGAAAGCTCTGTTGGGGGTAGCCCTGCTGGGGCTGGGTGTACTGGGGCTGATATCCCTGCTGGGGAACCTGCTGTGCCTGCCGGGGCTGGCGCTGCTGGGTGTAACCCTGCTGGGGCATCTGCTGCTGGTACTGCTGGGGGTAGGGCTGCATCTGCTGATAGCCCTGCTGAGGATACCCTTGCTGGGGCATCTGCTGAACCTGCTGGGGATAGGGCTGATACCCTTGCTGGGGATAGCCCTGCTGAGGATACTGCTGGGGCATCTGCTGGAAGCCCTGCTGGTAACCCTGCCGGGGCATCTGCTGGAAGCCCTGCTGCTGGTAACCTTGCTGGGGGTATTGCTGCATCGGCTGATATCCCTGCTGGCCAGCGGGGGAATAACCCTGCTGCGCCGCCGGCTGCTGCTTCTGGGGAATCTTGATGCCTACCTTGGCCAGCAGTTCAACCACCTTGGGCGGCAACTGGAAGGACTTCTTGGCAGCGGAGGCGTTCTTCTTGTCCTTGTCATCGTCCTTGTCTGCGTAAATCAGCAGGGCGATGGCCAGCACGCCCACAATCAGCGTGACATAAATGCCGGGGGGATTCTGGATGTAATTGGCCACATTGCCCAGATGGGGAATGCAGAACGCCACGCGCCCGATGATATCCGCCGGGCCCACCAGAGAGGCGTCAGCTTCGTCATTGGCGTCACCCTTGGTGCGGAAGCGGGTCGTGCCGCCTTCGGGCACGATTTCCACGATGCGGTGGGTGACCACGTTCTTGCCGCTGGAGAAGGTGATGACGTCCCGGAGCTGCAGCTCGGAAGGCTGCACGCTCTGCACATACACCAGAGAGCCCACCGGATAAGACGGCGCCATGGAGCCGGTCAGCACGCCATAAATCTGGAAACCGAAAATGCGGATGCCGGAGATCAGAAACGCAAAAATGACAGCCACGCAAACCAGTGCTGTCGCTGCTGTCTTGATCAGTCCTTTCGTGCTTTGATTCACAGGACACCTCCTGCAAGATTTAAGAATTGTAAACCCGTCAAAAGGTGTACCTTTTGAATCTATCATACCACAACATATTGTACACCCAACTTCTAAAATATGCAAGGGTTTTTTGCCCATTTTATGAAGAAATTATAAGAAAATTTTTGAGTCGCCCTGCAATTTGAAGAAAATCTTGGAGAAAATGCCTTTATTTCACCTTACAGGTGTTGCAAATCCAGCGAAATTAAGGTATTATATATGTAGTGTACTTTTTTGCAAAAGGTACACTTTTTGAATGCCATCACGCCATCCTCTCTTTCGCCGCCTGTGGATGCCGCGCCCGGGCGGTTTTTTTGTTGCCTGCTTCGCTGATTTTGCCGACAAGATAGAAAACACACGACATCTTGTGCCATTCCGTGTCGGATTGTGTCGGATTTTGCTTATGTCGTCATTGGGTTTTTCGTTTGTCTTTTGGAAGCATTTTCCTTACCATTGGCGTTTGACGTGCTGCACCTCCTTGCGGCGGCGATAGAAGGTGGAGGGGCTCATCTGACAAGCCACAAGGGCCTGATGCAGGGGCACTTCTCCCCTCTCCCAGCCCTCCACCACCTGCATGAAGTCCATGGGCAGGGGCTTTTGCGGCCGGCCCATGTGAACGCCCCTGGCTTTGGCCGCAGCGATGCCCTCCGCCTGACGCTTGCGGATGCTCTCCCGCTCGTTCTGCGCCACAAAGGAGAGAATCTGCAGTACCAGATCGGCAATGAAGGTACCCATCAGGTCCTTGCCGTTGCGGGTGTCCAGCAGGGGCATATCAATCACGCAGATGTCCACGCCGATGTCCCTCGTCAGCACCCGCCACTGGTGCTGAATCTCCTCGTAATTGCGGCCCAGGCGGTCAATGCTCAGAATGTAGAGCAGATCGCCCCGGCGCATCCTTTTCACCATCCGCCCATACTGGGGACGATTGAAATCCTTGCCGGACAGTTTGTCCATATAGACCCGCCCGGCGCTCACCCCGGCCCTGGCCAGAGCAATCCGCTGCCTGTCCTCGTTTTGTTCCTTCGTGCTGACACGGATATATCCGTATGTCTCCATTGCGCTCCTCCTTCGTCTGAAAAAGTGCCCTTCGCCCTTTGCGGCAAGGAATCACCTCATAGCATAATCCAGCCAAAGGGGATTGCAACCCCTGTTCCATCATCACGGATGCCTTCATCATTTCATCACAAAAGATCCCCCGGGAGCCGCTTCGCTTCCGGGGGAATATCAGGCTGATTCACTTGTCAGAGGGGATCCTCCCGCACTTCGTCCAGCACCTCTTCCAGCGGCGGAACGTCCTGCTGAGCCGGCCATTCTTCGGGCTCGTTCCAGTTATCCAGCATGGTCACCTGCTGGGTGCGGGCCTTCTTCGGGGCGGATTTCACCGCCTTGGCGGGTTTCAGTTCTTCGGGCAGTTTCACCGTCTTCTTTTTGCCGATTTTTTCGCTGATAAATGCCAGCGTTTCCTCCCATGTGAAGGCGGAACAGGGCAGCGCCAGGCGCATCCACTGCGCCGGGGCATAGAAGAGGATCAGCAGTTTTTCCGGCCACAACTGCACCCGACGCACGTCCTTCCACTTCAGGTCGCTCGTCGCCACGCACACCGTGCCCTCGGCGTCCGCATTCTTCAGCAGCGCCGGGGATTTGAGGCGCATCAGCAGTTTCAGCCGGGTGGCGCAGGGCAGCATCACCCGCACATGGACGCCCTGATTGTCCACGGTGCACACCAGCACATCCTCGCCCTGCAGCAGGAAAACCAGCCACAAAATGGGCAAAAACATGGCCAGCAGCCCGGTCAAAACCATCAGCAGCGGGCCCTTGAGCATATCTTCCACGCCCTGGGTCCCCGCCGACAGCCCCTGCAGCGCCAGAATCATCACCAGCACCGCCGCCATCACGGGCAGCGTCAGGCGCAGCACGGCATTCCAGCACATCCAGTCCTTCGCCGGCATGTGGGGCACTTCCCACGTTTTGCCATAACCCGTCTTCGCCATGCCACGCCCTCCTTTCATCCGATTCCCTCCGATTGTACCACGGATTGCCCTCCGGCGCAACTTTTCCCGCTGATTTTGCCCATGAGCGCAAAAAACCGCCCGCCCAAACGGGCGAGCGGAGGGGCGCGGGGGGATTAGTTGAAGGTGTACTTGTACACGCCAGCGGTAATGTAGTTACCGGTTTCGGTATCACGGCTGCCACCAGTCGCTTCGTACAGGCGAAGTTCAACGGTAATGGTCGTGCCGGCAGGCAGCTGCCCCGCGGTTTCGCTACCGACCATCTTTCCGCTCAGGTCAACTGCACCGCACAGGAAGCCAATGCCATCGTTGCCGTATTCGCAAAGTTCCCTGTAGGCAACGGTGATACCGCCATTGCCCATTGCATCCACCAGGCGAATTTCGGTGCCAGCCTTGATTTCCACATCGCTTGCCAGCAACACCCACTTGTCGTTATTGAGAGAACACCAGGCATCATAGTAACCCGCCAAGCCAACGGAGTAAGCGGGAACATCCTTGTTCACCGACACCACGAAATCGGCGTGCCAGTCTGCCCATTCAGACACATCGCCCTCTTCGGCGGTCATGGTAGGCTCAAACTGGTAGAGTACATCCATCTTGACCTTACCAACATCAAAGCCCATTTTACTGTCAGTTGTGTCGATCAAAAGACCTTTTTCCACGACATCTACCTCACCATCTGCGCTCTTGATGGTGGTGTTTTCCGTCAGCGTGGTAACCTCGGCGAAGGGGGAGCCCTCCGGCGCGATCTCAGGAATCTCGATCTTAGCATTAACCCAGGGATGATTTTCAAGCACAGCAGGCTTGAAAGCAGCTTCCAGCGCAGTGTGAGCATCCGGGAAGTTGTTGGTCTGGCAAGCCTGAGTGAAAGCCAGCACTTCGTAGGTCTCACCCAGCAGTTCCATCTGCTCGTTGGTGGCGTTATGCGTCATGACCACCTGCAGCAGAGAGGGGCGAGCGGTCTCGCCTGCGGGCAGGATGTACTTGTCCGTGCCCTTGTTCAGGGGATCCTTGTAAGTGCCGCAATAGATCAGGTAACGAGTGCCGTCAATTGTGTCATAGCCAACGCGCTCCCATTCATAGGCAGCATTGACATTCATCATGAATTCTTTGTCACTGCCTTCGCTGTAGTCCATTCCCTCAGGGCACTCAAAGGCCAGCCAGGTGCGGAAGTAGCAATCAGAAGCGCCCGTGTTCTTCACGAAGACGAACTTATCAACGACGCCCTTCAGACCATCGTCCCACAGACCATTGCCGTCCATCTCGACGCTGGTGTAATCGCCCCACTTGAACATCTCAGTCATCGTTTCAGCATTTCCGCTGCTGCCAGGCTTGGCGGTGTAGGGCTTATCAACAGAGGGATCTGCATAAGCAGGATACAGCGGCTTGCCCTCCACAAAGAGAACAAGATCGCCTTCCCCAGCTTCAGCGTTGTGAGCTACGTCAGTCTTACGCTGCAGCTCGAACTGGTCAATCTGCACATTGCCCAGCGTCATGACATTCACATCGCTGTCCGTGTCCGTCAGATAGGCCAAAGTTCCGCCCAGGCCCACTGCCAGAGACAGAACCAGACCCACCACCATGATCAGGGTCTTTTTGTTGAGTTTCATGTGGTTTTCCTCCCTTTCTTGTGTTCAAACGTTGCCGTTTGAAATTCTGGTTTGATTCCTGCGGTCGTGTTTTACCAATTGGTGTGGATGAAAGCAATTTTCCCAAGCGCAGCGTTGCCGCTCGCTGACCGCATGACAGGTCTTTCACCCTGCTGAGATTCCGCTTCCATCAACCCCTTTACCGCAGATTTTTCATACAAAAAAGGCGCACTTGCCCCGCACATCATTGCAGAGGCCTTGCGCCTGTGTATGCATTATGTTGGTCAAGAGCCCAAAAAAGGGTATAGTTATGCCTGCCTGCCTGCCTGCCTGCCTGCGCTTTCAGCGTAACGCATGGGCGTCCTTCCCTTCTTTTTTCCTATCGATATCGCACGATAGAACTCAACCACGATAATTATAGCACAGCGCAAAATAGG
>SVHA01000013.1 GCA_015056085.1 Clostridiales bacterium
GGGTGTCTCCGGGTGGGATGAATTGAGACACCCCCTCTGGCCCTCTTTGGTTCTTTCTCAGGCTTGAGAAAGAACGCTAATCATTACCGAAATGCCGCAAGGGTTTTCTCAGGCCTGAGAAAGAACACCCAACAAACAATATCCCTTGCAAGGTGGGGCTCTGCCCCACACCCCGCCAAAGGGCTTTCCGATCGCCCTTTGGAAACCTTCGGAGTCCCTTCGGATGAAGGGGTATTAGCTTGCTTATTGGAGGAACGATTTTTGTTGTTCCGGTAAAGACAACTTCCCAAGGATGGGACTCCGAAGGGGTCCAGGGGGCGACCGGAAAGCCCCCTGGTACTCCCGGCAAAACCGTGAAACAGGCATCAGAGAAGAATCTCCACAACAGTTCCGGCGTGCGGCGCTCCGTCGCCGCACACGGACTCCATCGGAGCGACCCTGAAACGGGCCGCCCCCGCGAGGCGTTTGAGGGTCAGTCAACAAAATAACCCGCACAAGGCAGGGGGAAAGGGGGGAGTCCAGAGGGGGTGTCTCCGGGTGGGATGAATTGAGACACCCCCTCTGGCCCTCTTTGGTTCTTTCTCAGGCTTGAGAAAGAACGCTAATCATTACCGAAATGCCGCAAGGGTTTTCTCAGGCCTGAGAAAGAACACCCAACAAGCGCTATCCCTTGCAAGGTGGGGCTCTGCCCCACACCCCGCCAAAGGGCTTTCCGATCGCCCTTTGGAAACCTTCGGGCTCTCTTCGGATGAAGGGGTATTAGTATGTTTGTAGGAGAAACAGTTTTCTTTGTTCCGGCAAAGATTACTTACAATGATGCAGACCGAAGGGGTCCAGGGGGCGATCGGAAAGCCCCCTGGTTGCTGTGGGGGAAACGTGCAACAGGTATCGGATTAGAAACGGATAATCCTTTATCCAAGGCGGGGTTTCGCCCTCACGGGCGACCAAAGGGCTTTCCGATCGCCCCCTGGACCCCTTCGGATGCAAGTAGTCTTATTTGCCCCTGGACCCGTCACCCCAAGCCCAAGGGCTTGGGGGATTGTTTGTATGGGGAAGTATCCTTTTTACCTATGCTTTTGTGAAAGGTGAGGGCAAAACCTCGCCTTGCAAGCAAGGTTTTGTAAGGAGAATTTGTACCGCAGCACATTGGAGAATGAGATCGAGCCTTCCATGCAAAGTCAGACCCCCTCTCGCCCCCGGAATATTTCACATTTGACCAGATATGCCATTGTGCGAAATGGCGCATGGGAGTAGAATGAAACCAGATGCAAACGCAGTTGCAAAGGGACGTGATGATATGAAAAAAGACAAGCAGGGGAAGTGGCAAAAATACGTCAGCCTGCTGCTGAGCCTGTGCCTGCTGGGGGCGATACTGCCTTTGCCGGCAATGGCTCAGGAGATGAGCGTCACGCTGACAGCCAGCGTGCAAAACGGTGCGACTGTTCCTGCGGGCACAGCGGTGGATTTCACACTGTCTGGCGTCAACACGGCTGATCTGTCCCTGATGGTGGTCAACCCTGCCAGCGGGCAGAGTTTCCACTACGCAGATGAAGTAAGCTGTGTGCTGGAGGAGCCGGGCGTGTATGTGTTCATCGCCTATGGCGCCAACGGAACAGACGCCACCGCACCCGGGTTTGAGCGCTGCAAGAGCCCAAACTATGTGATCATCGCAGAAGGTCCGCCGGAAACCTATGCATATCTGGCGAAGAAACCCCATACGGAACTGCACAGGATCTACTCGCTCATCCTGCTTCTGGGTGAGAAAACGTCCCAGTTCCGGGTGATCGCTGATGAAATCATTGAAGCCCGCGATCTGAGCGACTTGGGTTTCTGGGGAAAGATGGTCAGCGCTGATTTCTGGAAACTCTACGCCACAGAACTGTATGACGTGCTGGACAACGAAGACCTTGGCGAATTGCAGGACGAGATGGAGCGGCATATTGTGGAAGCAACGCTGGAACGCATGATCAATGCCGATCCTTTTCAGTCCTACGAAAAGGCCATGTGCTATGTCAGCCAGCTGAGCAACCATGAATTGCTCACCAACCTCATCAACGGCGAAGACGCCTATGAAACCTTCATTGGCGCCATGAAAGATTCCGGCCTGAAAGTCAAGGAGGTCGGCCCGAAGACGTCCATTGCCTTCAAAATGTTAAACGGCCTCTTCAGCACCATCAACATCGCCACTGCCAACGAGGCAGAACTGGCGCAGCTGTGCTACTTCATCGTTTATGCAGATGAGGCGGAACTTGCCCTGGACGCCATCGCAAAGCAATATGCGGGGCTGTCCGATGCCTGTCAGAAACTGAAGCAGGAGATCGAGGACGGCGCCCTTGAGGCGATATGGGATGCGAACATCAAAACGGCTGGTCAGATTACCGAGGCATATTTAATTCGCTTAGTGTTCCAGGCAGATGGGATTTCTCCTATCCACTGGATGTCCTCATCCTTTGCATAGCGGTCAAGTCGGCTTTGAATATCTCTTTCGAGGTAAATGCAGTGTGTACCTGCTCGGATGGGGTTATCCCAGCAATCTACCGCTGTGTCGCTTAGTACGAGTCCTTTGCTTTCGGCGTAGCTCTTTGCATAGATGATCCAGTGATCAATATCGAAGGGAGAAGGTTTTTCCGTTGGCTCCAGTTCGGTCACCTTCGGAGATTCCGTTTCGGATTTTGGTTCATCTTTGGGCGGTTCAGTTTCCGTCATTTCTTTTTCCGTAAGCTGCGGTGCTGTGCTTGGCACTGTTTCAACGATCGGGGGAGTAGACGTTTCTTCAATGGTGCTTGTTGCAGTCGTCGTTGCATCCTCAGTAACTTGTGCCGTTGTTGGCTCTGTGGCGGTCATAGTCGGCTCTGTCGCCCGGTCCTTGCTCTCGGTCGGGATAGGTTCTTTTTCTTTCTCTGTCGGCTCTACCGCTGTCACGGGCGGTATTGTTTCGAGTGGTATTTCTGTTGTTATTGTTTCCGATACCAGTATAGGCGAATTCTCGGTAGGCAGCGGTGCGGTGTTTCCACCGCATCCCACCATACTCACGAGCACCACACAGCAGAGAAGATAAATTATTAGTTTTTTCATATATCATCCACCGTTTCTAACCCTTCCATCGCTTCAACCATTATTCGCACCGCAAGGATGAATCCGTCCCTGAATGCATCTCGTTCGGTCAGTCCTGACAGTTCGCTCTGACAGTCTTTGAATTTTTCGAAAGTTTCTTTCTGCTGCTCAGTGAGCGTTGCCGTTAGGCTTTCCTCGTTTTTGCATATGAGCTTTACGAGTTTGTCCACTCTCGAACCGCGCTTTATGTACCTTTCGTGCGGACTGATGTTACCGTAGTATAAATCTTCAAGTGTTGTCATGTGCGTTGCACCTCCTTTTTGCAACACAAACACATACCACAACACTTTCCACAAGTCCAGCGATTTTCGATATAAAATTCAAAAAAGCACCGCATTTCTGCAACGCTTCGATTTGTTTGACTCTTTTGCAATTAAATAACATAAAAGACAGCATAGCCATCATAGACTATGCTGCCTTTCCCTGTTATCCTATTCGGTTTTTCGTTTTCTCCGTTAAGGACATCCCGCTTTTCCGGGGGTGTTTTTGTTTTGGGGTAGTCTGATGGATTTGGCTTGTCTTTCCTGAGAGAACCAGGGGGCTTTCCGGTCGCCCCCTGGACCCCTTCGGCTTGACCCCTACCGGCAATCTTGAGCAAGCAACAAAGGAAAAATCGTTCCTCCAACAAGCAGGTTACAACCCTAAACAAGAGATGGGACTCCGAAGGTTTCCAAAGGGCGATCGGAAAGCCCTTTGGTCGCCCGTGAGGGCGAAATCCCACCTCACACAAAAGCCTATTTTGAAAGGGAAAACCCACATAAAAAAATCCCCCAAGCCCTTGGGCTTGGGGTGATGGGTCAAGGGCCAATGGCCCTTGCGGGGTGCAGGGGCAGAGCCCCTGCCGGGGTGTGGGGCAAAGCCCCACAAAAGGGGTGTCGGGGGCAGCGTCCCCGACTGGGGGTCCAGGGGGCATAGCCCCCTGGTGGGTTTCCAAAGGGCAAAGCCCTTTGGTCAAGCCAGCTGCAGTTGATAGAGCTTCTTGTAGATGCCGTCCAATTCCAGCAGTTCCTGATGCGTGCCGGATTCGCAGATGCGGCCGTGGTGCATCACAATGATGCGATCAGCGTGCTGCACGGTGGAGAGGCGGTGCGCCACCATAATGGTAGTGCGACCCTGCATCAGGCGCTCCAGCGCTTCCTGAATCCACTGCTCGGTTTCTGTGTCAATGTTGGCCGTGGCCTCGTCCAGAATCAGAATGGTGGGGTCGTAAGCCAGCGTGCGGGCAAAGGACAGCAGCTGCCTCTGACCGGCAGAGAAGGTGGCGCCTCGCTCGGAGACCTTCTCCTGATAGCCCCTGGGCAGGCGGCTGATGAACTTGTGGGCATTGGTGTCCTTGGCGGCGGAGAGCACCGCATCATCAGAAATGGACTCATCCTTCAGGCGAATGTTGCTGGCGATGTCACCGGTGAAGATGAACACGTCCTGCTGCACCTGGCCGATGGCGCTGCGGATCTGCTCCCGGGTCATGTCCCTGATGTCCACGCCGTCAATGCGGATGGCGCCCTTCTGGATGTCATAGTAGCGTCCGATCAGGTTCAGGATGGAGGACTTGCCGGCACCCGTGGCGCCCACAAAGGCCACCTTCTGCCCCGGCTCAATGGTGAAGGACACGTCCTTGAGGACGAAGTTCTCATTGTCGTAGGCAAACCAGACATGGTCAAACTCAATCCGGCCCTTGATTTCCGGCAGCACCACGGGGGTCTCGGGATCCTTCACCATGGGCTCTTCATCCAGCAGGGTGAAGATCTTTTCAGCAGAGGCAATGGCGGACTGCAGGGTGGTGAACTGCTCGGCCAGTTCCTGAATGGGCTGGAAAAGCTGGGTGATGTACTGGGTGAACATATACATGGTGCCCAGGGAGATGACGTCCGTCAGCACCTGATGGCTGCCGCCGGCCAGAATGATGGCTGTGGCGGCGATGGACACAAAGTAGATGCTGGGACGGAAAATGGCAAAGACCATCATTTCCCGGTAGCCTGCCTGATAGAGTTCTCCGCTCTTTTTGTTGAATTCGCCGCTCTTTTCCTTTTCCCGGTGGAAAATCTGGATGATGCGCATGCCGGAAATGTGCTCGGAAAGGAAGGTGTTCAGCGCCGTCACCCGGGTTTTGGTCAGCTGATATGCCTTGCGGGACATCTTGCGGAACACGATGGTCAGGCCGAGCACCACAGGTACCAGCACAAAGGACAGAAGGGCCATGCGGGGATCGAGGGAGAGCATCACGATCACCAGACCGATGACCTTGAGGCAGTTACGGAACAGGCGCACCAGGGAATTGGCGTAGAGGTCGTTGATGGACTCGGTGTCATTGGTGATGCGGGTGACAACGCGGCCCACAGGCGTTGTGTCGAAGAACCGCATGGAGAGGGACTGCACGTGGGCCATCAGCTGCTGGCGGGTGGAATAGACGATCTTCTGGCCCATTTCCTGAATCAGCACATACTGGGTGCGATTGCAGACAAACAGGGCCACCAGCACGCCGATGTACTTCAGGGCGGCCATCAGGATGCCATGGATGCGTTCTTCCGCCATTTCGCCGGGCTGGAAATCGCCGGTGATGTACTGGTCGATGGCGTCGCCGATGATGATGGGCTTGTACAGTTCCAGCACTGTCAAAACGCTCACCAGCAGGAAGCAGATGACCACCGTTTTCCAATGGGGCTTGAGGTAGGAAAGCAGGCGCAGGAAGGCATTGCCCTTGTAATTCACCTGAGTGGTTTCCTGATTGAAGGGGACATTAGTCATGCTGCACGCCTCCTTCCTCCCGCAACTGCTTTTCCAGTTGCTGCTTATCATGGACCGAGCGGTAAATGCCGCCAAGGGCCATCAGTTCCTCATGGGTGCCGTATTCAGCCGCGCAGCCGTCATCCAGCACGAGGATGTGATCGGCGTCCTGAATGGTGGAAATGCGGTGGGCGATGATCAGGGTGGTGCGGCCCTGACGGTTGCGGCGCAGGTTTTCCAGGATCTGCTTTTCCGTGTCCGTATCCACGGCAGAAAGGGCGTCGTCCAGAATCAGGATGGGGGCGTCCTTCATCAGCGCCCGGGCGATGGAGGAACGCTGCTTCTGTCCGCCGGACAGGGTCACGCCGCGCTCGCCCACAATGGTCTGATACTTCTCCGGGAAACCCTCGATGTTGTCATGGATGCAGGCTTCTTTGGCAGCGGCCTCCACGGCTTCCAGGGTGTTTTCATCCGCACCAAAGGCGATGTTATTTTGCAGGGTGTCGGAGAACAGGAAGTTGTCCTGGGGCACATAGGCGATGTCCCGGCGCAGGATGGCCAGGGGGATTTCCTTGATGGGGTGGCCGTCGATAAAAATGGTGCCTTCGGGGGCGTCATAGAGGCGCAGGAGCAGGTTGGGCAGGGTGGTTTTGCCGCTGCCGGTGCGGCCCAGGATGGCCAGCGTCTCGCCCGTTTTCACGTGAACGGATACGTTTTTGAGCACGTCCACCTGGGGCAGGTCGGGATAGGCAAAGGTCAGGTCCGTCAGGCGGATGTCGCCCTTGAGGCTGTCAATAGGCTTGACGTAGGGGGCGTCCACAATGTCGGGCTTTTCACGGAAGATGTTGACAATGCGGCCCAGGGACGCCATGCCCTGGCTGATGGCGGTGATGCACTCGCCCACAGCCATCATGGGCCACACCAGCATACCGATATAGGCGTTGAAGGCCACGAACTGACCCACGGTGATTTCGCCGGTGATGGCAAGATATCCGCCGTAGAGCAGGGTGAGCAGGCTACTCAGGCCCACGATGAGGTCCATCACAGGCATGAACATGGACTGCAGGCGCACCACGCCCAGGTTTTTCTCCTTGGTCATGGCGTTGGTTTTCGCAAAGGCGTAAAGTTCCTTGCGCTCCTGCACAAAGGCCTTGATGACCCGGATGCCGGAAACCGTCTCCTGCACGCTGTCAGTGAGGGTGGCGAAGGCCTGCTGCTTCATGCGGAAACGGCGGTGCATGGCCTTGCCGTAGAAATAGTCCGCAAGGATAATCAGCAAAAGCGGAATCACTGCCACCAGCGTCAGGCGGGCGCTGACGTAGGAGACCATCTTGCTGAGCACCAGCACCAGCATCACCGTGGCGTCAAAGGCAGAAATGACCGTCATGCCCACCAACTGGCGCACGCTCATCAGGTCGTTGGTGAAGTGGGCCATCAGGTCGCCGGTCTTGTGCTCGTTGAAATACCGGGTGGAGAGCTTCGTCAGGTGGCCGAACATATCATTGCGCAGTTCCGTCTCCACCTTGCGGGCGGCGCCGAAGAGGAAATACCGCCAGAAGAAGCGCCCCGCGGCGATCAGCACGCCAAAGAGCAGCACCTTCCACACGATGGCCATCACGCCATTCATGTCCAGGATGCCCTTTTCCAGTCCGTCGGTGATTTCACCGGTAAACTGGGGCACATACACGTTGATGGCGTCCACCAGATACAGGGCAAGGATGCCCAGCAGATAGAACAGCCAGTGGCGCCTGAGGTAGTTGGATAAGAACTTCAGGGATTGCATAAGTCCTCCTTGGTGAATCATGCCGGGGCCCTCCCGGCGTCAACATAAAACACATCGTCTCATCATAGCACACTTTTGTTGCTCAGTGTGAAAAAATGGCAAAAAGTACAGAAAAAAAGCGAAGGCGGGGCGCAAAAATCCCCTTCCGCAGGGAAGGGGAGGAAAAGGGGTCACTTCACGGGATGCAGCCAGTGGCGATTCGTGGGTACGGGCTGCTCGTTTTCGTCCATCCAGTAGGTGGTGCAGGGGACATATTCCTCCTTGATGGCGAAGCGGTCGGCATAAGCGCCGGTGAAAATCCCCATGGGGGCGTGGTTGCGGATGGCGCTGACATAATCGTGAATGGAGCGCAGGGGCTGATCAAAGGTGACGCCGAACATCCGGGGGCGCAGCAGTTCCACATCTCCAGCCACATGATGATCCGTTCCGGCAGTCATGGGGAGGTCGAATTCCCGGGCATAGGCGTAGGCCTGGGCGTCGTTGAGGGCGTCGTTGCCGCTGTTGGCCACCTCGGCGGCATGGCAGAACTGCCTGCCCAGCAGCACCTTGGAGATGTACATCCTGTCCCTGAAGGGATGGGCCTGCACCACGCAGCCGCCGGCAGCATCGATGTGCTCAAACAGTTCCCGGCGGGACCAGCGGACAATGCCGGGATGAGCCTTGAGCCAGGCCTTGTCAATGCCGTAGACCAGATATTCATCGCCCCGGAAATTCTGCTCCAGCCCGAAGAACACATCCAGCCCGATGCGCTTGCCTTCTTCCAGGGCGTCCTCATAACCCTTGCAGTATTCATCCACCCAGGTTTCCCAGGGCAGGGAGCGGTCCACCCGGGTGTTGCCGCCGAAGAAGTGGTCCGTCACAATGATGCCCTGATACCCCAGGGCCTTATAAAACCGGGCCTGTTCAGCGCCGGTGGAGCCGCCGCAGGCACTGCCCTGACAGGTGTGCATATGGGTCTCGTACAGATACTTCATAATCATCCTCCCGGAGAATGTGCTTGATGATATTATACGGCACATTTGCATCCGGGGCAAGGGAGAGACGGAGAAATAATTTGCTGAAGGCGAGATTTTACAGCAAAGGAAAAGACCGGAGAAATCATGGGGATCTCTCCGGCCCGAATAGTCTTTCAGTTGGGTGATGATTACTCCGCAGCGTCCACGCCGGAGAAGCAGTTCACCTTGTCCTGCATATAGAACAGGCTGCGGGCGTCGGCGGGGTCGGCGTCTGCTACAGGCGCCTGGCCGCCGAAGGAGCCGTCAGAGGGCTGGAAGCCGTCATTTGGCGGCATTTCGGGCTGAGCGGGAGCAGAGGCGTTGTTGCCGGTGGCAGCGATGACGTCCTGCAGGATCTTTGCCAGGTCTTCTGCCGTCATGCCAGCGGGGACTTCGCCCTGAGCCAGTGCGTCATACTGTTCTCTGGGCAGTGTATCCAGAGGATTGGCAGCGTTCCCAAAGGGATTCTGACGGTCGCCGAAGCCGCCCATAGCGCCAAAGTGGGGGAAGGACATCACGTCGGTGCCGGTGTAGATCTGCTGGCGGCCGTTTTCATAGGCGGTGATGGTGGAAGTGTCGTACACGCCTTCCACTTCCGTGCCGGTGATGTCACCGCCGATATGCACGGTGTAGGTGCCTTCCAGCTGCAGGGCGGGGGTGGAGATGACGCAGCCCTGGAAGCGGCGCTGCAGGCTGCCGGTCACTTCATCAGCGGAGGGATCGTAGGCAAACACGGGGGTGCCTTCGGTGTCGCAGATGACGATGGCGTCGCCGGAGTTGTTGTAATCAGCAAACTGGAGGTTGAGCGTCACCTGCTCGGAGTCGCTCTCGGCCCAGTCCATGGTGGAGCCCAGGGCCACCACGGTGCCGCCGTTGACGAAGGAGCCCATGTCGGAGTCCAGGCCGGCGTCGGCAGCGGGGTTGGCTGCGGAAATCACCGTGCCGCCGTTGATGACCAGCCAGCCGTTGGAGTCAATGCCGTCGCCTTCCACGCCCAGGCCGGCGAGGATGTGGATGTTGCCGCCGTTGATGGTGGTGACGGAGACATAGTCCTCGTTGGTGTTGATGCCGTCGTTATCGGCGAAGATGTGGATGTTGCCGCCGTTGATGGTCAGGTGCAGCTCGGTGTCCAGACCTTCGTTGTCGGCGTTGATGTTCAGCACGCCGGAGCCGTCGCCTTCAGCGTTGACGTTCATGGACATATAGGAATACACGGCGCCGTCCTGCTTCCAGAGCTTCTTTTCGCCTTCCTTGTCCTTGTAGATGCGGGCGACGTGGCCGCCGTTGACGGTGTTGACGCTGCCCTGGGCCAGCACGATGTTGGCGCCGGCAGCAGTGGTGTCCACGGTGGAGGAGGCCGTGTCGGTGGACCAGTCGCCGTCACACTCGTACACGTTCATGAACACGATGCCGGGGGCTACGGTGCAGGTGATGGTCAGGTTGTCCAGCACCAGGGTGACTACGGCGTTGGGGTCCTTATCGGCGTCTTCGCCAAGGTCCACACGGATCTGACCGGCGCTGAGGGTGCCGCTGATGCGGTAGGTGCCGGGCTTGGCGATGTTCACGACAGTGTGAGCGGCAGCTTCATCGGCGCTGTGGCGCTCTTCGACTGTGCCTTCGCCGTAGGGATTGCCGCTGTCGTAGGCGGTGCGGTCTTCGTAGTAGATGATGTCGTTGGACAGGTACACAGCAGCGGATTCATCCCTGGAAGCAGCCTGGCCGTCCACTGTGATTTCCCCATCGGAGAGAACGATCACGGTCTCTTTGTCAGCGGCAGTAGCGGTGCAGCCCAGGGTCATCAGGCAAACGAGAACCATCAGGGCGCAAAGGAAACGGGTTTTCATGCTTATGCACATCCTTTCAAAAGATCATGGATGGGATGTTCATATTGTAGCGCTTTTTTTGCGGGAAATCATGGCAAAAGGATGTAAAGACTGTAAAGAATCTGTAAATACTTCCGCCGTTACAGGCGCACGTTCACGCCGTTGACTTCCACATCGCCGTCGGCAAGGATGAGGATATACTGCTTGCCGTCGATGATGCGGGTTTCCAGCAGGTGGCTGTTCTCGGGGTCCACCTTGATGGACACGCTGGGCGTGGTGACCTTGAAGGTGCGGGGAGCCACCAGATTCACTGCAGGGATGCGGGCGTTATCGCCGAAGGAATCGATGTAGTATTCTTCAAACACCGCCGCCTTATCCGGGGAAACGCCGCAGTTTTCCAGCACTTCCCTCACCGCCGGGGCGGAAAAGGCCAGCGGCTCGGCGGATTTGTCCGCCTTGTGCTCCTCCATCATGGCAGAGACGGTCTCATGCACCTGCTGCACCACATCCAGGTTGCATTCGTCCTGCAGGGAAGTGCGGAGAATGTTCTGGAAGGTTTCCGTCTGCTGGGGCGCAGGGGTGATTTTGGGCGTGTTGAACACCGCTTCGATGAAATCGTCGTGGGGGTCGGCGGCATCCTTGGTGTAATACATGGCGCCGTAGACGTTGGCCTGGCGGTCGTCAAAACTGGGGAACAGGAAGCCCTGTTCCGGCGCGCCCACCACCCAGTCGGCCTCCCGGCTGTGGAATTCCGATTCCGCAGCGAAATACATCAGGGCGGGCTTGGACTGCTTCACGGTGCAGACGCTGCAGAGGATGTAACTGAACACATCGGTGCTGCGCTCCCGGTCGATTTCATCATTGCCGTCCTTGAAGGGCACGTCATAGCCGTCGTGCATCAGCAGGATGAGATAATTATCCGCCGCCTGCTGCTGGCTGACGGACTGCAGGGCGTTGGATTTGCTTGAGAGAATGACGGAAATCACCTTCTGCCAGAAGGCGTCCACGGCGTCCTCATCGGTGAGGCTGGAATCCCGCAGGGCCATCAGCAGGTGATGCTCCGGCCCTTCCATGGTCTGCAGGGCGGTGAATTCCACCGGCAGGAGATTCTGTCCCAGCGTGCCCGACAGGGTTTTGCGGAAAATCGCCATGTATTTCTCGTTTTCCTCCTGAGGGAGGGCATACACGGGCTGGGCGAAGGTGGAAATAATGTGACCGTCCGCTGCCACATAACAGCCGCGGATGACGGTGGGATAGCGCTTGTCGGGATTGAGCCGGCGCTTGATTTCGGAAATGTCCCGCTGATTCATGCGTGTGTACCTCTGTCAGTGATGTCTCCCTGAGGGAGCCACTGTTATTGTACACATCTTTTGGTTTGGGTGCAAGGGCGGGAGAAAAATTCTGGGGATTGTGCCTTTCTCCGGGGTGTGGTATACTGAACAAAAGGAAACCCGGTACCATCTGAATATCGTTTGGAAAGGATGACAAAAATGCGTATGTGGAAATGGATTCTCGCCCTGGTGATGGCCCTTATGATGCTCTTTGGTGCGGCCATGGCAGAGCAGGTGCAGCTGTATTACGGCGACGTGCCCCTGGGAAACAGCAGCAACGATCCCCTCACCGGCAAGGCGGATGAATACGGCAACATTACCGTGAACCTCAATCAGCTGGTGGAGGCCCTGGGCGGCAACAGCTATTACGACGCTGCCTCTGGAATGTTCACCTTCCAGCTGGATACTACCAACCTCCGCCGCGCCAAGGCGCAGGTCAGCGGTGAGACGGTGGCGCGCCCGGTGAAGATCAGCGGCGATTGGACCTACTATGTGCGGGAAGACAACACTGCTTCCATCGTGGGCTATCTGGGCAGCGAAACTCTCTTTGTGGAGATTCCCAATGAGATCGACGGTCTGACGGTGACGCAGCTGGGCCGTCCCGCTTCCGATTACGGCTTTGACGTGCTGCTGGCAGACCCCGTGACGCGGGAAAAACTGGGCGAAGGCTATATGCTCCTGGACATCGACTGGGAGCTGACCGACAAGATCACCTGGGTGTTTGACGAGGTGGAGGAAGTCACGCTTCCCGATACGCTCAGACACCTGGGCATGGGCGTGTTCAAACATCTGAAAGCGGAGGAGTTTGTGCTGCCCGAGGGCCTGGAAGTGATCGAGGCGGGCTTTATGGAATACGGATACTTTGAGAAGAGCAGGCTTCCTTCCACCCTCAGGGAAGTGGGCCCGGGCGCTTTCAACAGCAGTTGTTACAATATGGATATCAAAAAGGACACCAAGGAATACAGGCTGCCTGAGGGACTCGGGGTAATCGAGCCCTATGCAGTGGGAAAACTGCTGGAATCCCAACAACGTTCGGAGGTCAGGATCATCCTGCCGGAAGGCTGCGTGCTGACGCCCGGCTGTTTTTCCCGCACCAACAATACCTACGCCACTTTCGTTCTGCCGCAGTCTCTGACCGAGGTTCCTGCCCATGCGTTTTATGACAACAATTGCAATGCCGTTATCTTCCAGGGAAACAACGTGACCACCATTGGCGAACAGGCCTTTGCGGACATGAGCAACCTGCAGGAAATCACTCTGCCTGAAGGCGTGACCACCATCGGCACGCAGGCTTTCTACAAGTGCGGGAGGCTGGAAAAAGTGGTCCTTCCCGCCAGCGTGACGGAGATCGGCAAGCACGCCTTCGCCAACTGCCCCGACAATCTGGTGCTGTACGTGGTGAAGGATTCCTACGCCCACACCTGGGCGGTGGAAAACGGCTTCAAGGTCAAGACCCGCAGCAAGTAAACATAATCAAAAAAGTGGCCTCCCTTTCCCGGGAGGCCATTTTACTTACGGCTTATCGATTCGCCTGATGGAGTTGATCACCGGCTGATTTTCCGGCTTGACGGTGCCGTTTTCATCCTCCACCGGGGTCAGGCACAGGGCGTCCACCACTTCCATGCCGGAGATCACCCGACCAAAGGCGGCATAAGCGCCATCCAGGTGAGGGGCGGCCTCATGCACGATGAAAAACTGGCTGGTGGCGCTGTTGGGGAAAATGGTGCGGGCCATGGACAGCACGCCTCTCAAGTGCTTCAGGTCGTTGGTGAAGCCGTTTTGGGCAAATTCGCCGTAGATGGCCTCGGCGCCTTCGCCGGCGCCGCCCTGCACCACGAATCCCTTGACGATGCGGTGGAAGGTCAGCCCGTCATAAAAGCCCCGGTCCACCAGATTGAGGAAGTTTTCCACCGTCACCGGGGCAATATCGGCATACAGTTCCGCCACGATGACGCCGTGACCGGCGATATCCATCTCCACATAATAAGTGCCGGTGAGGGGCGGGGTGTCCGGCTTGCTGTTGAAAGCGCTGCAGCCGCAAAGGAGGGCCATCACACCCATCAGGCATAGAAGGAGAAGCACTTTTTTCACTGTCGTCAACCTCCGCTTGGCAGGATTTGTCAGTCATTATACCTCCAAAAGGGAAAACCGTCAATAAAAAAGGATTTCCCAATCGAATGAAGAAATAACTGATAGGACACTGGGAAGTATTTCAAAACGGCCCTTATTCACAACGTTTATCGCTGAAGGGAGAAGGTATCATGGCGGTTTATACGATGGAGCACAACCCCACCATGGCAGGGATGCTGGAGCAGAAGGTGAACATTCCCTTTGCCTGCCCTGATGGGCATCAGTTGTGCCTGCAGATGGTCAAGCCCATGTGGAAAAGCGGCGGCAAGGGCTTCCCGATGGTGCTGTTTATTCAGGGCAGCGGCTGGACCAAGCCGGATCAGTTCTGGCAGCTGCCGCAGATGTCTCTGCTGGCCCGCCGGGGTTATGTGATCGCCAGCGTGACCCACCGCAGTTCCGAGGAAGCGCCGGGCCCGGCCTTTTTGCAGGATGTGAAGACCGCCCTGCGGTTCCTGCGCGCCCATGCGGAAGAATATGACATCGACAAGGAGCGGGTCTGCGCCTGGGGCACGTCCTCCGGCGGAAACACGGCGCTGCTGCTTGGCATGACCGGCGACACAAGGGAGTTTGACACCGAAGAATACGGGGAGGAATCCTCTGCCGTGCAGGCGGTGGTGGACTGCTTTGGCCCCACGGACCTGGGGGCCATGTACGACCGCATCGGCACAGGCGCCCACGGCCCGATCATCGACGCCCTGGTGATGCTGGTGTGCGGCCAGCAAGAGGGCCTGGAGGAGCGGCGCAGGAAACTGAGCCCCGTGAGTTACGTGACGGCGGAAAAGAAAATTCCGCCCATGCTGATGCTCCACGGCGATGCGGATCAGATCGTCTGGCTCAAGGACACCCGGGCCATGTATGACCTGATGGTGGAAACGGGCCACGAGGTGGATCTGGTGGAGGTTTCAAACGCCCCCCACGAGGAAACCTTCTGGAGCTTGGAACTGCTGGAAGTCATCTTTGCCTTTATTCAGAAGCACCTGGGATAATCGCCCATCACATCCGCACAGGAGGAAGACTATGGCACTGGAAAGACTCAACCCGGAAGATCAGAAGATTGAAGAGATGCACATGGTGGAACGGATGTTCCACGGGCATCATCTGTATCAGATGGACGACGATCCCGCCTACTGCTATGATCCGCTGGTGAAGGAAAACACCTTCATCACCAAGGAAAAGGACACCGAGCCCCTGCCCACCTACGAAGGCAGCAGGGATGAACTGCCGGAACTGGTGTGGGATGATAATCCCGACGGCGTGAAATGCTACAACAAGGCGTGGGAGATCGCCTTCAGCAACCTCCACAGCCCCACGCCGGAAGACAGCATGGTGAGCAACTTTATCGACACGGCCTTCAACGGCTGCCTGTTCATGTGGGATTCTTCCTTCATCACCATGTTCGGCAAGTATGGCTCCCGGGTCTTCAATTTCCAGAAGACGCTGGACAACCTCTACGCCCGTCAGCACATGGACGGCTTTATCTGCCGCGAAATCCACGAAAACGTCAAGGGCGATCAGTTCCACCGCTTTGACCCCGTCAGCACCGGTCCCAACGTGCTGCCCTGGGCGGAATGGGAATCCTTCATGATCACCGGCGACATGGATCGCCTTCAGAAAGTGTTCCCGCCGCTGCTGGCGTATCACCACTGGCTGAAACTCTATCGCACCTGGCCCGACGGCACCTACTGGTCCAGCGGCTGGGGCTGCGGCATGGACAATCAGCCCCGGCAGAAGCCCGGATATCACCACGGCTTCCACCACGGCAACATGGTGTGGGTGGACGCCTGCATCCAGCAGCTGCTCAGCTGCCATATCCTGATCGAAATGGCCAAACTCATCGGCCGGGAAAAGGACGTGGAAGCCCTGAAGGAAGAGGAAGTCTTCCTCGCCAAGACCGTCAACGAGAAACTCTGGGACGAAGACACCGCCTTCTATTATGACCTGTGGAATGACGGGCGGCTGAACATGGTCAAGTCCGTGGCGGCTTACTGGGCGCTGGTGGCGGGCATTGTTCCCGAAGACCGCCTGGAGCGCTTCGTGGCCCATCTGGAAAACGAAAAGGAATTCAAGCGCCCCCACCGTGTGCCCACCCTGTCGGCGGACAACCCCAACTATGACCCCGACGGCGGCTACTGGAAGGGCAGCATCTGGGCGCCCACCAACTATATGATCCTGAAGGGTCTGGAGCGCTACGGCTATCATGACCTGGCCAGGGAAATCGGCAAGTGCCATGTGGACAACGTGGTGGAGGTATTCCGCCAGACCGGTACGCTGTGGGAAAACTACGGTCCCGAAAAGGCTGCCAAGGGCAACATGGCCAAGGCGGACTTTGTGGGCTGGACGGGTCTGCCGCCCATCGCCGTGGCCATTGAGCAGGTCTTTGGCATCCACGGCAGCGCCAAGGACCGCCGCATCACCTGGCGCATCCGGGAAACGGGCCGCCACGGCGTGAAGCGCTATCCCATGGGTGAAGACTACGTGGATCTCATCTGCCCTGCCCGCAAGGTCGGCGAAAAGGTAGAAGTCGAAATTTCCGCCACCTGCCCGGTGACGGTGGACGTCATCTGGGAAGACGGCAGCGTTCAGACGGTGCACGCCGGCTGACCTGCTGATTGGCATATCCGGCTGCGTCGGGTTTTGACGCAGCCTTTCCTGTCAAAAAGGGGCTCAATGGCACTCTACCGGTGGTTGATTTCTCTCCCTTCAACCGCCAGTTCGTGGACAGGAGCATTTCCATCGCCTATACTCAGGGCGAAAGGAGGATTTCCGTGGATCAGATCAAAATCGGAAAATTCATCTCTGCGCAGAGAAAAAGCGCCGGGCTGACCCAGGCGCAACTGGCGGAAAGGCTCATGATCACCGACAGAGCCGTTTCCAAATGGGAAACGGGCAGGACGCTGCCTGATTCCTCCATCATGCTCAAACTTTGTGAGGAACTGAACATCACGGTGAACGACTTACTGACAGGGGAGAGAGTATCAATGGAAAACTACAACAAGGAAATGGAACAGAATCTCATGGACATGGTGCGCCAGAAGGAAGAAGGCGACCGCAAACTTCTTCGCACGGAAATCGTGCTG
Source organism: Clostridiales bacterium (assembly GCA_015056085.1). Classification (GTDB taxonomy): domain Bacteria; phylum Bacillota; class Clostridia; order Christensenellales; family Aristaeellaceae; genus UBA11524. The sequence goes on from SVHA01000013.1 coordinate 16,978, forward strand.
GGCGTGGTCACGGTGATTCCCTTCCTCGTGCTGTGCGGCATTGCGGCTTTCGTGCCCATGGAGGAGTGGCTGCAGATTGTGCTGATTCTGGCGGGGGCGCTTCCCTTCCTGGCGGCGTGTTTCTACGCCATCAGGATTGAACAGACGGCGGGCTACTACGCCTGCCGCAAGTGCGGCCACCGCCACGTGCCCACCTACGCCAGCGCCCTGTGGGCACCTCATGTGAACAGGACCCGCTATATGCGCTGCCCCAAATGCGGCGAAAGGTCCTGGCAGAAGAAGGTCATCAGCAAGGACAAATAAATCGACGCAATCAAGAAGGAGAGCGCACTGCGCTCTCTTTTTTGTTATGGAGTCTTCTTTTTTCCTTGCCCCAAATCAACTGTCATGATCTCCCTTGTGGGCCAGAAGGCGCACAGATGCAGTCTGGTGATTTTGCCCTCAAAGGGCTGGAAAGAATCCAGCAGAACCGGCAGGGCGCCGCAGATGGCTTCCGGCTCGTCGATGAGGATGGTGGCGTGGGGTGTCCAGGGGTAGGTTTCCGCCGTTTCCAGACGAATCGCTTTGCGGAGGGCGAGAAGGTCGGGGGTGTTCATGTCGGGCGCCGCAAAGAGGACCTTGCCCCCGGCAAACACACCGATGTGACTCAAAGACACGGGCGTGGCGGAGAATTCTCCGGCGAGGCGCTGCATTTCACACACGGCGTCTTTCTCTTTGTCGGGGGAAAACACCGCCAGACTGATATGAAAAGGGAGTCCCGGCGTCTGTTTGCCGATCAACCCTGCCTGCTGCAGCTGCTCCCGCCACAGGCCCATCCGTGTCTGGGAAGATTCATCCAGGTCTGCCATGAGGGTCAAAAACTGCTCTGCCATCGCTGATCACGTTCCTTTTGCGTAGTCGCTCCTGTCATCAGTATAATCCATTCTGACTTGTCTGTCAAAGCGATTGATCCGCCCCTTCAGCGACCACGCCTTTGATGGCGCTGACGAGGGCTTCCGGCGTGATGGGCTTGGTGAGGTGACCGTTCATGCCTGCTTTCAGGCAGGCGTCCACATCCTCCGGGTAGGCGTCGGCGGACACGGCGAGGATGGGTGTATTTTGGAGCAGCGGGTCGTCCAGCGCGCGGATGGTGCGGGCGGCGGTCAGGCCGTCCATCACCGGCATTTTCCTGTCCATGAGGATGGCGTCATACACATGGGGGCCCGCTTTTTTCAGCATTTGCACGCAGATTTGCCCGTTGACGGCCTGATCGCAGGTGGCGCCGGAAAAGCGCAGCATTTCCGCCAGAATTTCCCGGTTGATATCGATGTCCTCGGCGATGAGCAGATGCAGCCCGGCCAGTTCCTCCGGGGATTCCTCCCGGGGCGGCGGCGGGGAAAAGGCATTTTCGAGGGTGCGGCTGACGCTGCCGGGGAAATACAACTTGCTGATGAATCCGTCAGCGCCCAGGGCCGCCCAGGAGGTTTCTGTTTCGGCGCCTTCAAAATCCGCCAGAAGAATGCGGGGCGGAGGCATCACATGGCGCAACTGAGGCAGCAGGGAAGACAACTGCAGCCCCGGCAGATGGCGGTCCAGAATGACTGCATCAAAGGGGGACTCCGCAGCGGCAGCTGATTGCATCTCCCGAAGGACCGCGGGGGCATGGAGGGCCGTTTTGACGGTCATTCCCAGCCCGGTGAGGATGTTTCTGGCCAGCCGGGCTGTTTCCGGGGAGGCGTCTGCCAGCAGCAGATGCAGGGGCGGCGGGGTGCGGGGCGATTCCGGCAGGGGCTCCATGGGCAGATGCACCTCAAAAACGGTGCCTTCTCCGGGGGTGCTTGTGCAGGTGATGGTGCCGCCCAGCAGTTCCACCAGCTGCCGGACGATGTAGAGTCCCATGCCTGTACCGGGGGCGGAGAGCACCTGGGCGTCCGTGCCCCGCTCAAAGGCGTCATACATCTGGGCCATGAAATCGGCGTCCATGCCCGGCCCGGAATCCGTGATGCGGAAGCCCAGCAGAGGCTCGGCGCCGTCCTGCCAGATTTCCACGAGGATTTTCCCTTTGGGCGGGGTGTACTTGATGGCGTTGGTGAGGAGGTTTAAGTAAATCTGGCTCATCCGCAGGGGGTCGTTCATCAGCCGCTCGTGGCGGATGGACTTCAGGTGGACTTCCAGATGCTGATGTTTGTCCTGCATCTGGGGCATCGTCATGCTGATGAGCTGGCTGAACAAATCCGGCAGGGACATTTCTTTGGGCGTCACCGGCAATTTGCCCGATTCCATGCGGGTCACGTCCAGAATGTCGCTCACCAGCGTCAGCAGATGCTCTCCCGCCAGCCGGATGCGCTTCATGCGGGTTTGCTGGGCGGCATTTGACGCATGGCGGGCAGCAATGACGGACAGGCCGATCATGGTGTTGAGAGGCGTGCGCACATCGTGGGAGATGGCGCAGAGAAACCGGGTGCGCATTTCATCCATGCGCTGATGGGTCTGGGCGGCGGTGAGCATCTTCTGCCGCAGGCGGATGTACTGCCGTTGCAGGCGGATGAGAATCACGCCCATGAGCAAAATCAGCACCGCAAAGGCGACGGAGAGGTACAACAGCATCAGCCGGGGCGGCAGGGCGCGCAGAAGCAGCGCTGCGCCAAGGGCGAGGATGAGCAGCGTGGCTGCCAGCCATGCAGGATGATGTTTGCGGCGGTCAGGGACGTCTTTTGCAGGCATGGTGAATCCCTCTCGGTTTCAAAAAATGACTTCTGTTTTTTATGATGCGTTTGCTGCGGGAAATATGCCGGAATCAGGCACAATCCGGGGAATTTGCAGGAAATTCACACATGGGATGATTGCAAAATGCGGCCGGGGGAGGTATAATCAATACATTATCTCTTGAAAAAGAGGCGAGAAGGATGAAACAGGAGAACAGGCGAATCGTCCTGACCCCCAAACGGGGCATTGCGGGGTGCGTGCTGGCGGCAGCGGCGCTGATTTCAAGCGCCGTCGCCGGGAACATCGTTGCGGGCATTCCCTTTGCGGTGCTGCTGGTGCTGGCGGGCTTTTTCCGCTTTCAGCCGAAAAACGGCGTGATCGCCACCGTGGTGACGATGGCTTTCTGCACCGTGATGATGCTGGTGGCGCCCTTTTATCCCAACCTCATGCTGGCGCCGGAGAAGTTCGGCATTATCCTGCCGGAAGTGCTGATGCTCAACGGCTTTTTTGCCATGGCAGTGTGGGGATTTTTCGGGTCTGTCACCGGGCGGTGGAAGGGCGCTTATGCCGTGTCCTCGCTGGTGATGCTCATTGTCGCTTTCATCAACACCTATGTGTTCCGCTTCCGGGGCAATGAAGTCTCCCCGGCGGATATCTTCTATATCCAGACGGCCATCAACGTGGCGGGTAACTATAACTTCACCGTCACGGAAAAGATGCTGGTGGCCGCGATGATCTGGGCGACCTCCGCATTTGCTCTTGGCAGCCTGCCGGCCATCCCCCGGGGGAAACCCCGCCGGGCGATGCGGGCGGTGACGCTGGTTTTGTCCGTGGCGCTGGGCGTGACCTATGCGTTGGGCACGAATCTGGTGCCCTATCACACCTGGAGTTGCGAGGGCACGCTGCGCAGCGGATTTTTCGTGAATTTCTCCGTGGGCATCCGACGCACGATGGTACAGGAGCCGGAGGGGTATTCCGTGGCGGAAGTGGACGCTCTGGCGCAGCAGGCTTCCCAGTCGGAAAATTCCCCCGCTGAAAACACCAAAAAGCCCCATATCATCGTGGTGATGAACGAGTCCTTTGCGGATTTCGCCACCCTCAACGGCGAAATGCCCGCCACCAATCAGCCTGTGACGCCCTTCTATGACAGCCTGACGGAGAACTGCATCAAGGGCCATGCCCTGACGTCCGTCTTCGGCGGAACCACCGCCAATGCGGAGTTTGAATTGCTCACCGGCTGCTCCATGGCCTTCCTCCCGAAAGGCTCCTGCCCCTATCAGCAGTTCATCCGGGGTGAAATGCCCGGCCTTGTCAGTACCCTGAAGGCCCAGGGCTACGACTGCGTGTCCACCCACCCCTATGACGCCAGCGGATGGAACCGCACCAAGGTGTATCCGCTGCTGGGCTTTGACAAATCCACCTTTGACGAGGTCTACAAAAAGGCGGAAGAAGTCAGAGCCTACGTCAGCGACAAAGCGGTGTATATGTACATCATGCAGCATCTGGTGAGTGCCGGGAGCAACCCCCAGTTCGTCTTCGCCATCACGATGCAGAATCACGGCGGATACGACTACACGGGAGAGAACCTCGTCACGGATGTGACGCTGGAAGGCCATGACCGGGACTTCCCCGATGCGGACCAGTATTTTTCCCTGATGCGGGAAAGCGACCGGGCGCTGGAACATCTGATCGGGATGCTGGAACGCTATGAAGAAGACGTGCTGCTGCTGTTCTTCGGCGATCACTATCCGGCGCTGGACAATGCGTGCTACGATGCCCTGCGGGGCGGGGAAGCCACCACACTGGAAATGCGCATGGGCAGTTACACCGTGCCCTATCTCATCTGGGCCAACTATGACATCGAGGAAGCAGACGGCGGCCTGACGAGCCTGAACTACCTGGGCACCATGCTGACCAGGGCGGCGGGGCTGGAACTGACCCCCTATCAGCAGTTCCAGGAGCAGGTTCAAACGTGCATCCCGGCCCTCAACCCCATGGGGTACTATTCTCCCTCTGCCGGCGGCTTTGTGGAACTGGAAGACGCCCAGGGTGAGGAAAAGCAGTGGCTGGACAACTACGAAATGGTGCAGTACAATCATCTCTTTGACACAGGCAACCGCAGCCGGGAGATGTTCGGCACGGAGGAATGACCTGGATGGAGATCATCACGAAAAGGCTGCGCCTGAGGCCCTATACATGGGATGATTTTGACGCTTTGTACGGCATCCTCTCCGATGCAAAGACCATGGCGCACTATCCCCGCCCCTACGATGAAAACGGCACCCGCAGGTGGATCCAGTGGAGCCTGGACAACTACGAAAAATACGGCTTTGGCCTGTGGGCGATGGAACTGAAGGATACGGGCGAATTCATCGGAGACTGCGGGCTGACCATGCAAAAGATCAATGGTCAGGAATTGCCGGAAATCGGCTATCATGTCCACAGGAATCACTGGCGCAGGGGATATGCCGGGGAAGCGGCTATCGCCGTGCGGGACTGGGCCTTTTCCCATACGGATTTCCCCTGCCTGTATTCCTACATGAAGCACACAAATGCAGCGTCTTATTCCACTGCCGCTCATGCAGGGATGCGGAAAATCGACGAATACGCCGACCCGGAAGAGGAATGCCTCTTTGTGTATGCCATCACCAGAGAAGAATGGGAAAAATGCATGAAAAGCGGCTGATGCAAACGCATCAGCCACTTCTAAATTTCTGGCTTATCCGATCAGCCGGTGATAGTAGACAATGGGCATGGCGCTCCAGCCGTGGCACAGGCTGCCGGCCCGGTCAAAGGCGCTTTCGCCGTCCTCCGTTTCCCAGAAGGTGGTGGCGCCCACTGCCAGCATCCGGCTGTAGCGGCAGTCGATGTCCTCGATCACGTGGGTGCGCCACTTGTCCCCGCAGGAGAGCAGGGCGTCATACACAAAGCAGCGCATACTCAGGGTACAAGGGGTCATGCCGCTGTTGGGTTGTGCCAGTTTGTCTGCAACAAAGGCGGCCTTTTTAGGCGGCAGCACACCGCTGAGCACCGCCAGGGCGTTGACCAGTTCGCTGGCGGTTTCGCCCTCCGTGCTGTTGATGAATACGCCCTGGTCCTCCCGCCAGAAGTGCTTCGCCACGGCGTTTTGCAGGCGGGGCACAAGGTCCTGCCAGGGGGAGGTTTCCCCCACCAGAGCCAGCAGATCGCCATAGGCCGTCAGCGCCAGTATCAGCAGGCAGTTGAGGGCGGCGTCAAACCGCTTTTCGTCCACGCCCATCAGTTTGCCGGAAAGCCCGGGAGACCACTCGTAGAAATTCCAGTGGCAGCGGTCTTCGAAAACGGGAATCAGGTCGCCCTCCATCCGGGAAAGGAAGGCGGTCAGGATGCTTTCCAGCTTGGGGCGAATCTCCGCAAACAGGGTCTTATCGCCGCTTGCGAGGGTATATTCCTTCACGGCGGTGAAGTAGTGCAGGGAGAAAGAGGGGATGGTCAGGTCGTCGCTGCTGGGGGTGCAGATGGATAGCAGGCCGTCCGGGCGGCAGTCCTTGCTGATGAGCAGCAGATTGGCCCGGGCGAAAGGGTATTCCCCGAAGGCGTCGTAGCCGCACAGCATCTGATTGCGGCTGTCCAGGGCATAGAGGGCCTGTTCCCGCCAGGGGGTGTCTTCGTAATGCTCGTGCATACAGCACCGCAGGGTGTGGACGCAGGTTTCGTAAATCCGGGTCTGCAGGGGCGTCAGGCCACGGGGCAGGGGACGGCGCTTGAGGGGATACACCGTGGGCAGCAGGGTCAGCGCTTCGGCGGAAACGGGGTGCCCGGCGGTCAGTTCCAGATACCGGCAGCCCAGGCGGCGCAGGGGGTGCGTCCACTGGTTCCATCCGGCCTGAAGGGTCACCTGCACGCTGAAATCCCGGCCCTTGAGGTCGTTGCGAACATGGCCGTCCGCAATATGCTCGCCAAAGGTGATGGTGGCCTCCTGCGCCTTTTCGGAATACACCTTCAGGTGCAGGAAACCGGCTTCCTCCCGGCGCAGGTCGGCTCTCACAAAGGTGGGGGAAATCTGCGTCAGATCATGGGGCAGGGGCTGGCCGATGTTCAGCCGGGCCACAGGCCGGGGAAACAGGGGCAGAGTCTGCACCACCTGGGCGCTGGGGTGGAAATCCCCGGTGTCCTGACGGAGCCAGTCGTCCCGGCGGGTCAGGTTGCAGGCGAAAGAAAAACCCAACTGCGGCGTGATGCGCTTTTGCAGGCCCTGCTTCATCACAGGGCTCAGGCGGGAGAGTGTCTCCGGCAGGGAGCAGCACAGGCAATCGCCCTTTTGCCAAACTTCATAGCGCAGGGCGGCGTTGCCGGGATAATACCCCATGTGCCCCTTGCCGTGATGCCACACGGCGATGCACAGGCTGTTTTTGCCGGAGCGGCAAAGGGGCGTCAGATCAATTTCATCGTAGATTTTGTAGTGAGGGAAATCGGCGTACTGTCCGGCATACACAAGATCGCCATTCAGATACAGGGCATAGGTGGTGTCGGCGCTGATGCGGATGGACACGTCGCCTTCCCCGGCGGTGAATTCATCGGTGAATTCAGCATACTGATCCGCCTGAGCGCCCTCTTGGAGCCAGATCCAGCAGGAGGGCGCATCAAAAGAATCCCCCCAGCCGGAAACGCCTGAATTGCGCATAGCAAAAGCCATATCTGTCACCCCGTTTGGATTCAGAAATCATACTGGGATTATAGCGCACAAATGGGAGGGCGTCAATTTGTTTGGGGACGTCGCAAGGGCGCCCGGACAGAAAAATGTTCCCGCCCGGCAGGACAACCCGGGTGGATGTTGAATTTTGGAAAGAGACAGTATATGCAAGCCTCTGCCCGGATATTCCCGGCGGAGGGAGGAGTGACGATATGCGGATTCTCGTGTTTGGTTCCCTGAATATCGACAAGGTGTACGCCCTTTCTGATTTCGTGCGTCCCGGGGAGACGGTTGCGGCCCGCAAAATGGATGAATTCTGCGGCGGCAAGGGCTTCAATCAGGCCATTGCCCTCAGGCGTGCGGGCAATGAAGTGCATTTCGCCGGCGCTGTGGGCGCAGACGGTCAGATGCTGCTCAACACCCTGGACAAAAACGGCATCTGCCGTGATCTGGTGCAGGTGAAGGACGGCGCCACGGGCCATGCCATCATTCAGGTGGATGACAAGGGCGGCAACTGCATCATCATTCTGGCGGGCACCAACGGGAAGATCACCCCGGAGGACGCAAAAAACGCCCTGTCCGGCTTCGGTGAGGGCGATCTGCTGGTGGTGCAGAACGAGATTTCCTCCATGCCGGACATCCTGAGGCTGGCTAAGGGGCAAGGCATGACAGTGGCCTTCAACCCCTCTCCCTTCAATGAGAAGGTGGCCCTGTGCGACATCGCCATGGTGGATTACCTGCTCATCAACGAAACGGAAGGTCAGGCCATGACCGGCTGCGGCGAAAAGGACGCCATTCTGGACGCCCTCAGGCAGAAGTACCCGGCGCTGAACGTGGTGCTGACGCTGGGCGGCGACGGCTCTGTGTATCAGGCGGCGGGCGGCGAGCGCACGCCCTGCGGCATCTATCGCACCAAGGCGGTGGATACCACGGCGGCAGGCGACACCTTCACCGGGTATTTCCTGGGGGAAATCTTGTCAGGCGCTGCGCCTGCCAACGCCCTGAAACTGGCGGCGGTGGCAGCGGGCATTTCCGTGTCCCGGGCAGGCGCCGAGCCTTCCATCCCCACGAGGGAAGAAGTGCTGGAAGCCCTTAAAACCGCCCAGGTGTAAATCAAAATGAAAAGGGCTCCGGAATGACGAGTACATTCCGGAGCCTGTTTGATTTGCTTATTTTCCGGTGCTTTCGATCCATTCTGCCAGGCGGTTGAAGTCCTCCCGGGTGCCGGCGAGGTAGAGGATATCCCCGGTGCGGAAGGTGTGGTCCGGGCGGACGTATTCCACCACCCGGTCGGCACGCTCAATGGCGATGATGTTCAGCCCGAAGCGGCCGCGCAGGTTGACCTGCTGTACTGTCTTGTCCACGGCGGAATCCGGCAGGGCCAGCTTGGTGATGTTGACCTTTTCGCTGAGTTGAATGTAATCAAGGGTATGGGCGCTTTCCAGCCGGTGGGCCAGACGCACCGCCATGTCCCGCTCCGGGAACACCACGTCGGCGCCCAACTTTTCCAGAATCTTGCCGTGCTCCTCGCTGGCGGCCTTGGCGATCACCTTAGGCACGCCCAGTTCCACCAGATTCAGCGTCATGAGGATGGAGGTGTCGATTTTTTCACCGATGCACACCACCGCCACATCGCAGTCCTGCACACCGGTTTCCGACAGCGCCCGCTTGTCGTAGCCGTTGACGACAAAGGCGTTTTCCGTCAGTTCCCGCATTTCCCGAACCTTTTCTTCGTCCTTGTCCAGCACCATGATTTCAGCGCCTGAACGGGCCAGTTCCTTTGCCAGCGCAGAGCCGAAGCGGCCCAGGCCGATGATGGCATAATTGAGTTTGAAATTCTTGCGATGCTTCATGTTGATAGGCCTCCTTGAGGGGTGTCAGCCGATGGCGATGTCGCCGTCGGGATAGCGGACGTGATCGCCGCTGGAGAAATACCACAGGGTGGCGATGGTCATGGGGCCCAGACGCCCGATGTACATCAGGGCGATGGACAGCCCCTTGGCAGCGTCTGACAAATCAGGGGAAATGCCGGTGGACAGGCCCACCGTGCCCATGGCGCTCACCACTTCAAACAGCAAATCCATAAAGGGGAGATCGGGCTCTGCCAGCGTCATCAGCCAGGTGAATACCACCGCGGCGCCGATGGCCATCAGGGTGATGGTAGCCGCCTTGCGGAAGGCTTCTCTGGGCAGGCTGTATCGGAAGGCCTTTTCCCCCTGGTTGGTGGCGGCGCTGCGGATGCCCAGCAGCATCACGAAGAAGGTGCTGGTCTTGATGCCGCCGCCGGTGGAGCCGGGGGATGCGCCGATGAACATCAGCACGATCATCACCAGCAGACCGGCGGATGAGAACGAGCCCAGAGGCACGGTGGAGAAGCCTGCCGTGCGGGCGGAAACGCTGTGGAAGAAGGCGTCCATGAAGGGCAGATGCTCCGTGAGCATCAGCAGCGCCGTGCCTGCAGCGGTCAGCGCCAGACTGACGGACAGCACCACCCGGGCGTGGAGGGAGAACTTCTTCCAGCGGAATTTCTTCTCCCACATTTCCCTGATGACCAGAAAGCCGATGCCGCCCCAGAAAATCAGCCAGCAGGTGATGAGATTGAGGGCCACGCTGCTGCGGTAGGGGATAAGGCTCTGCATATTGCCCAGAATGTCAAAGCCGGAGTTGTTGAAGGCCGCCACGGAGTGAAACAGGCTGATGCCCAGCGCCCGCATAGGCGGATAATCCCTGGCAAACACGATGTAGGACATCAGTGCGCCGGTGCCTTCAAACAAAAGGGTTACGATAAAAATGTCCCTGACAAAGCGCATCAGGCCGCCGCCGGAGGACAGATTCATGCCTTCCCGCAGGACGTGGCGCCCCTTGAGGTTGATGCGCTTGCCCAGTGCCAGAATGACGCCGGCGCCCACCGCCGTCACGCCCAGACCGCCCACCTGAATCAGCAGCGCCAGAATGGTCTGCCCCAGAGGGGTGAAGGTGTCGCCGGGATCAATGGCGATCAGACCGGTGACGCACACAGCGCTGGCGGAGGTATACAGGGCGTCGATATAGCGCACCTGCACGCCCTCCTGAATGCTTGCGGGCAGCATCAGCAGTCCGGAGCCCAGCAGGATCATCGCCGCAAAGCCCAGGGCGATCAGCCGCGGCGGCGTTAAATGCTTCAGCCACTTCATCGGGATACCTCTTATAGTCAACAGGGTGTTTTCTGCCGGAGTGCGGAAGATAGGCATAGTATACCACGCTTTGAAGAAAAGCGCAAATTTATGGGGAGCGGATGACCGGCCTGCTCCGGAACAATAGCCTGCCCTGATCCTATCATTTTGTTGCCCTGTCCGCAGGAAAACCCGGAGGCATTGTAGAATTTATGAAGGGTAGGGAATTTTTCCCATAGAGGCATTCGCGCCATGCCTGCGGCTGATGCATACGCCCGGCGGGCGGAACAATCAACATGATTTCAAGGCGGCGGCGCCAAGGGCTGCGGCTGCCCGATGAAGAAAGGCGGTTTCCATCATGATGAAGGTGATCATTGCCAAGACGGAAGCAGAAATGAACAATGCCGGTGCTGACCTGATCGAGCAGCTGCTCAAGGAAAAGCCCGACGCCTGCCTGGGTCTGGCGACCGGCTCTTCCCCCGTGGGGATGTATCAGGAACTCATCCGCCGCTGCGAGGCGGGTCAGGTGGATTTCTCCAAGGCCTGCTCTGTGAATCTGGACGAGTATGTGGGCCTGACGGGCGAACACCCCCAGAGCTACCGCTACTTCATGAACGAGCAGCTCTTCAACCACGTCAACATCGACAAGGCCCGCACCACCGTGGCCTGCGGCGTGGGCGATCCGGAGGAGAATCTGGCTGCCTTCCGCGGGGAAATCGCCGCCAAACCCCGTGATATTCAGGTGCTGGGCGTGGGCGTGGACGGTCACATCGCCTTCAACGAGCCCGGCGAAGTGCTTCACGGCCTGGCTCACATGGAAACCCTGGACGAGAGCACCATCGAGGCCAATCAGCGCTTCTTCGCCTCCCGTGACGATGTGCCCCGCAAGGCCTTTACCATGGGCATGGCGGAAATCATGCACGCCCGCAAACTGCTGCTGCTGGTCAACGGCGCCAGCAAGGCCAAGGCCATCAGCCAGCTGCTTCTGACCGATGAAATCACCACCGCCAACCCTGTCACCATGGTGCGCCTGCACCCCGATGTGACCGTGGTCATGGGCCAGGAACTGGCCGACGCCATCGGCTACAAGGCGTAAAAACATTTCAGCCCCGGAGAGATGAGCGCTCCGGGGTTTTTTGATGGGGCGGGAAGTTGCCCTTCCTACGGTTGCAAAAAAAGGCGCAATGTGCTATAATGGGCGAAGAAAGTTGATGGGAGGGGTGAGAAGCCGGCGTGTTTAACATGGGATTTGAAGAGCTGATTCTCATCCTGCTGGTGGCCTTCATCATCGTGGGGCCCAAGGACCTGCCCAAGGTGGCCAGGGCCATTGGCCGTGCGGTGCGTTACATCAAGGCAATGTTCGCCGAATTCAAGGAAGAAACCGGTCTGGACGAAGTGATGGACGAATTGAAGGAAACCGAGCGTGACCTGAAGCAGACCATGAAAGAGGTCGATCCCCGCAAGGAGATCAAAGAGGCCGAAGCGGATGTGCGTGCGTCTCTGAAAGAGGCGGAAAAGTCCGCCAAGGAAGGCCTGGAGTCTGACAACAAGGGGTAAATCAACAAAAATGAAGTCAATTAGATCGAAATGATCAAAACAGGAGGAAAATGATATGCGTATTGGTCTTCCCGAGATTCTGCTGATTCTGGTGCTGGCGCTGGTGGTCTTTGGCGGCGGCAAGCTGGCTGGTGTGGGCAAGGCCCTGGGCCAGAGCATCCGTGAATTCAAGAAGGAAGTCAAGAATCCCGAGCAGGAAGAAGCCGGGGAAGAAAAGAAGACTGAGGAACAGTAATCACTATGGCGAATCAAGGCAAACGCCCGCTGACGGCAGAGGAAAAGGCTGCCGCCGAAAAAGAGCGGGTGGAGAAGAAAGAATCGCTGTTTGAACACCTCCGCGCCATGCGCAGGATGCTGGTCGTGTCGGTGGCTGCGGTGGCGGTTGTGTTTGTGGTGCTGTTTTACGGCTTCTGCAACCAGCTGGTGGATTTCATTCTGGAGCCTGTGCGCTCCAGAGGCATTGAAATCATTGCCACAGCGGTGTCCGAGGCGCTGATGATGCAGCTCAAAAGCTGCCTGATCGTGGCCATTGTGCTGGCGATGCCTGTCATTATCCAGCAGGTTTGGTCCTTCGTGTCGCCGGCGCTGTATCCCAGCGAAAAGCGACTGTTCATGGGCCTGTTTGTGGTGATGGCGCTGCTGTTTGCCCTGGGCGTGGTGTTCTGCTATGTGGTGGTGTTCCCCCTGACAGTGGACCTGTTCTGGGAAGCCAGCGAGGGCGTGGCCCACGCTATGTGGTCAGTCAATGAGTACCTCAACTTCGCCCTGTCCTTCATCCTGCCCTTCGGCCTGATGTTTGAGATGCCGGTGGCGGTGTTCATGCTGGCCCGCCATGGCAAGGCGAACTACCGCAGCCTGTGCCGCAGCCGTAAGTATGTCATCCTGGCCATTGCGGTGGTGGCGGCGGTGCTGACGCCTCCGGACGTGATCTCCCAGTGTATGCTGATGGCGCCCATGATCGTTCTGTACGAAATTTCCGTGCAGGTGTCCCGCTTCGTCAAGCCCAAGAAGCCGGTGGAAGCGTAAATCTGCAAAATCAAAAAGGCTTGCTGTCTGCTGATGCAGAGGGCGAGCCTTTTTTGCGTCGGGAAATCTGCGGCGCCGGAGGAAAATCTGCAAAGATTGGCAGAAAAAGGTGCGGAGGGATGACGAAAAAAAGGAGTGTGTTAAACTTTTGTCGAATGTAATCCCGAAGGCGTAGCGTATTCTCTTTCTGAAGAAGAAAACGCTGAGAAGGGCTGCGCCTGAAACACAAAGGAGTTGTCTGTGATGAAAATTACCATTTGCATCGGTTCCAGCTGCCACCTCAAGGGCTCCCGGCAGATCGTGCAGGAACTGCAGAGCCTGGTGGCGCAGCACGACCTGAAGGATCAAATCGAGCTGGCGGGCCAGTTCTGTATGGGAAACTGCCAGAGGGGCGTGTGCGTGACGGTGGATGAGGATACCTTCTCCCTGACGCCGGAAACCACCCGTGAATTCTTTGAAAAAGACGTTCTTCCCCGCCTGTAAGACAGTCGGGTGATTCCCTTTTGGGCTGGCGTTGCGTCGTCAGCCCTATTGCCGTGATTGGAGGCTGCCCATTTATGCAGGAAATCCTCAACCTCAACCGCAACAATTGCACCGACTGCTACAAGTGCATCCGTGACTGCTCGGTGAAGGCCATCGCCTTTTCCGACGATACGGCGGAAATCGTCCACAACGAGTGCATTCTCTGCGGACGGTGCTATGTGACCTGCCCGCAGAAGGCCAAGCAGGTACGCAATGACATCGGACGCGTCAAGGATGCCATTGCCCAGGGCAAGCGGGTGGTGTGTTCTCTGGCGCCGTCCTTCATCGCCAACTTCCGCATCCGCTCCCTGGATGTGATCGCAGAGGCTCTGATGAAGTTGGGCTTTGCGGAGATTCAGGAGACGGCCATCGGTGCCCAGTTGGTCAGCGAGGAATACGCCCGCATCATGGAGCAGGGCACCCTGCCGGTGATCATCTCCAGCTGCTGCCCCTCCATCAATATGCTCATCCGCAAGTATTATCCTGCCATGCTGCCTTATCTTGCCAAGGCGCTTACCCCCATGGAGGCTCACTGCAAACTGATCCGCCAGCAGCAGCCCGACGCCTACACCGTATTCGTCGGCCCCTGCATTGCCAAAAAGCGGGAGGGCGACGACAGCCCCTATGTGGACGCCGTGCTGACCTTTGACGAACTGGCAGACTGGTTCAGCCAGGAAAACATCGTCCTGCCCTATGAGCACGTGGACCCCATGAGCGAGGGCGCCATTGCAAGACTCTATCCCGCCACCGGCGGTGTGCTGAAGGCCACGGCCAAGGTGAAGGGTTACCGCCGCATTGCCATTGACGGCATCGACAACTGCCGGGCCGTGTTTCAAGAAATTGAGAACGACGAATTCGGCAAGGTGTTCATTGAAATGAGCGCCTGCGAGGGCAGCTGCGTCAACGGCCCCTGCATCCGTGACCACGCCGAGCGCCGTCTCAAGGGCGCCATGCGGGTGGATACCTTCTCCGGCAGCGGCGAAACGCCTTTCGTGATTGATGAAAAGCCGGACGTGCGCACCACCTACACCTTTGAAGGCAACCATCAGCAGTTCTTTGGCGGCGACGCCATCCGGGATATGCTCTACAAGATGGGTAAGACCTCCCCGGAGAAGGAACTCAACTGCGGCAGTTGCGGCTATCCCACCTGCCGGGATAAGGCCATCGCCATTCTGCAGGGCAAGGCCCGCATCGAAATGTGCCTGCCCTTCCTCAAGGAAAAGGCGGAGAGTTTCTCGGACAACATCATTCACCACACGCCCACGGCGGTTATCGTCATGGACGAAGACCTGATGGTGCAGCAGATCAACCCCGCTGCGCTGAAGATGTTCCACCTGCGCAACACCAAGGACATCCTCCACGAGCATATCGTGAAGATCCTGGATCCCCAGCGGTATCAGCAGATCGTCACGGCGGCGCTCCATTCCCAGACGAGCAAGCATTTTGTGCCGGATTACGACCTGTATGTGGATGAAACCATCCTCTACGACAGGCAGTATCATCTGGTGATCACCCTCATCAGGGACATTACCGAGCAGGAAAAACTGCGGATGCAGGGCGCAGACCTGAAGCAGCAGACGGCGGAGATCACCGACAAGGTGATTGAAAAGCAGATGCGTATTGTGCAGGAGATTGCTTCGCTCCTGGGTGAAACCACGGCAGAGACGCAAATTGCGCTGAACAAACTGAAGGATGCAATGTCACATGAATAATCTTTGGATTGAAACGGGCTGGATCAGCCTCAACCATGTGGGCGAAACCCTGTGCGGCGATAAGGTGGAGGTGTTCGGCGGCGGCGATGAGGATCTCACGCTGGTGCTGGCGGATGGACTGGGCAGCGGCGTGAAGGCCAACATCCTTTCCACCCTCACCTCCAAGATTCTCTGTACCATGATCTCCGGCGGCATCCCGCTGGAGGAATGCGTGGCCACCATCGCCAACACCCTGCCGGTGTGCAGCGTGCGGAAGGTGGCGTATTCCACCTTCACCATCCTGAGAATCCTCAACAACGAGGTCGCCCACATCATCCAGTTTGATAACCCCGCCACCATCGTCCTGCGTAAAGGCCAGGTGTTCGATTATCCCCGTACCACCCGCACCATTGCCGGGAAGACCATCTGGGAAAGTACCTTCCCCATTGAAGAAGACGATGTGTTCATTGCCATGAGCGACGGCGCGGAATGGGCAGGCGTAGGCATGACGATGAATTTCGGTTGGACGAGGGATTCCATTGCCGATTATGCCATCGCCAACTATCTGCCGGAAAACAGCGCCAAACTCACTGCAGGGCTGATCATTGACGAGTGCGACCGGCTCTACGGCGGACGCCCGGGGGATGACACCACCGTGGCTGTGGCGCGCATCCGCAACCGTCACACGGTGAACCTGCTGGTGGGTCCGCCGGAGAACAAGGAGGACGACGAAAAGATGCTGCGCCTGTTCTTTGAAAAGAACGGCAGCAAGATCGTCTGCGGCGGCACCACCAGCAATGTGGTGTCCAGATATCTCAACGAGCCCATCGTGACCTCTCTGGACTATTGGGACCCGGATGTGCCGCCCACCTGTTCCATCAAGGGCGTGGATCTGACCACGGAAGGCGTCATCACCCTATCGAAGGTGCTGGCCTACGCCGAGGATTACATCGATCAGGCGAAATTGGCGCCCATGTGGTGCACCCGCAAGGACGGCGCCAGCCAGATCGCCCGGGAACTGTTTGAAAACGCCACCGACGTCAACTTCTTTGTGGGACGTGCCGTCAATCCCGCCCATCAGAATCCCGATCTGCCCATCACCTTCAACATCAAGATGAACCTGGTGGAAAGCCTGTCCAAGGCGCTGGAGAAAATGGGCAAGAAGATCAAGGTCAGTTACTACTAAGGAGAAGGAATATGCGTAAATTTGACACTAAAGTGCAGCACCTGAAGTACAAGGTCCTCCGGGAAGTGGCCCGCCATGCCTGGGACGATACCCTGCTGGAAAAGGTGTTGGATATTCCCCAGCAGATTGCCCCCGGCAAGGTGCCCACCATGCGCTGCTGCGTGTACAAGGAGCGGGCCATCCTGGGGGAACGGGTCAAACTGGCCATGGGCGGCGACAAGGAGCACCGCAACGTCATTCAGGTTATCGACATCGCCTGTGATGAGTGTCCTGCCGCCGGCTATGAAGTCACTGCGTCCTGCCGCGGCTGCATTGCTCATCGCTGCGAGGATGTGTGCAAGCGGGGCGCCATCTCCTTTGACCACAATCATGTGGCGCATATCGACAAGAGCAAGTGCGTGGAATGTGGTCAGTGCGCCAAGGTGTGCCCCTATTCCGCCATCATCAACCGCAAGCGCCCCTGTCAGGTGGCCTGCAAGGTGAAGGCCATCTCCATCAATGATGACAATGCTGCCCACATTGACGATGAAAAGTGCATCCAGTGCGGCGCCTGCGTGTATCAGTGCCCCTTCGGCGCCATTCAGGACAGGTCTTTCATGCTGGATGTTATCGACATGATCAAAAAAAGCCAGAACAACACCCAGTACAAGGTGTACGCCATGGTGGCGCCCTCCATCTCCAGCCAGTTTACCTATGCCAAACTGGGCCAGGTGATTACGGGCCTGAAAAAACTGGGCTTCCACACGGTGATTGAAGCCGCTCTGGGTGCGGATATGGTCGCCCAGGCGGAAAGCCGGGAACTGGCGGAAAAGGGCTTCCTCACCAGCAGCTGCTGCCCGGCGTTTGTGCAGTATATCAAGGTGAACTTCCCCCAGCTTTTGCCCTATGTGTCCCACAACCTGTCCCCCATGGCGGCGCTGGGCAAGTACCTGAAAGACACCCAGCCTGGCTGTAAGGTGGTGTTCATCGGCCCCTGCACTGCCAAGAAAGCCGAGGCGCAGCTGGATACCGTCAAGCCCTATGTGGATGCCGTAATGACCTTTGAGGAACTGCAGGCGATCTTCGACAGCCGGGATTTCGACATCACGACGCTGGAAGAAGATGTGCTGGACAACGCCTCCTACTTCGGGCGTATTTTCGCCCGCAGCGGCGGGCTCTCTGACGCCGTCAAGCAGGGTCTGATGGAAGAAAAACTGGACTTTATCGTCAACCCTGTGATCTGTGACGGCATTGAGGAATGCCGCATGGCGCTGCTGAAAAAGAGCAAGAATGCCCTGCAAGGGAACTTCATCGAGGGTATGGCGTGCGTGGGCGGCTGCATCGGCGGCGCCGGCTGCCTGACCCACGGCGAGAAGAACAAGGCGGAAGTGGACAAGTACGGCCGGGAAGCCTTCGAAAAGACCATCGGCGACGCGGTGTCCATGCTCAAATAAGGTGATTTGTTTTTCCCCGGAAGCGGCGGCTCCGTGCTGCGCTTCCGGGGTTCTTGTTGGGGAGGGGGAGGCGTGAAATGGTTTCCACGTCTGGAAAACGGAATGCGACTACATTTTCGGAGATTTGTTTGAGCGTCTGCTGAACACCTATGGAAGGTGATGACGCTGAAAGAGGCTGCGTTCTTCGTGAACGCAGCCTCTTTTTGATGTGAGGGCAGGGGAGGAGGACGGCTTATCTTCCGCTGTTATTCCACCCAGCCGTCGCCGCCGCAATGACGGCATCTGCCGTTGAGGCAACTGCTGCAGGAAACCAAAAAGGATAACAAAACTGTGAACACAAATTACAAAAATTTCAAAAAAAAACAACACAGCAAGATAACACTTTTCTGAACAATGCACCAAACCTCTTGTGTTTTAGAATGATAATATATACAATATATTGGAGTCAGTGCGGGGGCGTACCCTGCACAAAAAAGAGAGGATGGATTACCATGAAAAAGAGCAAGTTGTTCCTGATTCTGGCGCTGGTTCTGTCCATGGCAGTGGGTCTGGGTGGCACCCTGGCTTACCTGACGGACACGGACGAAGCCGTGAACGTGATGACGCTGGGCAATGTGAAGATCGAGCAGATCGAACTGCAGCGCGCTGAAGGCGTTGCCTACAACGCTACTGCGGTCGAAGGCTCTCTGGAGGAGTACGACCAGTGGCAGGCGCTGTATCCCGCTTACCCGGTGAATGGTGCGGAAGAGCCCTACGAAGCTGCAGGCAACGGCAATCTGTTCAAGTGGGGGCCCTATGTGACCGCTGATAACGACAACGGCGTTGCCGGCAACGGCCTGTGGAACGAGAAGAATCTGGTTGGCGTGAAGGACAAATTCGTTTTTGTTGAAAACACCGGCGATTCCGATTGCTATTTCCGCACCTGGATTGCCTATGAATGTCCCGAAGGCATCACCGTTGGTGAGGTTTCTAATGGCGCCGAGATCATGTTCAATGTCAATGGCGGCTACGACGGAGGAAATACCCTCCTGGGCTATGACACCATCAATGTGGACGGCGAGTCCATCCGCTTTGCCATCTACTGCATGACCTATACCCGTGAAAACGGCGTTCTGCCCGCTGGCGAAATTGCCCGTCCCTCTCTGCTGCAGGTGGTCATGACGCATCATGCCACCAACGAAGACATGGAGAAACTGGGCAAGACCTATGAAGTGCTTGCCTTCACTCAGGCTTGCCAGACCACGAACTTCCCTGACAGGGATACGGCTCTGACTGCTGCTTTCGGTGAGGCGACGGTTAAAAACCACCCCTGGAAGACTTCTCAGTCCGCTCGTCCCGGACTTCCCTTCAAGGGCGGCGATGATGATTCTGTGACCTTCTTGGCACCCGCTGGTGCACACGAGGTTAGTAACGCCACAGAACTCGTGGCGGCTGTCAATGCTGGTCACACCACGATTCTGCTGAAGAATGGTGAATACACTGATTTCTCCATTCCGAGTGGCAAGACGCTGAAACTGTATGGTGAATCCAAGGATGTTGTGCTATACACCAAGAACAATGGCGGCGAAGGCGCCGACTACGACTTTGATGGCTGCACGGTTGAATTCAACAACATGACCCTCAGTTCTGCCCAGTTCACTCACGTAGGCAACTACTATCCCGGCTATGCTCGCATGGAGGGCACCTACAACGATTGCGTTATCGACGGTATGTATGTGCTGTACGGCAAGTCCGAATTCAACTACTGCACGCTGAATGTAACTGGTGACACCTACAACATCTGGACTTGGGGTGCTGGCGAAGCAAAGTTCGATCATTGCACCTTCAACACCGATGGCAAGTCCATCCTGGTGTATAATGCCAACTGTGATCTGACGGTAACCAACAGCGAATTCAATGACAGCGAAGCGCTGGCTCCTGTGAAGGCTGCTATCGAAGCCGCTGCGGCCAATACATCGATCAAGCATAACATTACTGTTGAAAACGTCAAGGTTAATGGCTTTGCGATTAATACTGCGGGCATCAACACCGGCACCACCCTGTGGGCCAACAAGAACAGCATGAGCACCGACAACCTCAACGTCGTCGTCGACGGTGTTGACGTGTACTAATCCTGTTACCGCCAAACGGCGGTTCAGCCGCTCTCCCACTGGGAGGGCGGTTTTTTGCGCCCTCATCGGCATCAAAAAACCAGCCATCACTGGCTGGTTTTTGCAATATCCGCCCAAACAGTAGGCGCACGCCTTACTGCTGGAACATTTTCTTAATCGCCATCTTGTCCGGCTTGCCGGAGGCGGTCATGGGCAGCATGGGGAGCACCCGGATTTCCTTGGGCATCTCCAGTTTGTTCAGCACCGTCTTGACAGCCTCTGCGTCATATTCAGTGCCGGGACGGAGCACGATGACGGCGGCGGGGATTTCACCGCTGCGGGCGTCCTTGATGCCCACCACGGCAGCCATTCTGACAAAGGGCAGCTTCAGCAGCTTGCCTTCAATCATCAGGGGAGACAGGTTGTTGCCGTGGCGGATGATGATGTCCTTCTTGCGGCCGGTGATGTGCAGGAAGCCTTCGTCATCAATGTGGCCCATGTCGCCGGTGGGGAAGAATTCGTTGTGGTCAAGAGGCTCGTCGCCATAATAGCCCAGGAACAGCGTGGGGGATTTCAGAAAGATTTCACCGTCTTCGGCGATGTTGACTTCGTTGAACTCCAGGGGCTTGCCCACAGACCCGGCACGGATTTCATCGGGAACTTCGGGGCCGGCGCTGGAAACGATGGTCAGTTCGCTCATGCCGTAAGCGGGAACCACCTTGACGCCAAGGGACCGCTGAATAAAGAGAAACTGCTCGAAGGTGGTGGGCGCAGCGGCCAGCACGATGGTCCGCATGGTAGAGATATCATAGTTCGTCTTACATGCGAGCTCGGAGAGCATCAGGGCGTAGGAAGGCACGATGCCAAAGCGGGTGAAGCCGTACTTCTCGATGCACTGCAGCACATATTCCGGCACAATCACCTTGGGGAAGAAGTTGGGAATGCGATGCATGATGGCGTCCACAACGTGGGCCACGCCGAATACGTGGGACAGGGGCAGCAGGTGGATGTACTTCTCGTTCTCCACAACGCCGCTGGAAGGAGCGAAGTTCACCTGATGATTGACATAGCCGAACTGGCTGAGCACAACGCCCTTGCTCTTGCCGGTAGAGCCGGAGGTGAAAATCAGCAAGGCGGGAGCGTGAAGATCGATGACGGGTTTTTCGGTTTTGCCGTTCAGTGCATCGAAGTTGATTTCTTCGCCGCCGATGGCAAAGCCCTCGCCTGAGATGTCCAGAGCGACCTTCAGGGGAATCTCCTTGCCGAAATCAGAAAGGCTCTTTTCGATGGGGGCGTGCTGATCAAACATGACAGCAATCGCACCCAGATACTGGGTCGCCAGGAAGACGATGACCGTCTTGATTGTGCGGGTGGCAGAAATGCCCACATAATCGCCCTGATTCACGCCCTTTTCCTTCAGGAAAGCCGCAACAGCCTGCACCTTTTTGTGCAGTTCCACCGTGGTGTAGCCTTCCGTTTCGGAATACAGGCACACCTCATCAGGACGAGCCTCCACGTAGCTTTCCAGTAAATCTATGATTCCCTTGTTGATGGGTTGCATTGTATCTCCTCCGAAATGATTGTCATTTGGTTTCCGGGGGTGTCTCCTCTTATCCTCCATGGCGAAGCGACAGGCCGAATGAGCCACATGGCCTGAATGCCAAAACGCCAACTATGAATATTCAACATAAGTGTCGGATTTTCCTGCATTTTCGACCTGCTTTTTTCTGCAGAGGAAACATCTGCCCTTTTTGCGGGGTTAGCGGGAGTCGTGTTGCTGGCCAGGAAAGGCCCTGACAACCGTCGGTTTGTTCAACTGTACTTGACAAAGAATTGGCCGGGGGATATAATAAATAAGTTGAACTTGGCTGCCTGAAAATGCAAAGATTGGCAGCCCAGAGGATCGCTAATCACAGTCAACTGCACGTAAAAGCGGCTTGCGGATGGACGCAAATTCAGATAGCAACGCAAGGCTTTTGCGCAAGTGTACTGACGATAAAATGCAATGAGGGAGCGCCATCATGCTGTTTTCCAGTCTGACATTTTTGTTGTACTTCATGCCGCTGGTTATCCTGATTCACTATATTCTGCCGAAAAAACTGCAAAACGGCTTCCTGCTGCTGGCGAGCCTGGTGTTTTACTCCTGGGGTGAAGCCACCAAGGTTCCCCTGTTTGCACTTTTGCTGTTTGCCAACTGGGGCATCGGCCGCCTGATGGATCTGCCGAAAATCCAGCCTTATCGTCGTTTGATTCTGCTGGCGGGTCTGGTGCTGGATCTGGGCGCGCTGATTTACTACAAGTACATCGGCTTCCTGATGGAAAACCTGGGTCTGGACGCCGCCTTTGCCAAGGACATCACGCTGCCGCTGGGCATCAGCTTCTTCACTTTCCAGGCAGTGGGCTATCTGGTGGACGTGTATCGGCGTCAAACCCCGCCGGAAAAGAGCTTCATCAACTTCGGCGCTTTCCTGTTTATGTTCCCCCAGCTGATTGCGGGCCCGATCATCCGCTACAGCGATATGTCCACGGCCCTGCATCAGAAGCGCCGGCCCAGTGCCAAAATGCTGGAGAGCGGCATGGCGCTGATGGTGGCCGGTCTGGCGGCCAAGGTGCTCATTGCCAATCCTCTGGGCGAGGCGTTTGCCACGCTGCGCACCATCCATTCCGACGCCCTGTGCGCCTGGATGTCCCTGGCGGCTTCCGTGATGCAGATCTACTTTGACTTCATGGGCTACTCCGTGATGGCGGTGGGTCTGGGCCGGATGATGGGCTTTGAGTTCACCCGCAACTTCAACCATCCCTTCGCCTCCAAGTCGATCACTGAGTTCTGGCGCCGCTGGCATATCACCCTGAGCAAATGGTTCCGGGATTATGTGTATATCCCCCTGGGCGGCAGCCGCAGGAGCCTTCCCCGGACGCTGCTGAACACTTTCGTCGTCTGGGCGCTGACGGGCCTGTGGCACGGCGCTTCGTGGAACTTCGTGCTGTGGGGCGTGTCCTTCTTCGTGCTGCTGATCATGGAGAAGTACACCGAAAAGCTGCGTGCTTCGTGGCCCGGCTGGCTCAGTTACATTGTCACCATTTTGCTCCTGTCGCTGAATTTCCCGTTTTTCATCTGCGACGATTTGTCGATCTACGGGCAGTTCATTTCCGATATGTGGTGCTTCAACTTCACCACTGAGAGCCTGTTCTGGCTGCGGGAGTATGCGGGAATCATCGCTCTGGGCGTGGTGTTCTGCATTCCCAAGGTGGTCAATGGCCTCAAGCGCCTTTGCCGCAAGTATGCATGGCTGCGGATGGCCTGCGTGCTGGGCGCACTGATCCTGTGCCTGGCGTCGCTGGTCAAGTCCTCCTATAACCCGTTCCTGTACTTCCGGTTTTAAGGGGGAATGAAGAATGCAGAAAATTTGTAAAATGCCCGCTTTCATCCTGGTGATGCTTCTGCTGATTTGCCTGGCTGCCACCCAGTGGCTGACGCCGGACCGGGAATTCAGCGAAATGGAAAACCGTATGCTGACGCAGCGGCCTGAAATCACCTTCGACGGCTTCTGGTCGGGCGATTACACCATGAAGCTGGAACTGTTCGCTGCGGATCAGATTCCCATGCGAAATGAATTCGTATCCGTGTATGCCACCACGCAGGCCGCCCTGGGCCGCCGGATGGTGGGCGATGCGCTCCTGGGTGCGGACGGGTATCTGTTTGATACGTCGGCAGAATATTCCCAAGAGGATCTGCGGATGAATCTGGACGCCCTGAAGGAACTTTCGGCGGAAACCGGCAAAAACGTGTGGATCTTGCCGGTGCCTTCCGCCGCCACGGTGTATCCTGAAAAACTGCCGGCCTATGCGCCGCTGAATCAGGAAGAAGCCATGCTCCGCACGGTGGAACAAGAAGCGGAGGTCATTCCGCTGCTGGACGCTATGCGGGCCAACAAGGATCAGAAGCTCCTCTACGCCATGGACCACCACTGGACAGCAGCCGGCGCCCGGATTGGCTATGAAGCGGTGTGCGATAAGTTGGGTCTGACCCCGGCGCCCCAGGGAGAAATCCTCACCTGCGACGGCTTCTACGGCAGCTTCTATGCCCGCTATCCGCTGCCCTGGCTGGAAGCAGAGGCGTTGACCTACGAACTTCCTCAGGGCGTCCGCCTGCTCATCAACGGAGAAGAAAAGGATACCCTGGTGGACGAGACCGTCCTTGCGGGGCGGGATAAATACGCTGCGCTGCTCCACGGCAATCACGACTCCATAGAATTGATCAACGACAGCGTGGCAGAAGGCTCCCTGCTGGTGATCAAGGATTCCTACGCCAATGCGCTTTTGCCCATGCTGGCCAGGAATTATCATCAGATTACGGCAGTGGATCCCCGGTACTTCACCGGTAACATCAAAGAACTGTTGACTGAATTTGAAGGGGAGGATGTTCTATGCGTATGTGGAATCAGTTCGCTGGGCGCAAGCCGCATCATCGCTTTGATGGAAGGATTCTGATTCTGGGGCTGCTGGCGCTGCTGATGATGTTCAGCGTCGCTGCCGCCGAGGAAGAAGCGCCTGCAACCTTGATGGGCGTCGTTCACCCGGACTATGCCCCGGGCGCTGTGGAGCCCCATGAGCCCACCGGCAATGAATACTTTGCAGATGCGGTGTTTATTGGCGACTCGCTGATGGAGCATCTGGAGATGACGGAAGTATTCCCCGACGCCAACTATGTCTGGAAAGTGGGCATGGGCCCCATTTCCATGGGAAACAAGCAGTTCCGCCTCCGCGGCGTTGATGGCAAACTGTCGGCCTATGAAGCCGTCGCCCACTATCAGCCCAAGAAGATTTTCATTCTCCTGGGCGGCAACGGTCTGAATACGAATCTGTCCGATGTCATGATCGGGCACTATGAGGCTATGGTGGATCAGCTGATCACCCTGTGCCCCGACGCCATGATTTTCGCCCTTGCCCCGGCTCCCGGCTCCAAGAAGGGCATGGAGGACAGAGGCATTGCTCCCGCCCGGTTTGCCCAGTTCTGCACGAAACTGGAGGAACTTTCCCAGCGCAAGGGCCTCTACTTCCTGGACCTGTATCATTTGCTGGCGGATGAAGATGGCAACCTGCCCGGGGAGTACGATTGCGGCGACGGGTATCACCTGAGCGATCCGGCTTACGACTTGATGGTTGACCTGATCCGCACCCACACGGTGCCGTATCCGGAAGCGGAATAACACAGGAGGATGGAGAACATGAAAAAGATGCTGGTGGCGCTGATGGCCCTGATGCTGTGCCTGGTGCTGGCGGGCTGCTCGGACTCCGATGACACTGCAAGCACGGAGAACCTCACCTGTGCCCAGATTGCGGAGATCGCCGAGAAGGCGGCTGATTTCATGCCGCTGACGGAAGCGCCGGACAAATACATCGAAAAGTACCTGCTGATTGATGCAGAAGCGGAACTGGACGACTGGGACCTGCGCCGCGACGCCTCCCGTGCCACGCCCGAGATGATTCTGGTGCTGAAGGTAAAGCCCGAAGCCGACCAGGCTTTCATCAAGCAGGCCGTGCAGGACTTCCATGACGATCAGATCATGGCCTACCGTGACTATCAGCCGGAGCAAATGCCCAAGCTGGAAAGTGCCAAGGTGCTGGAAAACGGCCCCTTCATCGCCCTGATCGTGTCCCCCGATGCGACCAAGGTCAATGCCGCCCTGGGCAAAGGCTGGAAGTAATCCCATACACAAACTTAACACCCCCGTCTTTCTGGTCAGCGCGGCTGATCACGATGGCGGGGGAGTTTTTGTTGTGGGGAATGTAAAATCCAAGGCCTGCGGGCACATTTCTTTTGATGACTTGCGTTCAACTTTTCTTTCAAAGCAAAAATTTTTAGGCTATTTCGGAAAGAGGAGCCCCTGTTTGGCGCACAAAGGCCCTGCGCTGCGTTATGCAAAGGCAAGTCGGGTTCACGCTCAATCTGAAGGAGAGGCGCCTCACAGGGCGTTTTAGGGGACATCGTTGAAAAAGGCAAAAAAGAACTCTGACCGAAATCAGAGTTCTGGTGGCTCCGTGCAAAGCTATTGATACAATAACACGTCTGCAGAATCTTTTGCCTGTTTTTTCTTCGAAAAACTGACTACCCAGGGGGTATTAATCCTTAAGGGTAAGAACATTCGTCCTATTATTCACTTTTTTCTTTCGGCGTGATATTACTTTTTGTGAAATCAACATTACTTTTTCCAAGATTACAACTTTCGCATAATGTTTGTAAGTTATCAATCGTGGTCTGTCCACCTTTAGACCATGGAATCATCTCGTCAACCCAAAGTCATACTGCAGATAATCCGGCAGTGTATTCTCCATCACGATATCAAACAGATACGTTCCGTTACCATTGTTCGTAGGACGGCCATTGGTCAGTCTGCCGGTACCGACATAGGTGAAAGGTAACGTGATGCCATTTTCATCAGAAACCTTGCGGATGAAAACATGCGTGTAGGTGCTCGCCTTCAACTTCGATAGGTCGGATGCAGGCAGGTTTGCCATGGATTCCCATTGGAAGAGCGCCGGTTCCAGGAACTTGTCCTTGTAATTAAGCTTGTCTGCTTCGGACAAGTCTTTTTTCAGGGAGGCAAAGATGACCACAAAGTCGTCGTAATAATACGTGCCAACGGCGGTATAACCGGGATTCTTCAGCAGTTTCAGCTGCACCTGATCCATGCGGTAGTTCTGCCAGAGTCTGAAGCCGGTCTCGCTGCCGTTTTCAGCAGCATAGCGAGTCAGACCGTATTCGAACGCATCCAGCAGATACTCCCGGAATTGGTCATCCAACGATACCTTCAACGATAGCTGCTGTCCCTGTTGATTCACACCCTTGAGGAACCGCAGCGCATGCATGAGCTGCTCTGGCTCATAGCCCGGGATGCGTTCCCGAAGGATTAGGTCAATGGCAGCAATCTCACATGACCCGGCCAGTAAAGCACGTAGAATCTCATACTCGTGCGGACGCACCAACGGCAGCATGCCGGAGATGTAGTTGGCAAACTCGACCTGTTCATCCGTAAACAGCGGCAGATTCTCCTCGCCGATTCCCTGCAGGAAGCTGTAATAGGAGCATGTCTTTTTGCCGCCAATCTTGATACTCATGAAGCGGATGATATCAGGGGCGCAGTCGTTGTTGAAGTAATCCATGTGGCGGGGATAAAACTCAGCATTGATGTACTTCTTGAAATTGAAGTAATCCTGCTTGAGGTACTTGATGGCATTGAAGTTCTCCCTGTCGATGAAGTCAAGGATCTCCTCTTTACTCAAGTCATCGATATGGATCTCCACGCCGTAATCGCGCAACCCAAGGGCAGAGAAATCGTCCCGCACCAGCGACGCCATCAGCCGCTTTTCCACCACGAAATTTTCTGCCAGAGAAGAGAGTGCAAAGGCAATCTGTACGCTTCTCTTGTAGCTGTTACCGATAAAGTCCAGCACCGTCACATAGGACTTATTGCTGTACTTGCGCAGACCGCGTCCGAGCTGCTGGATGAAGATGGTGGAGGATTCGGTCGGGCGCAGGAACAGCACCATATTCACGCCAGGAATATCGACGCCTTCGTTCAGAATGTCGACCGTGAACAGGATTTCCAGATCGGCATTGTCGTTCTGCAGATCGTTATATGCGCGTATGCGCTCACCGATATCATTGCGGCCCGTCAGGTACGCCGTGTGATACCGTTCGCCCATAACCTCGCTCATCATGCGAGCATGAGTCACGTTGCGGCAGAAGGCCAGGGCTTTCAGCTTGCCGTTGGAACGATGCTGCTCGATCTGCGCAGCGATGAAATCGCAATGCTCGTCATTGGCCATCTGCGCTGTCAGACGTCGCTCTTCGCTGGCGGTCAGGCCATAATCAACCAGGTGATCGCGGATGCCATAATACTTGAAGGGCACGACCAGATCGTTGACAATGGCATCCCGCAGGCGGAGCTCATAAGGAACATTCTTGTCAAACAGATCGAAGACGTCCTGGTTGTCCATGCGTTCGGGCGTCGCTGTCAGGCCCAGCAGGAACTCCGGCTCGAAATAGGCGATGATCTTCTTGTAAGTTTCAGCTGTCGCATGATGGCATTCGTCGATGATGATGTAATCGAATTCATCCCTGGCGAACAGCTCCAGCGTCTTGCACATGGTGATGTTGGTGGCAAAAACAAAGTCCGCGTCTGATTCCTTGCTCGTGCCGCTGTAGATACCGTAGGACACATTGCTTCCGAACACATCCTGAAAGGTCTCTAAAGATTTTTTCAGTATAGATCCTTCATGTACGATATACAGCAGACGCTTGGGATTGAAATTCAGTGCATCAAACGCAGCCAGATAGGTTTTACCAGAGCCTGCCGCTGCAACCACCAACGCTCTGTTGGTGCCCACGGCACGATACCTGTTCAGTTCCTTTAGTGCCTTGCGCTGCATGAAGTTGGGCTTTACATTGGCAGTCGCCAGATCGTAGTCCATATCCCAACGCTCAATGGCAAAATTCAGCTTGTTGGCATACAGATTGATAATCTCACCGTTCAGCAAATGTGTGGCGTTCCACTTATCCTCAAACTCAGCCATGGCTTGCTGATATACGGCATCATCCCGCACAACGACGTCCCATTCGATATTCTTGAGCAGGGCGTAGCGCGTGATGTTGGAGGAACCAATGATGACTTCGGTGTGATCATCAAACATAAACAGATATCCCTTGGAATGATAACCCAGCGTCGAGTACGCACTATCATGAAAGCACTCATAATCCAGATGACATTTGAAATTGGGGCATCGATTCATCAGAGCAAAGAAGCTCTTCAGGGACTCAATATCTGTGAAATTCTGATAAGTAGAAGTAATGATCCTGCCAGTACATCCACGTTCCACGGCAGCCTCAATATCTTTGAACAGCAGAACAAGGCCAGCCTTTTTGATAAAGCTGACTGAAAAACTGAAAGACTTACACCGGCGCAGATTATCCTTGATTTTCTCAAGAAAGGTGACCTCGGTATAGTTTGTCAAGAACTGATTCTGCATAGAAGCCGCCCCGCTCTCCTGCATGTTACTTGCATTTATGGTATGCTCTAAGAATGCGAACACATTATCACAAGTATATTATATATTCACTTGCCGGATCGGTCAAGAAACCCCTATACTGATCGTTGAGCACTATTAGTTCACGCAACCCATTATGCCACTTATGGAGGAATAACGCCATATACAGGGAGCATTGGTCTTTTGCATATGTGCGTAGTGGAGGAAAATTCCCGGATCCTATTGTATTTTCGTCATTTCTGAATATAATATTTAGTGAAGGGAGGTGTTGACATGGTCAGTGTACGCGAAGTGTCTAGATGGTTTCTTTGCCAAGAAAGCATGACACATAAAAAGATTCAAAAGCTGTGTTATTATGCTCAGGCGTGGTATTGTGCTCTGTACGATGGTACTCCACTTTTTGCTGATGAAATTCAGGCGTGGGTTCATGGGCCTGTCATTCCTTCTCTCTATCCTCTATATGCTGATTATCGCTGGGGGCTTATCCCGAAGCGTACTACCGACGCACCTGTATTTGATGAAAAGACTGTCAACATTCTGGAGGCAGTTTTCAATACATACGGAGGCCTGACTGGCGATCAGCTCGAAAGTCTGACGCACAGTGAGAAACCTTGGATAGAGGCACGCGGTGAATTAAAGCCGTGGGAAGGGTGCACTAATCCTATTTCTCTCCGGACTATGCGAGACTACTACGGCAGCAAGTATCAGCAGGCACAAAATGACTAAAACAGGATCAAAGATCAAGCTGCCGCCTGTTAGTGTCCCTTCCGCAAAGAAAGCAATTACTCTTCCCTTTAACGGCAGCGCCGTTTCTGAGAAGAGTTTTTCATTTTCGTTCTCGTGTTTTGATCACTCCCATGAGTTGTTTAACCTAGGTGATTCATGTGCAGATGGGGTCATCTGCGGAAACTGGTTTATTGATTTGCTTGATTGCTTGAAAAATGTCAATACTATGACTGTACAGGAAGTCAAGACTTCGATGTATGATCTTCACCCCGTAGATTGGGATAACGCAAATGCAAAGAAGCCGCAAGGGGCAGATCAACAGGAATACTGGCAATTTCGAATAAACAAGTCAAAAGGCCGGGTTATTGGGATCCTGATTGACGGAGTGTTTTATATTGTCTGGCTTGATCCACATCACAACCTCACTGACAGCGAAGGCTACGGTAAAGCGACGTACTATAACCGTGGCTTAAGTATCTATGAACAACAGGAACAGCGAATTCAGTCTTTGAAAGACGATAATCAAAGGTTGCAAGAAGAGCTAAAAGCAGCCGAAGAGTTGTTGACTGAGCAAAGCACTTGATCAGCAGATGATTCCTGCAAAAAGTCGCCGGACTGCTATGCGTGTGATTGTTTGCGATAGTGCGTGTTTATGTTTGCTTGTGCGTTATTGTTATTTCCTGTATAGGGGCAGGGGGTAAACCAAAATACGAGAAAATTCGGCCTTACGGCAGAAAAACGCGCCTGCCCGGCGTGAATTTTACCCCCTTACCAAAACACCCAAAGCCCGGAGGCCTTGATTTTTCAAGACTTCCGGGCTTGTTTGCATAAAAAGAAAAACCACGCAGATTGTATCAAATACTGCGTGGTTACGTGGTGGAGCATACCGGATTCGAACCGGTGACCTCTACAATGCGAATGTAGCGCGCTACCAACTGTGCTAATGCCCCTTATGAGCATGGATGCTCTGAGCAACCACGCAGGGTATTATAGCACAAGCGGAGGAAAAGCGCAAGGGCTTTCCTTTCAAAAGTTTGGGAATGGTGTACGAGTGTCAAACATAGGTAACACATCGAGAACCAAACAGGGAAGTCAAGGGAAGGGTGGAGATTTGCGAAGCAAATACGACCCGACCTTGACGAGAACAGAAGAAATAGAATGGTGAGCAGGTGGTTGACCACAAAGTGGGCAACCGCCTTGGCTGCCGATGTTTCA
>SVHA01000014.1 GCA_015056085.1 Clostridiales bacterium
CGTCCGCCGCTAAAACTTACTTCATTCAACCGAAGTCTCCTTCCATAAGTCTCCGCTCGACTTGCATGTGTTAGGCACGCCGCCAGCGTTCGTCCTGAGCCAGGATCAAACTCTTTCGTTTAATCCTTTTCATACATCCTTCGCTCTCGCTCCGGATGTAAAACTCATTCGGAATTACTGTCTTTGTTTTGCGTTATTCTTGTTCTGTATCGTTTTCAAGGTTCGGCGCTTGCTCTTACGAGTAAGCCTGTATATCCTATCACCGAAAAGCCGATTTGTCAAGGGTTTTCGTGAATATTTTTGTGTCTTTTTTCATGGTTATGCATTTCCCGAATAGCGGCGTCATCAGCCGCCAAAATCATTCGCCAAAATACAGAATATTTCATCAGCCAAGCATATCATCGTTCGTCTTTTGGGAGCCATTTGACCTGAAATTCCTTCCGGGAAAGGCAAAAATCCCGGCAAGCGGGGCCAAATTTCGCTTCCAGAGCAAAATAGTTTTCAGAATTTTTGAGAAAATTTTGCCTTTTCAGGGCCTGCCGGGCGCAGGCGGGCGACACATACAGCAGCCTGGGCAGGGCGGCGGCGCAATCATCCCCCAAAGTGCGGCGCATCCAATCCACCACGGCAGCGGGTGCCAGCAGGCAGGAAGCGAAGTGGTCCGCTTCCTTTTCATGGGCGTCCGTCATTTCAGCATGACCCAGAACGATGTGGGCGATTTCGTGGGCGAGGGTGAAATTGCGGCGGGCGGGGTTGCCATCCGCCCGATAGGCCACCACGGTCTGTTCGCCCTGGCGGATGGTGAAGGCGTCGGCGCCGCCGCAGTCGGCCTCCACCTGGGCAAGGGGCAGATCCAGCGCCGCGGCCATTTCCTCATAGGTATACACCCGAGCCATGGCGGAAAGCAGCGCCAGCGGGCTGACGGGCAGACTGTCCGGCGCTGAACGGAGGAGCAACTCTTCAGCCGCCTGCTGGGCCCTAACGAAATCCGGCGCTGTCATGCATCCTCCTCCCCGGAAAAGGCATGGGCAAACAGTGCCTTGCCCACCGCCAGCACCTTCTCCTGCTCCTCAGGGGTCATGCGGCCCATGGCCCGGGCCATCAGGGTGATGTTCCCCGGCTCTTCCTCCCGGCGGCCGCACAGTTCATCCAGCGTCATGCCGAACAGGTCGGCCAATGCGGTCAGGGTGGGGATATCCGGCTGACTCTGCCCCCGCTCCCATTTGGAGACGGCCACGGCGGACACGCCCATCCTCTCCCCCAGTTGCTGCTGGGACAGACCCATCCTTTGACGATGCCTTCTGATTTTTTCAGCGTAGAAATGGCTCATATTGATCACCTCAGCTCCATTATATAACTTCCAGTTTAATTTTTCAAGGGATTTTTCGAAAATTTTCCCCTTGACACGAACATATTTTCGCATTATAATAACCTCAGGTTATCACGAGAACAGCCGTTCTCTTGTGAAGGAGGCACTGTATGACTGATTTTGAAACTTTGCAGACCTATCGGGAGCTGGTGCTGGAGCTGCAGGAACTGGAAGAGCAGCTTCGCCTGTGCGGCACCAACGGCGGCCCCCGGGGATATGCTGCCTTCCGCCCCGACACCCTCCCCGGGACGAATGATCCCGCAGCGGCAGCGCTGCAGCTGGCGGACGGCCTGGAAGCCATGGCGGCAAGAAAGCGGGCGGAGCTGGCCCGACTGGCGCCGGAGATCAGCCGCATCACGGGAAGAATCACCCAGGTGAAGATGTTCACCGTCATCCATCAATATTATGTGCTGGCCCGCTGCACGGCGGATATTGCCGACTTCCTGCTGATTACTCCCCGGAGCGTCAATCGCCTCAAGCACCAGTTTCAGCAGGAACTGGAACGTGCTGAAAGGCACGCTTCCTCCCCTGTCCCGGCCTGTCCCACGCTGTCCCCCCATTTCCCTTCATGTCCGTGAATGTCCTTGACTTGTCCCTATGGACCGTGATATGATGGCACCGTGGAAAACAGAACAAACATTCCCCTAACGATATGCGACCGGATTTATCCGGCCGCATTTTTGTTGCGGGAAAATGTTGGGCTGGAGGTGAGACGCCATGTTTTCCGCAGAGAAATCAGGAAAGGAGGAAACCCATGCCGGACGATCGGATGAACAAAACGGACATTGCCACACCCCAGGAAGTGTTGGAGACCTTCACCGCTCTGATGCGGGGAGAAAAGCCTGCTGAACAGATGAAGGCTGCTGAAACCCTCGCCAAGCATTATGGTCTTCTGACGCCCCGGGAAGACGCCGTTGTCCGGCCCGAGATCGCCCAGGAGATCGAGGCAGCCATGGCGGAGTTGCCCGATCCACCCCTGCCATGAATCGCCGCGCCCTCCGGCTGCTGGCGGAGCATCCTGCTCAGGTGGCACGGTGGTGCGGCCTGAGCCTCATTAGGGACGACATTCACAACGACTGGATGCGCCTGATGATCACCGGGCGGGAGGACATGACCCTGCTTGCTCACCGGGGCAGCTACAAGACCACCTGCCTGGCCATGAGCATGGTAATCATGATGCTGGTGTATCCCTCAAAGAACATTCTTTTTCTGCGCAAGACCGATGACGATGTGGTGGAAGTCATCAGGCAGGTGAAACAGCTCATTGCCTGCCCTGCCATCCACACCTTGTCAGAAAAACTCTACGGAACGGCCGTCCGCTTGCGTAAAAGTGATATGTTCTGCGTGGTGACGGACTGCTATTGCCCCGTCCGGGGTGCGCCGCAGCTGCTGGGACAGGGCACCCGGTCATCCCTGACGGGCAAGCACGCCGACATCATCATCACCGATGACATCGTCAACCTCCAGGACCGCATCAGCCCCGTGGAGAGGGAGCGCATCAAGGGCGTGTATCAGGAACTTCAAAACATCCGCAATCCCGGCGGGCGCATCATCAACACCGGCACGCCGTGGCACCCGCAGGACGCCATCTCCCTGATGCCCAACATCCTGCGCTACGACTGCTACACCACAGGGCTTCTCACCCAGGAAGAGCTGCAGCGCCTCCGCCAGGCGATGGCGCCGTCGCTGTTTGCGGCGAATTACGAACTGCAGCACATCGCCCAGGAAGACGCCCTGCTGACCCAGCCGCCCCGCTACATAAGCGACGCTTCCCTGCTCCGGGATGGCATCGCCCATGTGGATGCGGCCTACGGCGGACAGGATTACACCGCCCTGACCTGTGCCAAGCGTCTGGGAGATGAGGTGGTTCTGCTGGGCAAACTGTGGCGAAAGCCGGTGGATGACGTGATGCCGGAGATCCTCAGCATCTGTAATGAGCACCTGTGCGCTCCCATCTTTGTGGAAACTAACGGCGACAAGGGGTATCTGGCCCGGGAACTACGCCGGGAAGGCGCGCTGGTGCGGCCCTATCACGAGCAGATGCCCAAGGCCACCAAGATTGCCGCCTATCTGCGAAAGTGGTGGCCCCATGTCACCCTGCTGGAAGGCACCGACCCTGATTACACCGCCCAGCTGATGGACTATACGCCCTTTGCCGCCCATGATGATGCGCCGGATTCCGCCGCCTGCGCACTGCGGCTGCTGGACAAGACCTGATTGTAAGGAGGAAACCCATGTTTACGCTCGTCACCTGGCAGGATTACCTCGCTGCCGATGACAAATTCGCCCTGGTGGAAAAGGCCATTCAATCCTACAAGGATTCCAGGGAGTTTTCCACGGCACTGGATGCCGCCAGTTACTTCCGGGGCGAAAATCCCACCGTGGCCCGCAAGACGATTTTGAGGGCCCGCAAAATGGAAGGCCGGGACGCCGCCGGCAGGCGCCGCGTGCGCCTGACCACCGAGGATGTGGTGGGAAACAGGATTCCCAGCGCCTTTTTCTACCGTTTCGTCACCCAGCAGAATCAGTTTCTGCTCTCCGAGGGCGCCATTCTCCCCGACCTGCATCGGGACGCCCTGGGGCCGGACTTCGGCCGGTGCCTTTCCCTGATGGGGGAAAAGGCCCTCATCCACGGCTGCTGCTGGGGATACTGGAACGGCGACCATCTGGAGATCATCGAAGCCGCCCGCAACCCCTACTCCGGCTTTTTCCCGCTGGTGGATGAAATCACCGGCGAGGTGATGCTGGGCGTGCAGTTCTGGCAGATCGCTCCGGAAAAGCCCATGTACATCCGCCTGTTTGAAATGGATGGCGTGACGGTGATGCGCCTTGAAGGCAAAGACCTGCAAATCGTCCATCCCAAGCGGGCCTACCGCATCCAGACCCGCAAGGACATTCTGGGCGAGGAAATCTGCCATCAGGAGAATTACGACGCCCTGCCGGTGATTCCCCTGTATGCCAACAGCGAATGCCGCAGCGAACTGACCCCTGCCATCCGGGCGAAGATCGACGCCTATGACAACATCCTCTCCGACTTTGGCGACAACCTGGACAGGGCCAATGACGTCTACTGGGTGCTGAACAACTTCGGCGGCACCAGCGACGACATTGCGGAGATGCTGGAGGAGATCAACCGCATCAAGGCGGTGGCGAATCTCTCCGACGGCACGGGCAATGCCGCCACGGCGGAGCCCCACACCATTGAGGTGCCCTATCACGCCAGGCAATCCGCCCTGCAACTGCTGGAAAAGGAGCTGTATCAGGACTACATGGCGCTGGACATGGACGCCCTCACCGGCTCCAGCCTGACCAATGTGGCTATCCACTGCGCCACCGCCAACCTCAACCTGAAGGCGGATCGCTACGAGTGGCAGGTGCGCCAATTCATCAGCCGGCTGATTGATCTGCTGGGTCTGCCCGCTGCGGCGGTATCTTTCCGCCGGCAGTGGATCGCCAACGAAAGCGAGATGGTGGCAGACATCGCCGCCATGCGCCCGGACATCGACCGCCGCACCGCCCTGCAGCTCAATCCCTACATCCGCCCGGAAGACATCCCGGCGCTGCTGGCATCCGCCCCCAATTAACCCTCAACCGAAAGGAGACAGAAGCACATGTCACTGACCCGCAGGCAACTCAAAGCACTGAATCTGGAAGAATCCGCCATTGAAGAAATCATCTCTGCCCATGTCAAAACCGTGGACGACATCCGCCAGGAACGCGACGCACTGCTCAAAGAGGCGGAAGAACTCCGCGCAAAGACCGCCGAGATGGACCGCATGGCAGATGAATCCGCCCGTGTGACGGCGGAATACGACGCCTACCGTCAGGAGGTCATGCGGCAGGCACATCAGGAAAAGGCCAAAGCGCATCTGCGCACTGCCCTGCTGGATGCAGGCGCCAACGAGAAGGCCATTCCCCTTTTGATGCACGCCCTTGACCCCGACGCCCTCACCTTTGAAGGAGACACGCCCGTCAACACCGCCGATCTCATCGGCCCCGTCAAAGCAGCGTACGGGGACTTCTTTTCCAGAAAAACCTGCCTGCCCACGCCGCCCATCGCACCGCCTTCCCCCACCCAGGGGATGCTCACCTGCGATGACATTCGCCGCATGAGCGAATCCGATATTCTCAACAACTGGAGCGCCGTGCGCTCCGCACTGACGAAAGGAGTCTAAGATTTATGTCTGTTCTGAGCTTTATTCCCCAGGTCTGGTCCGCCCGTCTGCAGGAGTCCCTGCACAAGTCCCTGGTTTTCGGCAACCTGTGCAACCGCAACTGGGAGGGTGTCATCACCAAGTACGGCGACACCGTGCACATCAACAATCTGGCGGACATCACCGTCAAGCCCTACACCCCCAACGTGGACATCGATGATCCCGAGGAGCTGTCCACCACTGACACCACCATGACCATCAACCACGCCGCCTACTACAACTTTTACATCAACGACGTGGACGCCGCCCAGGCCCGCACCGACCTGATGGAAGCTGCCATGCGCAACGCCGCCATCAAGCTGGCCGAGGACACGGAAGACTACATTCTGGGCGTCATCCGCACCCATGCGGGCACCCAGACCACCGGCCCCATCCCCGCAGGCGGCGTGTATGAGCTGCTGGTGAACATCAAGACCGCCATGGACGACCTGAACGTGCCCCGCGTCGGCCGCAAGCTGGTTGTGCCTCCCTCTGTGGAAGGTCAGCTGCTGCTGGACAACCGCTTCATCACCGGCAACGGCGCCATCTCCGACGCCCGCCTGGCGGAAGGCAGTATCGCCCGTGCCGTGGGCTTTGACATCTACATCAGCAGCGACCTGAGCGATGAAATCATCGCCATGACCTCCGACGGCGTGACCTTCGCCCAGCAGCTGAGCGAAATCGAGGCCTATCGCCGTGAAAAGGGCTTTGATGACGGCGTGAAGGGCCTGTCCCTGTGCGGCGCCAAGGTCGTCATTCCCGACTGTGTGTACATCCACACCATCACCAAGGAATAAAGGAGGCGTCACTTTTGTCCCTGAGCATTGCCGACATCATGCGATCCATCCGCAATCACTTTGTGACCGGTCAGGTTTTGACTGGTGAGTGGACCGCAAAGGACGGCGTGCTGACCGGACCTGAAACGCTCCCTCCCAACGGCTGGATCGCCGTGACGGGCTCAAACGCCTGCCGCGGCGTATTCCGCCTGGAGGAGGGCAGCGTTTTGGGCGGGATGGCGGACGGGAACTGGACGGGCAGCGTCCATCTCCTGTCCCCGCCCGGGGATTTCCTCGCCCTGTGCGAGGAGATCATCCTCTGGGAAGCCGCCCACAAAAGCACCGCCGCCCAGGAATCCTTCGGCGCTTACAGCCGCCGGGAAGCCCTGCGCCCCGATGGTCTGCCCCTGACGTGGGAGGACGCTTTCGCCTCCCGCCTGCGCCCATGGCGCAGGATGTTTCAGGAGGTGGACGTCTGAGTGCTGACTGATTATTTCATCCCCTTTGTGCACCTGGAAAAGAGCACCACATCCGACGGCCTGGGCGGCGTTTCCACCCTGTGGACGGAAGGCGTGACCTTTCAGGGGAACATCACCGCCGTGTGCGGCAGCGCAAAGAAAGACCCCGCCCGTCACCTGAAGGTGACCCCCACGCTGGTGCATGAATACGACGTGACCCTCACCCCCGGCGATATCGTCCGCCGGGTGCATGACGGCGCCCTGTTTCGGGTCATGGCCGCCTCCAGCGACTTCCGCACGCCGGAGGTCGCCGCCACCCTCTATGCCCAGGTGCCGGTGGAAAGGCTGGTGAACGACTCATGGATGTAAAGCGGATGTTCCGGGCACTGACGGACTTCTTTGCGCCCCTGGGGCTGCCTGTGTATGTAAGGGGTGCAGAGCCTCTTCACCCTGATTGCCCCTTTCTGCTTCTGGAACCTGCCCTGCCCGCCCCCAACAGCCATGCGCCGCTGACCTTCACCGGCTGGTTTTCCGGCGAAAGCGCCCACATCAATCGGCTGGATTTTTCCACCGCCGCGGGGCTGCTCATCCCCGAAGGCGGGGCCCTTTTGCCCCTTGATGAAGAGGACCGCATGGTGGCCGCTGTGTATCCGGCGCAAAATTTCGCCGTGCCCACTTCCAGCGGAGAAATGCAGGGCATGAAGATGAAGGCGGAGATGTATGTCTACACCCTGTAACCGAACTGGAAAGGAGGCAGCCCCTTGCTGCATCAGATGACCGCCCGCACCCTGAGCCAGTTGACGCTGGGTGCAGGCGTTTTTTTATCCGATTTTCCCCTCACCGCCACTTCCCTGGAACAACTGCGGGAACAGGTGGCCCAGGCCATCCAGGACCCGCAGAAATACCTGGGACAGACCACCGGCAAGGGGGAATTCCGCTGCGTACCGCAGATTCGTTCCCTGGGGGAGGCCGGTCAGCGCACCCCCACCCCCTGGGACACCCTCGTCGACGGCTGGACCGTGACCCTTTCCGGCACCCTGACTTCTTCAGGCGCAGAATCTTTCCTGCGCCTGCTGCCCGGCTGGGAGGAAGAAACCGCCGGGCGCATCACCACCCTGACCTGCCCGGGGTGCGTGCCCTTCCCCATGAAGGATGTGTGCTGGGTGGGAGACACCTCCGCCGGGCTGGCATGCATCCATCTGCATCAGGCGCTGCATCTCAAAGGCGCTGCGCTGACGCTGATGGATCAGGGCGCCGCGACCCTCCCCTTTTCCTTTCAGGTCCGCCACATGGGCACGGATTTGCCCCTGCCTGTGACGGTGGCCTTCTTTTCCTGACAGGAGGTGCCGGATTGAACCCGATTTTCCCCATGGCTGCCCTCCGGCAGCATGAATTCCCCCATCCCCTGACAAGGAGGCGCATGGCATGAGAACGCAATTTGCCGTCTGGCTGGACGGCATCGGCCTGCAGGACCTGGATCCCCGCATCTATGTGACGGATGTGGAGGAAGCCCCGCTGCAAACGAAGCAGCACCTCCACCCCCGGCTGAGCAGCGGCGGGATGTTTGCCTCCCCTGCCCTGCGCCAGAAACTGACCGTCACCGTTCACTTTCTGATTCACGAGTCCGACCCCATCCGCCGCAAGCGCCTGCTGATGCAGGTATCCGCCTGGGCGCAACGGGGCAGCACCCTCACGGTGAGCGACAGGCCCCATCAGCAGCTCCATGTGCAGGCGGAAACCCTGCCCGCCATGGCGTCCTCCCTGAAATGGACGGACCCGCTGTCTTTGACCTTCGCTGCCTGCGCCTACCCTTGGTGGGAAGAAATCGTCCCGGTATCTCTCACCCTCCTAAGCGGCGAAACGGCGGCGATGCACCTGCCGGGCACGTCGGCCCATGTGCCTGTCAGCGTGAATGCTGTCAATACTTCCGGCGGAACCATCAGCAGCCTGACCCTCACCTGCGGCGAGACGACCCTCACGCTGGAAGGCCTCGCCTGGGCAAACGGCGAGGAACTGCTCATCGGCCCGGACAGCCTTGGCCTGATGACCATGACCGTGGGCGGTCGGAATGCAGCCTCCTGTCGCACGCCCCAAAGCAGCGACTGGCTGCTGATTCCCTGCGGTGCTCCGGCGACCATCAGCGTTTCCTGTGAAAGGAACGTTGCCGTGACCGTATCTGCAAAGGGGGCATGGGTATGATGCGTTTGCCCCGGCTGCTGGACGGGCAGATGAACGAAATCGCCCGCCTGCAGCCCTCCTCCCTGCAGATAAACCTGACCCTCAGCGGCCTGTCCACCGCAGTGATGACGCTGCCTGACACGAATGTGCTGATATCCCTGAGGCAATTCGTGGAACTGTACACCTCAGACGGCAGCGCCGGCATCTTCCGTATCAGCGGTGTTGAAGCCGGGCCGGAATCAGGCGTCAAAATCACCATGCAGCACGGCCTTTGCACCCTGTCTGATCACCTGATGCCCGGGGAAGGCAGCGCCTTTTCCACCGCCGAAAACATTCTCTCGCAGATGCTGGACCTTCAGGGGGATAACGCCCTGTGGCGCCTGGGGGACGCCGCTGACACCGGGGACATCCACTGGTCCTGGGACAGCAGCAACCTGCTGGTCTCCCTGTTTGACCTGATGGAGGAACTGCCCGGTTACTTCCTGAAGTGGGATCAGTCGTCCCTGCCCTGGAAGCTGCACCTGATGTCCCCCGAAAACGACGATGACCTGTGCGAAGCGAGGCTGTCCCGCAACGTCACAGGGCTGTCCATTCACCGGGATGATTCCGCCCTGTGCACCCGGCTGTATGTGGGGGATTATCCCACCCCCATCGATGCGGACACGCAAAGCGCCTGGGGCGTCATCAGCCGCAGAGTGACCCTGCGGGAAGAACTCACCTATGCCCAGCAGGAAACCCTCGCCCGGGCCTGGCTGGAAGCCCACAAGCATCCCCGCCTGAC
The DNA here is from genome assembly GCA_015056085.1 of Clostridiales bacterium. Classification (GTDB taxonomy): domain Bacteria; phylum Bacillota; class Clostridia; order Christensenellales; family Aristaeellaceae; genus UBA11524. The sequence continues at coordinate 9,756 of SVHA01000014.1, forward strand.
CGTCACCATTGATGCAGCCGCCCTTTCTTCCCTGACGGGCTGTCCGCTGGACGAATTTTCTCCCGGCAGGATGTGCCGTGTCTGCCTGCCGGAAGAGGGCGTTTCGCTGACCCAGCGCATCGTCGCCCTGAAGTACCCTGACCTCGTGTCCGACCCCCACAAGGTGCAGGTGGTTTTGTGTAACGACGCCCCAAACCCCGGTGCTTCCCTGTCGGGGCTGGAAGTCACCGCCGCCGTGTTCCGCCAGAAGGTACGCAAGCGCCTCAAATACTGCACTGATCGAATCGACGTGGTCACCGACACCCTCACTCTGCAAGCGGAATCGCTGGACGCCGTCATCGACGAAATGTCCGTCCAGTCCAACGACATCTCCATCCTCACCAGAGACCTCGACCTGCAGGCGAAGGAGATTTCCACCCAGGCGGAACGGATTGACACTGTGGCGGAAGATGTTTCCACACAAGCGCAGCGCATCACAACGCAGGCCCAGCGGATTGACACCGTGGCCGAGGACATCAGCACCCAGGCCAATCGCATCACGACAGAAGCCGGGCGCATTGACACGCTGACCAATAACCTGAACACCCAGGCCGGGAAGATCAACACCCAAGCCGGGCGCATCACCACGCTGACCAACAACCTGAACACCCAGGCCGGAAAGATCAACACCCAAGCCGGACAGATCACCACGCTGACCAACAATTTGTCCACGCAGGCAGGACGGATTGATACGCTGGCGGAGGACATCAGCACCCAGGCAGAGCGAATCGACACCCTTGCCAATGACGTATCTGTTCATGCGCAGAATCTGACGGCCATCACCGACACGCTGACGCTGCACACAAGCACGCTGGATCTGAAGGCGGACAAGGTGACGCTGGACGCCAACATCACTGCGGTGGGCAAGTTTTTCACCGGTGAAACCAAGGCGGAAGTCATCAGGGCCAGTACCATCAACACCGAGGACCTGTGGGTGACCAATGACTCCCATTTTGCCTTGCTGACGGCGGATACCTTCGTGGTTTCCGGCACCGTGGTGGTGGGAGACATCGATGTGACGTGGAAAGAGGTTTCCGCCATCACGGGCATTACCATGCCCTCCTACAGCGTGCAGACGTCCACCATCAATTACATCAACACCAGCGGACAGGCAGCCTCGAAAACGGTGGTCACCGGCATCAGCCGTGACAGCACCGGCGGTCTGACCCGCACGACCCTCAAATATCTGGGAGGCAACTGACCATGACTGAATCCATGCTCGTAACCCTCAAGGCCATGCGCCGCACCCTCAATCAGGTGGAAGTGTGCGGCGAACACAACCTGAACTGCCTGCTGGCGTCCATTCAGGCGCTGGAAAAACTCATCAGCGAAGGGGAACTGCCCCAGGAGGTGAACCATGACTGAACTGACCCCCACCTGCCTCACCTTTGAAACAGAGATGACCAGCGGCCTGTCGCTGCAGATCATCCGGACGCTGTTTCTTCAGGGCGATCAGCAGGCCCACCAGCTGAAGGTGAACCTCACAAATGACGGCGAGCCCTGCGACCTGGCGGGCTGCACCGTTTCCGGGCTGATGCAGCGCTCGGACGGCACCACCCTGCCCATGACCGGCGAGGTTTCCGGCGGCGCTGCCTGCCTGACGCTCCCCGCCCAGGCCTACGCCGTGCCGGGCCGCTTCCTGCTGAGTATGCAGGTGGCCAAGGGCGCCATGACCTGCACCGTGCTGCTGGCGGAAGGCGCCGTCACTGCCACCCGCACCGCCTGTGTGCTGGGAGAATAACCCCATGACACACAGGACGTCCACCATTCATCTGATGTACTGAGAAGGAAAAGAAAGGAGGAATGTGCCGTGAGCACTGTATCCCTGTCCGCATGGCTTCAGGCGCTGGACCAGATCGAAGCCTCGGCGCCCACGTATCGCCTGGGCGGCGACGGCTCCGACGGCACCTGCGACTGCATCGGGCTGTTGATCGGCGGGCTGAAAAGAAACGGCGTCACCTGGCCGGGCATCCACGGCAGCAACTGGGCCGCCCGCAATGTGATCAGGGCCCTGTCGCCCATCACCGGCAGCGATGACCTCGCCGTGGGCGATGTGGTTTTCAAGGCCCGGTCTCCCGGTGATGTGGGCTACAGCCTACCTGACCGATATGCCGATCACCCCGACCGGCTGGATTATTATCACGTGGGCGTGGTGAGACAGGTTTCGCCCCTGGAAATCATGCACTGCACCACCCCCGGCATCCGGCGGGATACCCGCCTGGGCGCCTGGGCGTGGAAGGGCCGCCTCACGCTGATTCAGCAGGAGGACGCCTCTCCCCTGCGCCATGCCCTTGTCACCGCTGCCACCGGCTCCACCGTCAACCTGCGCCGCACGCCCGATGGCGCACTGGTGGTGCGTGTGCCCGTGGGCGAAACGGTGACCCTTCACGAAACCAGCGGCATCTGGAGCCGCATCACCTGGCACACCCATTCCGGGTGGATGAAAACCGCTTTCCTGTCCCCTGAAGAGGAAGTGCAGGAAACCCCGCTGACGCTGACGGCCCTTCAGGAGCGCATCGCCCGGCTGGAAAACCGGGTGACGGCGCTGGAGGAGGCGTCCGGCTGATGTCATCCGACCTGATCGTAGCCGTTGTTTCCGGCGTATGCACGCTGCTGGGCAGTTGTCTGGGCGTGATTGCCTCGTCCCGCCTGACCCAGTATCGCATCCGCCGCCTGGAAGAAACCGTCAGCCGGCACAACCAGCTCATCGAGCGCACTTATCGCCTGGAAGGCCAGATGTCCGAAGTGCAGCATGATCTGCGGGACCTGAAAAGCCGCCGCTGACGAAACATCACAAAAAGGAGTTGCCCATGAATATCAACTGGAAAATCCGCATGAAAAACAAGGTATGGCTGACGGCGCTTTTCTCCGCCGCCGTGTCCTTTGTGTTTGACCTGCTGGCGCTGTTTGACATTGCGCCGGCGCTGACCCAGGAGGGCGTGATGAGCGCCCTGTCCGCCCTGCTGACGCTGCTGACTGCCCTGGGCGTGGTGATCGACCCCACCACTCCCGGCGTACAAGACGTTTCGCAAAAGTGCTGAAGGCATTTTTGCGAGTTTTGCACTCCGTCACTGTCAGGAAGCGATTTCTGACGAAATCGCACGAAAACTGACGCACAGGGGCTTTGCCCCGTTTCATCGCCCCGATGAGGCTCGTCAGTATTCGATTGGAAGTCTGCCGGCAGCGAGTTCCTGCACTGAATGCCCGACCTGATTTACACACCCCGCCCCCTGCATCCCCGATGCGGGGGGCTTTTTTGTGTTTTGGGTACTCCCTCTGAATGTGCGAAGGGCTTGCCTGTTCCCCCAAAAGGCAGTATAATGTTGCCATACGCAGGCGCTTTCCAGCCTGACGCCGAAGAAACCAGCCCATCTGCTGGCAAAAGGAAGAACCATGATGAAGAACGACACCATCGCCGCCATCGCCACCGCCCCGGGACAGGGAGGCGTGTCCATTGTGCGCCTCAGCGGCCCCGAGGCAGAACGCATCCTGATGGCCCTGTTCCACCCCGCCGGGAAAGTCACCGCCCTGCAAAGCCATCTGCTGACCTACGGCTTTGTGTCCGACGGCCCCCGCCGCCTGGACGAATGCATGGCGGTCATCATGCGGGCGCCCCGCAGTTACACCCGGGAGGATGTGGCGGAAATCCAGCTCCACGGCGGCGGATATATCGCCCAGCAGCTGCTGGAACTCTGCCTGAAAAACGGCGCACGGTTGGCCGACCCCGGTGAATTCACCCGCCGTGCCTTCCTCAACGGGCGGATTGATTTAAGTCAGGCCGAGGCGGTCATGGCGCTGATTTCCGCCAGAGGCGAGCAGTCCCATCAGGCAGCCATGCGGCAACTCTCCGGCGGCGTGTCCGCTTTCATCCGCAAGGCCGCCGACGACCTGTACACCATCCAGGCCGGCGCCGCCGCCTGCATTGACTACCCCGAAGAAATCAGCGAGGAAGAATCCGCCGCCGACCTCCTCCCCCGCATCACCGCTCTGGCGGATAGCCTTGAAAGCGCCTGCGACGAGCGCTCCGTGCGGATTTTGTCCTCCGGCTTGCGCACCGCCCTGTGCGGACAGCCCAATGTGGGCAAGTCCAGCCTGCTCAACGCCCTTTTGGGCGAGGACAGGGCCATCGTGACGCCCATTCCCGGCACCACCCGGGACATGGTGACCGGCGAAATGACCCTGGGCGGCAGCGTGATTCACCTCACGGACACCGCCGGGCTGCACGACACCGACGACCCGGTGGAGCAGCTGGGCGTTGCCCGTGCCCGCCGGGCAATGGAGGAATCCGACGTGGTGCTGGCGGTGTTTGACGTCTCCCGGCCCCTTTCCGGCAGCGACCGCACCCTGCTCAACAGCCTTTCCGGGCGTGTGTGCGCCGTGGTGCTGAACAAATCAGACCTGACGCCGGTGCTTTCCCCGGCAGATTTTGCCGATGTGCTGCCCGATGTGGAAGTGTTCACCGTTTCCGCCGCCGAGCCTGCCACCCTTGCGTCGCTGAAGGACTTCCTGGCCCAGCAGGCCGCCGTGTCCGACCATCTGGCGCTGACCCAGCCCCGGCATCTGGAAGCCGCCCGCCGTGCCGCCGCCCACCTGCGGCAGGCCGCCGAAACCCTTTCCGCCTACACGGTGGATTTGTGCGCCATTGACCTGCAGGCCGCCCAGAGCGCACTGGCGGAAATCACCGGCGACGACGTGGAAGAGCGCCTGCTGGACCGGGTGTTTGAAACCTTCTGCGTGGGCAAGTAACCTCCCCTGCTGACAAAAATGTGCCCCTCTTTCGCAAGGAAGAGGGGCGTTTTGTGCTGATTTTAGATACGCCGACACAAAAAATCCCCCGACCTGTGAAGGTTGGGGGATTGTGTTTTGGGAGATTACTTGAATGCAGGCTGGACAGACCAGCAGCCCGGTAGGGTTGTGGGCAGAAACCATCCTGATTATTCCACTTCGTTGATAGTTACATTTTTGACGGTCAGCCAGTCTGCCATCGTCACAGTGACGTTAGTATAATTCTGGGTCTTAACGCCCTTATCAAAGGTGCCGCCAGTGATGGTAGCCTTCATGTTGGAAAAATCTTTGCTGAAGTTCAGCAGGCGCACATTTGCGTTCACACGATCGGTGGTGGTGAAGTTGCCGCCGGAGATGTTCAGGCGACCATAGCCAGGAGTGTTGTAGTTGTTGTCAGGGTTCTGGAAAGTAATGCGATTGACGATTTCGCCGCCGGAGATGTTCACTTCAGTCACCTTAGTAACGCTGTTGCAGAACATGCGGATGCTATCGTAATTAGCGCTCTTCACAACGCCGCCGGTGATATTGGTAACAGAGCCCTCATACACATCAATGGCATGGGGATAGCCATAGTTCCGTACATTATCGCTGCTTGCGTTTTCGATGACGCCGCCTTCAATATTCAGAACACCAGTATTCCTGATGGTATTGGAGGCATAGTTGATGTCCGCCGTGTACACAGTGGTATCGGCATAGGACACGGTGCCCTCGCCGGTGATGGTCAGGGTGCCCTTGTTATCGATCATGGCATAGACATCGGTCTGGGCCTTCTGCTGGGAAATCTTGCGACCATTCAGCACCAGTGTGGTGTTGACGCCAGCGGGAACCTCGATGGCGTCATCTTCGGCACCCAGCACGATATCTTCGGTCAGCACCACAGTGCCGCCCTTTGCCATTTCGGTCTTCAGCTCAGCAGCAGTAGAAACCAGCGCGGGGATCTTAGGCTCGTTGCCTTCGCCCTTCCAGGGATTGTTTTCAACCGTCGCCTCGCCGAAAGCGGCGGTCAGAGCCTGTTCCGCATTCTCAAAGTTGTTGGTCTGCACAGCCTGGGTGAAGGTCAGGATTTCGTAGGTCTCGCCCAGCAGAGCTACATCCTCGTTGGTGGCGTGGTGGCTCATGACCACCTGCAGCAGGGAGGGACGGGCGATTTCGCCAGCAGGCAGGACGCCGTTGTTGCGATTGTAAGTAGCGCACTCGATGTGGTACCTGACACCATCGATCTCTGCCTCGCCCATGTATTCCCATTTGTAGTTGACATCAACATGCGTCTGGCCATGGTCATTACCATTAATCTCAATCTGGTGTTTTCCGGTTTCGGCACTGTCGCCAATGGAGATGCCTTCGGGGCATTCAAAAGCAAACCAGGTGCGGAAATAAGCGTCCGAAGTGCCGGTATTCTCCACGAACACAAACTTGTCCATGACGCCCTTCAGCTTGCTGTCATTCCACAGGCCGTTGCCAGCACCGCCAGTGGGATTGTCAGCCGTCACATAGGGGCCCCACTTGAGCAGCTCGGTGTTGCCTTCATTGTCGCTCTTTGCAGCTTGGTAGGGATCATCTGCACCGACCACCGGATACGCAGGATACAGCGCCTTGCCCTGCTGGAAGGGTACCAGCTCGCCCAACTCAAGCAGTTCGCCGCCGTTATTGTAGTCAACGCCTTCAGCACGCTGCAGTTCGATCTGCTTGATCTGCACATTGCCCAGCGTCATGACATTCACGGCTTCGTCGGTGTCCGTCAGGTAGGCCAGGGTGCCACCCAGACCCACTGCCATAGACAGAACCAGCGCAAGAATCAGAAACAACTTGCTCTTCTTCATGGTAACATTCCTCTCTTTTGTGTGGTTTTCCCACACCTACTCCAATATATTGTATGAATATTTATTCTGAAGCACAAGAGGGGCGCCCCATTGTTCAGAAAAGTGTTATCTTTGCGTGTTGTTTTTTTGAAATTTTTCGTAATTTGTGTTCACAGTTCTGTTATCTTTTTGGGAGCCTCATGCGAGGGCTTCGCCCCGCATCACCCGCCCAGCACCTGCCGGGCGATTTCCACCGCCTGGCGGGCGTCTTTGGCATAGGCGTCTGCGCCGATAAAGCGGGCGTATTCCTCCGTGACCACAGCGCCGCCTACCATCACCCGGGGCGGATTGGGCAGCGCCTTGAGGCGCCCCACCGCTTCCTCCATGGCGGGGAGCGTGGTGGTCATCAGCGCCGACAGCCCCACGAGGGGAATGTTCTGCGCCTGAACGGCTTGAATGAGGGCCTCCGGGCGCACATCCTTGCCCAGGTCGGTCACTTCATAGCCGTAGTTTTCCAGCACCGTGCGCACGATGTTCTTGCCGATGTCGTGGATGTCCCCCCGCACGGTAGCCAGCAGGATTTTGCCCTTGGGGGCGCTCTTTTCGCCCCGGAGGGCCAGGGAGTCCTTCACGGCGGTGAACACCTGCTGGGCTGCCTGCGCCGCTGAAAGCAGCTGGGGCAGGAAGGCCTCTCCCCTTTCATACCGGGCGCCGACTTCATCCAGCGCCGGAATCAGGCAATCTTCCACCAGCGCCATTTCTTTGCCGGGGCGGATGGCCGCTCTGGCCAGTTTCGCCGCCTCGCCGGGCAGTCCCCGCACAATGGCGTCAAAGAGCGTCATGGCGGCGGAATTTTCCGCAGAGGCTTGTCCGGCAAAACGCCCGATGTAGCGCTGCGCCCGCTCGTCCTCCCCGGAAAGCACCCGGAAAGCGACGATGGCGTCCATGATTTCCCGCTGATTGGGGTTGACAATGGGCAGCGTCAGCCCGGCGTGAAGCGCCCTGAGCAGGAAGGCCTGCGTCAGCACCAGACGATTGGGCAGTCCAAAGGAAATGTTCGATACACCCAGCACCGTGGGCGTGCCCAGTTCCCGGCGCACCCGCTGCACCGCACGGAGCGTTTCTTCCGCCTGTTCCTGCTGGGCGGAAACCGTCAGCGTCAGGCAATCCACCCACACATCTTCCCGGGGAATGCCCGCCGCTTCTGCCCTGCTGATGATTTTTTCAGCAATGGCAAAGCGCTTGTCCGCCGTGTCCGGCAGACCGGATTCGTCCAGCGTCAGCGCCACCACCGCAGCGCCGTATTTTTTCGTAAGCGGCAGAATCGCCCGGCACTTGTCCTCTTCGCCGCTGACGGAATTGACCACCGCCTTGCCGTTATAGAGGCGCAGCGCCTTTTCCAGCGCCACGGGGTTGGAAGAATCCAGCATCAGCGGCGTGTCCACCGCCTCCTGAATCTTCTGGACGACGAGGGGCAGCATCTCCGTTTCGTCCACGCCGGGATAGCCCACGTTCACGTCCAGCACCTGAGCGCCGGCGTCTGACTGTTCCACCGCCAGAGCCACGATGTAGTCCAGATCCTTTTCCAGCAGCGCCTGCTGGAACCGCTTTTTCCCCGTGGGGTTGATTCTCTCGCCGATGACCCGCACGCCCTGAATCATCACGGTTTGGGTGGGCGTGCAGACGCAGCCATCCGCCATGAAGGGCGCCCGCTCGCTTTCCGCCTGCACCGAGGCCAGTCGGCGGATGTACTCCGGCGTCGTGCCGCAGCAGCCGCCCACCAGTTTCGCCCCCGCCCGGATGCACTGCGCCATGCCGGCGGCAAAATCCTCCGGCGTCAGGTCGTAGTGGCCGTCGAGGGGATCCGGCAAACCCGCATTGGGCTTGGCGATGATGGGCAGGTGGGTGTGCCGGGCGATTTCAGCGATCATCCCGGCCATCTGGTTCGGCCCCAGGGAGCAGTTGAGGCCAATGGCGTCAGCGCCCAGCGCCGTGAGCGTCCGGGCCATGGCAGCCAGCGTGCAGCCGGTGAAAGTGCGTCCCGTTTCCGTGAAGGTCATGCTGACCATCACCGGCAGGTCGGAGTTTTCCTTCACCGCCAGCAGGGCGGCCTTGGTTTCGTACAGGTCGGACATGGTTTCAATCACCGCCACGTCCGCATCCCGTCCGGCCCGCACCACTTCGGCATACAGGCCGCAGGCTTCCTCAAAGGGCATGTCACCCAGGGGTGCCAGCATCGCCCCCAGCGGGCCGATATCCAGCGCCACCAGCGCCTCGGTGCCCCTGACGGCCTCCTTCGCCGCCCGGACGCCCGCTTCCACCAGTTCAGCGGCGATGAGCCCATAACGGCGCATTTTGCCCTGATTGCACCCGAAGGTATTGGCATACACAATGCGGCTGCCGGCGGCCATATACGCCCGGTGGATGTCCGTGAGCAATTGCGGCTGCGAAAGGTTCAGCCGCTCGGGCAATTCCCCGGCGGCAAGGCCGCTCTTATGCAGCATGGTGCCCATGCCGCCATCCAGCAGCACCGGCCCGGGCTGATTCAGCAGCGCCTGAAAGCGCTCTTTCTTCGTCATGTGTTGATTCTCTCCTCTGTGCAGGTGCGGCCCGATTCCCGGGCAATGCAGCCCTCCCGCAAGGGACAGGCGGCGCAATTTTTCGTGTGAGAAGGCTCCATCGGCGCATCTGATATGCCGATGATCGCCGTGACCGTCTTGCGGGGCGACATCAGGCAGCGGTCGTTGACCGTCACGCCCAGGCGGGTCATGGCGGATGTGGCCGTCAGGAAATCCGGCTGGATTTGCAGGGGCAAATCACCATAACCGGGGCTGAACCGGGCGGTGAAATGCTTGCCCGGAAACTTGCTGCGCAGGACGATTTCCGCCTCGTCGCAGCCGTGCTCCACCCAGGCGCTGCCGCAGGCGTCGAGGATGACGGCGTCCGCCATGGAGCGGTGCTGGAGCTGCAGCAATTTTGCATCAAAATCAGCGCCGAGGGTGCACACCAGCGCTGCGGCGCTTTCGCAGTGATCGAGCATTTTTTGCGCCAACGTGCCCGGCGTGGGGATGCGCTGTCCTGCCGGGCTGACCAGTGCACCCGGCTGCACCTCACAGATGGTGAGGGTGTATCTCGGCGGGGTGGAAGACAATTCCGCAAGGGTTTTCTCCACCTGCGCCCGCAGCGCCTGCCCGGAGGCGGTGGATGCGCCGTCTCCGCCTGCGCCCAGATAGCGCATGGCTTCATCTGCAATGCGATGCATTCTCCCGCCTCCCTTCGTTGCTTCCATTATACGGGACTTGGGCGGAATTGTACAGAGGTGGACGGTTTTTTTGCGGGGCTTTGCCCCGCACCCCAGTTGGGGGGGCGCTACCCCCGACGCCCTCACCAAAGGGCTTTGCCCTCTGGACTCCCAGTTGGGGGCCCTGCCCCCAACACCCCCGCAAGGGGCATTGCCCCTTGACCCATCACCCGGAAATCCTGAAGGATTTCCGGGGTGTTTTATTTTGGGTAGTCTTATGGATTTGGCTTGTCTTTGCCGGGGCAACCAGGGGGCTTTCCGATCGCCCCCTGGACCCCTTCGGTCTGCATCCTTGTAAGTAGTTTTTGCCGGAACAACGAAAACCGTTTCCTCAACAAGCACGCTAAAATCCCTTCATCCGAAGGGGGCCCGAAGGTTTCCAAAGGGCGATCGGAAAGCCCTTTGGTCGCCCGTGAGGGCGAAACCCTCACCTCGCATAACAAAACATCATGTAAGGAAAATCCTACATACAAACAATCCCCCAAGCCCTTGGGCTTGGGGTGATGGGTCAAGGGCCAATGGCCCTTGCGGGGTGCAGGGGCGGCGCCCCTGCCGGGGTGTGGGGCAGAGCCCCACAAGCAGGATTCCAAAGGGCGCAGCCCTTTGGCGGAGACCCTGGTCAGTCTTCGGGTTTCTTGGTGCCGGTGTAGATGGTCACCGGCTTGGCCTCATAGCGGTCAAGGTACATGGGCGTGCGCTCGACTTCCACGCCGTTGACATATTTCACCCGATAACTCTGCACCACAATGCCTTCCTTGCCGGCGATTTTCTTCTCGTCGGTGGTATAGGTCAGACCGTACATATTGTTGGTGTCCTTCTTATACACCTTTTCTTCCGGGATGGGCAGGGTTTCCACCGTTTCCGTCACCAGATCATAGGTGACGCCCTCTTCCATCGCCTTGCCGTAAATGACCACCTTCGCCACCCAGCGCTTGCGGTTGTCCGGGTCGGACTGAAGCATCGCCATGATGTAGATGTCGCTGTCGGTGTTGTTCCTGAAGGTGAAGTCGATCTTCTTTCCGTCCCAGTTGACGGTGGCGTCTTTGCCGTAATCGGTGTAATTCACCTTGTCAGAGTGTTGCTCACGCTTGACAATTTCCAGATTCGCCTGCACGGCTGCAATGTACAGCGTCGTGCTGGCCTGACAGATGCCGCCGCCGATGCCCATGCGCTCCTCGCCGTAGGCATACTCGATGGCATAATGGAATCCGTTTTCCAGCGAGCGCTTGCCCACCACACCATTGAAGGAGAACACCTCGCCGGGGTGGAGAATGGTGCCGTTGATCAGTTCCAGCGCCCTTGCGATATTATCCGTGCGCTCCTTCGTGGAGGTGGTGGAAATCTTGGTGTAATAACTGGCCCGTACCGACACCTGATCCTTCAGTTTGGCTACGGTGATGGTGGGCGTGATCTCCGTGGGCTCCACGGTCAGATCGCCGCTTTCCATCTGGGCCATCATGCGGTAGAGTTGGTCCTTCAGGGTGGTGACGTCCAGCATCCGACCGGGGATTTCATCATGGAAGGTGAAGGGATTACTGGGCTTGGAGGTGTCAAACACCACATAGGCGTCCTGGGGCGCACGATAGACATCCTGCTGCATATTCGCCAGAATGGCGTCGATGGCGGAGGTGTCTCCAGCAGGCAGTGCGGAGAACGCCTCAAAAGGCGTCACCGTCAGGGCGTCCATGGCCTGTTTGCGGGAGTATGCATCCCCCTGCCGGGCCTGTCCCCAGGCCTGATTGAGGGCTTCCTGCACATTGACGGTCATGCCCAGTTCGCCGGCGGTGATTTCCCGCACCAACTGGCCCCGGTACATCAGCCGCACCGACCAGGCGTCATTGCGGCTCTGCGCCTTTTCCGTCACGGCCTGCACGCCCTGCTCCCAGGTCATGCCGCCCAGATGAATGCCGTCCACATACACATTGGGGACAAACTTATCATTGTAAAAGGCCACGATTTCCTGGGTTTCCCTCTCCGCCTGCAGGTGGTCGTTGACGTTTCCGCCCACCACAATGGCCACAATAGCCACCGCCAGCACGGCCAGCAGCGGCAGAATCTTTTTGAGGGACTTGCCGGGCTTGCGGGGCGGCTTGGCCGGGGATGCCGGGGGCGTTGAGCCCATGGGCGGAGGCTGATAGGACTGCTGATAGCCTCCCTGCTGCCCGGAAGGCGGGACCGGCTGCTGCCATCCCCAGGCGCCGTATCCGCCGGACTGGGCCGCAGGATAGGCCGCCTGATTGCGCTGGGCCTGATGGCCCTGCCCATAGGCAGAAGCCCTGTCCGTCATGGGCTGCTGATAGTATCCTTCCCCGCCGGAGGGGGGCATGGGAGCGGACGGAGCAGGAGGTGTCGCCCCATCATAGCGGGTGCTGCGGCGGCTGCGCTGCGGCGCCTGCTGCTGGAACGAGTCGTTCCCGTTCATAGTGTTCCTCCTTGCGTGTAAAGGTCAAAAGGTTCTTTGGTGTCTCTTGCGGGCGATCAGCCCATGGCGTCCAGCAAGGCATCATAGTCCTCCTGGCAGGAGCGCCAATGTTTGAGCATGGCGCCCAGTTCGCCGTGGTGATCTCCGGGGGTGTGGAAATCGCTGCCGCCGGTCACCAGCAGGTGCATTTCTCTGGCCATGCGGTCCAGGGAATCCATGCCGTACTTTCTGGCGGAAGGGTGATAGACCTCCATGCCCATCAGCCCCAGACTGCGCCACTTTTCCACCAGCACCCGCAAATCTTTGAGAGGCAGTTTCAGTTCCGCCGGATGGGCCAGCACGGGCACAAAGCCGCTGATGCGCATCAGATGCAGCGCCTGCTCCATGGTCAGCCTTTCGCCGCCCACATAGGCGGGGCCGTCATTGCCGATATAGAGGCGGAACGCCTCCTCGTTGCTGAGGACATACCCCGCTTCCACCATGGCTCTGGCAATATGCGGCCTGCCCAGCGACCCCTGACAGGAAGTAATCAGCCTGTCGGCGTCCAGGGGCATTCCCAGTTCGGCGAGTTTTTCCAGCATGAGGCGCGCCCTGTTCTTGCGGCGGAAGGACAAGTCCTCCACCGTGCGGCGCAGTTCCCCGCCAAGCGCTGTGCCATACCCCAGCAGGTGCAGCCCGGACATATCCCGGATGCTCAGTTCCACGCCGGGAATGACCGTCACGCCGCTCATCAGCGTGCGGGCCTGATCGCTGCCCACAAAACTATCATGATCCGTCAGTGCGATCACATCCAGACCGTTCCTGAGGGCTTCACGCACCAAATCCGGCGGCGAAAACACGCCGTCGGATGCGGTGGAATGGGTATGCAAATCAACCCTGATGCTCATGGTCCTGTTCTTCCTGCGTGTCATCATCCGTCGCTTCCGGGGCTGCTGCTTCTTCAGCAGTTTCAGCAGATACAGAGGCTGCTTCTTCTTCGGCAGCATCCTGCAGGGCGTCGGGGGCGTGCTCGGTTTCTTCCGCCACATACTCGCCCGTTTCCATCAGGGTCACAAACTCCTTGCGGCTGAGGGTGTCGTGGGCAACGAGCATCTTCACCAGCAGGTCGAAGCGTTCCCGGTTGTCGTCGATCATCTGAAGGGCCAGCTGATAGCCTTCGTCCAGGAGTTTCCGCACTTCCCGGTCGATCTTGGCAGCGACTTCTTCGGAATAGCTGCGGCTCTGACCGAATTCCATGCCGACAAACACTTCCTGATCGCTGTCCAGATACACCGGGCCGATCTCTTCGCTCATGCCGAACATGGTCACCATGCGGCGGCAGAGTTCCGTAGCGTGCTGCAGGTCGCTGGTGGCGCCGGTGGTGAATTCACCCAGGCCACGCTGCTCGGCGGCATGGCCGCCCAGAGCCACGGCAATGCGGGCCATGAGCTGGCTGCGGGTGGTCAGTTCATGCTCCTCGCCGGGCAGGGACAGGGTGTGGCCGGCAGAATTGCCCCGGGGCACGATGGTCACCAGATGCACGTCGTGGGCCTGGGGGGCAAAGTGACCCACAATGGCGTGGCCCGCCTCGTGGATCGCCACCATTTCCTTGTCCCGTTCAGACACCTTGTGGCTGCGCTTTTCCGGGCCCATCTGCACACGGCTGATGGCTTCCAGCAGCGTCTTCTGGTCGATCTTCTTGCGCCGTGCCCGGGCAGAAAGGATCGCCGCTTCGTTCATCACGTTTTCCAGTTCAGCGCCGGTGCCAAAGGGCATCCGCTTGGCGATGACCTTCAGATCCACGTCATCCGCCAGGGGCTTGCCCTTGGAGTGCACCTTCAGGATCGCCACACGACCATCCAGGTCGGGATAGTTCACCGTCACCTGGCGGTCAAAGCGGCCGGGGCGCAAAAGGGCGGGGTCGAGGATATCCCGGCGGTTGGTGGCAGCCATCACGATGACGCCTTCATTGACGGCAAAGCCGTCCATTTCCACCAGCAGCTGGTTGAGGGTCTGTTCCCGCTCGTCATGACCGCCGCCCAGGCCGGCGCCACGATGGCGGCCCACAGCGTCGATCTCGTCAATAAACACGATGGAGGGAGCGGACTTCTTCGCCTGATCGAACAGGTCGCGGACACGGCTGGCGCCCACGCCTACGAACATTTCCACAAAGTCAGAGCCGGAAATGGAGAAGAAGGGCACGCCTGCTTCACCGGCCACAGCCTTGGCCAGCAGCGTCTTGCCCGTGCCGGGAGGGCCCACCAGCAGCACGCCCTTGGGAATGCGGGCGCCCATGTCGATATACGCCCGGGGATTCCGCAGGAAGTCCACCATTTCCTGGAGTTCTTCCTTCTCTTCGTCAGCGCCGGCCACGTTTTCAAAGGTGATCTTGTTCTTGGCGGGGTCCTGCATCCGGGCACGGGATTTGCCGAAGTTCATCACCTTGCTGTTGCCACCGCCCTGGGCGCGCATCATCAGCACCCAGAACACCACCAGCAGCACCACCGTCAGGAAGAAGGGCAGCAGTTCCAGCCACCAGGGCGTGCCCTGGGGCTGGGGATACTGCACGGTGAAGCGCAGGTCGCTCACCGACAGGGTCTCTGCGTCCACACCCAGGCGCTTGGCCTCCATGCGGATGGCGGTGTCGATGAAATCGCCGCCGATGGTGGTTTCAAAGTCATACCTGCCGGGGAAATCCGAGGCAAGCACACGGGTGCCCCGCAGCACGCCCACAAGAGCCGTGCCGCTGATGGCCACCTTCTCCACCTGATCCTTTTCGATCAATTCCAGCAGTTCGGGATATTCAATTCGGATAAAGTCGTGACCGTTCAGGCCACCGGAGAGCAGCATGGAAATCAGCACCAGCGCGCCGATAATCACCACATAGCTCATCAAACCCCGGGATCGTTTCAAGGCAGGAATCCTCCTTTATTGTCTGTCAACCGCTTCGCCTTTTCAGGCGTCCTCACCGCCATAAATGCGGGGGTGCAGCACGCCGATGTCGGGCAGGTTGCGGTATTTTTCCGCATAATCCAGGCCATAGCCCACTACGAATTCGTCCGGGATGGTGAAGCAGAAATAATCCGCCTGCAGATCCACCCGGCGCCTTTCGGGCTTATCCAGCAAGGTGACAATCTTGATGGAAGCAGCGCCACGGCTGGAAAGATACTTCTTGAGGTAGCTCAGCGTCATGCCGGAGTCCACGATGTCCTCCACGATCAGCACGTCCATGCCGGTGATGTCGCAGGTGATGTCCTTGACCAGATTCACCACGCCGGTGGTCTTGGTGGAGGCACCGTAGCTGGACACAGCCATGAAGTCGATGGTCAGGGGCAGGTCCACTTCCCGGATCAGATCAGAGAAGAACACCACCGCACCCTTGAGGATGCACAGCATGACAACCTTGCGCCCCTGATAGTCGCTGGTGATCTTCTGGCCCAGGTCACGAATAGCCTGTGCGATTTCTTCCCTTGTGATGAGAACTTTTTTGAGGTCAGCGTACAGGTTGGCATTGGTATCCATGGCGTATCCTCCTTAGCATTCACTGATATGTGTTCACTCGATGGAAGGTGCGTCCTGATGATTCGGGCGCATCCAGGGCATTTCACCGGTAAAGGAAACCAGACAGGCGTCTTCCCCGCCGGAGAGATGGGGCAGCGCACCGGCGCCGACGCCGCAAACCAGCAGCACCTCGTCTTCCCGGCACAGGAGGGGAATCTCGTCCCGGAAGGGGGCGTCCACCCGGCGGTTGACCAGATAATCCTGCAGGGACTGGCGTCCCGCCTGCCCGAAGGGGCGAATCCAGTCGCCGGAGCGCCTTGTGCGAAGGATCAGCCCATTGAGCAGGGCTGTCGGCATCGCCTGGGCGCTGCGGCCATCGCCCCAATCCTTCTCCACCGCGGTGATGTGCACCGTCACGCCGCTCATCTGTGCGCCGTTATGCACTTCGCAGGGCGTGGGGGACGTTTTTCCCTCCGTGGGGGACATCAGATGCAGGTGGGTGTAGCACCGCTTGGCCTGCCCGCCGCCGGGCAGGTTGCACACAGCGCCAGGGGCTTGCGCCAAAAGGGTCAATACGTCTTCCGTCTGACGCTGGGATAGGCTTTCCCCCTGCCAGGCGCTGCGGATCACCCGCCGTCTGAGGGCCAGGGGCAAATCCAGCAGTTCGGAAATAGGCAGGGCGCTGCGCTGCAAATGTCTGGCAAGGAAATCCTCCGTCCATTGACGCATCAGCTGCTCTTCGCCCTGAATGATCTGCGCCGCCGAGGCCATCCGCTGGGCGGCGCCGGGCGCCATGCTTTCCAGCAGGGGCATGACTTCCAGCCTGAGGCGGTTGCGCAGATACCGGGTGTCCTGATTGGATTCATCCTCCCGCCAGGATTGTCCCCGGCTGAGGAGGTATTGCTGCAGTTCCCTGCGGGAAATCTCCAGCAGCGGCCGCATCACCCGGATGCCGCCGATGACAGCGTCCGGCAGCATGGCCGTCAGACCCGACAGGCCCGTGCCCCGCAGCAGGCGCATCAGCAGCGTTTCCGCCTGATCATCCTGATGATGGGCCAGCAGCAGCGCTTCGCAGCCGGTCTGTTCCATCGCCTGACGGAAGAAGGCGTAGCGCACGTCCCTCGCCCAGGCCTCCCCGGCATTCGGCGGCGGGCAGGCGTGGAAGCACACCAAATTCCAGCCGTTTTCTTCGCACAGGCGGCGGACGAAGGTTTCATCTCCGTCGGCGCTTTCGCCCCGCAGGCCATGGTGCACATGGACGCAGGTCACATCCCTGCCGACATCGTTCAGCAGGCACGCCAAGGCCACGGAATCAGCACCGCCGGAAAGCCCCACCAGTACTTTTTGCGGTACCTGGGAAAAATCAGGGGCAAGGGTGTTCATCACTGTTCCCTCAGGGGGGCGCCGCAGGAGGCGCAGGCCTTGAGCTCGTTATAGGGGGCGTCATTGACCTGACTCCAGGTGAAGGAGCCCCTGAAGGGCAGATTGCTGGCATGGGCCGAAATGCAATTCTGGTCCAGATGGTAGAAGGAGCCGCCGTCGGGGTTGAAATACAGCACCGTGCTGGCAGTGGGCACAAACTGCGGCGGCTGGGTGGGCATGGTGTTTTCCGTAGCGGGCGTGGGGGTGACAGTCTCGTTGGATTTCAGCGACCGGGGATCCACATACCATGCGCCGTTTTCCTTGGTCAAAACCACGCTGAACAGATACACTTCAGGATTGAGGCCGTTGCGCTTGTCAATGGTCGCCTTGACCACCGCCGTGCGGCTGATGTCATTGGAGGTGCCGCTCATGTCCTCCATGGAGTATTCCAGGGGATAGCGGTTGG
The DNA here is from genome assembly GCA_015056085.1 of Clostridiales bacterium. Taxonomy (GTDB): domain Bacteria; phylum Bacillota; class Clostridia; order Christensenellales; family Aristaeellaceae; genus UBA11524. Next base: position 27,410 of record SVHA01000014.1, read on the forward strand.
CAAGGATGGCAAACAGCTGGGTTTTGGGCTCGGTCTGCTGCTTCTGCCAGGAGGGCAGCGTCAGTTTCACCAGCTGGTCGTAGTCGTTCTGGCTCCAATAGTGGAAGAAGGTCATCAGGCACTCCGCCGTGGCGTTATCCATGGGCGGGGTGGCGGTGGGCATATCGGTGGTCGCAGGCATGGACTGGGGGAATCCGCCATGATTCTGCACATTGGAGACGTTCTGCCCCTGCGTGCTCACCTGCTGGCCCTGCTGATTGCCCTGATTCTGGTTGGTATTGTCCTGGGGCGGGGCCGCAAGGGCCGTCACCACCGCCACCAGCGCCAGAATGCCGCCGATGAGGGAGAGGGTCGTCCGCAGGGACTGATTGAGCTGCCTGGTGATCCACAGATAGGCAATGGTCGCCACCGTCACCACGGCAAACACCCACTTGAGGGCCGGCACGCCGGAAAGCACCATCGCCACGATGAACAGTACGGGCAGCAGGCCCGCCAGCACCAGCAACACGAGGTTTTCCGGCTGAATGGGCTTTTTCGGACGGGGCGGCTGATAGCCGATGTAGGAGCCGTTGGACGGGCCGGGAGCCACAGGCGCCGGAGACGCCGGGGGCTGGCCATACATACTCTGGGGATTCACCCCGGCGGAATAGCCCATCTGGCCATAGGGGGCCTGCTGGGGGTAATTCTGCTGGGGATAGGCAGGCTGACCATAGGGGTTCTGCTGGGGGTACGCCTGCTGGCCATAGGGATTCTGCTGGGGATAGACGGGCTGCTGATACACGCTGCCCTGCCCCACCGGCGGACGCTGCTGATATCCTTGCGGCATCTGCTGATTCATCTGAGGATTCATCTGCTGGGACATCGGCTGATTCATCATCGGCTGATTCATTTGCGGATTCATTTGGGGATTCATGGGCTGATAGGGCGCCTGACCGGCAGAGGGCGTCTGCCCCCAGGTCGGCTGATTCCCATACGGAGGACGGCCTTGATTCATCCCTGCACCTGTACCTTTCCGCCGCCAAAGCGGCCAACTGTATCGGGCTTTCGCCACGTTAAGTCCTGAAGGGGAAAATTGATTCATCTTATAGTATAGCACACTTTACGCCCTTGTAAACCACAAAATTCAAAAAATCGCCACAGGAAGCGCCGGTTACAGGCCATTTTCCCGCCAGGAGGCATGGCGGCGCCTTTCCAGGCATATTCTCCCCCAGACCGTCATCCGGCCATCCAGGCCATTCATTTGAGAAAGGAGCATCATCATGTCTGATTGTGCCAAATCGCCTCAGGAGAAAATCTGCGCCTATGAGTACACCGTGCGCCGGGGAGATAGTTTCTACCTCATTGCCCATCGGCTGGGCGTGCCCCTGCGGGACCTGCTCAACGCCAACCCGGACATGAATCCCGCCCGGCTGATGGTAGGCGATGTGCTGTGCATCCCCATGGAAGAAGACGATGCGCCGCAAACGCCAGCGCCCTCCCCTTCCACGCCCCCTGCAGAGACTCCTCCCCCGCAGGAGGACATGGATACCCCTGCCATGCCCGAACAGGAAGTGCCCGACCTGTGCCCCGGCGGCACGCTGCGCACCATACAGGAAGGCGAAACGGCAGCGGACATCCAACTTTCCGAAGGATTGAGCCGCAACACGCTGCAATCCGCCAACCCCTCCACCAATCTGGAGCAGCTCATCGCCGGGGAGACGCTGTGCATCCCCAGTGAGAATATTCCCTGCCCCGCCGCTTCCTATTATACGCTGCGTACCGGCGAAACGCTGGAATCAGCGGCCCTTTCCCTGAATGTGTCCATCGGGGCGCTGCTCAGGGCCAATCCCTGCCTGGCCCCTGCGGATTTTGTGCCCGGTGCGTGCATCCTTTTGCCGTAAGGAAAAATTTATCAGCACAATTTTTCAAAATGGCGGGAACAATTCGCCCTGCTGATGCGTCTGACTGAATGTAAGCCGACAGCGCTTGCACACAAATCAGAAAAACACGGAGGTACCACTTATGAAGAAGATCTTTGCCCTGCTGCTCATTCTGGCCCTGGCGCTGCCTGTCATCGCCCTGGGCACCGCCACCCCCACCGACACCGATGTTCCCAGTGATGTTTTCACCGTCTCCGGCGTGGTGACGGAAATCACCGACGAATACATCCTCATCGCTGACGAAAACGACCAGATGGTGCAGGTGAACATCATCACCGGCGAGGAAGCCACGGTCATCGAAACCAGCAAGGAAAACGGCATCGCCCTGGGCGATTTCATCGTCGCCATGTACAACGGCATGATGACCCGTTCCCTGCCCCCGCAGGTGGCTGCCCAGAAGATCATCTGCTTTGAAAAGACCGGCGAGGTGTCTGCCATCACCGAAGAAACCTTCACCCTGACCACTGACGACGGCGAGGAGATCATCGTCAACGCCACCGCTGAGCAGATCGAGCTGTTGGTTGAAGGCGACCGCAAGTCCGTCTACTTCGACGGCGTGATGACCCTGTCCCTGCCCGCCCAGATCAGCGCCCTGCACATTTCTGACCCGGTGGAGGACGTGTACACCCTCTTTGGCGCCGTGACGGAAGTGACCGAGGAGTACATCATCGTCATGGATGAAATCTTCGGCGAAGTGCAGGTGAACATTGCTGCCGGCGAGGATGGCACCATCATCGAAACCACCAGCGAAGCCGGCATTGCTGCGGGCGACTATGTGACCGTGATGTATGACGGCAAGATGACCCGCTCCCTGCCCCCGCAGGTCAGCGCCCTGCGCATCACCTGCTACACCATGGAAGGCACCGTGAGCGACATCACCGAGGAAGGCTTCATGCTCAACCGGGAAGGCCTCGACGCTGTGCAGGTCAACGCCCCCGCTGACATGATGGCCGGCATCACCGACGGCGCTTTTGTCACCGTGACCTTTGACGGCGCCATGACCATGTCCCTGCCCGCCCAAATCAGCGCCCAGATGATCCTCATCACCGAAACCATCGTTGACTGATCCCCACATATCAAAACGGCGGCTGATTCCTGCTTATGGGAATCAGCCGCTTTTTTTGTTTGCCGTTTATTGGAAAAGTTGGAGAATCTCCTGGGTGCTCAGGCCGGTCACCATCTGTTCGCCGGGGGTGATGAGCTGATCGAACAGCGCCTTTTTTCGCTGGCCCAAGGCCACCACCTGCTCCTCGATGGAGCCGTGGGTCACCAGGCGGATGACGTCCACCTTGCGGGTCTGGCCGATGCGGTAGGCCCGGTCGGTGGCCTGATCCTCCGCCGCAGGATTCCACCACGGGTCGTAGTGAATCACCATGTCGGCGCCCGTCAGGTTCAGGCCCGTGCCGCCGGCCTTGAGGGAAATCAGGAACACGTCCGCTGCACCGCCGTTGAAGCGCTCCGTCAGGGACAGGCGTTCCTGGGCAGGGGTGTCGCCGTCCAGGTACATCACCGTGAAGCCCGCCTCCGTCAACTGGCGGCGGAGAATTTTCAGCATGGAGGTGAAGGCCGAGAACAACAGCACCCGCCGGGAGGACGCCCGGGCGGCGGTGAGCAAGTCCAGCAGCAGGTCATACTTGCCGGAGGAGCCGATGTAGTCTTCCAGCACCAGTTGGGGGTGGCAGCAGATCTGCCGCAATTGGGTGATGGCCGCCAGCACCTCGGTGCGACTGCGGTCAAAGCCCTTTTCCGCCAGCACTTCGCTGACCCGGTCCCGGAGCCTGAGCATGGCGGCCCGGTAGACCTTGGTCTGCTCCGGCGTCATCTGAGCGGTGAAAGTGTGCTCGATCTTATCCGGCAGTTCCGTCAGCACGTCCTTTTTCAGCCGCCGCATCAGGAAGGGGCGAATCCGCTTGCGCAGGTCCTCTGCGTCCATGCCGTCCTGATACCGGCGCAGGAAGGCGCTGTATCCCAGCAGATACCCCGGCAGGACGAAATCAAAGATGGACCACAGTTCGCCCACGCCGTTTTCCATGGGCGTGCCGGTGAGGGCAAACCGGGTGCGGCCTTTGAGCTGCTTGACGGCGACAGCCGCCTTGCTGCCGGCATTTTTGATGTGCTGGGCTTCGTCCAGCACGATAAAGCGGAAGTTGATGTCTGTCATCAGGTCGATGTCCTGGCGGATAAGGGGATAGGACGTGATGAGCACGTCCACATCGTGGGCTTCCTTCACATGGCGGATCTGGCTGGCCCGCTGGGCCGCCGAGCCGCTGATAACCATCACGGAAAGTTCCGGCGCAAACCGCTCCAGTTCGCTGAGCCAGTTGTAGGTCAGCGTGGTGGGCGAAACCACCAGGGACGTCTGTCCCGCTTCCCGGTTGGCCTTGAACAGGGCAATCACCTGCACCGTTTTGCCAAGGCCCATATCGTCTGCCAGCACGCCGCCCATGTGCAGGCGATCCAGCGTACTCAGCCACTGATAGCCCCGCTGCTGATACGGCCGCAAAGACAGTCCCTGGGGCAGCTGCACCGTATCGGCGGGCGCTTCGGTGAGGGCCCGGACGGTGGTTTCGACGGATGCATCCCGATGAACGGGCAGGTCGCTGCCTTCCAGCAGACCGCTCAAATAGGCCGTGCGGTATGCCTGCAGGGTGATGGTATCCCCCGCAGCGCTGGCGCCCTCCAGAGAGGCCGCTTCCGTCACGGCGTCCGCCAGGGGCTGCCACTGTTCCAGCCCCGACAAATCCAGGAAGGAGCCGTCCTTGAGGCGGAAATACCTCCTGCGGCGGCTGAGGGCTTCCATCATCGCCAGAATTTCCTGGGTGGGCTCGCCATCCGCATCAAAGGTCAGTTCCAGCTGCCCGCCGGAGACCTTCATGGCGCCGGAGAGGTTGGGCTTGCGGGGCGCCAGGCGGCGGAAATCATTGGACAGGTAGACCTCGCACATCTCCTGCAGGCGGGGCAGACCTTCCGTCATGAAATCAAAGATGGCCTCCTGCCCGGAGAGATACACCATGCCCCGGGAAACGAAGAATCCCGATGCACCCAGGGCGTCCAGCACCTTGCGCTCGGCAGCGGCGTCCCGCAGGAGCAGTTTTTCGCCCCGGCGGATGGATTCCGGCATGGGCGTTTCATCAAAGGGATCGATTTCCCTGTCGCCATAGCAGAACTGCGCCCTGGCCACCACATCCCGGCCCGCCCGGTCCAGATAGATTTTCGGCACCAGCGGCAGACGAATCAGCTGCTTTTGCAGTTCCGGGGACAGTTCCACCACGCCGGTGAGTTTCAGAAAAGGAATCAGCTCGCCAATGACCCGGGCGGCGTCCCTGACGGGGAAATCAAACTGGCAGCGGCCCATGAACTGCTTTTGCCACAATACCCGCATCACCGAGCGCTGATCCTCCGCCACACAGATGACGTTGCCGCCAGCCATGGCGTAGGAGCAGGAAGGCGTCAGTGGCCGGAAATCCCGGGGGAACAGCGCCTGCACCGTCAGGCCCCGCAAATCGCTGGACACCCTGAAATGCAGGGGAATCCGGGCTTCCCGCACGCAGCGCACGGCGGAAGTGTTGCCGTCAATGGTCAGGCGGAAGGGCATCTCGTTAAGACACCGGAGGATTCTTTCCGCCATGGGCTCCGGCAGGGGCATCACCCGCTGATCCGCCGGTTTCAGGGTGCAGCCCGCTTCCTTCTGGGTCAGGCACATTTCCTTCAAAATCTGCACGATCTGCCTTGCAGCGGGGGAAAAGTGCATCCATTCCGGGTGGAAGGCAAAGCCCTTGCCGTACTGGATCACCTCGCCCGTTTCCATGGCGCTGATCATCTGCGGGATGGAGCGGACTACATACATCCTGTCCTCGCCCATCCGCAGGCCGATTTTGAGTTTCTCATCCTCCTGATGCTGGGAGACGATCAGGTTCACTTCCAGATGCACGGCGCCGTCTTCCGGCAGGGCGGATTCCATGGCGCCCATCAGCGCCGGGGCACTATTGACGGCATTGAGACGCAGCATTTCATCCGCCGCACCGCTTTGCGTCACAGACAGCGCCGCTGCTACCGTATGCCGGCAGGCGCCCCGCAGAGAACAATCCTCGCAGCCGCACCGGGGCAATCCTTCCGGCGTGACCGTCACTTCATACCGGCCTTCGTCCATCACCGTCAGGCGGATCATCCTGGCATTCTGGGAGGTGATGCGCACGTTGCCAGCGCCAAAAAGCGCCTCGCCTTCACGGCAGGCGTCCTCCCCGGCCCGGATCTTCAACAAATAAGGGATCGCACTTTGGCTCATTCCATAATCACCATTTCATCACGTTGATGATGCTCCAAAAAACAGCATCCTTATGTTATTCGCCTTTGCGCCCGGCAATCCCTCCCGGCAAACGGAATTTTCCCCGGCAAAATCAGGAACTTTCACTGTCCCGCCCCTTTTTGCATAGGATGATGCAGCCCTTCCCTTGCGGGGAGGCACTAATCTGCGAGGAGGCGGTTTGCGTGAGCGAACTGTTTCATATATCCCCTTTGTGGCAGGCGCTGGCGGCTTCCCTGATGACCTGGGGCGTGACGGCGCTGGGGGCCGGCATGGTGCTGGCGGCAAGGCGGCCCCGCCCCCTGTGGCTGGACGCCATGCTGGGCTTTGGCGCCGGGGTGATGCTGGCGTCGTCCTTCTGGTCGCTGCTGGCCCCGGCCATCAGCCGCAGCGAGGCCCTTGGCCAGACGGCGTGGCTGATTTGCGGCATTGGCTTTCTGGTGGGCGGCGGGCTGATGCTCCTGTGTGACGCCCTTCTCCGCCATTTGCAGCCGGAAAATCCCCGGCAGCGGCGCTCTCACCTGCTGATGTGGTCCATCACCCTGCACAACATCCCGGAAGGCCTGGCGGTGGGCGTGGCTTTCGGCGCTGCCGCCCGGGGAGATACCGCCGCCCTGGCCGCCGCCTGGATGCTGGCCATCGGCATTGCACTGCAGAATTTCCCGGAAGGCGCTGCCGTCAGCCTGCCCCTGCGGCGGGAAGGCTACAGCGTGGGCCGGGCGCTGTGGATGGGGCAGCTCAGCGGCATGGTGGAACCTGTGGCCGCCGTGGCGGGAGCCCTCCTGTGCCTGTATGTGTCCGCCGTACTGCCCTTTTTGCTGGCCCTGGCTGCCGGAGCCATGGTGGCGGTGGTAATCGCCGAACTGGTGCCGGAAAGCCAGCGCAGCAGCCATGCGCCGCTGATGACCCTGGCCACGTTGGTAGGCTTTGCGGTGATGATGGCGCTGGATGTAACCCTGGGGTGAATTCGTTCACCCCTTTTTGATTTGCACGGCGTTATCCCCTGTTGGGCTTCTGCACAAAATGACGCATCAACATCGTCAGATAGCAGGATATGACGAAATAATAGCAGGAATTATGGTTGTTTTTTTACCAGATTACTGTATAATATGTAATATAGAAAATGTAATATAGCAAGAAATGAACGGCAGCACATCCCTTTGTTCACTCAGTCTCAGCACATGAGACGTTTGAAAAATACATACAAGGAGGTTCCCCCATGAAGAAGATCGTTTCCCTGTTCCTGGCCCTGGCGATGGTGCTTGGTCTGGTTCCTGCTGTGGTGGCTGATGAAGCGCCCGCCAGCGACCTGCTGACCATTACCACCGAAGAAATCACCCTGCGTTATGCCTCTGATACGCAGGACTATGAACTGTGCCTGCTGCTGGCAGACGAGTTCATGAAGGACTATCCCAACATCACCGTTGAAGTCCTGGAAATGGACATCGGCACCTACGCTGATTCCCTGGCCAACCTGGCCTCCACCCAGAACCTGCCCGACGTGTTCTGGCCCGGCAAGATCCAGTATGCCCTGCTCAACGACTGGCTGATGTGCCTGGATCCCTGGTATGCGGCTGATCCCGACGCCCAGATGATCAACAAGACCATCCTGTCCGGCACCGTCATCGGCGGCCGTCAGTACTGCGTGCCCATGCAGAATGCCCCCACCTCCATGATCGTCAACAAGACCATCTTCGATATGTACAACGTGGAACTGCCTTCCCTGACCTGGACCTGGGAAGAGTACTGCTACGCAATGGAAAACGTTTCCCATCCTGAAGATTACTACTACGGCGCTCCCGAATCCTTCGACGCTGGTTTCTTCACCACTGAATGGGGCTGGGACGGCAACTCCTACACCTTTGAGCCCTGGACCGAGCTGACTGAGACCATCGAAGACTGGTGCGCCCGCGGCCTGACCGCCGTGACCATCAGCGAAGATGTGAAGCAGAACATCTTCGCCGGCAACAGCGCTTCCTCTCAGGGCCATGTGGCCATGGAGCCCCTGGAGAATTACGGCTGGAATTCCCAGGCCTATCTGGACGGCACCTGGGAAGCCCAGACCGGCAGCGAGTTGCTGTTCTACCCCATGCCCACCATCGACGGCAAGCAGATCACCAACATCGGCAGCGCCGCCATCGCCAAGTCCTGCAAGTATCCCAACGAAGCCTGGGAACTGATGAAGTACATGGGCTGGGGCAAGAAGGCGAACCTGATTTCCCAGCAGTACTACTATGATAACGAAATCGCCAGCACCTACATGCCCGTCATCGACGACGAGGAAGTGTGGGAGGATTGCAAGGCTAAGGCCCATCCCCGCATGGTTGATTTCATCTCCAACGTGGGCGAGTGCTTCCCCAAGAACGACAAGTATTCTCCCGACGGCGACGGCCGCCGCATCAACTGGCTGTTCGTGATTCGTCCCAAGGTGCAGGACGGCAGCCGCACCCTGGCCGACGCTGTGGCTGAAATGTACACCAAGTACAACAACGCCGTGGCCAACTACTTCAAGAAGTGTCCCGAATTCAAGGACAGCGGCTATGTGTTCAGCACTGCCACGGATCTGGACATCGCCACTGTTTCTGACGCCGAGTAAATCATCTCCCTTTCGGACGGTTTAACAAGCACCGACCGAAACCTCCTTCCCCCTGCTGAGAAATCGGCAGAGGGTTTTGCGTGGGAGAAATCAGAATCGAAAAAAGGCAGCGCAATCATTAAATGACCCTCAAACACGCAAAGATAGCAGACAAGTATGAGTTTTTTAGCAGTGGCGTATGAGCGCCCGTGTGCGTTTTTATGCTACAATAAAATCAATAGGCTGGGTATAAGCCTAAAATCTGTTTTGCACCGCTTCACAAAAAGGTGCGACAATTGAACAGGAGGTATCCCCATGAAGAAGATCGTTTCCCTGGTTTTGGCTCTGCTGATGGTTTTCAGCGTAGCAGCCTCTCTGGCTGAACTGGAAATCACTACGGAAGAAATCACCCTGACCTACGTATCCAAGGAGGATCCTGAACTGGTTCAGCGTCTGGCGAATCAGTTCATGCAGGCCTATCCCAACATCAAAGTAGAGATCCTGGAACTGGACATCTGGACCTACATGACTGGTCTGGGCAACCTGGCCGCTGAGAAGAATCTCCCCGATGTGTTCTGGGTGGACGGCGTGCAGGACCCCGTTGCCAACGATTGGGCACTGCGTCTGGACGACCTGTATGCGGCTGATCCCGACGCCCAGCGCATTATGGGCAGCATTCTGGATGGCTCCAAGATCGGCGGCCGCCGCTACTCCATCCCTGTGCGCAGCCAGCCTTACGTCATGGCGATCAACAAGACGCTGTTTGACAAGTACAATGTGGAACTGCCTGACTATGACTGGACCTGGGAAGAGTTTGTCTCTCTGGCAGAAGAAGTCGCCCATCCCGAAGTGTATGACTTCGGCTACGGCGATTGCGGCGGCGCCGGCTACTTCATCGAGGAGTGGGGCTGGGACGGCGAATCCTACACCTTCGACGACACCTGGGTGATGATGGAAGAACACTGGTATGACTGGATGGAACGCAAGATTCAGGAAAACATGACCCCCGAAGAGCGCGAAACTGCATTCGGCGATTCTTCCGCCCTTGCCTTTGGCACCGGTCACGCTGCCATGAATGTGTATTCTTCTCACTTTGTGGGGGCCCTGCTGGACGGCTCTCTGGAGCAGACCCTTGGCTGCGAATTCCTGTTCTATCCCGTTCCCACTCCCCGCGGCACCCAGAATTCGATTGTAGACTTCGCCTGCATTTCCAAGGCGACGAAGTATCCCAACGAAGCATGGCTGCTGGCGAAGTGGATGGACTGGGGTCGTGAAGCCACGCTGCTGCGCAACGAGTATTTCGCAGAAGTGATGCAGGATACCGGCGCAATCAGCCTGCGCGTCCCGATTCTGACGGATGAGGACCTGTGGGTGGATACCCGTGCCAACACCAGCCCCCGTCTGGACAATTTCCTGGAGAATCTGCCTCCGCTGCTGCCCTACATGGGCGCTCATGCTCCCGGTCACATCAACTGCATGATCAACTATGCCTTCGGCGGCGTTGGCAACTCTATCCTGAGCGGCGAAAAGAAACCTGCCGATCTGGCTGCAGAGCTGCGCCAGAAGTACAACGGCTATCGCGACAACTGGTTCGCTTCCTGCGCTGAATTCGCCACAGCCACGGATCTGGACATCGCCACTGTTTCTGACGCCGAATAATCGAATATAACCGGGCGGTTTACCAATTTCCGACCGAAACCTCCTTCCCCCTGCTGAGAAATCGGCAGGGGGTTTTTTCTGCCCGAAAGCATCGCACCCACGCAAAAAGCCGATGCAAGCATCGGCTCTGAAAGTGATATTCGTCTATCAGATAAGCCCTAACTCATGCAGCCCCTTCATGATGCCATCTTCCTCCGCAGAGGCGGTCACCCGGTCGGCGGCCTGCTTGACCGTTTGCCGCGCATTTCCCATCGCCACGCCGATATGGACATACCTAAGCATCTCCACGTCGTTCTCCCCGTCCCCGAAGGCGACGGTTTCTTCCCGGCGATAGCCCTTCAGGGCCAGATACTTTTCAATGCCGGTGACTTTGCTCGCACCTTTTTCCACAATGTCCACAGCCCTGTCGTTCCAGCGGGTGATCTGCTTATCCCCAATGCGCCGGGCCATTTCAGCCTGCTCCTCCCGGGTGACATACACGATGGCCTGATAAATCGAGGCGCCTTGGTACTCCCCTACCTCCGGCACAGGCGTGGCGATGTCCAGTTGGGCAGCAATGACCTTCTCGTTTACGAAATTGATGTACATCCTGTCCTTTTCCACCAGCATCACGGGGATGCGCTTTTCGTGGAACAGTTGCAGGAGGCCCTCCGGCCCGGTCAGCGGGTTTTCAAAAAAGATGCGGCCTTGCCCGTCATAGCACAGTTGCCCGTTGAGGGTGATCCAGGCGTCGAAGGGTACGTCCCGGATGGGCAGGAGGTCGATCTCCGTGGTGTGCCTGCCGGTAGCGATCACCCTGTCGATGCCCCGCAAAGTCAGCGCATCCAGCGCCGCTTGGGTGCTTTCAGGGATTCCCGGTGCACCGAAAGGCATCAGCGTGCCGTCAATATCGAAAAATACCGCTCTGATCATCCTTCGCCCTCCTTTTCCTGATGATACCATGATGCCCCGATTCCGTCAAGAAAAGCTGCGCCAGACATTCCGGCGCAGCATTTGACATTTTGGGATTATTCTTCCACAGGCACCAGCGCGATGTGGAGTTCGTCCAGCTGCTTTTGTTCCACGCAGCCGGGAGCGCCCATCATCAGGTCCTGAGCGTTCTTGTTCATGGGGAAGGTGATCACCTCACGGATGGACTCTTCGCCGGTGAGCAGCATGATCAGGCGATCCACGCCGGGGGCAGCGCCGGCATGGGGCGGTGCGCCGTAGGTGAAGGCGTTATACATGGCGGGGAACTTGGCCTTGACGTCCTCTTCGCCCAGACCCACCATCTGGAAGGCCTTGACCATGATTTCCGGGTCGTGGTTACGCACAGCGCCGGAAGCGGACTCGTAGCCGTTGACCACCAGGTCGTACTGATCGGCGTTGATGGCCAGCAGTTTCTCGGTATCGCCCTCGGCGTCCAGCAGCGCCTGCATACCGCCCTGGGGCATGGAGAAGGGATTATGGCAGAATTCCAGTTCGCCGGATTCCTCGCCCATCTCGTACATGGGGAAGTCCACGATCCAGCACATGGCGTACTGTTCCTCGTCGAAGTGGCCGGGCACACGGCGGCCCAGCATGGTGCGGATGACGCCGGCGGTCTTCTGGGCGGCAGTCTTCTTGCCGGCCGCCATGCACACAAAGGAGTTGGGCTTCAGGCCCAGCTGCTGGGTCAGTGCGGGGGCGCATTCCTGCAGGAACTTGCTCACGCCGCCGGTCAGGGCGCCATTTTCGTCCACCTTCACCCAGCAGGCCTTGTTGCCGGTCTGCACTTCCACATCCGCCAGCAGCTTGTCGATCCACTTGCGGGCCTGAGCGAAATCATGCACCACCACAGCCTTGACGGTGTTGCCTTCGAAGGGGCCAAAGCCGCAGCCCTGCACAGCTTCGGTGATATCATCGATTTCCAGATCGATACGCAGGTCGGGCTTGTCGGAGCCATAGCGCTCCATGGCCTCGTTGAAGGGAATGTGGCGGAAGGGCGCCTGAGTTATGCGGTCATACTTGCCGTACTTCTCAAACACGGGCACCAGCACGCTCTCCAGGGTGGACAGCACATCTTCCTGGCTGGCGAAGGCCATTTCCATGTCCAGCTGATAGAACTCGCCGGGGGTGCGGTCCGCACGGGCGTCCTCATCACGGAAGCAGGGGGCAATCTGGAAATACTTGTCGAAACCGGAGGCCATCAGCAGCTGCTTGAACTGCTGGGGCGCCTGGGGCAGGGCGTAGAACTGACCGGGATGCTTGCGGGCAGGCACCAGATAGTCACGGGCGCCTTCGGGGGAAGAAGCCGTCAGAATGGGCGTGGTGATCTCCAGGAAGCCCTTCTCGGTCATCAGGCGGCGGAGTTCCGCCACCACCTGGCAGCGCAGGATGATGTTGGACTTGACGGCGGGGTTGCGCAGGTCCAGGAAGCGGTTCTTCAGGCGCACATTTTCATCAGCGTCCTTGGACTTGTTGATCTCAAAGGGCAGCTGATTGTGGCGGCACTTGCCCAGCACCTCGATGGACTGGGGCACCACTTCGATATCGCCGGTGGCGATCTTGCCGTTCTTGGATTCACGCTCCCGCACAATGCCGGTGACGGCCAGGGTGGATTCCTTGTTGATGCCCTTGACCACGGTCATCATCTCTTCGTTCTCGATAACCACCTGGGTGGTGCCGTAGAAGTCACGCAGCACCACAAAGGCCAGCGCAGCGGACACTTCACGCACGTTTTCCATCCAGCCGCAGATTTTGACAGTCTTGCCTGCGTCGCTCAGGCGCAGTTCGTTACAGGTATGAGTACGATTCTGCATGGTGATTGCTCCTTACATCGTCTTTTGGGGGATTATTTGCTCAGCAGGCTGCGGCAGCACTTATCGGCGGCCTCCAGCTTGGCAGTATGCTCTTCACGGGTGTTCATGTTGCGGATTTTCGCAATGCCCTGGGCCACTTCGTCATCCCCCAGGGTGATGCACAGGGGGGCGCCCGTCTTGTTGGCGAACTTGAACTGGGCCTTGAGGCTGCGGGCACAGTGATCCATGTCCGCCTTGATGCCGGCACGGCGCAGCTGCTGCACCAGCGAGAAGGCAGCGATCTGGTTGTTGCCCATGTAGGTGACAAACACATCCACATGGCGGGGCTGGGGCAGTTCAATGCCCTCGCCGTCCAGCAGCATCAGCACACGCTCAATGCCCATGCCGAAGCCCACCGCCGGCAGGCTGGGTCCGCCCAGTTCTTCCACCAGATTGTCATAGCGTCCGCCGCCGCAGACGGTCAGGTTGCCTTCCCTGGTGGTGGTGATCAGTTCAAACACCGTCTTGGTGTAGTAATCCAGACCACGCACGATGCGCTTGTCCACCTGATAGGGAATGCCGGACACGTCCAGGCACGCCTTGAGCTGCTCAAAGTGAGCGGCGCATTCCTCGCACAGCACGTCCAGCATGGCAGGAGCGTCCTTCACCAGTTCCTGGCAGTGGGCTTCCTTGCAATCCAGCACACGCAGGGGGTTGCGGTCGAAGCGCTCCTGGCAGGTCTTGCACATCCCCGCCACGCGCTCGCCCAGGTATTCCTTGAGCATGGCGTGATACTTCGGGCGGCAGTTGGGGCAGCCGATAGAGTTGATGTTCACGGACAGATTCTTCACGCCCAGGCCGGAAAGCAGCTTGTGGGCCAGCAGAATCAATTCGGCGTCCGCCGTGGCGCTCTTGGCGCCGAAGCATTCCAGGCCAAACTGGTGATGCTCCCTCAGGCGGCCGGACTGGGGCGCCTCATAGCGGAAAATGGGCGCATTGAGGTAGTACATCTTGCAGGGCAGCGGATCAGCATACATTCCCGATTCCAGGAAGCAGCGCACTGCGCCCGCCGTGCCCTCAGGCTTGAGGGTGATGGAGCGGTCTGCCTTGTCCCTGAAGGTGTACATTTCCTTCTGCACGATGTCGGTGGTGTCGCCCACGCCGCGCTGGAACAGCTCGGTGTGTTCAAACACTGGCGTGCGGACCTCCCGGAAGCCGGCTTCCGCCGCCACCTGGCGCATCTTGCCTTCCACGTACTGCCAGCGGAAGGAATCCGTCGGCAGCACATCCCGTGTGCCGCGGGGTGCCTGAGTCAACATATCAGTATCCTCCTTTTGCCTGATGCGGGGGATGAAAAAACCGCCCCACGCAGGCGAAATAAATCATCTGCATGGGGCGAATGTCTTCGCGGTGCCACCCATTTTTACGGCAAACCTCATAGGGGCTGCCGCCTCTTTTCCCATAACGCAGGAAACAGCGCCCGGCTCTCACCGGGAGGCTCCAAGGTGTCTTTACGCCCACGTCAACGGAAACTTTCAGCCGTGGTTTCCTCTCTGGCAGATGACCATCAGGCGCACATTCCTCTTCCATGCCATACACATCTATTTTATCAGGATTCCGCCCGCTTGTCAACGGTAAACCGGGCCAGACGGCATTTGGCCATGTTGAGGTACAATACATAGGTAACACCGGAACGAAAAAAGAGAACCAAACTGTGGTAAGATAGTTCTGCTACAAACACCACACACAGGGAGGTTCTCCATGGACAGGATAACACAGGAAGCATACA
>SVHA01000025.1 GCA_015056085.1 Clostridiales bacterium
AAGGTCTGGAGCCGGAGCGAAAGCGAGTCTGAACAGGGCGATAGTTGCATGACGTAGACCCGAAACCGGGTGACCTATCCATGAGCAGGTTGAAGTGGAGGTAAAACTCCATGGAGGACCGAACCAGGCTGGATTCCTTGCGAGTAGTCTTTGCTGGAGCGATAAAAAACCGTTCCACAATAAACAGGTTAATATCCTAAACAAAGGTGCGGACCGAAGGTTTCCAAAGGGCGATCGGAAAGCCCTTTGGTCGCCTGTGAAGGCGAAACCCCATCTTGCAACGGTTGTGCAGAAACTAATCCGATACCTGTTTCACGGTCTACCCGCTACAACCAGGGGGCTTTCCGATCGCCCCCTGGACCCCTTAGGGCTGGATTCCTTGCGAGTAGTCTTTGCTGGAGCGATAGAAAACCGTTCCACAATGAACAGGTTAATATCCTAAACAAAGGTGCGGACCGAAGGTTTCCAAAGGAAACGAACTGCCCAGTGGGCAGTCGCCGAAGGCGAGTTTCCGGAGCGAAGCGGAGGCGGACGATCGGAAAGCCCTTTGGTCGCCTGTGAAGGCGAAACTTCACCTTGTACAAAGAACAATGGGGCATCGAAGGCGCCATTCCCCATCTTCCCATTCCGCCTTCATCGTGGTATACTGGTATCATCAACATCTCGGAGGGGCTTATGGAACAGTATTCCCGCACGGCGAGGCTCATCGGCGAAGAAGGCGTGGCGGCGCTGCGCAGGGCACGGGTGGCGGTTTTCGGCATTGGCGGCGTGGGCGGCTATGTGTGCGAGGCCCTCGTGCGCAGCGGCTTGGGCAGCATCGACCTGATCGACAACGATGTGGTGTCCATGAGCAACATCAACCGCCAGCTGATTGCCACCCATTCCACCATCGGCCGGCAGAAGGTGCAGGCGATGGCTGAGCGCCTCAAGGACATCGCCCCCGATGTGACCGTCACCACCCACGCCATGTTCTATCTGCCGGAAACGGCGGATGAAATTGACCTGAGCCAGTTTGATTACGTGGTGGATTGCATTGACACCGTGACGGCGAAACTGGCGCTGATCGCCCGCTGTCAGGAAAAGGGCGTGAGAATCATCAGCGCCATGGGCGCGGGGAACAAACTGGATCCCTCCAAACTGCAGGTGGCGGACATTTACGCCACCACGGCCTGCCCCCTGGCACGCATCATGCGCAAGGAGTGTCGCAAGCGGGGCATCGATCGCCTGAAGGTGGCTTATTCCACCGAAGACCCGGTGATTCCCCCCACCCGCATATCGGCTGAAGACGGCCCCCGCCGGGATATTCCCGCCAGCGCCGTGTTTGTGCCGGCGGCCATGGGGTTGTTGATCGCCAGCGAAGTGGTGAAAGACCTGGTAGAGGGATGAAAAAGAGTGGCAGCGCCACTCTTTTTTTGTATGGGGAGGGGATTGTTCAGGAAACAGGGTTACAGATCGTTATCAACGGTTTCATTGGGCGTTGTATCGACTTGCCTGGGTGCCGGGTCTTCCTGTTGAAGCACTAAGGAGTCGCTGCTGGGAATCAGCTCATAGGCAATGATCTCCAGCATCTGGAAGGTGCGATAAACACCGTTGAGAATTTGATGGCTGATGTATCGGAATCAATGACAAACAAAATTGCCCCCTTGCGCAGCGTACTTTCTGCACAGGGGGCGGGTGCTTTTCTCACCGTTTTCTCATTGCCGGCCCGTCCGGTTCGTGCTATACTACGATGGAAGGGAAGTGCTTTTCATGCTGAAATCCATCGAATATCATCATGCGCACCTGCTGCCGGGTCTGTTTCGGGAGCGGGCTGAAACCAACCGCAACTACCTGATGGAGCTGAAGAATCAGGGACTTTTACAGAATTTCTATCTGGAGGCAGGGATTGTCATGCCTGGGCTGCAGGTGTTGGAGGATCCGGCTGCTGCGGCGCTCCATTGGGGCTGGGAGGCCCCTACCTGCCAGCTGCGCGGCCATTTCACCGGACATTGGATGTCCGCTGCTGCCATGCTGGTGATGACGGAGAATGACCGGGAGCTCAAGGCCCGGCTGGAAACCATCATTGACGAACTGGATCGCTGCCGCAAATTGAACGGCGGCAAGTGGCTGGGTTCCATCCCGGAGAAGTTCTTTGACAAGTTGGAACGCAACGAGTCTGTCTGGTCGCCCCAGTATACCATGCACAAGACGGTGATGGGTCTGTACCACAGTGCGCTGTATGCGGGAATCGACAAGGCGCTGATGCTTCTGTCCCATCTGGCGGACTGGTATCTGGACTGGACGGAACGCATGGAGCAGGTCAATCCCCAGGCGGTGTACAGCGGCGAAGAGGGCGGTATGCTGGAAATCTGGGCAGGCTTGTATCAGCTGACCGGCGACACCCGCTATATGACGCTGGCAGAGCGCTACAGCCATCCGTCTATCTATCGCAAACTGGAAGATGGCCTGGATCCGCTGAGCAACGGCCACGGCAATGCCAGCATCCCGTGGGCGCATGGCGCGGCCAAGATGTATGAAGTCACCGGGAATGAGAAGTGGCTCAACCGGGTCAAACTCTTTTGGGATTGCGCCGTCAACGCCCGGGAGGCCTATTGCACCGGTGGTCAGGGCAGCGGCGAATTTTGGGTGCCGCCCCATCTGAACGGCGCCTTCATCGGCGAGCGCAATCAGGAGTTCTGCACGGTGTACAACATGGTGCGTCTGGCGGACTACCTCTTCCGCTTCACCGGCGAAACGGTGTATGCGGATTACATCGAGCGCAACCTGTACAACGGCTTCCTGGCGCAGCAGCATCGGTATACCGGCATGCCTGCCTATTTCCTGCCTATGAAGGCAGGAAGCCAAAAGAAGTGGGGCAGCAAGACCCATGATTTCTGGTGCTGCCACGGCACCATGGTGCAGGCGCAGACCCTCTATCCCACGCTGTGCTACTATCAGCAGGGGGATGATCGCCTGGTGATCGGTCAGTACATTCCTTCCGCTTGTGAATGGGAAAAGGATGGCCATGCCGTGCAGATCAGCCAGAACGTGGACATGAAGTATTACAATGCCGAAGCATTCTTTGACGAGCATGCCGACAGCCAGATGTCCCGCTGGCTGGTGAAACTGGAGATTAGCGCCGACGCGCCCACGGCATTCACGCTGTCGCTGCGTGTGCCGGGCTGGACGGTGGGGCTGCCCACGGTGACCATCAATGGCGAGGTGGCGGATGTGCAGGTGGAGAACGGCTACATTCACCTGAATCGCATCTGGCAGAAGGACGCCATCCGCATCTATTTGCCTGCTGCGCTGACGCTGTCCGCCCTGCCGGATCAGCCGGAGGTTTCCGCTGTGCTGGAGGGCCCCGTGGTGCTGGCAGGCCTGTGCGATGCAGACTGCGGATTGCACATGGATGACCATCAGCCTGATACGGCTTTGACGCCTGCCATGGAGCACACTTATGGTACCTTCCCCTGGCAGCAGAGCACATGGCGCACCAAGGGACAGCCCCGCAACTTCACCTTCAAGCCCCTGTATGATATTACGGATGAAGTCTATACGCTCTACTTCACCAGGAAGCATCCATCGGACGATGCATAATCGCTCTGCGTAAAAACAGCCATTCCGGGATTTAAAGGCTTCTTCATGAAAGAGTGCTCATATTGCACGCAAAAGGGCATCAAAAAATCCCCGCAACCCCTTGAAAAACCTGGGTTGCGGGGATTGTTACGTCACTCCCACTCAATCGTTCCCACGGGCTTGGGCGTCAGGTCCATCACCACACGGTTGATGCCGGGGACTTCGGTGGTGATGCGCTGAGTGATGCGGTGGAGGACGGCGTAGGGGATTTCTTCGATGGTGGCGGTCATGGCGTCGGTGGTGTTGACGGCACGGAGGATGGCGGGCCAGCCTTCGTAGCGCTTTTCGTCCTTCACGCCCACGGACTTGAAGTCCGGCACGGCGATGAAGTACTGCCAGACCTTTTCAGCAAGGCCGCAGAGGTCGAATTCTTCCCGGAGGATGGCGTCGGCTTCCCGCAGGGCATGGAGGCGGTCGCGGGTGATGGCGCCCAGGCAGCGCACACCCAGGCCGGGGCCGGGGAAGGGCTGACGGTACACCATGGCGTGAGGCAGACCCAGCGCCTCGCCCACCACGCGGACTTCATCCTTGAACAGGAGCTTGACGGGCTCCACCAGTTCCATGGCCATGTCGTCGGGCAGGCCGCCCACGTTGTGATGGGACTTGACGGGCTTGCCGCTTTCGGCAGCCTTGATGCTCTCCAGAATGTCAGGGTAGATGGTGCCCTGAGCCAGGAACGAGATGCCGTCCAGCTTGGCGGCTTCCTCGTCAAAAACGTTGATGAACTCGGCGCCGATGATCTTGCGTTTCTTTTCGGGATCGGACACGCCTTCCAGCAGGTTCAGGAAGCGGTCAGTGGCGTCCACATAGACCAGGTTGGCGTCCAGTTCCTTGCCGAACACCTCGATGACCTGCTCGCTTTCGCCCTTGCGCATCAGGCCATGGTTGACGTGCACGCACACCAACTGCTTGCCGATGGCCTTGATCAGCAATGCGGCGACCACGGAGGAATCCACGCCGCCGGACAGGGCCAGCAGCACTTTCTTGTCGCCCACCTGAGCGCGGATTTGAGCCACCTGCTCGTCGATAAACTGCTTTGCCAGTTCAGGCGTATTGATACGGGCCATGCTTTCGGGGCGCTTGTTGTTCTCCATGGCGAACCTCCTGCAATCGTGCAAGCCGGTTTTTTCGTGAAATCCGGCTGATGAAAATGTGATGTAACAACCTGTATTATACAGCGGCGAAGCCTCCGTGTAAAGAAGAAATCTTTTCATCCGGGGGATTTTTTTACAGGGGCTTCGCCCCTGCACCCCAGGTGGGGGCTTTGCCCCCAACACCCCCGCAAGGGTCTTCGACCCTTGACCCATCACCCCAAGCCCAAGGGCTTGGGGGATTGTATGTGGGTTTTTCCTTTCAGGCTACTCTTTTTTTGAAGGATGAGTTTTCGCCCGTGAGGGCGAAATCTCACCTTGGATAAAGGATTATCCGTTTCTAATCCGATGCCTGTTGCACGTTTTTCCCACAGCAACCAGGGGGCTTTCCGATCGCCCCCTGGACCCCTTCGGGGTCCCCTCCGATGATAGTTGACCGAGCAATGAACAAGGGGAAATCTTCTCACTTGAATTTACAATATAAGTGCAACAGGGAAAAAGAATAGTGACTCAAAGAGGAAACTCCTTTAGAATAGTGTTTGCGGACAACTACGAAAGGAGCAACTCAATGAGCCACTACCAGCATCTTAGCA
>SVHA01000015.1 GCA_015056085.1 Clostridiales bacterium
AATTTTGAGCGTATTTCACTCAAAAACGGCCTCACACCTCTTGAAATTCGGTGCAAGGCCGCGTAAACTATCTCTATTCTACTTCAGGACTCTTATTTCTTTGTCTGTTGTTTCGGGTACAGTCCACTCTGATGGAGTAATTTTCCTTTTATTTGTATTTCTTCAGGTGCTTTGTGTTCCTGGTGCATAGATAAATCAAATGTATTCGCCATCGCCCGGTATTACCGCACGGCTCCTGTCATCGTGAAGGCCATCAACCAGCGGGCCGACCATCAGGCCTTCTGGGAGAAGGTCTATGCTGAACTGGTTGCACCCTGTGTGCGCTTGATTCACGCCGGAGAAAACGAAGCGGCGTACCGGCAGTATAAGGCGTATGCGGTGCAGTTGGGCGGGGAATACCTGGCTGCGGGTGGGTGATGGAAACAGGCACAATCACAACAAAACAAAAAACCTTCCAGAATGCTCTGGAAGGTTTTTTCAGTGGAGCATAGCGGATTCGAACCGCTGACCCCAACACTGCCAGTGTTGTGCGCTACCAGCTGCGCTAATGCCCCGGAAAAAAGACCTCAGCATGATGCTGAGGGAAGTGGAGCATAGCGGATTCGAACCGCTGACCCCAACACTGCCAGTGTTGTGCGCTACCAGCTGCGCTAATGCCCCATGGACAAAATGCATTATAGCACGCTTGCGGGGTTTTGTAAAGGGGAAAAGGCGAAAAATGCGAAATTTTTTTGAGGAACATCAAAAGTACAGCGGGGAGCCCTTCCTTTGCCGCCCTGGCGGGTTTGGGGGCAGGAAAAGCCGCCGATTTCGGCGAATGTAAGGGTATATTCTTGAATCACCCCACAGGAAGGAGTTTTTTTATGAAGAATACGAAGGTTTCGGCGCATCGGGCATTTGCCCTGCTCAAGGAACTGGCCTACGAGCGTGTCAGCTGCTCTGCGGCGGAGCGCCAGGCGGCCCAGCGGCTGATGGAAGAGGCGCAGTCCGCCGGCGTGGAGGCGTGGATTGAGGACTTCCCGGTGCAGTGCGGCGAGGTTTCCAAGGCGGTTTTGAAGGTCACGTCCCCCTATGTGAAGGAAATCGAAGTTACCGGCTACGAGTGCGCCCTGTCCACCCCCGAAGGCGGCGCCGACATGGAATTCTACTATGCTGAAAACCTCACGCCCGTGCACCTGCTCAACGTCAAGGGCAAGGCGGTGCTGATCAACGGCAGGCTGCGCCGGGGCGATTATGAAAAGCTGCAAAAGGCGGGTGCCGGGGCGATTTTGACCTTCTCCGGCTCCACGATTGACCGTCCCAGCGAAACGGACTGCGACATCCGCAAGCTGCGGGAAGTGCTGGTGGAGCCCTTCGGACAGGCCGTGGCGCTGAATATGCGTGCGGCGGATGCGGCTGAAATGGTGCGCCGGGGCGCCAAAACGGTGCACATCGAACTGGAAAGCACCTGCATGGAAAAGACCAGCTGCAATGTATGCGCTGTGATTCCCGGCACGAAGGTTCCCGACGAAATCATCTCCTTCGGCGCACACTTTGACAGCGTGTACTTCTCCACCGGCGTGTATGACAATATGTCCGGCTCGGTGATTATCATGGAGCTGCTGCGCTACTTTGCCGCCAATCCCCCTGCCCGCACGATGAAGTTCAACTGGTATGGCTCCGAAGAGCAGGGTCTGCTGGGCTCCAAGGCGTGGGTGAAGGCCCATCAGGACGAACTGGACAAGCACGTCATGATGCTCAACATTGACGTGGCGGCGGCCACCCTGGGCCAGAACGCTGCGCCCATTCTCGCCACAGACAAGGTGGTGGGCTATGTGGATGCACTGATGCGGGAAGCAGGTGTGGCCTGCGAGTGCAAACTGGACATCTATTCCAGCGACTGCATCCCCTTTGCGGATAACGGTGTGCCCGCCATCAACCTGTGCCGCTTCGGCACCCAGGGCGCCGGATTCATTCATGACCGCCGGGATAACCTGAGGAGCGGCTATCTGGATGAAAAGGCCCTGGACATCACCCTGCAGCAGGCGCTGATGCTGGCCCGCCGGGTGGATGATTCCGTGGTCTTCCCCTTCGACAAGACCATCAGCGATGACATCCGCAAGAAGGTGGATGAATACCTCTTCAAGGATCCCAAGAAGGACGCCAAGCAATAAGGAGTTTTCGTCCATGGATTACAATCAGAAATCGCTGGAGATGCACGAAAATCATCAGGGCAAGGTGGGCATTGTCTCGAAGGTGAAGGTGGAAAACCGGGAGGATCTCTCCACCGCCTACACCCCCGGTGTGGCCGAGCCCTGCCGGAAGATTCACACAAATCCCGACGACGTCTACCGCTACACTGCCAAGGGCAATCTGGTAGCGGTGGTGTCGGATGGTTCCGCCGTGCTGGGACTGGGCAACATCGGTCCCAAGGCTGCCATGCCCGTGATGGAGGGCAAGGCGATCCTCTTTAAGGAATTCGCCAATGTGGACGCCTTCCCCATCTGTCTGGACACGCAGGACACAGAGGAAATCATCCGCACGGTGAAATTCCTCGCGCCCACCTTCGGCGGTATCAATCTGGAGGACATCTCCGCCCCCCGCTGCTTTGAAATCGAGACCCGCCTGCGTCAGGAACTGGACATTCCCGTGTTCCATGACGATCAGCACGGCACGGCCATTGTGGTGTGCGCCGGACTGCTCAACGCCCTGAAACTGGTGGGCAAGTCCATCGAAAATGCCAACGTGGTCATCAACGGCGCTGGCAGTGCGGGCATTTCCATCTGCAAACTGCTGATGCGATTCCATGTGGGCAACGTGGTGCTGGTGGATCGTCAGGGGGCGCTGCATCCCGACGAGGACTGGATGAATCCCGCCCAGCGGCAAATGGCGCAGATCACCAACAAGCAAGGCGAGCGGGGCTCCCTCACAGACGTCATCCGGGGCAAGGATGTGTTCATCGGCGTGTCCGCCCCCGGCGTGCTGACGGCGGAAATGGTGTCCACCATGGCTGCTGATGCGATTGTCTTCGCCATGGCCAACCCTGTGCCGGAGATCATGCCCGAACAGGCTGCCGAAGGCGGCGCCCGGGTGATTGCCACCGGTCGCAGCGATTATCCCAATCAGATCAACAACGTGCTGGTGTTCCCCGGGATTTTCCGGGGTGCGCTGGACGCCCGGGCTACGGACATCACCGAGGAAATGAAGGTCGCCGCCGCCCGTGCCATTGCCCGGATTGTGTCCCCGGAGGAACTCCGGGAGGATTATATCATCCCCGGCGCCTTTGATCAGCGGGTGGCCCCCGCCGTGGCCCAGGCTGTCATGCACTGCGCCCAGGAACAGGGCGTCGCCCGGGGGTAAGCCGGGGGCCCTGCCCCCGACACCCCCTATGCGGGGCGTTGCCCCGCACCCCACCAGGGGCGCTGCCCCTGGACCCCTTTTGTGGGGCTTTGCCCCACACCCCAGTTGGGGGCCCTGCCCCCAACACCCCCGCAAGGGCCATCGGCCCTTGACCCATTACCCCAAGCCCTAACGGGCTTGGGGGATTTTTTGTTGGTTGAATTGTTTTCTGCTTGTTGTCGGTTGTGGAACAACCAGGGGGCTTTCCGATCGCCCCCTGGACCCCTTCGGTCTGCATCCCTTGTAAGGCATCTTTGCCGGAACAATAAAAACCGTTCTTCCTACAAGCAGGTTAATACCCCTTACATCCGAAGGGGCACCGAAGGTTTCCAAAGGGCGATCGGAAAGCCCTTTGGTCGCCCGTGAGGGCGAAACCTCACCTTGCATAACAGCACAATGTGAAAGGAAAGATCTACATAAAAACAATACCCCCAGCCTTTGGGCTTGGGGAAATGAGTCAAGGGCCAAATAAGATTACTTGCATCCGAAGGTTTCCAAAGGGCGATCGGAAAGCCCTTTGGCGGGGTGTGGGGCAGAGCCCCACCTTGCAAGGGGTAGCGCTTGTTGGGCGTTCTTTCTCAGGCCTGAGAAAGAACCAAAGAGGGCCAGAGGGGGTGTCTCAATTCATCCCACCCGGAGACACCCCCTCTGGACTCCCCCCTTTCCCCCTGTCTTGTGCGTGTTATTGGGTTGAGTTACCCTCAAACGCCTCGCGGGGGCGGCCCGTTTCGGGGCTGCTCCGATGGAGTCCGTGTGCGGCGACGGAGCGCCGCACGCCGGAACTGTTGTAAAGATGATTGACTGGAACCTGTTACTCGGTTTTACCGGCACAACCAGGGGGCTTTCCGATCGCTCCCTGGACCCCTTCGGAGTCCCCTCCGATGATAGTTGTCCAAACAATAAACAAAGGATAATCCCCCATACAAACAATCCCCCAAGCCCGTCAGGGCTTGGGGTGATGGGTCAAGGGCCAAATAAGACTACTTGCATCCGAAGGTTTCCAAAGGGCGATCGGAAAGCCCTCTGGTTGCCCCCATAAAGACAAGCCAAATCCATAAGACTACCCCAAAACAAGACACCCCGGAAATCCGTCAGGATTTCCGGGTGATGGGTCAAGGGCCAATGGCCCTTGCGGGGTGCAGGGGCGGCGCCCCTGCCGGGGTGTGGGGCGGAGCCCCACAAGCGGAGTCCAGAGGGCGCAGCCCTCTGCTGGGGGAGGTGGGGGCAAAGCCCCCACCGGGGGTCCAGGGGGACACCCCCTGGTCAGCCGATGGGGCGAATGAGAATAATGGGCGTCAGTTCGTCGCCCTGACCGCAGGGATTGTCCCGCAGGGCGTCCTGAATTTCATCGTCCGTCAGGGGGAAGGTGTCGCACTTGCCCAGCTGATTCTGGTCGATGTCGTTGGCGTCCATGATGACCACGGGAATGCCCGTGTCAGCCGTCATCTGGTTGGACAGTTCCACCGGGTTTTCCGGGTTGATCAGCGCCAAAGTCTTGTAGCGTTCAAAACTGGAACGGAAATAGAAGCCGTCAATGCCGGCGACGCCGTGACCGCAAATCTTGTAGAACAGGCCCTTGATGCCGAAGGGGCGGGTGATGGCGGAGACAAAGCCGGCCCACAGCACCCGGGGTAGGCCCACCATGTCGATCACCAACTGGAGTTTATAAGGCTCGTGCATACCAACGCCGGTGGAATTGATGCCGGCGAAGCGGCTCATCAGCCGGGCGAAGAAGCCCAGCTTCATGTCTTCCATGCGCTTGACGTTGCCGGTGCACATAGCCATCACCTTGGCGGTGATCGCCATCACGTCGCCGGGCTGGGCCAGGGGCAGAACATAGCGGCGGATGAGCTCGGTGGCGCTTTCGCCCACTTCCACAAAATGGGTATGGATGGCATAACGGTCATAAGCGCGGCCGTTGCGGCCTTCCAGGCGGCCCCGGTCAAAATAGACGACGCCGTTTTCTTCCCGGCGCTGATGTTCCAGATTGCGGGAGTCGGACATGGGAAACCCTCCTTATGTATCCGGTTGCAGGGCAATCGGTGATTCTCTGATTCCCGTTTATTGTACAACGCATTCCCTTTTGTGTCAAACAAAAACAGGGAATCCTGCCCATTTTGGGGCAAGGTGTGGTATGATGGAAGGGTAAAAAGCAATCAGAGGTGTCAGGCATGGCGAAATCCATCAAAACCAATGTGCTCAGGGCGCTGGACGCCGCCCGGATTCCCTATCAGACGAAGGAATACGACGTCTCAGACGAAAACTACGACGGCAAGGTGATCGCCCAAAAGACGGGCCTGCCGCCGCAGATGGTGTATAAAACGCTGGTGCTCACCGGGGAGAAAGTGCGGCACCTTGTGTGCGTGGTGCCGGTGGAAAAGGAACTGGACCTCAAGGCCGTGGCCAGAGCTGCCGGGGACAAAAGCGCAGCCATGCTGCCCCAGAAGGAACTGCTGCCCCTGACGGGCTACGTCCGGGGCGGATGCAGTCCCATCGGCATGAAGAAGAAGTTCCCCACCTTTCTCCATCAGGACGCCAGGGACCTTCAGGAGATTTCCGTCAGTGCCGGGGTGCGGGGGTGTCAGGTGATTCTGCAGGTGGAAGACCTCATCCGCCTGACGGACTCCGTGCTGGCGCCCCTGTGCCGGGAATTGTGATCGGTCACATCACCCGGCGGAGGAAATTGGCGGCCATTTCGGGCCAGCGGGCGATGTCTTGGTTGCAGTCCTGCTGCTGATAGTACACGGACATATCCGCCATGGACATCCCGTGGGGGCCGTCGGGCCAGATGTGCATTTCCGTTTCCACCTGAGCTTTGCGAAGGGCCATGCCCAGCAGGAAGGCGTTTTCCACCGGCACGCAGGCATCATTGAAGGTGTGCCACAGGAAGGTGGGCGGCGTGTGCGGTCCGGCCCATTTTTCCAGAGAATATTCCTCATGCACCGCAAGATCAGCACTGCCTGTGAGGTTTTCAAAGCTGCCGCGGTGGGCGAACTCCCCGCCGGAGATCACAGGGTAGCACAGCACCTGACCGTTGGGCTTGACGTCCTCGCAGGTGAGACCCAGGGGCGCAAAAATTTCAGGGCGATTCCACATCGTGCCAAGGGAGCCCGCCAGATGTCCGCCGGCGGAGAAGCCCATCACGGCGATGCGGTCGGGGTGGGAGTAGGTTTCCTTGGCGTGGGTGCGCACCCAGTGGACGGCGCAGGCCAGGTCCTGCAGCCCATCGGGAAAACGGTTGGGAGCGACCCGGTAATGCACCACATAGGTGTTGAAGCCCAGGGACGCAAAGCGAAGCGCCAGTGGCTCACCCTCCCGCACGGCCCGGAAAGCATAGCCGCCGCCGGGACAGATGATGATGCTGGGGCGGAAGGGCTCCGGGGGAACGGTCAGGAAGTCCGTGGGAGCCACAGGGACGAAAATGTCCATCTGGCAGCCGTTTTTCAGGGTCACGGTTTCGTACTTCATGGGAATGCCTTCTTTCCTTATGTATTGAGGGATGATGGGTGTATGTGACGCCATCCGGGGATGGCCAATCAGCGGGAGGGGGAGGCTCCCGATCCGTCGCCGGCGAATTTGCCCTGCAGCCAGTCGATGGCCCGCTGGGCGTCCGGGTGATCGGACAGGGCGGACAGTTCAGCCATGAGGGCGTCCGCATCGGCCATGGTGGCGGACAGCACCCGCTCTGTCAGGGATTGCCGCCACGCTTCACGGCACTGGGCCGATTGCAGCGTGTCCCCCAGGGAGTCAAAAGCGGCCAGGGCGGCGGCGAAATCGCCGGACTGCTGCAATTTCTGCGCTTCCGTCAGCGCCTGCTGATGCAGGGTGTCCCGGCACTTTTCCAGCAGGGCGGCGCTTTCTAATGTGGTGAGCGTTTCGAGGATGTCTGCAGCCTGGGCGTATTCGCCGGTGCGCATGAGCTGCCGGGCCTGCTGGAATTTCAGCTGGGGCATCTCTTCCCGGAGGGCAGCGGCCCGCTGCGGGGCGTTTGAAAAGCTGCCCAGGGCGTCAAAGGCGTCCAATGCGGCCTCATAATGGCCGCCTTTTTCCAGGGCGATGGCGTCCAGCAGGGCCAGATACCGCCCGGCAGACTTGAAGCCCTTCACCTGATGGAAGTTGGCCTGGGCCAGGGCGTAGTTCTCCTGACTCAGAGCGTCCAGCGCCTGGGCGTACAGGGTGTAATCAGCAGATTGGCGGTATTCCCCCAACTGGGAGAACAGCATCGCAGCGGTGCGGTATTCCCCTGCGCCCAGATACAGTTGCGCCTGTTCGTAGTAGGTCTGATTGGTGGCGGTGCAGCCGCTGAGCAGCAGCACCAGCGCCAGCGTGGCAATGATTTTCATGACAATCCCTCCTGCGCGATGATCGGCGAGTCTTTCTGCGGTATTGTGCGCAGAAGGGGAGGGAATTATCAGAAAAATGCAGGGCCTTGATGGAAGTATTCGATGGAAGTTGCCTCGTTCCTTCTTGACAGGGAGCGGGATGGCCTGTATGATGAAAAAATCACGGAAAGGGGGCAGGTGCATGAACGGAAAAGGCGCTTATTTGGCACTGGACGCCATGTTTGTGGCGCTGTGCGCTTTGCTGGCACAGATGATGCTGCCCCTGCCGCCCGTTCCGGCCAACCTGACGCTGCTGGCGGTGCACCTGTGTGCGCTGATGCTTCCCTTGAAGCACACGCTGGCGGTGGTGGCGGCATATCTCTTGCTGGGCGCGCTGGGCGTGCCGGTGTTTGCGGGAATGGCGGGCGGCCCGGGCGTGTTGATGGGCCCCACCGGCGGTTATCTGCTGGGCTATCTGCCCTGCGGGGCGGTGACGTGCCTGCTTCAAAAGCGGATGCACCCCATGGCGGCGATGGCCCTGGGCACTCTTGGGTGCTATATGCTGGGCACCGCCTGGTTCATGGGGATGACAGGCACGGCGCTGTTGTCCGCCCTGATGACCTGCGTGATCCCCTTTGTGCTGGCAGACGCCGGAAAAATTGCCCTGGCGCACCTGCTTTCCCGGCGCCTTCGCAGCGCATGGAAGGGCGGCGGGCATCCGGGCTGAAGTGACTGTCTTTTTCGGGATCAGCTGCATATAATCCAGAGGAATCAGCCGGAAAATTCCGGGAGAAAAATCGGAAAATTCTTCCGGAAAAGGCTTGACAAAAGATAGACAGTCGTGTATATTATTAGTCGTTAGTCAAAACTAACTTTTGTTTTTCGCCGGGAGTTAGACTGGACTAATTTCCGGGATACATCAAGGAGGAAACCGTATGAATCTTCTCAAAGCGCAGGAGGGCCGGGAGTACATCATCCAGAACATCGTCACCGATGATGAGGAGCTGGACGCATTCCTGTTTTCTCTGGGCTGCTATAGCGGAGAGCCCATCACCGTGGTGGCCCGCCGCAAGGGAGGCTGCACCGTTTCCATCAAGGACGGCAGATACAGCATCGATAACCAACTGGCCGCTGCGATCGAGATTTGACGCCCATCGGGCGGCGGCGCCAGTGGTTGTTTTTTTCCCGGGCGGTTAAGCGCGTCTAACTGCTGAGAAGAGACCGACGCTTCACCCTGAACATACCACACCACATCTTGTAAGGAGGAATTCCCCCATGCGCATTGCTCTGACAGGCAATCCCAACAGCGGTAAGACAACCATGTACAATGCCCTCACCGGCCGCAACGAAAAGGTGGGCAACTGGGCGGGCGTCACCGTGGAAAAGAAGGAAAGCCCCATCAGGAAGGTTTTCTGTGCGGGTCAGCAGGACCTGATCGCTGTTGATTTGCCCGGCGCTTACTCGATGTCTCCCTTCACCTCTGAAGAGAGCATCACCAGCGCTTATGTCAAGAATGAAAACCCCGACGTCATCATCAACATCGTGGACGCCACCAACCTCAGCCGCAGCCTGTTTTTTACCACGCAGCTGCTGGAACTGGGCATTCCCGTGGTGGTGGCCCTCAACAAGAGCGACATCAACCAGAAAAAGGAGACCCATATTGACGACAAGGCCCTGAGCGAAAAGCTGGGCTGCCCGGTAGTCAATACCATCTCCACCGCCAGCGATGG
The DNA here is from genome assembly GCA_015056085.1 of Clostridiales bacterium. Classification (GTDB taxonomy): domain Bacteria; phylum Bacillota; class Clostridia; order Christensenellales; family Aristaeellaceae; genus UBA11524. The sequence continues at coordinate 9,431 of SVHA01000015.1, forward strand.
TCTGGAAGAAGTGATCCGCACGGCCCTTTCTCAGGTGGGCAAGGGTCAGGAGGCGCCCTATCAGCAGGGCGATGTTGACCTGACGGACAAAGGGCAGGTGGCTGCTGCTGACCGCCGCCGCTTCGCCTTTGTCAATCAGATCGTCTCCGAGGTGGAACAGCGCAAGGTGCTGACCAAGGAAAACAACTATCAGGATAAGATCGACGCCGTGCTGACCAACAAGTGGCTGGGCATCCCGATCTTTGCTGTGGTGATGTTCCTGGTCTTCCACATCTCCCAGGCGGAGAGTCCCATTGGCCTGGGCGTTTGGCTGGCGGATACCCTCAGTGCATGGCTGGAAGGCATCCAGGCGGCTATCGGCGAACTGCTGCTGAATGCCGGCGCTTCCGACATTGCGTATGCGCTGCTGGTGGACGGCGTTATTGGCGGTCTGATTGCTGTGATTGGCTTCCTGCCGCTGGTGATGGTGATGTACTTCCTCATCGCCCTGCTGGAAGACTGCGGCTACATGGCCCGCGTGTCCGTGGTGCTGGACCCCATCTTCAAGAAGGTGGGCCTCTCCGGCAAGTCTGTCATTCCCTTCGTCATCACCACCGGTTGCGCCATCCCCGGCGTCATGGCCTGCCGCACCATCCGCAATGAGCGGGAGAAGAGAGCCACCGCCATGTTGGCGCCCTTCATGCCCTGCGGTGCCAAACTGCCTGTGATTGCCCTGTTTGCCGGCGCCTTCTTCGGTGATGCTTCCTGGGTGGGCACGCTGATGTACTTTGCCGGCATCGTGCTGATTTTCCTGGGCGCCCTGCTGGTGAACAAGGTGGCAGGCCACAAGCCCCGCAAGTCCTTCTTCATCATTGAGCTGCCGGAATACAAGGCGCCCAGCCTGAAGCGGGCCTTCCTGTCCATGTGCTCCCGCGGCTGGTCCTACATCGTCAAGGCCGGTACGGTCATTCTGGTGTGCAACACCGTCGTACAGATCATGCAGACCTTCAACTGGAATTTCCAGGCGGTGGAAGAGGGCATGGAAAGCACTTCCATCCTGGCTACCATTGCCAATCCTTTTGCCTATGCGCTCATTCCCATTGTGGGTTATCATGCATGGCAGCTGGCGGCGGCCGCCGTCACCGGCTTCATCGCCAAGGAAAACGTGGTGGGCACGCTGGCGGTGTGCTACGGCATATCCAATCTGATTGACGTCGAAGAACTGGCCCTGATGGAAGGTGCTGGCGGCGAGGTGGCGATGGTCTTCGGCCTGACCAAGGCAGCGGCCCTGGCCTACCTGATGTTCAACCTTTTCACCCCGCCCTGCTTTGCGGCCATTGGCGCCATGAATGCCGAAATCAAGGATAAGAAGTGGCTCTTTGGTGGCATCGGTCTGCAGCTTTGCACCGGCTTCACCGTGGCCTTCCTGGTGTACCAGTTTGGCACGCTGGTGACCACCGGCGCACTGGGCGCTGGCTTCTTCCCCGGCCTTATGGCGGTGGCGGTGATGGCTGCGGTGATTGTGTACATCAGCAGCAAGAACAACAAGACCATCAAGAAGGAATACACCCTTTCCGGCAAATAAGGAGAGATGCCCATGGTAGATATCATTGTGATTCTGACCGTTTTGCTGTTGGTGGGCGCAGCGGGCCTGTACATCTACAAGGCGAAAAAGGCCGGGCAGAAGTGCATCGGCTGCCCCTACGCCAAGACCTGCGGCGGCAAATGCGGCAGCGGCAGCACTGAAAACAAGTGAATCCTTCCGGCAGCGGAAATTCTGCTGCCGGAATTTCTTTTTTGCTGGCATATTGCCCGAGGATATGTTACAATGATCCAAGAAACTGGCACGCAAGGGTTTTTGCCGTGCCCGAAAGGAAGAAGGAAATGAAACACATGATGATCCTGCTGATGATGCTGGCGTGCCTGCTTTTCTCCGGCGCTCTGGCGGAAGATGTTGCTACCGCTACGGAACTAAATGTTGCCACGGCTACTGAACTGGACGTGGCGACGGCTACCGACCTGGACATTCAGCCCGGCGAAGGCGCTGCCTATGCCACGGTGACCGACCTCAATGCCTGCACGGTGCTGGGCAAGACGGGCCAGCGGCAGCACGGCGGGGAAAACAGCCTCGTGCTGACCTACGGCGCTTCCGGCTTCACCAGCAACTTTGAGGGCACGGAATTCTGGATGTATGTGCCGGAGATGCCCACCTGGGACAACGACGGCGACGGCAAGAGCGAGTATCAGACCCAGCGCATCATGGTGCTGGTGGATACGGATATGCCCATGGAAGCCGAGTGCATCTACGTGGAGAATCCCGGCTGGTATCGTCTTGCCTCCGGCCTGGAAAAGGGCAGCCACACCATTACCGTCTACAAGGCGGACCGTGGCTTCTACGGCATTATGGCGGCGCTGTATCTGCCCATTTCCCGCATTGCCACCGACGGCGCCTTTGAAACGCCCAATCCCCTCAAGGATCTGGTGATTGAGGTCTACGGCGATTCCATCTCCAACGGCGACGCCGTGTGGACGGACGGCAAAAATCCCCAGGCATACACCTACGGCGCTTACGGCGGCGTGGTGGCCCGCCTGCTGGGGGCGGAACTGCGGGTGTGCGGCAACTCCGGCAACGGCCTGCTGGGTTGGGTCCTGGCTGGCGGCGCCAATGGCCGGCTGGATAACCTCTTCCCCCCGCAGAACAGCTGGGACAAGATCGACCCCAACCAGATTTCCAGCCCATGGAGCCACGAGGGCGCCAACGCTGCGGATGTGGTCATCATCAACCTGGGCACCAACGACCGTGTGGAACTGGGAAACGGCGACCTGACGCCTGAAGTGTTTACGGCGGAGTATGTGCGCTTCATCAAGCAGATCAAGACAGACTGCCCCGACGCCATGGTCATCGGCTGCATCGGCGCCATGGATGCGGTGAAGGAATTCAGCGGCGCCATTCAGGCTGCCGTGGATGAGGTCAACCAGTGGCACGGCAGCGAGTTTGCCTACTATGTGGAACTGCAGAACTGCCGGAACATCAAGGACGGCATGGGTCATGACAATTCCCATCCCTCCCAGCGCGCCCACGAGCAGTACGGCCTGCAGATTGCCAGACTCATCAACGAAAAACTCTCTCTGGGTGTGGAACTGCCCGAAGAAGTGAAATAATCCGCAATGTAAAACAGGCACAGCGACCTTTTCGGGGCTGTGCCTGTTTTTTGTGTGGATTCAGTTGGGGGCGCACAGGGCGATGATTTCCTCTGCCGCTTGCCGGGCTGTTTTGCCGGTGGTGTCCACCAGACGGGTGTTCAGGCGGGGATAGAGGGGCAGGCGTTCCAGGCTGCGGGGAATGACGTCCTCCGTGCGCAAACCCCGGCGGACGTCTTCTTCCAGCCGATGACGCAGGCAGTCGGCTTCCGCTGTCAGAGAGAGGCAATGCACCCGGCAGGCATCCGTGTTCAGCCGGGAAAGAATACCGTCGATGATTTCCTGCTGATGCATCACCCAGCAGAACACGATGTTCTCGTAGGCACTGCAGGCCAGGAAGTTGTTCAGCAGGTGGCAGATGTTGTCCGTGACCATGGCCTTTGTTTCTTCTGTCACCTGAAAGGGATGGGCGTCCCAGCACCAGTCGCCGTCCAGAAAGACGCTCCTGGGCAGCAGCGTTTTCAGATGCTGACACACCGTCGTCTTGCCCACGCCCATGGGCCCGCCGATGAGAAACAGCTGCTTCATCAGGCGTCCGCCCCCTGCGGCCCATCCGCACAGGCCGCCGCCCATTGGGAGGGCGTTTTGCCTGTGGCCTGATGGAACACCTTGCTGAAGTAGGACGAATCCTCATAGCCCACCAGAGCGGCTACATCCCGCAAACGCATATCGGGATGCTCCCGGATGAGCTTCATGGCGCCCTCCATGCGGCACTGGGTCAGATAGGCGTTGAAGGAGGTGTCGCCGTACTTGCGGAACAGGCGGCTGAGGTAGGTCTGGGAGATGCCGATCTCCGAGCAGACATGGTTGACGCTGATGGGCTCGCCGTACTTTTCCTGAATGAAGTTCAGCGCACACTTATACAGTTCCTCCGGGGACATCCGCTTGTCGGTGTCCAGAGCGTCATCGAACAGGAGGGTGTACAGGCCCACGGCCAGATCGCCGTAATGGGCGGCAGAGGCCATCATGTCCCGCACATCCCGGTTGAGGGAGTCCTGATTGCGGGCCAGCGCCGGCTTGTAGGGCATGACGGTGTGCAGCAGCTGCTGCAGCATACGGTAGGCGTGGACCTGGGGCATCTGTTTGGTTTCCCATTCCGTGACCAGGGTGAACAGCAGGTCCTTGATGTGGCGCTTGTCGCCGTTCTGGCAGAAACATTCCAGTTTTTTCAGGGTGGAGGAAGACACGTGGGGCTTTTCCCCATCCTTGGGCAGGGGAGAGAGGTACATATACTGATGCCTGCCGATGACCACGGTACTGCGGTGGAGAGCCTGGGCCCGGTGGACGAATTCCTGGAAGGTGGTGAAGGGCCCGGGATTCCTGCTGAAGATCAGCGTCCAGGTGGGCACGGAGCGCCCCTGGGCGATGTAGGCCTTGGCGGCCGTCTGGAAATCAGCAGCGGAAACGTCGCTGCGGGCGTAGAGGATCTGCTCGTCGTCGTGGCGGCCCCTGAGGATATGGAAGGGCAGCCCTTGAGAAGAAAGAGGCGTGGCGGCGGACAGAGGCTCCTCGTTGAAGTGGGTCAGATTGCCCCAGCGCACATAGGCGAAGTGATACTTGCTCTCGCCGTAGAACTGGCGCAGCATTTCTGCGTCGCAGCCCTTGCCCGACAGAAGGGCGGAAAGGATTTCCGGCTCTCTGGCGGTGCGGGCCTGATCGAGTCTGCTCTTGATTTTTTCCAGCGTGGTGGTCAGGTGGGGGATGGTGACGGGCTTGAGGATGTAGTCATCCACGGAGGCCTGAATGGCCCCCTGGGCATACTCAAAATCCGCATAGCCGGAGATGATCACAATGCGCAGTTCCGGCAGCAGGGCACGGGCCTGCAGCGCCAGGGTGATGCCGTCCATGCCGGGCATGGAAATATCCGTCAGCATCACATCCACCCGGTTGGACAGCAGATAGGCCAGGGCGTCCTCGGCGCAGGAGCAGGCGGCGGCAATCTCATAATCCGGGGCATATTTGGTGATGATGGCCTGCAAAAACCGCAGCGCAGGCGCTTCGTCATCCACCATGAGGATTTTATACATGGGGTTGGCTCCTTTCACAGGGGAGAATCAGTTCCACCACGGCGCCGCCGTCGTTATACAGGGACATTCTGATCTTGCCGCGGCTGTAATAATGCAGGCGCATATAGGTGTTGATCAGGCCGATGTGGCCGTCGGCGGGGTCGGAATAGGGGGTGTGCTCGGCGTCGATGTCAGCAAAGGCGGCGTTCATGCGCTGGAGCAGCTCTTCATCAAAGCCGCTGCCGTTATCCCGGATGAGGATGCGCAGTTCGTTACCCAGCACTTCGCCCAGCAGGTGGATGATGCGCTTGCCGCTGCGGCCGTCAAAGCCGTGGGTGATGGCGTTTTCCACCAGCGGCTGCAGGGACAGTTTGGGCACCAGCAGGTCGTCGGCCTCTTCGGGCATCTGGATGTGGAACTCCAACTGGTCCTCATAGCGGGCCTTGGCCAGCATCAGGTAGTGATGGGCGTTTTGCACCTCGGCGGAAAGAGGGGCCGAGCGGGAGCGCACATCGGCGGCGTAGCGCAGCATCTGGGCGAACTGGTCGCAGATTTCCATGATCTCCTCGTTGCCGCTTTCCATGCCCTTGGCGCTGATGATGTTGAGGGTGTTGTAAACAAAGTGGGGGTTGATCTGGGTTTGCAGGGCATTGAGCTGGGCCTGCAGGGTGGTGTTCTGCAGAGAGACTTCCCTCTGGGCGGAGCGGCGCAGGCGCTGCATCAGATCGTTGAAGGTCTGTTCCAGGGTGAAAATTTCGTAGTCCCTGGGGTTGGTGACGGTCATCAGAGGCAAATCAGCGGAGGAATCCACCACCTTGCGGGAGGAAATGCGCTTGATTTTCTTGGTCAGGTTGCGGATGGAGCGGGTCAGTTCCTTGGAAGAGAAGATGATCAGGATAATACCCGCCACCAGAATGATGCTGCTGAAGCCGAAATGTTCCAGCAGCAACTGCTGGGAACGGCGGTGATAGGCCTTGATGTCCTGGGCGACATAAACGTTCAGGCCGCGGGCATTGCTGTGCAGACGGATCGCGAAGCGCTCTGAGCCGTCCTCCATGGTGTAGGCGGTCACGTCGAAGTCGGTGGCTTCGGGGTAAGTGGCGTCATCGCCCATAAAGCGGAACAGCTGCGTGCCGTCATCAAACAGCACATGGGCGGTGAGACCTTCGATTTCCTCAATGGAAAAAATGCGCACGAGCTCTTCCAGGTTGGAAGAAATCTCGATATATCCGATGGGCCTGCCGTGCCAGTTGACGGACTTGATGGTGGAAAAGACGTGGGCAGGCTGAAGGCTGATGCTCCAGGGGTCGGGATGGGGCGGGACGATGTGGGTGGTGGAGGGGGAGGTGTTGACGTAATCCAGATAGCCCAGAGAGGCAATGACGGCCTTGGCTTCATCGGACATGCTGGCTACGGAGCCGGATTTTTCAAAGTGGTTGGATAAGTAGAAACCGTTGGGGGCAAACACGCTGACACGATAGAAGTTTTCCATCAGCGGCTCTGAATACAGTGCTTCGTACATCAACTGCTGCATATGCAGATGTTCTTCGTCACTCAGGGCGTCGCTGGCCATGGTGGCCTCTCGCATGGCGTTCATGAAAGTGACGTTGGTGGTGAGTTCCTCCGCGGCGTATTCCATCAGGTCCAGGTGGGAATCCACTTCGCCCATCATCTTTTTGCCCAGGGCGGAAAGGGTCTCAAAGGTATTTTCCCTCAAAAGACTCATATTATAGTTGTAGGCATACACGGAGCTACATACCGTGACCAGGAGCAGCAGGAGAGAAAACAGAAGGGTCAGCTTGCGATCCATCTTCATGGCGGATCACCTCCGGGAAGCAAGGCTTTTGTGCTTTGTGAACAGGATGATACAAGTCAAATCCATTATAGCACACGCCTGTTGCCAAAAGGGAGAAAGTGTTGGATTTTTTTATCGGTTGTGCTGGATTTTCCAATGGGAAATCACGGCCATGGCGAAAAAAGGACACGATATTCCCATTGGTTGTGCTGGATATTCCATTGAACACCGGCGCAGGGGATGTATAATTGAAGTAGTAAAGTCGCAGTAGTATGCGTCTGCGGCAAATTTGCCTGACATGACAAGGAGGAATTATCATGAAAAAGTTTCTGTGCATGGCGCTGACTCTGATGCTGGTGCTGGGCATGGGCACCTCTGCCCTGGCATATACCGGCAAGAACCTGGAAGCCCCCAAGGCGGAAAATGTCGTCATTGACGGCGACCTGTCCGAGTGGGACCTGACCCGCAGCATCCGCATCGATGCGGAAGGCCAGATCATCGACCAGATCGAGCACTGGGACGGCGAGGCCGACTGCGCCATGGAACTCTACGCCATGTGGGATGAAGAAAACCTCTACGTGGCTATGAAGATCTTTGACGACACCCCCCTGGTGTACCGTGAAGGTTTCCCCCTGGACGAGCTGGACGCCATCATCCTGTTCCTGTCCACCGATCCCGCTGCTGACCCCGCCCGCACCGAGTATGCTGCCACCGACTGGCGCATCGTGCAGAGCGCTGACAAGTATAAGGACGATTTCGACTTCTTCAACTACATCGACCGCGACATGATCGCCGATCCCATGGGCTGGGAAACCCAGGGCGAATACGGCGACGAGCTGGTGTTTGAAGACTTTGAAGGCTCCATCGCTGACATGGAAGGCGGCATCATCTGGGAGAGCCGCATTCCCCTGGCGGAACTGAGCAACGATCAGATTCCTGCGCTGGTGCCCGCTGCCGGCACCGTGATCGGCTTTGACTGCTCCATCCTGGACGTGGACCTGCCCTGCCCCGGCATTCACAGCCTGCGTATGCAGTGCTCCGCCGAACTGGAAGGCCGCGACCGCAGCCCTGAAGCCTACGCTGTGGACACCAATCCCAGCCTGTGGGGCACCCTGACCTTCGTTGACTGATTCCTTCCGGCGTGAAGAAAGGAGAAATGCCCATGAAACTCAGGAAGATTCTCTGCGGCGTGCTCGCCGGCGTCATGGCGCTGACGGCAACGAGCGCCCTGGCTGCCAAGCGGGAAAAGGTTGACGCCTCCACGCTGGACTTCAAGGCCATCATTGAAGACACCTCCACCAAGGGCAGCGCCAGTGTGTACCACTGGTGGACCGCCGGCGGCGAAAAGGATGCCATCGAGAGCGTCGTGGACGGCTTCAAGGATGTGTACTCGAAGGTCAAGGCCAAGTCCAACGCCATCCCCGGCGGCGCTGGCGGCGCCATGGTCATGAAGGTTAAGGTGCTCCAGCAGGCCAGCAAGAGCCCCGAGACCTTCCAGGCCCATCCCGGTGAGGAAATCGAGCCTTACCTGAACTCCAATATGCTTCTGAACCTCAACCAGCTCTGGGATTACGCGGACCTTTCCGCCCGTGCTCTTCCCGGCCTGGAAGATATGTGCACCGCCTCTGACGGCAACAAGTACATCGTGCCCATCGGCATCCACAAGACCAACGTGATCTTCTACAACATTCACGTGTTTGAGAAGTACGGCGTGGCCATCCCGGATCATCAGAACATCACCTGGGACGAATTCTGGGCGATCTGTGATGAACTGGCCTCCAAGATGCCTGACGGCGAGTATCCCCTGGACCTGGGCGACCGCAAGGGCTGGCCGGCCTGCCAGGTGTTTGAGAACATCCTCCTGGGCACCGATCCCCAGATGTATGAAGACTTCATCAACGGCACCTACAACCTGGAAGACATCACCGAAGTCCTGTCCACCTACGCCCGCCTGATGGAATACGTGGCGCCTGACCACTCCAGCCGTGACTGGTACGAAGCCAGCGGTCAGGTGGTGGCCGGCACCTACGCCATGCAGATCATGGGCGCCTGGATGCAGCCCCTGATGACCAGCATGGATCAGGTCTACGGCGTGGACTACGGCGTGTTCACCTTCCCCGGCACGGACGGCTGGTTCGGCATGTGCGTGGACGGCTTCGTGGTCAGCAACGACTCCGCTGACGTGGAAGCCGGCATCAAGTGGGCCTACAACGTGTCCACCCCCGAGGTGCAGAAGAACTTCTCCACCCTGAAGGAGAGCATCTCCCCCTACTCCGACACCCCCGACGAGACCTACTGCCCCCTGACCCTCGAGTTCAAGAACGAACTGGTGGCGGAAACCACCAAGGTCTACCCCAGCATCACCCACGGCACGGCCCTGCCCTGGAGCGCCTCCACCAGTCTGCAGACGCAGATGCAGGAGTTTGCTACCTCTGCCGAGCATGACGCCGAATTCTTCGCCAAGAAGATTGTGGACATCATGAAGGAATCCAGCGTGAAGGGAGATTGGAATCTTGTTGATTAAGAATATTTTCAAGCGCGGCGCTTCTCTTGTGCTGGCAGCAGCGATGCTGCTCACAGGCGCCGCCCTGGCGGAAGATACCGCCACTTACGAGCAGCCCCTGCTGCAGCCCCATGTGAAGCAGATCATTGAAGCCGACGGCTATCAGTTCATCGACCTCAACAGCAACGGCACCCTGGATGTGTACGAAGACTGGCGTCTGGACGCCGAAACCCGTGCTGCTGACCTGGTGGGTCAGATGACCGTGCGGGAAAAGATCGCTCAGATGCAGCATCCCACCTTCCTGCCCCGTGCAGACGGCAAGATTCCCTCCTACCTCAACAAGTGGTGCGAGGATTACGGCATCGGCATGCTGCTGATCCGTGAGTTGGCCAGCGTGGAGCAGGCGGCTGTTTCCATGAATACCATTCAGGAATACGCCGAAGCCTCCCGCCTGGGCGTGCCCGTGCTGGTGTCTATGGACTCCGTGCACGGCCTGAGCTATGTGGCCGGCGCCACCGTGACGCCCCACAACCTGGCCCTGGCTGCCACCCGTGACGAGGACCTGGTCATCCGCCTGGCGGAGATTGCCCGCAAGGAGCACATCGCCATCGGCGTGCGCATGACCCTGTCCCCCGAAGCCGACATCGCCACCGAGCCTCGCTGGGGCCGCGTGATGGAAACCTTCGGTGAAGACGCTGACCTGGTCACCGCCATGACCCGTGCACAGGTCGTGGCTTTCCAGAACGGCTCCACCGGCATCCACGAAGATTCCATCGTGGCCTGCCTGAAGCACTTCCCCGGCGCCGGCCCCCAGATGGACGGCAAGGATACCTCTCCCATCGTGTCTGACGAGGAGACCCTGCAGGAGCACCTGAAGCCCTACTACGCCGCTCTGGAAGTGAACGTGGGCTCCGTGATGCCTTACTACTCCGTGCCTCTGACCCTGGACATGGAAAACTCCGCCATCGGCTCCAAGGCTACGCTGCAGGACCTGCTGCGTGACGAAATGGGCTTTGAAGGCATCATCCAGACCGACTGGGGTATGATCTGGGCCATTCAGGAAGCGCTGGGCACCATGACCGGCGAGGAAGTTTCTGACGAAGAAGCCATCCTGATCGGCGTGACCGAGAGCCGTGTGGACGGCATCGGAGGCGAATCCATCCGCCTGATCGACCAGATGGAAGAACTGACCAACGAAGGCAAGATCGACGAAGCCATCCTGGACGCTGCGGCTACCCGCATCGTGAAGGTGAAGTTTGAACTGGGCGTGTTCGAGAATCCCTACTGTGATGTGGAATACGCCAAGACTTTCGTGGGCAACGAGGAGCACCTGAAGGTGAACCTGGAAGCTGCCCGCAAGTCTATGACCCTGCTGAAGAACAACGGCACCCTGCCCCTTGCCCAGAACGTCGAGCAGAACATCCTGGTCGTCGGCCCCCGCGGCAACGACATGATGTCTCTGGTGGGCGGCTGGTCCTCCGAGCAGGAAGGCCTGACCATCTACGAAGCTGTGGCTGAATATGCCGGCGAAAATGCCACCGTCACCTACATCGCTGACGATGTGACCGCCATCGCTGACGCCGCCAAGACGGCTGACGTGGTCATCGTCTCCGTGGGCGAGCCCAGCTATCAGCACGATCCGCCGTGGGGCTATGACACCCTGGAAATCACCTCCACCCAGCAGGAAATCCTGGAAGCGGTGAAGGAAAACACCACCGGCAAGATCATCACCGTCGTCACCGGCGGCCGTCCCTACATCCTCACCTGGTGTGATGAAAACACCGACGCCATCCTCATGGCGTACTATCCTGGCCAGCAGGGCGGCATCGCCATCGGCGAGACCCTCTTCGGCCTGAACAACCCCACCGGCAAGACGCCCATCCAGTTCCCCCGGGATATGGATTCCGTCAACGATCAGTCCGGCGACGTGGCCTTCGATCTGGAGAATCCTCTCTACGATTTCGGCTGGGGCCTGAGCTATACCGAGTAACATCAGCTGGGGGGCATGGCGTAAAAGCCCTGCCCCCTTGCGCTTATGCGGCTGCCCGGCGGGGAAACCTGCCATGGTGAAAGTGCCGGGAACCTGATATAGAATGGGGTGAACCAGATTCACCCCATTAACAGCACCGTTTCGCCTGTGGGCCAGCACAATACGCAATGGAGGCGCTGCCTATGTTTCAAGAGATGTTGGAAGAATTTTGGGACAGTTTTTACTATATGACCTTTGAGGACCGTGGCGGTTTCTGGACGATTGTGGGCGTCATTGCGGGAGTGGTACTTCTGTACCATCTGCTGCTGCGTTTTGCGCCCAAGGTCGTTGCGCCGATTCACAAGTTCCTCAGCAAACATCCGCTGATCTGGATTCTGATTCCCGCTGCAGCGCTGATCTACTTCGTCTACGTGTCCCTGGGATGGAACCTGTGGGTGTCCGTTTCCGACTGGGCGGAAGGCGATCTGGAAGCCAGTTACGGTTTCGGGGGCTTTGGCAACTATGTTAAGATGTTCAACAGCCCCTATTTCTGGCCGGCACTGGGCAACACGCTGCTTCTGTTCTGCCTGATTCCTATCTGCCTGTTGCTGGGCCTGGGCCTGGCGCTGGTGATGGACCAGGGCCTGCGTGGCACGGCGGTGTTCCGCACGATGATCCTGCTGCCCTTCGCCCTGTCCTTCGTGGTGACGGGCACGGTCTGGGCGTATATGTATCGTCCCACAGGCGGCGTGCTGAATTCCTTCCTGAGTATGCTGGGGGTGAACGTCTCCGCAGCCATCAAGGAAGGCAACCTGATGTGGGCCTCCAGCAGCAGTTCCATCATGCCCTCCATCATCATTGCCATGGTGTGGCAGTTCTCGGGCTATGTGGCGGTGGTGTTCCTGGCGGCCATCAAGAATGTGCGTGTGAACATCATCAACGCCGCCAAGCTGGACGGCGCCTATATGCCCCGCATTTACTGGAAACTGGTCATTCCCCAGCTCAAGGGCGCCATGGGCAGCTGCATCACCATTCTGGCAATGTACGCACTGCGCTCCTTTGACTTCATTGTTTCTCTGGTGGGCTACACCACGTCCTCTGCGTGGACGCTGCCCATCTGGATGTACAACGAGGCCTTCCAGAACAACAACTTCGCTTATTCCTCTGCGATCAGCTGCTTCCTGCTTGCGCTGGTGCTGGTGCTGATCCTTCCGCTGACCTACTGGACCAACAAAAGGAAGTGACGAATATGCAGAATCACGTCGGTATTGAACGCAGCCGCGAGGCGCAGAAGCAGCAGACCATCAAGATCCGCCCCAAGTGGCACATGACCGTGCTGCATATCGTGTATTACCTCATCATGGTGGTTTTCCTTGTCTTCTATATGCTGCCCTTCTGGGGCACGGTGATGACCTCCTTCAAGACCAACAGCGAGGTCATGACCTCCACGCCCATCACTCCGCCTACGGAGTGGACGCTGGAAGGCTACTCCGACGCCATGGAAGAGTTGGGCGTGCCCCTGATGACCTCTCTGGTGGTGACCATCTTCGGCGCCGCCGGTTCGGTGTTCCTGGGTTCCATCTGCGCCTATTCGCTGAGCAAATGGAAATTCAAACTCAACAATGTGTTCTTCGTGGCGCTGGTGGCGGCGACCTACCTGCCCTTCCAGGCCATCCTGATTCCGCTTTTGCAGACCATCAACACCCTGGATTTGTATGATAACGTCTGGGGTCTGGTGCTGGTGCACTCGGTGTTCGGTATGCCCATGTGTACCGTGATGATGCGCGGCTACTACGCCGACGTCCCGGATGCGCTGGTCAAGCAGGCGATGATCGACGGCAACGGCATGTGGGCCATCTACCGCAAGATCGTGCTGCCCAACACCATGATTGCCACCATTACCACCTTCGTATTCCAGTGCACCTCCATCTGGAACGAAATGCTCTTCGCCCTGGTGCTGGGCGGCTATGATTCCAAGCCGGCCACCATCGCCCTGAACGAACTGGCGGGCACCATGGCGGCGGAATTCAACGTGCAGATGGCCGGCTCCCTGATTCTGGCACTGCCGGTGCTGATTCTCTACATCTTCATGGGCAAGTACCTCATCAGCGGACAGATGTCCGGTGCTGTGACGGCTTCGTAAGGAAAGGAGACAACCCGATGAAAAATCTTTTCAAAAAAGCGCTTTGTCTGGCTTTTGCGGGATGCCTGCTGATGACGGCTTGTCCCGCCGTGGCGGAAGACGCCCTTGTGCAGCCGGAACTGGAAGCGAGAGTCAAGAACATCATCACCGTGGACGGCTACCAGTTCAAGGACCTCAATGACAACGGCGAACTGGACGTCTACGAAGACTGGCGCAAGACGCCCGAAGAGCGTGCCGACGACCTGCTGAGCCAGATGGACGCCACCGCCAAGGCGAAGCAGATGGTGCATCTGACGCTGGTGAGCAAGAAGGACAGCTGGTTCTCCAGCGACAACGTGGGCTTTGCCTTGGTGTATGAGTACATCTTCACCGACGCCAAGACTGCCGCTGAAACCACCAACGAGATTCAGGAACTCAGCGAGAGTGCTCCGCTGGGCATCCCGATCATCTTCTCCATGGATACCGAGGCAGGCGCGGCTTTCGTCAAGGACGCCACCTTCCTGCCCGATGAAATCAGCCAGGGCGCAGTGAATGACCCCGAACTGGTCAAGGCGCTCAACGAGCTGCTCCGCAAGGAACTGATGGCGGTGGGCGTGCGTATGGCGCTGTCCCCCGACGCTGACCTGATCACCGACCCCCGCTGGGGACGCAATCAGGAGTGCTATTCTGAAGATACCGAAGTCGTGTCCAGCCTGATCGTGGCGGCCGTGCACGGCCTGCAGGGCGGCCCCGGCCTGACGAAGGACTCCGTCATCGCCACCGTCAAGCACTTCCCCGGCTCTGGCGCCCAGACCGATGGCGTGGACGGCACCCCTCTCACGATCAAGGAAGACTCTATTGACCTGCATCTGGCAGGCTTCAAGGCTGCCATTGATGGCGGCGTTGCGGCTGTGATGCCCTACGGCTACTCCACCGTCCCCTATCTGGGAGGCGACGCCGTGGATAACTACGCTGACCAGTCCGCCGTGGTCATGACCGACCTGCTGCGCGGCCAGCTGGGCTTCACCGGCATCATTCAGACCGACTGGGGTCTGAACTTCTCCGGTGCGGCCAATGCCGGTGCGGACATTCTGGGCGGCGCAGGCGTGCGCTCCACCCGCTCTGTGGTGGATGAAGTACCCGAAGAGCGCCTGACCGACGCTTGCCGCCGGATCCTGATCGCCAAGTTCGAAATGGGCCTGTTCGAGAATCCCTACGTGGACGCTGACGCTGCTGCCTCCATCCTGGGCTGCGAAGAGCACAGGGCGCTGGCCAAGGAAGCGGCTGCCCGTTCCTTCACCATGGTGAAGTACGAGAACGCTCAGACGCTGGGCGATAAGGTCATCATCGCCGGTGAACTGGCGGATAACGCCCGTGCCCTCAACAGCGGCTGGACCGTCAAGGAGCCCATGGAAGTGGGCGGCACCAGCATCCTGCAGGCGTTCAAGAACCGCCTGGGCGAAGAGAACGTCACCTACTACGCCGATGCGGCTTCCGTGCCTGCAGACCTGGCCGGTCAGACGGTCATCCTGGTCGTCGGCGAGAAGAGCGGCACCCATGATCCTTCCTGGGGCGCTGCCAACCTGGAATTCCCGGAAGATCAGCAGGCGCTGCTGAATGCCCTGGACGCCGCCGGCGCCAATGTGGTGTCCGTGGTGCTGATGAACCGTGCCTACGTCCTGACCCCCGTGGTGGACAAGAGCGACAGCGTGATGCTGGCGTATCGTCCCGGCCTGACCGTGGGCGCTGACGCTGTGGTGGAAGCCCTCTATGGTGAGACTGCCATCACCGGCAAGCTGCCCTTCCAGATTCCCGCTACGATGGAACAGGTGCTTAATCAGCGCGAGGACCTGCCCAAGGACATCGTTGATCCGCTGTTCGAGTATGGCTTCGGCATCGATGTAGCGGCCTTTGGCAAGTAATCCACATTGAACGGAAGAAAGGTGATCTTATGGCTGCTATTACGATCAAGGATATGAGCGTATCCTACAACAAGGGTAAGTCCTATGTGCTGGATAAACTGAACCTGACGGTGAAGGACGGCGAATTCTGCGTGTTCCTGGGACCTTCCGGCTGCGGAAAGTCCACCGCCATGCACTGCGTGGCAGGTCTGCTGGAGCCTGTGGACGGCATGATCCACTTCGGCGATGAGCTGATGACGGAAATGGAAAATGGCAAGAAGAAGACCTTCGTGCCCCCGCAGGAGCGCAACATCGCCATGGTGTTCCAGGAGTACGCTCTGTATCCCAACATGACGGTGCGCAAGAATATGTCTTTCGCCCTGGAAACCAAAAAGACCCCCAAGGAAGAGATCAACAAGCGTGTCAATGCCATGGCGCAGATGCTCTCCATTGACCATCTGCTGGACCGCCGCCCGGCGGAACTCTCCGGCGGCCAGCGTCAGCGTGTGGCTCTGGGCCGTGCGCTGGTGCGTGACCCGCAGGTGTTCCTGCTGGACGAACCTCTGGGCAACCTGGACGCCAAGCTCCGTGAGCAGGTGCGCTACGAGCTCAAGAAGATTCAGACCCAGTTGGGCATCACCACCATCTACGTCACCCACGATCAGACCGAAGCCATGACCATGGCGGATCACATCGTGCTGATGAAGGATGGCCACATCATGCAGGAAGGCACGCCCAACGACCTGTACGACCATCCCAGCTGCGAATTCGTGGCGGGCTTCCTGGGCACGCCTCAAATTAACCTCTTCACCGCCAAGGTGGTGGAAGACGGCGGCAAACTGGCCCTGGACGCCGGCAGTTTCACCCTGCCCGTGCCGGAAGACATGGTAGAGTGCCTCATCCCCTATGCGGGCAAGCAGGTGCATCTGGGCATCCGTCCCTCCGACCTGTCTGTCACCGAAAGCGGCTCCATTGCCGGACAGGTGGAATCCATTGAGCCTCTGGGCGATGCATACCTGGTGTATGTCCGGGTGGGCGAGCAGGTGGTTGTGGTCAAGCACGCCGAAGAACAGGCTCCCACCGAAAAGGATCTGCAGCTTGTGCCCAATCCTGCCAAACTCCATCTCTTTGACCCCGAAACGGAAAAGCGCATCAATATCTGATGCCATTATACGCATCTGTCCCGCCTGAATGAAGGCGGGACGTGCGTGTTTCTCTGAAACTATACAGGAAAGAGGAAACCATCATGCGCCAGACGATCATCGGGATCCTTCAGGACTTCAATGAAGATGCGGATTACGAAAACGAGCAGCGGCTGATCGACGAGGGAATCATCGATTCCCTGGACCTGACAGCCATTATCCGGGAACTGGAGGAAGCCTTCTCCGTCCGTATCGATCCTTCCCAGCTGGTGCCGAAGAATTTCAACAGCGTGGATGCAATCATGGAAATGCTCCGTCGCATCAAGGGCGAATGATTCGCAATGTGCTGATCTGGCTGGAGGAAACCGCCTGTGCCCGGCCGCAGGATGTTGCCTTTGAGGACGACCATGATCGCCTCACCTATGGGCAGCTGCTTTCCCGGGCGCAGGAGATCGGCTCCTGCCTGGCTGAGATCATCCCGCCCCAATCCCCCGTGCTGGTGATGATGGAAAAGAGCCCCGACTGCATTGCCGCTATGCTGGGCGCCGTGTACGCCGGGTGCTTCTATACCCCGGTGGACCCCGCCATGCCCCAGCCCAGGCTGAAATTGATCGCCGATGTGCTCAAGCCCGCCTGCGTGCTGTGCGAAGAGCGCTTCCGGGAGGCAGCATCGCTGCTGGCAGGTCAGGCCCCTGTGCTGGTGACCGGGGAGATTCCCGCCCGGGTGGATGAAAAGCGGCTGGAGGACATCCGCTGCCGCCATGTGGACACGGATCTGCTGTATGTGCTGTTCACCAGCGGCTCCACGGGCGTGCCCAAGGGCGTGGCCATCACCCACCGCAGCGTGGTGGATTTCATCGACTGGGCCGTGATGACTCTGGGCATTGACTCCTGGTGTGTCTTTGGCAATCAGGCGCCCCTGTACTTCGACAATTCCGTGCTGGACATTTACTGTGCCATCCGCACGGGAGCGAAGGTGCATTTCATCCCCAAGGGATACTTTGCCTTCCCGGCGCAGATGCCGGGATACCTCATCGAGCAGGGCGTCAACACGATTTTCTGGGTGCCCTCGGCGCTGACCAGCGTGGGGCAGGCCGGACTGCCGGAAGGCAAATTGCCGCTGAAGAAGATCCTCTTCTGCGGCGAAGTGATGCCCTGCAAGACCCTCAATCTGTGGAAAAAAGCCGTGCCGGACGCCCTGTTTGTGAATATGTACGGCCCCACGGAGATCACCGACGTGTGTATGTACTTCGTGGTGGACAGGGAGTTTGCGGACGACGACGCCCTGCCCATCGGCGTGCCCTGCCTGAACACCCGCATCGACCTCATCGACGGGGAAATCTGCGTCAGCGGCACCTGCCTGTCGCCGGGGTATTACAACGCCCCTGAAAAGACGGCGGAAGTGTTTGTGGAACATCCCCTGCGCCGGGGCGTGACGGAAAAGATGTACCGTACCGGCGACCTGGGCCGCTACAATGACCGGGGCGAGATGATGTTCATCGGCCGCAAGGACAGTCAGATCAAGCGCCACGGCTATCGCATTGAACTGGGCGAGATCGAATCGGTGCTGCTTTCTCTGGAAGAAGCGGACGACGGCTGCTGCCTGTATGATGCAGCGCAGGAGATGATCGTGTGCTTCTTTGCCGGCAAGGGCGACGAAAAGCAGCTCCGTCGGCTGATGAAGGGGAAACTTCCCCGGTATATGCTCCCGGACGCCTTTGTGAAAAAGGCGGCCCTGCCCAAGACGGGCAACGGAAAAACCGATCGCATACAACTGAAACAGGAGTGGGAGAATGAGCATCCTGTCCGTTGAGTTTCTGATTTTTGTGGCAGCAGTGATTCTGCTGTTCTATCTGCTGCCGAAAAAGGTGCGCTGGTGCGTGCTGCTTTTGGCCAGTGTAGGATTCTACCTGATGAGCGGCTGGCAGGGCGGCGTGTATCTGCTGGCGGTGGCGGTTCTGACCTGGTTCAGTGCCCGGCACATCGGCAAACTTCGCGCCCGGATGGACGAAGTGCTGCAGGAGGAGAATCCCGCCGCAAAAAGGAAACTCAGGCACCGGATGCGGGCATGGCTGACGGTCTGCCTTTTGCTGGTGCTGGGCGCACTGGTCTTTATCAAGTATTTTGAGCCGGGACGCATCGCCCTCAATGCCATCCTGAAGTTTTTCAACAACCGTACCCAGTTTGAAGCCTTCGAAGTGCTGGTACCCCTGGGCCTGAGTTACTTCACCTTCCAGAGCGTGGGCTATGTGGTGGATGTGTACTGGGGCAAGGTGAAGGCCCAGCCGAACTTCTTCAAACACCTGCTGTTCGTGAGTTTCTTCCCGCAGATCATGCAGGGACCCATTTCCACCTATGAGCAGCTGGCGCCGCAGCTGCTGGCGCCCAAGGCGTTCCATCCCCAGCGGATGACCATGGGCTTCCAATTGATGCTGTGGGGTTATTTCAAAAAGCTGGTGCTGGCAGACCGCCTGGCGAGTGTGACGAACACCATTGCCGCCGGGGGGGAGCAGCAGGGCTGGCTGATTCTGCTGGGCATCGTGCTCTACACCATCCGCCTGTACGGGGATTTCTCCGGCGGCATGGATGTGGTCAGAGGCGTTGCGATGATGCTGGGCGTGGACCTGACGGAGAACTTCCGGAGGCCGTTTTTCTCCACCAGCGTGGCGGAATACTGGCGCCGGTGGCACATTTCCCTGGGCACCTGGTTCCGCACCTATGTGCTGTACCCCCTGAGCATCTCCCGCCTGGGCGACCTTTTGAGCAAAATCGGCAAAAAGACCCTGGGCAAGAAAGCGGGGCGGATGCTGCCCGGCGCCGTGGCGACCTTCCTCATCTTCCTGCTGATTGGCATGTGGCACACCGCCAACTGGAATGCGCTGATCTTCGGCGCATACTTTGGCGTCCTGATGGGCACGGCGATGCTGCTGGAGCCGCTGTTTAAGGTGATTCGGAAAAAGCTGCACATCACCGACAAGACGGTATGGTGGCGCATCTTCGGCTGGGGTCGCACCATGGTGCTGATTCTCCTGGCGCAGTATTTTGCCTGCACTGTCTCGCCGGAGCAGGCGTGGACGCTGCTGCAGGGCACCTTCGCCGCCTGGGATTTTGCCGCTGCGGAAGAAACCCTCACGGGCTTCATGGCCTGGCGGGAGTGGATCATCGCCGGCGGTGCGCTGCTGATTGTGCTGCTGGTGGACATCCTCTGCGAGCGCAAGGTGGACGTGAATGGCCGTCTGGCCAAGGGCACGTTCTTCCTCCGCTGGCCGGTGCTGCTTGTGCTGATTATGGTCATTCTGATCTTCGGCTACTATGGCGAAGGCTTTGACAGCACCGCATTCCTGTATGCAAACTTCTGATCACGGGAGATGAAATTGATGCAGGCGAAGATTCCTGAAACGGCAACCCGGAAAGAGAAAATCCTGTTCGCTCTGCGGGCGATTGTGTTTGCCGTGCTGCTGGCGGCGCTGCTGAGCTATACGCTGTATGTGCTGGTGCCCAAGTATGACTACGGCATCTGCTCCATCACCAACCTCTATCAGCAGGAAGACGACACCGTGGACGTGCTGGTGCTGGGCACGAGCCTTGCCTACGGCGGCGTGAACACCAACGTGCTGTGGGAGGAATACGGCATTGCTGCCTATAACCTCTGCGGCGCTGAACAGCCTTACTGGATCAGTTATTACTATCTGCAGGAGGCGCTGAAAACCCAGCATCCGCAGGTGATTGTGCTGGACGCCAAGCCTGCCACCTATCCCGACGACTATTCCCGCCGGGGCAGGGCTTTCCTGGGCACCACAGGCATCAAGGACCCGATCATCCGCCTCAGGGCACTGCTTTCCAGCGTGGCGCCGGAGAACTACGCCAGTTTTGTGGCGGGTTTCCCCCAGCTGCACAGCTATTATCCCGATGTGACCCTGGACAACTTCGCCTATCCGCCCAATAACGGCGGGCGCGGTTTTGACTGGCAGGGGTACATTGAATCCACGGAGACGGAAGTGCATTCCAAGCCGTCTCTGGTGTGGTCCTCCACTAAAAAGAACGTCAACCCCCGCCAGGTGGAATACTTCCGCAAGACGGTGGAACTGGCACAGCGGGAAAACATCCCCGTGATGGTCATCGGCATTCCCAATCCCGACTACGCCAACGACCATATGTACTACAACACCCTCTGGGAAGTGGCGGATGAGTACGGCGTACCCCATGTGAACTACAACGACCCCACCAACCGCTATGGCCTTTTGTATTCCTCCTGCTTCTCCGACTGGCAGCATCTCAACGTCAAGGGCAGCGTGATTTTCTCCAGGAAACTGGGCGCTGACCTCAAGGAGATGTTCCCCCTGCCGGACCGCAGGCTGGATGAAGGCTACGACGCCTGGAGAAACGGTTCCGAAGCCTGGTACGAGACGTATCCTGAATACCTGCCCGAAAAGCCGGAGGAAGGAGCGCCTGCATGAGCGTGAACAACATTCTGGAATTCCTGGAGGAAACGGCCCGGAAAACCCCGGAGCGCATCGCCTTTGCGGATGAGAGCGAATCCCTCACCTTTGGGGAATTTTTGCAGCGCACACGGGCCATCGGCAGTGCGGTGAGCGAAATGGTTCCGCCCCGGCAGCCTGTGGCGGTGCTGATGAACGATCGCAGCGTGAACACGGTGGCGGCGCTGATGGGCATTGTGTATGCCGGCTGCTGCTATGTGCCGCTGGACGCCTCTCTCCCCGAAGAGCGGCTGGCGCTGATTGCCCAGAGCCTCTGCCCGGCGCTGGTTTTGATGGACATGAAGGGCGAAAAGGCCGCCAGGTCCTTCGATTGCCCGGCGATTCATGTGTCCGACGCCATCGGGCATGACATCGACGCCCGGCGGCTTGACGAAATCCGTGCCCAGGCTTCCGCGGATGACCCCATGGCCATCATGTACACCAGCGGCTCCACGGGCATCCCCAAGGGCGTGGTGCAGAGTATGCGCAGCCATATCCTGTATACCACCGCCACCATTGAGAAGTACGATTTCACCGCCGACACGGTGTTTGGCAATCAGTCGCCCTTCTTCTATGCCAATTCCATCATTGATATCTTCCCCACGCTGGCGCTGGGCGCCAAAACGGTGATCCTCCCGGCGGGGGCGCTGGCCTTCCCGGCGGTGCTGATTGAGCAACTCAATCGTCATCGGGTGATTGAACTGACCATGACGCCCTCCAGCTATGTGAAAGTGGCGTCTTCCGGCGTGCTGACGCCGGGGTGCCTGCCCCATTTGAAGTACATCGTCCTTTCCGGCGAGGCGGCCCACTGGGCCACGCTGGAAAAGTGGCTGGCAGCGGCGCCAGAAGCGGATGTGTGGAACTTCTACGGCAGCACGGAGATGTACTCCGTGGCGGTGTGGAAGCTGACGAAGACCTACGAGGATGGCCGGACCATTCCGGTGGGCCCGCTGTTTGACGGCGTGGAGATCGTCTTCACTGAAGAAGAAGGAATGCTGGTGCACACGCCCTGGCTGGCGGAAGGTTACTACCGGGATGAACACCGCACAGAGGCTGTTTTCTTTACTGGGGAGGATGGCAAGCGGTATTACCGCAGCGGCGACATGGGCATGATGGACGAGGAGAATCACCTCGTGGTGCTGGGCCGCAAGGACACCCAGATCAAGCACATGGGCTACCGCATGGAAATCGGCGAAACGGAACTGGCCCTGCTGTCCGCCCAGGGGGTGAAGGAAGGCTGCTGCATCTTTGACAAGGACAGCGGCGTGCTTCATGCCTTCTATACGGGTGAGGTGGATCCCAAGGCGCTGACGCCTATTCTCAAGAAGGTGTTGCCCCGCTACGCCATGCCGGACAAGGTGCATCAACTGGCGGAAATGCCCTACACGCCCACCATGAAGATCGACCGAAAAAAGATGCACATGATGTGCGAAAATTGGCAAAAATGACCTGATGTCACATAAAAACGCTTAAAAAGAGGGGGAAAACCCCTCTATTTTTGTGCTCAGACTGGATTTTCCATACCCCTGTACTGAAATTTCCATGGACTAATCTTCCCAGTAAATGTAAACTACAATCAAGGCAAGGTGGGAGACGAATCCACCTGCAAAACGACTACTGTATATGGAAAGGAAGGTAACCATGAAGAAGCTGTCCCTGTTGCTGGCCATCATCATGATGCTGGGCTGCCTCAGCGCGTTTGCTGAGGATGCGGCACCCGCAGGCCCCACGGAAGCTGAACTGCTTGCCCAGAACCTCGAGTTCGCAGTGATCCCTGCGGACGAGACCACTGGCCAGGCCAAGCTGTCCTATGTGGAAGGCGTCACTCCCATCCTGGAAGTGGACGGCCTGAAGTTCAAGGACATGAACAAGAAC
The DNA here is from genome assembly GCA_015056085.1 of Clostridiales bacterium. Taxonomy (GTDB): domain Bacteria; phylum Bacillota; class Clostridia; order Christensenellales; family Aristaeellaceae; genus UBA11524. The sequence goes on from SVHA01000015.1 coordinate 32,402, forward strand.
GGCACCCTGGACGTCTACGAAGACTGGCGTCTGACCGATGCCGAGCGCGTTGACAACCTCATCTCCCAGATGAACGATGAGGAAATGGCCGGCGGCCTGCTGTGCATCAACGCTGACCTGGAAGATGCCCGCTATGTCATCGACGAGTTCGAGATGACCTGCCTGCTCTTCAACCTCAACGGCACCCCCATCTCCATCACCAACACCCTGAACAACCTCCAGGCCAAGGCTGAGTCCATGCGTCTGGGCATCCCCATGATCTTCACCTCCGACCGTGAGTACAACTCCTTCGGCGGCTACATCGACAAGTCCCATGAAGGCTTCGGCACTGCTTACGATCCCGAGCTGGCTTATGATCTGGCTTACTTCTACGGCCAGGCCATGAAGGCCATCGGCGTGCACGTGACCTTCGAGCCCTACGCCAACGAAATCGGCGCTCAGTACGGCGAGAACCCCGAACTGATCGCCAAGGTCATTGAAGCTGAAATCCGTGGTCTGGAAGACTCCGGCTTCGCTTCCTGCACCAAGCACTGGCTGGGCCGTGGCGGCGACGCTTCCTTCGGTGAGGCCCGCTCTGTGGCTCAGAACTTCGACAACTGGATGGTCGGCTGGAAGGCCGCTATCGATAACGGCTGCGAATGGATCATGACCAACTGCGGCGGCACTGGCATCATGAACACCATCGACGTTAAGTTCGAAGTGGACACCATGAACTACCTGCGTGAGACCCTGGGCTTCGACGGCGTTGTCGTCACCGACTGGTGGCCCTTCGGCTTCTCTCACCTGACCGGCATCACCCCCGAAGGCGTTGACCTCTCTCAGCAGACCTACGCCTGGATGATGAATCGCGTGCTGGAACTGGGCACCGATATGTTCGGCACTCCCACCGTTGACCACGGCGGCGAAGATGCCTACAACCAGAATGCTATGTGCCACCGCCCCGACCTGATCGTGGCTGGCCTGCAGGACGGCACCATCAAGCGCGTGTTCGTGGAACGCGCCCTGACCCGCATCTACTCCTTCTCCATGAAGAAGGACCTGTTCGAAGATCCCTATCGTGACGTGGACGCTGCTGTGGCCCTGACCGCCAGCGCTGAGTGGGCTGCCAACCCCACCGAGATCCACACCAACGAAGATCTCCGTGCTGCCCGTAACCCCTACGAAGTCGAACTGACTGAAAAGCTGCAGGCCAAGTCTGCTGTGCTGGTCAAGAACGACAACAACCTGCTGCCCCTGCAGAAGGGCATCAAGGTGTATGTGCAGTCCGGCAATGCTGACCGTGACGCTGGCTACAAGAAGTACATCGCCAACTATGCCACCCTGGTGGAAACCATGGAAGAGGCTGACGTTGTGATCGGCGACTTCAACAGCATCAACGACGTGGCTGAACTGTTCATCGACGACGCTGTGTACTATGGCAAGCCCATGGTGCTGACCATGAACAACATCGATCCTGACCAGTACACTCTGGAAAACGCCGATGCTCTGATCTACATGAGCTACAACCAGTCTGCTGACCACGGCTCCACCGAGGCTGGCTTCATCACCGCCACCGAGCCCTGGGTCTATGCTGACCTGCTCTTCGGCGTGCGTGAGCCCGGCGGCGTCATCGTTAAGGAACTGGCCCGCGACGCCATCAACGACGAAGTGCAGTGGAAGGATCTGGCTGGCGATCAGGGCGCTGATCCCTACGTCCGCCTGATGGTCCAGGCTACCATGATGGCTGACAAGCAGTATCATGCTTCTCCCAACAACTGGGGCGATCCTCTGGTGCAGGCCCTGTACGGCATGAAGTACGGCGAGCAGCCTGAATTCAGGTACTCCTGCCTGATCCTGCCTCAGGTTGTGACGGCTGAAGAAGTGGAAAATTCCTCGGGCAGCATGCAGACCCAGACCACGGTGAAGACTCAGGCCAAGGCCGGCGAGCCCTTCTCCGTGTACTGCCTGATGAACAACGACGGCGCTGACGGCATGACCACTGTGGAAGTGTATGCCAACGACGTGCTGGTTGCTGAGAAGCTCTTCACCTGCTGCGGCGACAGCTGGCGCGTGGTGGAAGTTGAGCTGACCCTGGAAGCCGGCGATTACACCATCAAGGTTGCTGACCAGGTCGGCACCATGACCGTGGTGGAATAATCAACGACAAAAACACTTCAGATGGATGATAACATCCTGATGAAACAGTAACTTCCCGGGGCGAATCGCATGAGCGGTTCGCCCCGCTTTCGTGTTTTGGATATTCCCATCAAAAGTGCTGGATATTCCATTGCACTTTTTTTCCAGTGCCTGTATAATGGAGTCACGGTGGAGCAGATGTGCCTGCCGCAACGACGCTGAAGGAGTGATATGTTATGAAGAAATGGATGGCGATCCTGCTGGCGGCTGTGATGCTGCTTGGCTGCGCTGCGGTGGCTGAAGATGCTCCCGAACAGACCCGCGCTCAGGGAACGGCCCACAAGATGGTGGAATGGACCATGGACGGCAAGTTGGACGAGTTCAACACGGCCGATCCCCTGGTGCTTAACGACGCCACCCAGTTGGTGCGTGACGGCCATTTCTGGAATGGTCCTGACGACCTGAGCGCAAAGATCTACATCGCCTGGGACGAAACCAACCTCTACATCGGCGCTGAAGTGAACGAAGACTCTGTCTTTGGCGCCATCGAAACCCTCCCCCTGGACGGTATGGACAATTTCCAGATCTACCTGTCCACCAATCCTGCTGATGACCCCAACCGTACCGAGTACGGCATCAACGACTTCAAGTTCTACCTGATCATGGACGGCGAATACTGGGATACCGCTGTGGATCGCTCCATGGTTCCCAAGGATAACCGTATGCGCTACATCTCCAAGGGCCTGGACGGCGGCGAGAGCGTGCTGGAAGGCTATGAGTGCATGGCCGAGCAGACCACCATGGGCTTCACCTATGAGTGCAAGATTCCGTGGGCCTGCTTCTCCAACGAGCGCATTGCCGTGTATACCCCCGCTGTGGGCGACACGGTGAACTTCAACTTCCTCATCACCGATATTTCCTATCCCTGCCCCGGCACGGAATTCGTTCCGCAGATCGCCTGGACCGGTAACGCGAGCATGGACACCAATCCCAGCGTTTGGGGTCTGCTGACCTTCGCTGAATAAGTTTTTCATGGGGGACCTCCCCCGATACCCCTCCTTTTATCCGGCAAAGCAAGCCCTCTCCTCTGGGCTATACCCGGTGTGATGATACGCTCGCACCGGAGCTTTGCCGGAGTTTTTTATTCCTGCGTGTTTCCAGAAAGGAAGTGCAGTCATGAAACGGTTGTGGCTTTTGACGCTGGTGCTTGTGTGCCTGGTCATATCCGCCAACGCTGAAACGATTCTGGTGGGCGAAGAGGAAGGCATGGTGCCCTCCCTCACCCAGGCAATTGAGCAGGCCGCCGATGGCGACACCATCCTGATGGCCAGCGGTGTGTACGACGAAAGCCGGGAGACCTTTCCCATCATGGTGGATAAGGCCGTGACCATCAGCCCCCAAGAGGGCGCTGTACCGGTGATCGTGTCTCCCAAGCAGACCACCGCCATGGAAATCACCGGCGCCGGCGCCACCGTTAGCGGGCTGAAGTTTGATCATATCCGCTGCGCCATCTGGGTTTTGGCCGATGACGTGACGGTGAAGGACTGCGTCATCACCCTGGTGGATGAAACCTGGCGCACTTCCTCTTCCGGTATGTGGATTGCAGGCGCCAAGCGCACCACCCTCACGGGATGCACCTTCACGGGCTGCAGCGTGTCCGTGGCGGGCCCGCCGATTTCCGACAAGAGCGTTGGCATCCCCGTGCTGACAGCCATGTTTGAGGTGGGCGAGGACATTGAATTCTTCACCACCCACACGGTGGAAAACAACATCGTCAACGGCGAGCCCCTGTGCTACGTCATCGGCCTCCATGACACGGTGTGGACGGAAGAAGTGGGGCAGATCATAGCCGTGGAGTGTGAGAATCTCACTTTCACCGGGCTGAATCTGGACTTTGCCAGCATCGGCATCCAGATTGCCTATTGCCAGAATGTCACCATCGACAAGTGCTCCGCCAACGATAACGGCATCTTCGGCATCTACATCATGAAGACCGACGACTGCCTCATCACCCATTCCCGGGCCGACCGGGGCGCTCACGGCATCGACGTGCGCGACTGCGACCGGGTGACCATTCTGGACTGCGTCACCAACGAGTGCGGACAGGGCACCTTCCTCTCCTGGGGTCGGAACTGTCTGGTGCAGCGGTGTGAGATCAGCAACAACGGCACGGGTTTCTTCACCGCCAGCGGCGGCGACAACCATGTGGCCGACTGCGTCATTGAAAACAACGACCTGGGCCTGTATGTGCAGCACGAGAAGCTCTTTACCCTCACTGACACCCAGGTGAACAAAAACACCTCCTGCGGCCTGCGTGTCACCGACAGCGGCGTGGTGAGCCTGGACAACTCCTTTGCGGATAACTTCGTGGCCCACCTGGCGCTGGACTGCTACCCCCTGACCCATATGCGCTGCACCTGGACCCGCAGCGTGGACTGCGACGTTTACGCCCGCAATGGCCGGGCCATCAAGTTCATCGCCAACATTTTTGACGGTGAAATGGAGGATAGCTGCCAGTTTGACGGCGGCGAAGGGTATGTTTTCGTGAAGTAAAGGCAGCAATGCCATTCCTCTGATAAACACATGAAAAAGGCCGCCGCCCGGCGGGAAACGTGCTGGGCGGCGGATGTTTTTGTAATGCTGCAGACAGACCCTTGAAAATCAAAAACCCGCAACCCCTCTTCACGAGGAATTGCGGTGTGCGTACACCCGGCAGGATTCGAACCTGTGACCTTCAGAGTCGGAGTTGATTAAAAGAACGCATGTGCGCTTAAATGTATTCCTTAGATATCACGCTTGTCACCACTATGTGGGCATACCTCGATACCTTCGAACAACTCCGGATTGCGGATAACACACCCATAAATCGTATATTCCGTTGTAGCTATCGTAGACATAGAGAGCATCGAATTGGTTTATGCAACCCTCTTGACTTAATCGGAGTGCTGCGGTTAATTCATGCATCTGTTGCCGATTATAGCTAGAGACCGGATTAAGGACAAAAACAAAAAGACGATTCTTACGGAATATCCGGTAATTTGGTCCTTGTAATTTGTGAACTTTCTTCGATATCTCTTCCATTAGTGAAAGCGGTGTTGGAGAATAGAAACTACTACTGGCGCTTACCAATTTACCATCAATGATAAGTGGGTGAAACCCAAGCTCGCGAATTCTTGAAATGGCAGAATCAGGGATGTCGCTGATCGATCGGTTGATCCATTTTCCTAACAGTGCAAAGAATTCACCTTGGTTAGTGTGAAAGCTTCTGACAACCTCAACACCGATGCCTTTTTGCTCATCTTGTATATCCGGCATATCGCGACATTCAAGCTCTTGAGAAAAGACTCTTGGAAAATGCCGGAGCAATAAAGTGCGGGCAAATAACTCTTCTTTTCGTTCCTGCCCATTTGCCATCCGAAAATCTCCCCCTATTCATACGTATGCCTCTCAAATAATCTCTGTGGTAAACAATGATGATTACAACGATTATACTATGAGATTAGGTAAAACGCAATGATGGAAATATGTTTGAGTCGGACTTGACAGAAACCCAATGAGCGGCATATAATTGAATTGCACAAAGTTGCCGCAATGCTATTAGGAAAGGGGCGAAAATGTGAAAAACGAAATCAATGATACCCGGGCCTGACGCTTGACGTAATAGTTGGGTACCCCTTCGTACCGGTCGAGGCTCCTTTCGTCGGCCTCGTCGATTTCCCAGACCGCCACCGGCACCCGCGCGCCCTTCGAGCGTGTCTTTTCCACCGTAGCGTGGAGGTAGAACTCCAGCCGGTGATTCAGGAGCCAGCCCGTTCCCAGCAGTCGGGCGTTGGGGCAACGGTGCGCCATCTGTTCTTCGACCATGTTGGAACCGTATGCGATGTACTTCATTGTGAAATCCTCCTCTTGATTCAAAAGCGTTGTGTTGTATTCATCACTCTGATCGGGTGAAAAGTCAAGTCCTTCTGTGTCCCCAGACCGCGTTCCAGCTGATCAGCCCAGCCTCAAGATCGGCCCGCATCAGGCAAAAGGCAATCTGTTCCGGGGTGATCTCTTCTTTGTGCTCGAAGACCGTT
>SVHA01000001.1 GCA_015056085.1 Clostridiales bacterium
CTGCTGCAATAGAAAAAGCAGCTATGTACTTGAAGGTTTCCCTTCAAGCCATAACTGCTTGAATTTACTGTATTTCCCGCGACTCATGACGAGGAGGGGTAAACCTTCCTCTACATAATAACGCGTTGCGGGAAGGCCGGTGCTTTTGTGTGGCTTAATATCCGTAGGTGGTTCTGAGGGTGAAGGGCATTCCCCAGATGTAATAACTCACGGTGATTTCCCGCACCGGGTGCATGGAGGCGTCGGTGAGGATGGTGGCGTGGATGTCGTCCGTTTCGCGGGACTTGATCACTTTGGGCGTTTCGCTGGCCAGCTGCATCACATCGCCCGTCATGGGGGTGATCTGCACTTCCACCATGTCAGCGGTCACAAAGCAGTTGTTTGTGAGGCGCACCGTGTAGGTGAGGAACTGATAGTCCTCCGGGCTGGACAGTTCTGTGGGGGCGACATAAGCCGTGCCCAGCACCTGCCCGGAGGCAATCTGCTCCTTCACATCTGCAAAGGTCTCCGGCTGATTCACCGCTTCCGTGGCCACCACGCCCACGCCTTCCACCACGATATGGGCGGTCATGTAGACGTATCCCACGCCGATCAGGCAGGCAAGGAGCACCAGCACGGAAATCACAGCAAAGGCTTTCATGGCATTTTTTCCTTTCGGGAGGGATGGGCATTTCAGCAGGGGAGAAGCCTCACTGGCTCTGCTGCAAAAGTAGATTCATCTCTTCAAACATTTCGGCGTCCTTGAGGCGGAACTTGAATTCCACGCGGCGGGAAGCATCCAGGTCTTCGTATCCGCCGGCGTTCAGCACCGGGTCGGATTCGCTGCGGCCGGTGCTGATGAGAATCTTCTGAAGCAGCGCCCGCTGCTCGCCCGTGATGTGGGGCATATTCAGCACATATTCCGCCACGGAATAGGAGCGGTCCATGGACAGTTTCAGGTTGGACATATAGTCGCCGGTGGAGTCGGTGTGGCCTTCGATGATGATTTCCGCCAGATAGTCCTCGTATTCCGGCTGTAGAAGCACGCTCAGGTACACGGGGATGAACCGGTCCAGCAGCACATAGCCGTCATCCTGCAGCTTGGAGGAGTTGGTTTTGAAGAGCACGGCGCTGTCCAGCACGATGGCGCCGGTGTCCTTGTCCACGGAGGCGGACAGATTGTTGGCCTTCAGGGCCACGGACAGGTCTTCAATGATGCGGGTGCGCATACCCACCACGGTGTCCATTTTGTTGATTTGTTCTGTCATGGCCAGACGCTGGGCTTCCAGCACCTGGGTGGCGGCGTTGAGGGCATTTTCCTTGTTGGCAAGGTCCTGCTGAAGGATGATCAGCTGGGCTTCCTTTTCCGCCAGGACCGTGTTGGCGTCTTCCAGGGCCTGTTCCTTGTCCAGAAGGATGATGCGGGTGTTTTCCAGTTCACTTTTCTGGGCTTCCAGTTCGCTCTGGATGATGATGACCTGAGCGCTCTGCTTGTCCAGTTCTTCCTGCTGGGTCACAAGCTGCAGGGTCTGTTCATCCAGCGTCTGCTGCTGGGCGGAAACCAGCGCCTTCTGATCGTCCAGTTCCTTGGTCTTCACTTCCAGCATCTGAAAATACTGGTACAGGCTCGTGCAGAGGATCAGCACAAACACCAGCAGGAGGGCAGCCATCATGTCAGAATAACTGATCCAGCTGGCGCCGCTGTTGGTGGTGTGACCCGCACGGCTGTTGTGGATGCGCTGTCGTGCCATGGCTTACTTCTCCTCCTCAAGGGAAGCGGCGGCGGCTTCCAGGCTGCGCTGGATGTTGCCCAGCATGGCCTGAATGGCGCTGACCTGCTCGGCGGTGGCGCCGGAAGTACCCTGGGCATTGAGCTGGTCGATGCGGCTGGTGAGGGTCTGCACCAGATCATTCATGTTCTGGTCAAACATCCCAAGGGCACGGGAGAGGCCTTCCACCACGCTGCCCACAAAGTCCTGACAGCTGCGGGACAAATCCGTGCCAGCGCTGCGCATGATGGCGCCCACGTCCTTGAGGTGGGCGGTGTTTTCGCCGGTGGAATCCCGCATGGTGGTCACGGCGGCATTGGCTTCCTGAGTGAACTGGCTCATGGAGCGGGTCAGTTCCTCCTGACTGGTCTTGAGGCGGGACAGGGCAGCGATTTGCTGATCGTTGGCCTGACGCATCTTGTCCAGCAGCTCGGCGGTGGTCTGTTCAAACCGCTCGTCCCGGCGCTTGGATTCGCCCAGTTCCCGCACATAGTGCTCGAACTGCTCGATCACGTCCTGGCTCACGCCGCTGAGGCGCTGCACATCCTGCGTGATGACACGGGCGGCTTCCATGCTCTGATGCACATGGTCCATGGTCTGCATCTGCTGCTGATTGATCTCCGTCATGGTGCGGCCAAGGGCGGTAAACTGGCCGTTGAGGGAGGTGTTCATCTGGCTCACAAAGGCGCTGACGATGCGGCCCAGGCCGTCCACCTGCGCCCGTGTGGCGCCGATGAGGAAGTTGTCCATGGACGCCGCCACGGGCTTCATCGCCCGGGTGAGGGAATTCTCAATGGCGCCGGACACCTGCTGGGGCAGATTGTCGGAGAGGGAGGACAGCATATGGTTGGCGTCCTGATTCTGGCAAATGAGTTGCACGTCGTTGTCCAGCGGCCGCTGCATGGCCAGAGAGGTGAAGGATTCCACAAAGTCGTCAATGGCACGATAACTCACGCCCTGCAGGGTGCGGTTGAGCATATTGAAAATAATGGAGCAGCTCACGCCCGCCACAGAGGTGCCAAAGGCGAACTGCATACCCGTCAGCAGGGTGGGGATGCCATCGATAATGGCGTCAGCGTTGGAGAAGTCCAGGCCGCCCAGGCCCCGCATCATGCCGATGAAGGTGCCCAGAATACCCAGCGACGTCAGCAGACCGGGGATCAATTCCGCCAGAGGTGCATTGCCGGGGCCGTGGGTCACGGTGTCATCGTTGATGTAGTCTTCCACATTGCAGGGCAGGCCGCGGCGGTCCAGCTGCTCGGCGTTCTGCAAAAAGCGAAGCCAGCTGCCCCGCAGGCGGCGGCCCATAAACCGCCTTTCCTGCCACACGGGCGTGCCGGTGTTGCCGGCATCCCTCTGCAGAAGGCGGATGGCGTGGCGCAGGGCTCTGGTGGTGGTGCTCAGAGGCACAAGGCAGCGGAACACGCCGATGAGCGTCACCAGCGCAATGGCGCCGTAAATCACCGCATCGGCAAAATTGGGCAGAATGTCAGAAAAAAAGTTGCTCAGCGTTTCCCAAACCATAATCGCAACGCCTCCTGTGTGATTCATTCCCGCTGGAATGAAGGTATGTTGATGCCTGTCCCTTCCATTGTACACGATGTGGGGGAGAATTTGCAAGGGGAAGGGCAAATCAGCACAATGGCCGTACAAGACCTCATGCCAATCAAACGATTTTCCGAGGGGATTTCTTCCACGGGGCGCATGATTTTCCACGGCGTCGCATACTCATTTGCTGAAACGGAGGCGGCGTATGTATCACAGGAATCGTCCGCCGGCAAAGTGCCGGTATCAACATCGGGTGTGGGGGCAGACGCTGGGCGGCGTGCTGGTGGGGCTGGGGCTGATGCTGCTGGTGTGGAGCATTCCCTGCTGGGCATGGCTGGCCATCATTGGCACGCTGGCGTTGTTGGCGGGGTGCCTTGTGATCGGATGGAGCAGGAGGTGAAGGGTGTGAGCGTGCGCATGGTGTGCCTGAAATTGCCCCGGTTTCTCAGCCGGCTGATTCGGTTCTTCCGCCAGAAAGGCTGATGGTATCTTTTCTGTTTTTTGGTTGACACTCCTTTTCGCCCCGTGATATGATGACCTTGATTTTTGTATCACCTGAGGGAGGAAAGGATCATGCAGTATAGAGTGGGCATTGTGGGCGCAACGGGCATGGTGGGTCAGCGGTTTGTGTCCCTGTTGCAGGGGCATCCCTGGTTCCGCATCACCTGTCTGGCGGCGTCCAGCCGCAGCTCCGGAAAGACCTATCGGGAAGCGGTGGGAAACCGGTGGGCGTTTGAATGGGAAATTCCCACTGAAGTGGCGGATATGGTGGTATTGGACGCTGCTGATGTGGACAAAGTGGGGGAATTGGTGGATTTTGTCTTCTGCGCCGTGGACATGAAGAAGGATGAAATCCGTGCGTTGGAAGAAAACTATGCCCGCCATGAAATCCCTGTGGTGAGCAACAACAGCGCCTGCCGTGGCGTGCCCGATGTGCCCATGGTGGTGCCGGAGATCAACGCCCATCATCTGGATGTGATTCCTGCTCAGAAGGAGCGGCTGGGCACGAAGCGGGGCTTCATCGCCGTCAAGCCCAACTGCTCCATCCAGAGCTATGTGCCGGCCCTCACGCCCCTGATGGACTTCGGTGTGGAAAAGGTCAGCGTGTGCACCTATCAGGCTATCTCCGGTGCCGGAAAGACCTTCGCTACCTGGCCGGAAATGGTGGACAACGTGATTCCCTACATCGGCGGTGAGGACGAAAAGAGCGAAAATGAGCCCCTCAAACTCTGGGGCCATGTGGAAAATGGACAGATCGTCAATGCCGAAAAGCCTGTCATCAGCGCCCAGTGCCTGCGGGTCGCCTGTGCTGACGGTCACACGGCGGCGGTATCCGTGTCCTTCAAGAACAAGCCTTCCATCGAGGAAATCAAGCATCGCTGGCTGAATTACGAAACCGAAGCCCAGCGGCTGGAACTGCCCTCGGCTCCCAAGCCCTTCCTGCAATATTTTGAAGACCCTGCCCGTCCCCAGGCCAAACTGGACAGGGACTTCCAGGGCGGCTACGGCGTGTCCATCGGCAGGCTGCGGGAGGACAAAATCTTCGACTACCGCTTTGTGTGCCTGAGCCACAACACCATCCGTGGCGCAGCGGGCGGCGGCATCCTGACGGCGGAACTGCTCTGCCGCAAGGGCTATATCACCCCCAAACAGTAAAACAGGATCCGGCAGAATCATCTCTGCCGGATTTTTTGTGCCATGAATTTTCAGATTGTTCATGGTTTTTTCAGGAAACATCATGCCAAGTTCATATTCGGCGGGTACACTCATGGTGGAAGGAGGCTTCCCCCATGAATGAAGTCAAAAATACCCGCAAACCCATGCTCTATTATTATCTGATCGTGATGGGCGTGATTCTTGTCCTGAATCTGCTGGTGATGCCCATGTTTGCCCGCCAGCAGGTGAAGGAAGTGGACTACGGCGCCTTCATGCAGATGACCTACGACAGAAAGATTGATCTGGTGGACGTTCAGTACAATCAGATCCTCTTTACGGAAAAGGGCAGCAAGCAGGTCTACCGCACCGGCCCCATGGAGGATCCGGACCTGACCCAGCGCCTGTTTGAGCACGGGGCCACGTTCTCCGGCGAAATCGTGGAGGAAACATCGCCCATTGTGGCCATCCTCATTTCCTATGTGCTGCCCATTGTCATCTTTGTGATTCTGGGGCAGTTCCTGTCCCGCCGCATGATGAAGAAGATGGGCGGCGACTCCATGTCCTTCGGCATGGGCAAATCCCACGCAAAGGTGTATGTCAAGTCCACCGCCGGCATCAAGTTTGACGATGTGGCAGGGGAGGATGAAGCCAAGGAGAACCTGACGGAAATCGTGGACTATCTCCACAACCCGGAAAAGTACCGGGAAATCGGCGCCGCCATGCCCAAGGGCATCCTGCTGGTGGGCCCTCCCGGCACAGGCAAAACCATGTTGGCCAAGGCTGTGGCCGGCGAGGCCAACGTGCCCTTCTTCTCCATTTCCGGCTCGGAATTCGTGGAGATGTTCGTGGGCATGGGCGCCAGCAAGGTGCGTGATCTGTTCAAGCAGGCCAAGGAGAAAGCCCCCTGCATCGTGTTCATTGATGAAATCGACACCATCGGCAAAAAGCGTGACGGCGGTCGTCTGGGCGGAAACGATGAACGGGAGCAGACTCTGAATCAGCTGCTGACGGAAATGGATGGCTTTGAAGACAGCATGGGTGTGGTGATTCTGGCGGCCACCAACCGCCCGGAATCCCTCGACCCCGCATTGACCCGCCCCGGCCGATTTGACCGCCGGGTGCCAGTGGAACTGCCTGACCTAAAGGGCCGTGAGGAAATCCTGAAGGTTCACGCAAAGAAAATCAAAGCGGAGCCCGACATCGATTACGGCGTCATCGCCCGCATGGCTTCGGGTGCTTCCGGTGCTGAACTGGCCAATGTCATCAACGAAGCCGCCCTGCGTGCCGTGCGGGAGGGACGCAACGCTGCCTCCCAGCAGGACATGGAAGCCGCCATTGAGGTGGTCATTGCCGGATACGAGCGCAAGAATGCCATCCTCACCGACAAGGAAAAGTGCGTCGTGTCCTACCATGAGATCGGCCATGCGCTGGTGGCAGCCAAACTGCCTCACACCGCCCCTGTGCAGAAAATCACCATTGTGCCCCGCACCTCCGGCGCACTGGGCTACACCATGCAGGTGGAGGAAGGCAACCATTACCTGATGGAAAAGGACGAGATCATCTCCAAGATTGCCGTGTTCACCGCAGGCCGTGCCGCAGAAGAAATTGGCTGCAACGCCTGCACTACCGGCGCTTCCAACGACATCCAGCAGGCCACCCGTCTGGCCCGGGCCATGATCACCCGCTTTGGCATGAGTGACGAATTCGGCATGGTGGCCATGGAAAGCGTTGAAAACGCCTATCTGGGCGGCGATACGACCCTGGCCTGTTCCGCTAAGACCCAGGCCCGCATCGATGAACTGGTGGTCGCCGTGGTCAAGGAGCAGTATGAAAAGGCCAGGGCCATCCTGCTTGAAAACCGTCAGAAGCTGGACGAACTCGCCCGGTACCTGTACGAAAAGGAAACCATCACCGGCGATGAAATGATGGACATTCTGTCCCGCTGATTTTGTACATTTTTTGTCTGCCTCTTGCAATCAGCCCCAAAAGGAGATACAATACAGGCAAGCAATGATTTCGTATCAGGCAGAGTAGCTGCCGGCGCGTGAAGTGTCCATGGACGGGGAGTTGTCATGGAACGAAGCCACCTTCGGGTGGTGCGGTGCCGGCGGCGCATCCCGCTGTCTTGCTGCCTCCTGCGAGCTCTTGTTAATTCTGCTTTGCAGGAGGTTTTTGTGTTGAAAAATCATGCCAAACTGACCACCCAGCGCCTGGTGTTTCTGGCGCTGATGATCGCCCTGAACGTGGTGCTGGGTCGATTCAGCATTCAGCTGGTGCCAGAAATCCGCCTGAGCGTGCTGGGCTTTCTGCCCATTGCGCTGTCCGCCATGCTGATGGGCCCCTTTTACGGCGCCCTCACCGGCGCAGTGGGCGATGTGCTCAACTTTCTCTTGTTTACCCATGTGTACGGCGGCTACTTCCCCGGATACACCGTCACGGCGGCACTGAGCGGCCTGTGGTACGGCATGGTGCTGTATAAAAAGCCGCTCAGTTGGCTCCGGGCCACGCTTGCGATTGTGCCGGTGATTGTGGTGGGGGAGATGGGCCTCAACTCCGTGTGGACCTACATCCTCTACAGCAAGTCCTTCTGGGCGAAACTGCCCATGCGGCTTTTGACCAACGTGGCGGAATGCCCGCTGAAAATCCTGCTGGTGATGGCCATGAAACCTGTGATTGCACGGGCATCCAAGTCGGGCCTTCGTCTGTAAAATCCCCGCACAAAGGAGAAATCTTTCGTGGTTCGTGTGACAAAGAAAGCCATTCTGGCGGAGCTTCGCCGCCTGTATCCCGACGCCGGGCCGGAACTGAACTTTTCCAACCCCTTTGAGACCCTTGTAGCCACCATGCTGTCCGCCCAGTGCACCGACAAGCAGGTGAACAAGGTCACCCCCGCCGTGTTCGCCCGGTATCCCGATGCAGCCGCCATGGCGCAAGCCCCGGTGGAGGAACTCTATCCCATGGTGAAAAGCTGCGGGTTTTCTTCCAAGGCGGGGAATATCATCGCAGCCAGCAAACTGCTGGTGGAGCGCCACGGTGGCGAGGTGCCCAATGACATGGAAGCCCTCACAGCCCTGCCCGGCGTGGGCCGCAAGACCGCCAATGTGGTCATGGCCAACGCCTTTCAGGTGCCCGCCATTGCGGTGGACACCCATGTCTTCCGTGTCAGCAACCGCCTGGGTCTGGCTCAGGCCGATGATGTGCTGAACACGGAAAAGCAGCTCATGCGGGCCATTCCCAAAGAGGACTGGCGGGATGCCCATCACTGGCTGATTTTCCACGGACGGCGTATCTGCAAGGCCCAGCGCCCCCTGTGCAGTGAATGTACGCTGAAGGAAATGTGCGCTTACGTCCGGAAAAACAAGCAGAAGTGATGACGTCGGGGGGGACGCGATGCTGGTTTTGAAACCCATCACCATGGAGAACCTCCACGACTTTTCCGGCACGGAATACGACGCCATGACGGAAGATGAGCGCCGGGAGATGATCGAAAACAGTCTGCGCAAGAGCCATCAGGGCCGGTATTTTGAAATGCTGGCGGTGTATCGGGATGATGCCGTCGTGGGCTTTATGAATCTGTTTGCCCAGTCGGAGCATATCATCAGCTGCGGCCCGGAAATCAAGGCGGATTTCCGCCGTCAGGGGCTGGCTGCCCTGGCGGAAACCCAGGTGCTGCGATATGCCAAAGACAAGGGCTATACCGTGGCAGTGGGCCGGGTCCGGGAGGACAATGCTGCCAGCATCGCCCTTCACGAAAAACTGGGCTTTGAACTGGCCCTGACCTACACAAACCCCAAAGGCAAACCCATGCGCCTGTATGTCCGGGCGCTGTAAATTCAAACACACAAAAGGCCGTGCATCACATGATGCACGGCCCTGTTTCATATAAACTCGTCAGTCTTCCTCCCAGAACAGCAGATCAAAGGACGGATACTCCGTCACCTTGTTGTCCTCGTCCGTCACCTCGTAGGCGCCGGTGCAGGTGCAGTAAACCTTCACCTGTTCGCCGGGCTGATAGGTGGGCTGGTCGGGGCTCATCACTACGACCACATCCCGGTAGGAGCCAGAAGAGGTCTTTCGCATCGCCATGAAGGAGATCCATTCGTTGCCGCTGGGCTCCACGCTCATGACGTGCAGGCTGTAGCCCATGGTGCGCCCGGTATAGCCGTCCAGCTTGTCGTTGAGGGTGGAATAGGCGGGCTTCACGGCGTCTTCCCGGATGTGGGCACGCTTTTCGTCCTCGGACAGGGTGCGGGTCACTTCGAATTCAAAGCGGCGGGTGTTGTACTTCTTCTTTTCAAACACCAGCACCACCTTGTAGGTGCCTTCCTTGTCCGTGGGAAGTTTGAAGGAGAAGGAGGCGGAGTTGTTGGTCTTGACCTTCTTCTCAAAGTTGTTGGGGCCTTCCACCAGGCACTGCACGTCGGTCTGCCCCATGGTGGTGCCGGAGAGGGTATAGGTATCAGAAGTGAACGCCAGCGGCACTTCGTCATCAAAGTTCACCGGCAGGAGGGACTTCTGATACTTGGTGGTGTTGAAGATGACCTCTTCCGTCACCACATCGCCGTTCAAAACAGTCAGGGTCATCAGCCAGGAGCCTTCCTGGGGCAGATTCACCTTCAGTTTGAAGGAGCCGGAGTTTTTCACCGTTTCCTCAATGCGGATAGGGTCGGGGTCAGCGGTGCTGAGCACCACGCCGATGATGGTGAGGCCAGGATCGCCGGTGCCTTCCACGGTGAAGGAGCCGGTGTTGGTTTCCAGCGGCGGCTCCGAGGTGAACAGCAACATGGGCACGGCGTTGGCGGGTTTATCCAAGGTGGTGGTAAATTTCCAGCTGGTGAGGATCTTGTCCAGCGCCCGCTGATCAGCGGTGGCCAGGCTGCGGCCATATACCTGGCAGTCCAGGGTGATGGTATAGCCGTTGCGGATGGTGCGGTACATATAGCCCTTCTGATTGCGGGCGTTGCAGTTATACTTCAAGAAGAGGAAACGGCCGCGGCCGGTGCCGCTCTTCCATTCTGCATCCTTGATGGTATATCCTTGCTCGGTATACATGGTGCCGCCGCTGTGGCCCAGGCGATAGCTGCGGCGGGTGGCGGTGGTCTGCTGATCAATGTCAAAGAGGCGCTGGGCCATTTCATCCTCCACAGCGGTGATCTCAATGCACCTGTCGCCCTCTGCA
The DNA here is from genome assembly GCA_015056085.1 of Clostridiales bacterium. Classification (GTDB taxonomy): domain Bacteria; phylum Bacillota; class Clostridia; order Christensenellales; family Aristaeellaceae; genus UBA11524. The sequence goes on from SVHA01000001.1 coordinate 10,132, forward strand.
TCCCACGCCTGCACCAGCACGCCTCGGGCGGCAAAGTCCGCTTCCAGGGCGCTGATTTCCTTCTGCTGCCGGGCGAGCCATTCGCTGTGGCGGGACAGGTTGTCCGGGGTCAGGATGATATAGTCCTCTGAAATCTCGCAGGTGGCATACAGGCTGTCAAAGGTATAAGTCGCAGTATCGGCGAAGGCAGAAGCAGCCAGAAGGCTGAACGCCAGAGCCAGTACCAACACCATCAGCTTGCGCATCAGAAACACCAGCCTTTTCATCATTCTCAGATCATTCAACGGGGAATTCGCACATAAGCACGTCTATACCCCATCAGTATACCATATTTACCCTTGGGGAGGCAACCGCCGGATGTAACAATTTGGGCCTTTGCCCGGGGGAATGAGCCGCACGGAGAGCCGTCCCAGCACCATTTTGCGGTGGATGGGGCCCACACGGCGGCTGTCCAGAGACACGCTGCGGTGGTCGCCCATGACGAAATACTCGTCGTTTTGCAGGGTGATTTCCGCCATGTCCCGCACAAACCGGCAGTGGGCAGGGGAGAGATACGTTTCTTCCAGCGCCTCGCCGCCGATGAACACCTGACCTTCATGAATGGCGATGGTTTCGCCGGGCAGGGCGATGATACGCTTCACCATCGGCTGATGCAGGAAGGGGAGGTGCTTCACCTTTCTGCCGGGAAAGCAGCAGATGACCACGTCGCCCCGTTTCGGCGGATGAAACAGATACGGCCACCGCCACACCAGGAACCACTGTCCGCTTTTCAGGGTGGGCAGCATACTCTTTCCCTGCACCCGGGTGATGTTGAACACATACCGGCGAATCAGCAGCACAGCGGCGATGACGATCAGGTAATACAAAATATCGCCCATCATGCGTTCTGCAGCGGGTCGGGGCCCTGGGACACCAGTTTCTTGCGCCTCTTGATGAAGGTCTCCCGATCCAGCATCACCACACGGCCGCAGCCGGAGCATTTGATCTTGATGTCAGAGCCCGTGCGGATGACCGTCCATTCGTCGGAGCCGCAGGGGTGCGCCTTGCGCGTCTTGACCACGTCGCCCAGGCGGATTTCCACGCTTAAGTCCATGTTGAAGCCTCCTTGCATCCGGCTTCCCGGATGGCTCCATTATACAGCGATTTTCAGGGAAACGCAATCCACCGTTGCAATTCTTGCCAAGGAAAGATATAATAGGGACAGAATGATGAAAGGCGGCGGGCTCATGACAGCGCAGCATCAACCTATTGGCGTGTTCGACTCCGGCGTAGGCGGCATTTCCACTCTGGCGGAACTGGCCCATCTTCTCCCTGGGGAGAACTTTGTCTATTACGGCGATACGGCCCACGCTCCCTATGGCACCAAGCCCCGGGAGGAAGTGCTGTCCCATGTTCGCACGGTGATGGAAACCCTGCTTCATCGGCAAGTCAAGGCTGTGGTCATCGCCTGCAACACCGCCACCGCTGTGGCGGCTGCTGATTTGCGTGCCAGGTACGACCTTCCCATCATCGGCATGGAACCGGCTCTCAAGCCCGCCTCGGAGCATCGCCGACAGGGTCGTGTGCTGGTGCTGGCTACCCCGGTCACGCTCACCCAGGAGAAGTTCGCCCGCCTGTATGACCGCTACGGCGAGGGCGCCGTCCTGCTGCCTTGCCCCGGTTTAATGGACCTGGTGGAGCAGGAAGATTTTGCGGGCGCTGAAAGCTACCTGCAGCGGCTGCTGGAAGGGTATCTTTCCGAGCCGCTGGACGCCGTGGTGCTGGGCTGCACCCACTATGTGTTCCTCAAACCTATTCTGCGCCGGATGCTCCCTGATACGGTGGAAATCTTCGATGGCAATCTGGGCGTGGCACGGCAGCTTCGCCGGGTGCTGGCAGAGAAAGACCTTCTCCTGGCAAACGCAGGGCAGGGGAGCATCGAACTGAGCACTTCCGGCGATGAAAAGACGGTTTTGCCCCAGATGGAACGTCTGCTGGAGAGGGCCCGGAGCCTCGTATTGTCGGAAATCGACTGAAACGCCCTCTGATTTTGTGAGAGTCTATATAAAATTCAAAAAAAGAACAGAAAGGCTGTCATTTACGGCTTTTCTTTTGCCAATTTTTATGGTATAATGCAAGACATGGTATACAGGTGCACTGTGGCTGATTCTTTCATAATTCCATTTTCGCTTCACTCCCCGGGAGAACCCGCAGCGAAAAGGCTGATTTCATCCTCCAAAGGGTGCAATCGATGGTAAGAGAAGCACTGGGCATCTGGGATATTCGTCAAAATGAACAGGAGGAATCGTAACATGGCTGAGTACATCACGACCAATATCAGGAACATCGCCCTCATGGGTCACGGCGGCGAGGGCAAGACGACGCTGACCGAGGCTATGCTCTTCGCCGCGGGCATTATCGACCGTCAGGGCAAGGTGGAAGACGGTACCACCACCACTGACTTCGAACAGGAAGAAATCAAGCGTGGCTGCTCCATCAGCGCCGCCTGCGCCCCCATCGACTGGAACGACAAGATGCTCAACATCATCGACGTGCCCGGCTATTTCGATTTTATCGGCGAAATGGTCGGCCCGCTGCGTGTGGTGGAAAGCGCCTGCATCGTGGTCAGCGGCGTCACCGGCTTCAACGTGGGCGCTGAAAAGGCCTTCAAGAACGCCGTCAAGCAGGGCGTTGGCCGTATGTTCGTCATTAACCAGATGGACCGCGACCATGCCAACTTCGACCGTGTCACCCAGCAGCTGCGTGACCGTCACGGCTCCTGCGTGGTGCCTGTGCTGATGCCCATCGGCGAAGGCCCCGAATTCCGCGGCGTCATCAACGTTCTGGAAAAGAAGGCCTACGAAGGCGCTTACTCCAAGAGCCACGAAGTCCCCATGCCCGACAACATGAAGGACAAGGTGGAAAAGGCTTTCGAATACCTCACCGAGCAGGCCGCCGCTGCGGATGACGACCTGATGATGAAGTATCTGGAAGAAGGCGAACTGAACTACGATGAAATCCTCATCGGCTTCCGCAAGGGCATGAAGAACGGCGACATCGTTCCCGTGTGTGCCTGCTCCGCCCTCACCGGCGTTGGCGTCACCCGCATGATGGACCTGATGGCTAAGTACCTGCCCTCTCCCGCTCATGAAGGCATCGAGCATGACGGCTTCAACCCCCGTACCGGCGAAGCTCAGGTCCGCACCTGCAAGGACGACCAGCCCTTCTCCGCCTTCATCTACAAGACCATCGCTGACCCCTTCGTGGGCAAGCTGTCCCTGTTCCGCATCTTCTCCGGCGTCCTCACGCCCCAGACGATCCTCTACAACGTCAACAAGGACAAGACCGAAAAGTCTTCCGGCCTGTACATTCTCCGTGGCAAGAAGCAGGTGTCCAAGCAGACCCTGCACGCCGGCGATCTGGGCGCTTTCTCCAAGCTCCAGTATACCTCTACCGGCGACACCCTGGCGGATTATCAGAATCCCATCCAGTATCCCGGCCTGGTCTATCCCACTCCCTGCATGAGCAAGGCTGTCTACGCCTCCAAGCAGGGCGAAGAAGACAAGATCTTCTCCGGCCTGAGCCGCCTGATGGAAGAAGATCCCTCCATCGTCATCGAGAAGAACACTGAGACCACGGAGACCCTGCTTTCCGGCCAGGGCGAAATGCATCTGGAAGTCATCCGCAACCGCCTGCTGAACAAGTTTGGCGCCAATGCCATCCTGCAGGATCCCAAGATCCCCTACCGTGAGACCATCCGCAAGGCCGTCAAGGTTCAGGGCCGTCACAAGAAGCAGTCCGGCGGCCACGGCCAGTTCGGCGACGTGTGGATCGAGTTCTCTCCCATCCTGGACGAAGACGTGGACTTCGAGTTCGTGGATGCCGTTGTCGGCGGCGTGGTGCCCCGCAACTTCATCCCCTCCGTCGAAAAGGGCCTGCGTGACAACCTGGTTCACGGCGTGCTGGCGGGCTATCCCATGGTGCATCTGCGCGCCAAGCTCTACGATGGCTCCTATCACCCCGTTGACTCCTCCGAAATGGCCTTCAAGACCGCTGCCCGCATCGCCTATAAGAAGGGCTGCGCCGACGCCTCTCCCGTGCTGCTGGAGCCCATCATGCACGTGGAAGTCACCGTGCCCGACGAGTACATGGGCGACATCATGGGTGACATGAATAAGCGCCGCGGCCGCATCATCGGCATGACCCAGACCGATGGTCAGCAGCGTGTGGAAGCCGAAGCGCCCCAGTCCGAAATGTTCAAGTATGCCACCGACCTGCGTTCCATGACCCAGGCCCGCGGCTCCTTCACCATGACCTTCGAGCGTTATGAAGAAGTGCCCGCCAACGTGGCTGAAAAGATCATCGCCAACGCCGGCAAGTTCGACGAAGACGAGGATTGATCCCCAAAAACCAGCAGGAGTGCCTGAAAAGGCACTCCTGTATTTTGTGGGGATTTTGTCATCAAAAGAGCCCCTCATCAGTGGGGGTGATGGAAAGGATGAACTTCTCCTTCATTGTATAACAGGTAAATAGCGAAACCACAAGCCTTGGCTGGCTTGCAGTTTTGTGCACTACTGTGATAGAAAAAAGCGATAAACTTGAATTTGACAAGGAGAACACATATGAAATACAAAGGAACGCTTATTGTTGTTAAAGACTGTAACTGTGCGTTAAAGTTCTATAGTGATATGTTTGGGTTTCAACTGCTTCAAGACAACGATGGGAATATGGAATTGACGAATAATATATATTTACAGGAATTGGGATACTGGGAACAATTCACAAAAAGAAGAGCTATTCCAAACAGCAATCAATCTGAGTTGTATTTTGAAGAACCTAACATAGAACAATTTGTAGAGCGTCTTGAAACGCTTTATCCTGAAATTGAATATGTCAATCACCTGATGACACACAGCTGGGGACAAAAGGTGGTTCGATTCTACGATTTGGATGGTAACTTAATTGAAGTAGGAACACCGGTATAATCAACAAATTCCAATTTGGCGAGCAGCCCAAAATCCACAGGAGGGCGCAATTATACGCACTGTGCCAGTGCATTGCGTTTGTACAGCTACATAAGCAAGACGAGCATCCGGTATGTACACCGGATGCTCGTTTGTTCATTGCTGGATAAATGGTTCCTTAAGAACTCCCTCGCCAAAGAGGGGCGTTTTTCTGATTGAGTTGTTGCATCACGGTGCTTCGTCCTTCAGCAGCACGTCCAATTCAGTGTGCTCCTCGATGAGACTGTCGTAAGTCGTGCGGCTGAACCATTTTTCTTCCACAAAATCATCCTGAAAGGCGTCAATGACCTTTTGGGCGATACGGAACTGGGACTGCGCCTTTTCCTCTTCGCCTTTTTCCTGAAGCCGTTTCCCGGAGACAATCAGCATACAGACGAGGTCATCGGCGGAAATGTACTTTTGTTTCAGGGCAGCCTCGTAACTGTCGTCGCCCTTGAGCAGGGAAGCCATCAGTTCCAGCTTGCTGAAATAGAATTCCGGGATCATTTCCAGCGTGGGCCTGATGAGGTCATGCTGGCTGTTTTCCTCATAGCACGATGCAAGAATCCGGCAGGCGTCGTATTTGACGGAATCATCCTTGGCCGATTCAATCAGCGTCTTGCACAGGGAGATCACTTCGGCGGCTCGTTCCTTGTAATCAAGGGTATAGAGCAGATTGTTGAGAATGATGTCATTGCCGGGGAAGCGCCGCAGGCCGTCCCGCAGCATCTGCTCAGACTTGGCGGGATCGGAAAAGCGATACTGATACGCCTGCGTGCAGATTTCATCCACCTGCTTTTCCAGTTCAAAGAGGTTAAAATCAAACAGTTCGTCTGTGGAAACGCCAAAGAAGGACGCAATGGCGGGAATCATGGTCACATCAGGCATGGTGTTGCCGTTTTCCCATTTGGACACCGCCTGGAAAGACACTCCCAGATAATTCGCAAAAACCTCCTGGGAGATGTTCTTCTGCTTTCTGAACTGCTTGATTTTTGCTCCAAGGTTGATCATACATATTCCTCCAAAATCATTTTGGATGAGCGCTTATCCAGTTTCCATTGTAAGGCATCCCTGTTCAAATGCCAATAACTCATTTGGAGAGAATTTTTCTAACGCGGGTTGAAGAGGCTGAATACGCACAAAGAACATTAGAAGAGCCCCTCCCGGAGGAGGGGCGTTTTAGGTGAAAATGATTCTGCTGTTTACTGGACCGCCTTACGCGAAATGTCCCTTCTTTTCGATCACGCGGACGACTTCGTCCACATAGGCCTGGCAGGTTTCTTCGGTTTCCGCTTCCACCATCACACGGACGATGGGCTCGGTGCCGGACTCACGAACCAGAATGCGGCCCGTGGTACCCAGACGATCGGCTACCTGCTGGACGGCGGATTGTACATCGGGGTCTTTCTGGGCGGCGGTCTTGTCCTTCACCCGGACGTTTTTGAGCACCTGGGGATAGAACACCAGATCCTCGCACAGCTGGGACATGGTCTTCTTGCGGGCCAGCATGGCTTCCATCATCTTCAGGCTCGTCAGGATGCCGTCGCCGGTGGAGGCATACTTGGAGAAGATGATGTGGCCGCTCTGTTCGCCGCCGATGTGGCAGTCATTCTGCTGCATGTACTCGTAGACATACTTGTCGCCCACCTTGGTTTTGGCATAGCCGATGCCCAGGGCGTCCAGCGCCTTGTACAGACCAAAATTGCTCATCACCGTGGTGACGACGGTGTTATTTTTGAGTTCGCCGGTTTCCTTCATGTAGCGTCCGTAGGCGTAGAGGATGTGATCGCCGGTGACCACATTGCCCTTTTCGTCCACGCACAGGCAGCGGTCGGCGTCGCCGTCATAGGCAAAACCCACATCCAGACCCTTTTCCACCACCAGTTTCTGCAAGCCCTCGATATGGGTAGAGCCGCAACCCGTGTTGATGTTGAAGCCGTCAGGCTGGGCGTTGATGACGTAGGTCTTGGCGCCCAGGGCGTCAAAGACGGACTTGGCGATGTTCCAGGCGCTGCCGTTGGCGCAGTCCAGACCCACCTTCAGCCCCTTGAAGGAATACACGCCCAGAGAAATCAGGTATCCGATGTAGCGGTTGCGGCCGGACACATAGTCCACGGTGCAGCCGATCTTGTTCTTGTGGGCATAGGGCACTTCCGGCCAGTCCTGACCAAACACATTCAGGCAGCCGTCCAGATAGGCTTCCACCAGTTCGATGGTGGCTTCGTCCATCTTTTCGCCCTGACCGTTGATGAGCTTGATGCCGTTATCGTAATAGGGATTGTGGCTGGCGGAGATCATGATGCCGCAGTCGAAGGAATCCACCCGGGCCACATAGGCCACAGAGGGCGTGGTGGTGACGTGGAGCATATAGGCGTCTGCGCCGGAGGCCACCAGACCTGCCACCAGAGAATACTCAAACATATAACTGGAGCGGCGGGTGTCCTTGCCGATGACGATGCGGGGGGATTCCTCGCTGCCATTGCGGCGCTTGAGTTCGCCGTAATACCAGCCCAGGAAGCGGCCCACCTTGAAGGCGTGATCTGCCGTCAGATTCATGTTTGCTTCCCCACGGAAGCCGTCAGTGCCGAAATACTTACCCATAAGATACCTTCTTTCAGTGTTGATTTTTCTGAAATGACGTTTAGGCGTTTTCCACCAGATTCTGAAGCACGTCCACCATCTTTTCCATCGCCTGCACGGTGATGAGTTCCTTGCGGCCATGGAAGTTATAGCCGCCGGTGGAAAGGTTGGGGCAGGGAAGTCCCTCATAGGACAGCCGGGCGCCATCGGTGCCGCCCCGGATGGGCACGGTGATGGGCGTCACGCCGCAGGCCTCAAAGGCGCAGCGGGCTTTGTCCACAATGTGCATGTGGGGCTCGATCATTTCCTTCATGTTGCGATAGCTGTCGATGATGGTGGCAATGACGGTGCCTTCGCCGTGCTTGCTGTTGAGATAATTCGTGGTTTGGCGGATGGTTTCCTTCTTCTCATCGAACTTTTGCGCGTCGTGATCACGGATGATGTAAACCAGCTTGGCGGCTTCCTCGTCGCCTTCCATGGCGCACAGGTGGAAGAAACCCTCGTAGCCTTCGGTGTGGGCGGGGGTCTGCCAGGCAGGCAGCAGGGAGGCGAATTCCGTGGCGATCAGGGCGGCGTTTTTCATCTGATTCTTCGCAGAACCGGGATGAATGTTCACGCCCTTGACTTCAATCACGCAGGAAGCGGCGTTGAAGTTCTCGTATTCCAGTTCGCCCAGTGCGCCGCCGTCCACGGTGTAGGCGTAATCAGCGCCAAAACCGGGCACGTCGAACAGATCAGCACCTCTGCCGATTTCCTCATCAGGGGTGAAGCCGATCAGCACCGTGCAGTGTTCAGGCGCATCGGGGGCCAGGAGTTTCTCGGCCAGCGTCATGATTTCCGCTACGCCCGCCTTGTCGTCCGCGCCCAGCACGCTGTCGCCGGAGGTGACGATCAGGTCCTGACCCTTCAGGGAGGGCAGGAAGTCAAAGCCGTCAATGACCACACCGTTTTTCAGGGTGATGGCTTCGCCGTCGTAGTTTTCGATCACCACGGGGTGCACGTCGCCCTTCACCCCGTCGGAGGTGTCCATGTGGGCGATCAGACCCACCTTGGCGGGGTGATCTCCCTTGGCGGGGATGCGGCCGTAGACGTAGCCGTGCTCGCACACCCGCACGTCGCTGACGCCCAGCTGCCGCATTTCATCCGCCAACTGATGGGCAAGGGTCATCTGACCGGGGGTGGAAGGGCAGGTGGGGCTGGTTTCGTCGGAGGTGGTGTTCACCTGCACATAGTTGAGAAAGCGTTCTTTGACCGTCATGGTGATCTCTCCTTTGAAATAATCAGAATTTCAGACAAGTGACTCCAGATGCGCCTGTACAGCCATGAGGTCCGGCAGGCATTGATCCACATAGGGGGCAAAATCCTCTGAATAGGGCAGGACGTCCGGCACCATCAGGCTGACCATCCCGGCGGCCCGAACTGCTCTCACGCCATTGAAGGAATCCTCCACGCCGGCGCAATGTTCAGGCGAAGCGCCCAGTATTTCGGCGCAGAACAGATACAGCGCAGGATCGGGCTTGCCGCAGGGAGCCATTTCCCCGGTGACGATGACGTCAAAGGCGTCCGTCAGCCCCGCCAGTTCCAGGTATTCCAGCACCACCTTCGCTACATTGGATGTGCAAAGGCCCAGCCGGATGCCTCTTTCCCGCAAATGGGCAAGAATTTCCCTTGCGTAGGGTTTGAGGGGCACGCCGTGAGTGCGCACATGGGTCATGGTCAGGTCGTACCAGTCCTGCATGAACTGCTTTGTGTTGATTTTTCCGGGGAACAGGGATTCCAGTATGGCGCTCAGGCTCTTGACGGAACTGCCCACAGAACGCAAAGCGTCCTGCTCGGACATTTCGCAGCCCTGCAGTTTGGCTGCCTCCCGCACCAGCATGGGGGAAAGCCGCTCGGAATCCACAATGACGCCATCCATGTCAAAGCAAACGGCGTGAATGGTTTTCATGGCTGTCTCCTTTTATCCGATCTGTCTTTGCAGCGCCGCCTGGGCAGCCGCAATGCCGTCCACCGCCGCACTGACGATGCCGCCGGCATATCCGGCGCCTTCGCCCACGGGATAGAGTCCGTCCAGATTTTCCGCCACCATGCGCTCATCCCGGCACAGGCGCACCGGGGAGGAAGAGCGGGTCTCCACGCCGGTCATTACGGCGTCAGGATGGGCAAAGCCGTGGAGCATACCGTCCATGCGGCGGATGCCGAACTTCAGGTCTTCCACGATGAATCCGGGCAGGCACTCCCGCAAATCAGCAGGGGTCACGCCGGGCTGATAACTGGCCTGCACGTCTCCCAACTTGGTGGAAGCCCGCCCTGCCAGGAAGTCCTCCACCCGCTGCACCGGCGCTTTGTATCCGCCGCCGCCCAGGCGATAGGCCGCCTGCTCAATGCTGCGCTGCCACACAAACCCGGACAGGGGATGGTCGTCGCCGAAGTCCTCGGGCCTGACGCCCACCAACAGGGCAGAGTTGGCATTGACGGCGCTTCGGGCGTGTTCGCTCATGCCGTTGACGCACAATCCGCCCGGCTGGGACGCCGCCGCCATCACTTCGCCGCCGGGGCACATACAGAAGGTGTACACGCCCCGCTTGTCCGGCGTGTGGACGTTGAGTTTGTAATCCGCTGCCCCCAGGGCAGGATGGTCGGCAAACCGGCCGTATTGCGCCTGATTGATCAACTTCTGCGGATGCTCGATGCGCACGCCCATAGCAAAGGGCTTGGCGATCATCCGCACGCCCTGCTGGAACAGCGCCTGCATGGTATCCCTTGCACTGTGACCGATGCACAGAAGCACCGTGTCTGTCAGCATTTCTTCTTTTCCTTCGGGGGATTCCACCGTCACGCCGGCAATGTGTTCCCGGTGAACGATCAGCCCCGTGAGACGGGTGGAAAAGCGCACCGTGCCGCCCAGAGCGATGATTTCCCGCCGGATGGACGCCACCACGCCCTTTAACTTGTCAGTACCGATGTGGGGCTTGGCCAGGTAGAGAATTTCCTCCGGCGCACCGTGGCGCACGAAGGTTTCCAGCACCGTGCGGATCAGCGGAGACTTGGTGCCGGTGGTGAGTTTGCCGTCAGAGAAGGTGCCTGCGCCGCCCTCGCCGAACTGCACGTTGCTTTCCGGGTTGAGGACGCCCATGCGCCGCATCTGCTCCACCGTGCGGGTGCGGTCTTCCACCGATTCGCCCCGTTCGATCAGAATGGGCCTGGCGCCGGCTCTGGCCAGCATCAGCGCGGCAAAAAGCCCCGCCGGGCCTGCGCCCACCACCACCGGGCGTTTTTCAAAATGCGCCTCAGGCAGATGAAGAGGCGGTGTGGCAGGAGATTTGACTGCAGTGCCCGGTTTCAGCCGGCGCAGGAGGTCGTTTTCGTTTTTGACCTGCACATCCACAGAGACCACGAAATGCACGTCGCCCTTGTCCCTTGCGTCCACAGAGCGCTTGACCAGACGCACCTCGCCGATGAACTTCTCGGGAATATGCAGTTTCCGGGCAGCCGCCCCGATGAGGGTTTCCTGCGTATAGGAAAGGGGCAGGCTGATGTGGTCCAGTCGAAGCATAATGCCTCCTTGAAGGGTGAAATCACATGGGGGAGGTGCGCTGCACCACAGCGCCGTGTCCGGGGAGAATCAGCCAGCCGTTGCCGTCCATTTTCTCCCGGAGGAATTGCAGGAGCGTCCTTGCTGCGGCGGAATCGTTGTTCACGCTGCCCATCAGATAGGGCGCAAGGGTGTTGTAGGATTTCTGGGCGGGAATGCAGTCCCGCACATTCAGATACAGATCGCCGGTGACGGCAATCTTGTGTTCTTCGTCAAACAGGAGCGTCTCTCCGGGCACATGGCCGCCGGGGCCCTCAAACACCTGAAAGTGCAGATCGCCAAAGTCCAGCGGCGCAAGGGGCGTGAGGAGATCATCCCCGGCGCCTCCCATGGGCTGATGCACCTGGAGTTGCGATGCCATGGGCACCTTAAACCCAGTGATGACCTTGCACAGCCGGTAGTAGGGCAGCGTTTTGGGGTTTTCTTCCCGGGGACCGGGCAGGTGAGCAGCCTCAGCCTCAAAGATGCGGGCCGTCTCCGGGGAGCAGTGTATCACGCCGAATTCCGGGAAAATGCCAAGATGGTCGGCGTCGGAATGGGTGAGGAACATCTCCCGGGGGCGGGTGTCAAAATCGGGAAAGAGTTGCCGCAGCAGCCGCAGGGTGTAGCGGCGGTAGCAGCTGAATCCGCCGTCGATGACCAGCAGCGGGCCGCCGGGGCCATCTTCCAGCACATAGATGGTGCAGCCGCAGGGCGGCTCGATGACCGTCAGGTTCACCCGGGGCGAAAGAAGTTGGCTTGTGACACGGCACTGGAAGTTCTCGCCGCTGTAATCCGCAATGAACCGGGCAAAGCGGTTGACGAACTCGAAGGTCTTGCGGGGCGGCTCTGAGCGGTTTTCCAACTGGTGCATCACCAGATTGGCGTTGTTGATAAACTCGTTGGTTTCCTCCTGCGACAGGTGCAGCAGATGTCTGATGTCGCTGGCGAAGTTCAGGTAAAACACCGTGTTGTCCAGCATCTGCTCTCCGGCGTCGTATTGCAGGATGCGCACCGGGCACAGGCGGGAGAGTTCCTCCAAAAGGGTGGAAATCATCTCCGGCTGCTCGATGTACAGCCCCATGCGGAACACTTGATGGGCGGCGCCTTTGTCCACCTGGGCGCTGAGATAACTGATGCTGATATGGGATCGGTTGAGCACTTCCAGCAGGGGAATAAAGGCGCCGGGGCGCTCGATGACCTCCGCTTCCAGCAGCACCACCTTGGCGGCGGATTTCGCCGTCAGGTAGCCCTCCCGGGTCAGGTCTTCCTCGATGACATTCAGGGCGTCCTCGTCAGCTTCCACGTCCAGGAACAGCATGTGGGCGTCCACAGCCTTGTTGTAATTGGCTCTGGTGATGTTGCCGCCCCGGCGCTCAATCAGCTTTGCAGCGGTCAAAAAAGCACCGGATTTGTCAGCCATACTGGTCATGAACGTCTTTTTCATCAGGCAGGGTCCTTTCAGTCGTCTTGGTGCCAGCGGATGTTTTCAGGCATGATATATGCCGCTTCGGGATAGCGCACTTCCGTCAGTTCCAGCCCATGAGGCGGGGCTGTGACGCCCAGCGCCAGCCGGTCCAGCGTCTCGTAAGCCTTCAGGAAGGCGTCGGTATCCCGGCGGTGCTGGCCGATTTCGATCAGCGTGCCGGCAATGATGCGCACCATGTTGTACAAAAAGGCGTCGCCTTCCACCGTGAGAATGAATTCGTCGCCGTTTTGCTGAATGTCCGCCCGGGTGATGGTGCGGATGGTGGTTTTCGCCGTGCCGCCGGAGGCCTGAAAGGCAGCGTAATCATGGGTGCCCAAAAGGGTGGCGGCGGCCTCCTGCATGGGGGCAAGGTCCATGGGCACGGGGATGTGCACATGGGTGTTGCGTTTGATGGCGCTGCCGTGGCGGCTGTTGATGATGCGGTAGGTGTAGGTCTTGCCGCAGGTCATGAACCGGGCATGGAAATCCGCCGGGACTTCCCGTCCTGACAGCACCCGGATGTCCCTTGGCAGCATGGTGTTGAGCACAAAGGGGTATTTTTCCGGGGGAATCCGGCAGCGGGTGTCGAAGTGGCAGGCCTGCCCCAGAGCATGAACGCCGGCGTCAGTGCGGCTGGCGCCTGTGATGACGATGTTTTCGCCGCAGGCATTTGACAGGGCCTCTTCCAGCACCTGCTGCACCGCCAGGCCGTTATACTGGCGCTGCCAGCCGCTGTAGATAGTGCCGTCATACTCCACGGTCAGCAGCATCCGCCGCAGAGGGGATGTTTCATTCCTCACAGCAGAATGCCCTCCACCACGATCAGCACAATCAGCCCAGCCACGCCAAGGGCGGCATAGAGGTCATTCACGGTGAGTTTGAGCACCCGCAGCCTCGTGCGCTGATCGCCGCCATGATAGCACCGGGATTCCATGGCCATGGCCAGATCACCGGCCCGGCGGAAGGCGCTGACGAACAGCGGCACCAGCAGGGGCACCATAGCCTTGGCCCTCGCCAGCAGGTTGCCGGACTCAAAGTCGGCGCCTCGGGCCATCTGCGCCTTCATGATCTTGTCGGCCTCTTCCATCAGCGTGGGGATGAACCGCAATGCGATGGACATCATCATGGCCAGCTCATGTGCGGGAAAGTGGAAGCGCTTCAGCGGCGCAAAGAGCCGCTCAATGCCGTCGGAGAGGGCGATGGGGGAGGTGGTCAGCGTCAGCAGGGACGTGCCGATCACCAGGAAAATCAGCCGTAGGGAATAATGGAAGGCCTGAGTCAGACCGGCGTCGGTAATGCGGATGAACTGCCAGGCGATGATGGGCGTACCGTCTGTAAAGAAGAACAGGTTCAGCACGAAGGTCAGCACGATGATAAACCGCAGGGGCTTGATGCCTTTCATGAGCATCTTGAAGGGCACCTTGGCCAGATATGCCGTCAGGTACACAAAGCCCAGCACCAGCGCGTAGCCCACAATGGACTGCACCAGAAACACCGCAACGATCATCGCCACCGTCAGCAGAATCTTGATGCGGGGGTCGAGGCGATGCACCCAGCTGTCAACGGGATAGTATTGCCCCATGGTGATGTTTTTCAGCATCGGGAGGCCTCCTTCCACATTGTCAGCAGATACCGGGATACTTCTTCCGTGGTGTACAGGTCGGGGGGCAGGTCGATGCCCTTTTCCCGCAGTTTTAAGCACAAAAGGGCCGCCTGGGGCACACCCAGGCCGATGGAGGCCATCATGTCCTGCTGGGCGAAGATCTCCCGGGGCGTGCCGGTGGTCACCAGTTCGCCCTTGCTCATCACCACCATCTGGGTGGCGAGGCGGGCGCAATCATCCATGCTGTGGCTGACCATCACCACCGTCACGCCGCCCTGGCTGTGCAGGTCCCTGATCATATTCAGAATCCTGTCCCGGCCGTGGGGGTCAAGGCCGGCGGCGGGCTCGTCCAGCACCAGCACCTTGGGCTCCATAGCCAGCACGCCCGCAATGGCTACCCGGCGCATCTGACCGCCGGACAGTTCAAAGGGGGATCGCTCGGCATACTTGTCGTAATCCAGATGCACCAGTTCCATGGCACGGCGAACACGCCGGTCGATTTCCTCCGGCGCAAGCCCCAGATTCTTCGGGCCGAAGGCGATGTCCTTGGCCACCGTTTCCTCAAAGAGCTGATATTCGGGATACTGGAAAACCAGCCCCACCTTTTGCCGGATACGGCGCTTGTCCACATCCTTACCGTTCATGTCTTCGCCATCCACCAGCACCTGGCCGGAGGTGGGTTTGAGCAGGCCGTTGAAATGCTGCACCAACGTGGATTTGCCGCTGCCGGTGTGGCCCACGATGCACACGAATTCACCGTCTTCAATGGTCAGGGAGACGTCTTTGATGGCGACGGATTCAAAGGCGCTGCCGGCGGAATAGGTATGGGTCAGATGTTTGAGTTCGAGGGACATAAGAGCCTCAGCACCTCCTCCGTCATTTCATCCACGGTCATCACGCTGGAAGAAACCGGCATTCCTGCACTCGCCAGCTCATGGGCCAAAGCCGTCATGGGCGGGACGTCCAGGTGCAACTCCCTCAGGGTATCCACCTGGGAGAACACTTCCCGGGGCGTGCCGGAAAGCACGATGCTGCCCTTGGAGGCCACCACCACCCGGTCAGCCTGGGCGGCTTCTTCCATAAAATGGGTGATCCACACCACGGTGATGCCTTTTTCCCGGTTCAGGGTGCGGATGGTGTCCAGTACATCCTTGCGCCCGGAGGGGTCCAGCATGGCGGTGGCTTCATCGGCAATGATGACGGAAGGCTCCATGGCGAGAATACCCGCAATGGCCACCCGCTGCTTCTGTCCGCCGGAGAGCATATGGGGGGCGTGCTCGGCAAAATCCATCATGTTTACCGCCTGCAAAGCGGCGTTGATGCGGGGCATCATCTCCGGCTGCGGCACGCCAATGTTCTCCAGACCAAAGGCCACGTCCTCCTGAACGACGGTGGCGACGATCTGGTTATCGGGATTCTGAAAAATCATCCCGGCCTGCTGGCGGATGTTCCATAATTCCTTTTCATCGGCAGTGTCCATGCCGCAAACCAGCACACGCCCGCTTTGGGGCACATACAATGCGTTGAGCAGCTTGGCCAGGGTGGATTTGCCCGAGCCGTTATGGCCCAGCACCGCCACAAATTCACCGGGCTTGACCGAAAGGGAAACGTCCTTCACGGCGGCTTCCGGCGCTTCGTCGTAGGTGAAGGAAGCGTCCTGCACCTCAATGCGTACATCTGTCATGATTTGCTCCTTATATACCTTGGCTTGGGTCAATATAACCCCACAATATTTTACCACAGCAGGGGGCATCCTGCAAGGTTTCCCGCCTCTGACAGGAAGGAAAATTATCATATTGACGGGACTGAAACGGCCTTGGCGGCATCAAAAAAGCCGCACTCCCAAAGGAAGTGCGGCGAAGAGTGCCAAAATTCAAAAAAGTGGCTTTTGCCACTTTTTTGAAACAGCGTTTACTCGGCGTAAATATCCGCCACATACATGGCAAAGGCGTTGGCGCCGGTCTCACCGTTCATCACAGCGGAAATGTACTCCACCATCAGGTCGCAGACATACATACAGGTGAAGGCAAATTCGGAAATGTTTACCTTGTCCTGATCGGTCAGCGCGGCGCCGTTCATCGGCAGGCAGACCTCGTAGCACATATCGCCGGATTCTTCCAGCAAATAGAGTTTGCCCCAGAACAGGTCGCCATTGACGTAGTTGAAGAGTTTAATCATCTCATCGAACACGGCGGGGTCTGCCACTTCATCGTAGTAGGTGGTCAGCAGCAGGGAATCCTCGTAGCAGTCGGAGTACAGGTACATATCGCCCAGCCGACTGTCCGTCAGTTCCATCACGGTGACGAGGCAGGAATCCTCATAGCCTTCCATGGGCGTGTAGGGGATTTCTTCCTTGTCGTAGATGGTCTTTACGGCGCTCATCAGACCCGTAATGCTTTCTTCGGGGCTGGTGGTGTTCTGGTTGAGCAGGTTGTTGAGCACATCGCCGATGGCGCCGCCGACGTCAATGGCGGAAGCGCAGGAAACGGAGAGAACCATCACGAGGGCCAGGAGAAGAGAAACGATCTTACGCATGGGGAATCCTCCTTTAGTATCAAGTGGTATAGTTGGGAAAACCGGGGTTATCCTAACGCACAGAGGAGGTCGGGAAGCGTTGTTGACAACCTTTGTGCGGTCAGTTCTGCTGTATGTTTTTGCTGTTCTGGCCATGCGTCTGATGGGCAAGCGGCAGATTGGCCAGATGCAGCCCTATGAACTGGTGGTGGTCATGATGATCGCCGAACTGGTTACGATGCCCATGGCCGGCGCACAGGTGCCTATGCTGGACGGCATTCTGCCGGTGGCGGCGCTGATCATCTGCCACGGGCTGATCGATGCGGCGTGTATGCGCCTGCCAAAATTCCGCTCGCTGATGTGCGGACAGCCCGCCATTCTTGTCAGAAACGGCGTCATCTGCGAAAAGCAGCTCCGCAAGCACTCCGTCCATCTCAATGACTTGATGGAAGCCATGCGTGTCGGCGGGGTGATGGACCCCAAGGATGTGGGTGCGGCCATTCTGGAAACGGGTGGTCAGGTGACGGTGTTTCCCTCGGCCCAGGCAAGAACGGTTACCATGAAGGATATGCATCTGCCGGCAGGGGAGGAACCGCTGCCTCTGCCGCTGGTGATGGACGGCCGGGTGCATCATCAGAATCTGCAAAGGGGCGGCGTCACGGCGGCGCAACTGCAGAAAGGCCTGTCCCTCGCGGGGGTGGAGGACGCCTCCCAGGTGCTGCTGGCCACCCTTGGCGGGGACGGCGTGATGCACCTGCAAAGGAAGGGCGACGAGCAAACCCGCCGGATTCACCTGATGGACGAAAAACAGGCGGTGTGGTAATGAAAACGAATCTTGCGGCGGCTTTCTTCCTTCTTTTGGTGATTTTGCTCACTGGCGCCCTGCTGGAAAACAAAACCCGGGAAGTTTCCCAGCAGTATGTGTCCGCAGCGGAGGAAATCCTCGCCCTGTCCCGGGAAGGTCAGTGGCAGCGGGCGGGGGAGGCGGCCTCTGCTTACAGTCAGGCATGGGAAGATACTATGGGCTGGATGCAGCTGGTGCTGAATCACTCCGAAGGCGACGACGTCACCATGGCCCTGGCAGAAATCGAAGCAGCCGTCAGCCTGTCAGACATTCACGAAGTGACGCTGCAATGTGCCCGTTTGCGGCAGCACGCATTGCATCTGCACCACAGGGACGCTTTTACCTTGGGGAATGTGCTGTGAATCAGTCGCTGGTCAGGGTGATCTGATGAATCTGCGGTCGGCAGAAAAGCCGCATGGGCAAAATGGACGTTCCCACGCCCCGGGACACCAGAATGTGGGCGCGGTTGATCTGCTGCCAGCCTTGCGTATACCGGCTGTCGGTGTGGGTGAAATCGAGAATCTGCCCCAGCAGGGCGATTTGCCCGCCATGGGTGTGGCCCATCAGCACCAGATCAAACCACTGACCGTTGCCATTCATGTCGGTGCAGATGAGGGACTCTGTCATGGCGTTGGGGTTGTGGGTAAGGTAGATCACAAAGTCGTCCCGGCGGGTCTTTGCCGCCACGCCGGGGATGTCCGGGTGACCATTCTGATATTCATCAATGCCCGCCAGATAAATGGTGTTTTGTCCGATGCGCAGGGGTGCGACCTCATTGACAAGAGGCGTCACGCCTGCGCTTTTCATGGCTGCGATCAGCAGCGTCAGGTTTGTTTCCGGCTCCACCCGGTCATGGTTGCCCATGACGGCGTACACGCCGTAGCGGGCGTTGAATGTGGGCAGATTCTGGAAAAAGGCGATGGCGGAAGTGCTGTCTGTGGCATAATCGCCGCCCAGCAGCACGATGTCGGCATACAGGCTGTTTACCCGGCTGACGAGGGAATCCACCCGGTGCTGGGAGAAAAACGGCCCGGCGTGAATATCCGACAGATACACAATGCGCAGCTGGCCGATGTCATCCGGCAAATCCTCGCACACGAGGCTGATCACCTCGGTTTCCAGCATCAGCGGCTCCACAAAGGGATAGGCGCAGATAAGCACTGCCAGCAGAATCAGCAGGCACCGCTTGAAGACCCGGCTGCGGCTTTTCACCGGGCCGGGGCGGGTATGCCGTCCCACATAGGTCTGTTCGTGATATCGGGACATGAGACCTCCATCAGGCAATTACACAAAGAGCAGCATCAGCGGGATGGTGCCCAGGGACAGGGCGGTGGACAATGCGATGGCCCGGGAGGCCAGCGCCGTATCCGAATGGAAGACCTCGCTCTGCATGGCCACCATGGTGGCAAAGGGCATGGCAGTGCACAGATACAGGGACTTTACCACCATATCCGGCAGACCAAAGAGCCGCAGAATCAGCAGCACGCACAGCGGGAACACCACCAGGCGCAGCAGGCACGTCAGCAGCACCTGGCGATCTTTGAGGTGCTCCCGGCTCAGGCCCGTCAGCCGTGCGCCGATGACGAACATCGCCAGGGGCGTGGTGGTGCCACCGATGCTGTTCAGGGCATTGTTGACAAACCCCGGCAGACGCCAACCTGTGAGGAACAGGATGATACCGAACACCACGGCAATCAGAGAGGGGTTGGTCACAAGGCGCTTGGGGTCCATGGCCTTGCGCCCTGCAAAATAGTATGCGCCCAGCGTCCAGGACATGAAATTGAAGGAGGTGACGAACATCACCGCATAGATGACTGCGCCGGGGCCAAAAGCGGCCTCAATGACGGGATAGCCCATAAAGCCGCAGTTGCTGCCCATCAGGCACACGGAGAGAATGGACTTGCGCTTTTCCGGCTGCTTTGCAAAAATCTTCCGGGCGATGGTGCCTGTGATGAGCATGATGACGCAGGAAAGCACCAGCACCCACACCAGGTCGATGAGCAGGGAAGGGTCCTTTTCATCCTGCATCCGGGCGATGATCAGCGCCGGCTGGGCAAAGGACAGCACCAGTGTGCTCAATGCAGAGATGGCCCGGTCGTCCATCATCCGCTTTTTGGCGGCAAACAGGCCGATCATCATCAGCACAAAGAGGGTCAATACCTGGGGAACTACGGACATAAAGGCCTCCGAAGAAAGGCGGATGCAGTCAAAGAGGCATATTCCGCCGGAATGGTTGACTTTTCAGACGCATTCATTGTACACTATTTCTGTCAAAACCACAAGGAACGGAGAGGGAAATATGAAAAATTACCGCACCTTTGACCCCTGCAATCTGCTCAGCCCCCTGCCGGTGGTGATGGTTTCCTGTGCTGAAAAAGAAGGCGCCTCGCCCAATATCATCACCTGCGCCTGGGCGGGAACGGTCAACTCCGACCCGCCGATGGTCTATGTCAGCGTGCGCCGGGAGCGGTATTCCCATGGCCTGATTTCTGCCTCCGGGGAGTACGTTATCAATCTGGTGGATGAAAATCTGTGCAAGGCAACGGACTATTGCGGCGTAAAATCCGGGCGGGACGTGAACAAGTTTGATGCCTGCGCCCTGCGCCCCATGCCCGCCAAAGAAATGACCTGCACCCCCGCCATCGCAGGCGCTCCGGCGTATCTGTCCTGCAAGGTCAAGCAGGTGATTCCCCTGGGCAGCCATGATATGTTCCTGGCGCAGGTGGTGGGCGTGGAAGTCCGGGACGACCTGTTTGGCGAAAACGGCAGCCTCCGCCTGGACAAAGCCGGGCTGATCGCCTACAACCACGGCGTGTATCAGCGCACGGCGGACGTGCTGGGCTTCTTTGGCTATTCCGTCGCCCGGGAAGACGTGCTCAAGCGCCGCATGGAGCAGTACAAGTAAACCTGATTCCTTCAATTGAAACGAATGAAACGAAAACTGCCGTCGGACATTTCCGGAGGCAGTCTGTTTTGTTGGGGGATTATCGGATGATGGCGTACACGTCCACGTCGATGTACCGCCCCTTGTTGAAGATTTTCTGACGCATCCGGCCTTCGTAGGCCATGCCGCACTTGCGCATCACATGGCCGCTGGCGGGATTGGCGGCGTCATGGAGCGCCTCGATGCGGTGGATGTGCAGCCGGTTCAGGGAAAAGTCGATCACCGCCTGCAGCGCTTCTGTCATCAGGCCCTGATTCCATAAAGGGCGTGCCAGGCTATAGCCCACTTCGGCGCTGCTGTTTTCTTCAGAATAGCCCATGTAGCCGATGGTGCCCACCAGACGCCCTGTTTCCTTCAGGACAATCCCCCAGGAGGACGGCTCTGCCTCCCTGTACTGGCGGAGGATATACCGCAGATAGGCACGGCTGTCCTCTGGTGAACGGTGGGCAGACCACAGCACGTGGCGGGCCACTTCCGGGTCCCGGGAGTAGGCGAAGATGTCCGCGGCGTCCTTCATGGTCATGGGGCGGAGCATCAGCCGGGGCGTGTGCAGCACCGGCAGGCGGGCGAAGGCCTCCCTGGGGGAGAGGGATGCTGCATGAGGGAACAGCCACTCCTGCAGCTGCTTTTTCAGGGTCGGCTTATCCATGCAGGCCTCCGGCGGTCAGCGGGCTGCTTCCCGGCATAACGGGTGCAATCATGCCGTTCATCCTGCCGCCGAAAATCATCAGCGCCACACCGATCACGATCAGGGCGATCAGCACGATCATCAGCACGGCGAAGCCTCGGCTTTTGCGGGAAGTGGTTGTCATAGCGGGCTCCTTTCGGCAAAACAAAGGGACGAAAAACCAGCGAAAATGCAGTGAATCAACAAAAATGAAATATTTTTGTGATATTTTTGGGAAGCAGGGAAGAAAAGCCTTTCCTGTTGCGTTTTATCCATGACGGCGATGATGGGCAGCCATCATGACGCCCAGTGCCGTCTTGCCATCCCGGAGGCTGCCCTGCATCACAAGCTCCACGGCTTGCGTAAGCGGCATTTTGAGGGTGGAGACGAATTCATCTTCATCGGGATGGGTCGCACCGGGCGTCAGCCCTGTGGCCAGATAGATGTGGATGCGCTCGTTGCAGAAGCCCGGCGTGGTTTCCAGGCAGGTCAGCTTCTCCCAGTGATCGGCCCGGAAGCCCGTTTCTTCTTCCAGTTCACGCTTTGCGCACAGGAAGGGATCCTCATCGGGGGAATCCAGTTTGCCGGCGGGAATCTCCATGGTCACACGCCCCACAGCAATGCGGTGCTGCCTGACGAGGATGATGTTATCTTTCTCATCCAGCGCCACCACTGCCGAAGCGCCGGGATGACAGGCGATCTCCCGCAGGGCGGTCTCGCCGTTGGGTAAAAGCACCTGCCAGTGTTCCAGCCGGATGATATGGCCGGGGAACACCACGCTGCCGTCCAGATATTCTTCCGTCAGATGCGTGTCATCATGCATGGAAATGGCTCCTTCCACTGGGAGTTGTTTAATGGGAAATTTCGACGCTGCCCGCCCTGATTCCTGCCCCGGGCGGGCTCACAAAAGGGAAATAATGCCTCCGCCGGTTCATTGACATTATCAGCGGTTGCGTTATAATATACTTACACAGTTGTCTTGACAAGGAGGGAATCACGCCATGCGATTCACTGGCGAAATTCATCTGCGCCGCCTGTTGGCGATCATGCTGTCCCTGGTGATGGGACTGTCGGGCTTTGCGCTGCCTGCTTTTGCTCAGGAAGCGGAAGACCCCATGACCATTGACGTCACCTGGACGGATGCATACGGTAATCCTGTTACGGTGCAGGCCGAGCCTGTGCCGGAATCTTTGCTGCAGGAATACTGGGTCACCGTGGACGCTCAGGCCTTCCTGTCCGGCCTGACGGTCAAGGCCGTGCATTCCGAGATGAACTACCGCTTTGTGCCGGATGAATTCACCCTCATCACTGAACTGGTGGATGCTCCCAGCGTGGACGGCCTGTCCTTCCTGACGCTGGAAGCCTGGCAGGATGGCAGCGAACTGCCTGTGACCACCTACTATCTGTATGTGTCCTCGCTGCCCATGCCTGTGCCCACGCCCGTGCCCACGGAAGAGCCGACGCCCGAACCTACTGAGGTACCCACTGAAGTGCCGACTGAAGTTCCCACTGAGGTGCCGACTGAAGTCCCGACCGAAGTCCCCACCGAAGTGCCTCCCCAGCCGGTGGAGGTCCCGGTCTTCTATGTGGATGGCAACAATGTCACCCAGTACATGACCACCGTCATCTGTCAGCCCGGCAACACGGACATCTTCGCTGATTATTCCCTCGTTTCCGGCTATCAGCAGGCCCCTGGCACCGACAGCATGGTGACGGTCTATGTGGATGCCACCGGCGCCTATCCGAATCAGGTGGTCTTCCAGATGGAGCCCATTCCTGTGGTGACGGAGGCGCCCACGGAAGTGCCGACTGAAGTCCCCACCGAAGTGCCTCCCCAGCCGGTGGAGGTCCCGGTCTTCTATGTGGATGGCAACAATGTCACCCAGTACATGACCACCGTCATCTGCCAGCCCGGCAACACGGACATCTTCGCTGATTATACTCTCGTCCCCGAATATCAGCAGGCCCCTGGCACCGACAGCATGGTGACGGTCTATGTGGACGCCACCGGCGCCTATCCGAATCAGGTGGTCTTCCAGATGGAGCCCATTCCTGTGGTGACGGAAGCACCCACGGAAGTTCCCACCGAAGTTCCGACTGAAGTCCCCACCGAGGCTCCCACGGAAGTGCCTGTGCAGCCTGTCGAAGTGCCTGTGTACTACTCCGACGCCAACAACATCGTGCTGTACATGGATACCGTTGTCTGCCAGCCCGGCAACACGGACATCTTCGCTGATTATTCCCTCGTGCCTGAATATCAGCAGACCCCTGGCACCGACAGCATGGTGACGGTTTATGTGGACGCCACCGGCGCTTATCCGAATCAGGTGGTGTTCCAGATGGAGCCCATCCCTGTGGCAACGGAAGCGCCGACTGAGGCGCCTACCGAAGCGCCCACCGAAGTTCCCACCGAAGTTCCTGTCCAGCCCGTGGAAGTGCCGGTGTACTATTCCGACGCCAACAACATCGTGCTGTACATGGATACCGTTGTCTGCCAGCCCGGCGAAACGGTCATCACGGCTGATTATTCCCTCGTTTCCGGCTATCAGCAAGCCCCCGGCACGGACAGCATGGTGACGGTCTATGTGGACGCCACCGGCGCTTATCCGAATCAGGTGGTCTTCCAGATGGAGCCCATCCCTGTGGTGACGGAAGCGCCCACTGAAGTGCCGACGGAAGTTCCCACCGAAGTTCCCACCGAAGTTCCCACGGAAGTCCCCGTTCAGCCCGTGGAAGTGCCGGTGTACTATTCCGACGCCAACAACATCGTGCTGTACATGGATACCGTTGTCTGCCAGCCCGGCGAAACGGTCATCACGGCTGATTATTCCCTCGTTTCCGGCTATCAGCAAGCCCCCGGCACGGACAGCATGGTGACGGTCTATGTGGACGCCACCGGCGCTTATCCGAATCAGGTGGTCTTCCAGATGGAGCCCATCCCTGTGGCAACGGAAGCGCCGACTGATGTGCCCACCGAGGCTCCCACGGAAGTTCCTGTGGAGCCGGTGAACGTGACCATCAACTATGTGGATGAAGACGGTCAGGTGATCGCTTCCATCATCCGTGCCTGCGAGGGCGGCACGACCGACATCCGCGCCGATCTGAATCTGGTCAGCGGATACAACATCATCTCCGATGGCGTTGTCACCGTCACGGTGACGGCGGAAGGCGCTTCCCCCGAAGTGGTGGAATTCATCTGCCGCAAGATCGAAGTGCCCACTGAAGCTCCCACGGAAGCGCCTACCGAAACCCCGACAGAGGCGCCCACGGAGATTCCCGATCCCAAAATGGCGGAAGTCACCGTCATCTTCCAGACCACCGACGGCCGCCCGCTGGACACCCAGTATGTCACCTGCATCGAGGGCGAGCGGAACATGGTCTACGCCATCAGCAACAAGGTGGACGGCCTGACGCTGCAGGGCCCCGACAAGGTCGAGATCACCGTCAACAGCCAGGGTCAGCCCAGCATGAATCCCGTTGTCTTCACCTATGCCGAAAAGGCCAAGGCGAAGGTGACCGTGGACGTCATCTACCGCACCGCTGACGGCAAGGTGATTCGCCAGACCTATCAGGAGTGCGAGGAAGGCAAGGAGAACACCGTCGAGCCCAGCGCTGAAGGTATCTCCGGATACTACTTCGTGGATCCCGCCCCGGTGAACGTGGTGGTGTCTTCCGACGGCACGGCCACGCCCGCCCAGGTGGAATTCATCCTCAAGGCGAAGGCAGTCGACACGCCCATTCCCCAGGGCGCGATGATTCAGCGCATGGGCCGCATCAATGATTCCCAGGTGGCCCTGCGCACGAAGCCCGAAATGAAGGAATCCACCCTCGTCAAGCGCCTGCCGGAAGGCACTGCGGTGTATATGCTCCGGGAGGAAATCAACAAGAAGGGTGAATCCTGGACCCGTGTGCTGATGGATGGCGAGCAGTACTTCATCATGACCAAGTATCTGGACCTGATGACGCCTGAAGAGAACGACCAGTACATCAGCCAGAACTTCTCTACCCCCGTACCGCCCATTACGGCGGATGAACTGGACGGCAAGGCCACGCCTGCACCGACCCAGGCCCCCACGGAAGTTCCCACCGAAGTGCCTACCGAGGTTCCTACCGAGGTGCCCACTGAAGTGCCGACGGAAGTTCCCACCGAAACGCCCACCGATGTGCCGACCCAGGCCCCCACGGACGTTCCGACCAACGTTCCCACAGAAGTGCCTACGGATGTGCCCACTCAGGCGCCCACCGAAGCACCTACCAACACCCCTGCGCCCTATGTGGGTTATGCTCTGACCACCAAGGCGACGGCCCTGCGTACAGGCATTTCCGCTGCGGATGACACCATCATCATGCGCCTGGAAAAGGATACGCTGGTGAAGGTCACCCAGCCCGGATACGACCTGCAGACGGGCGAAGCCTGGAGCGTGGTGACGACCCTGTCTGACGTCACCGGCATGGTGCCTGACAGCGCCCTGCGCCGCATCAACGATCAGGAAGCCCAGTATTACATCAACCTCTGGAATGAGGCAAACAAGACGCCCACCCCCACGGAGTTCACCCCCGGCACGCCTGCCCCCGTTCAGGTGGAAGGCTACGCCATCTGCATTGGCGACAATGCGCCCTACCGCAATATGCCCAGCGAGGTGAGCGTGATTCTGGGTGA
Organism: Clostridiales bacterium; assembly: GCA_015056085.1. Lineage (GTDB taxonomy): Bacteria > Bacillota > Clostridia > Christensenellales > Aristaeellaceae > UBA11524. The sequence continues at coordinate 35,968 of SVHA01000001.1, forward strand.
ACTGATGCAGAACGACGTGGTGTACGTGGCTGGCCAGCAGTACGTGGACGGAGTGGCCTGGCATATCGCCCAGTTCAACACCCAGTGGATTTACATCCGTGCCGACATGGTGCGCATGATGACGCCCCAGGAAGTGGACGATTACCTCAACAAGCCTGAATCCACTCCCGCGCCCACGCTGGTCATCACTCCCCAGCCCTATGACGAAAACAGCCTGTCCAGCTACGGCTATGTTTCTGCTTCCTCCGTCAACTTCCGCACCGCCCCCAGCACGTCTTCCAGCCGCATCAGGACGCTGAGGCAGTACGCCTTCTGCCTGGTCACCGGCACGGAAGAGCATAACGGTGAAACCTGGTACAAGATTTCCTACGGCGGCGAAGATGGATATGTTTCCGGAAACTACTTCAAGCACATGACCATCACGGAGCTGGAGAACTTCCTGGGCAGCGACGAGTACATCAAGGGCATCAGCAACAATTCCACCGCCGCTGACAACAATCAGGACTTCACCGGCGGCGGCACGGGCGGCCTTGTGTCCCCTGAAGATCAGACGGTGGATAAGTGGGTCAACAACTCCCTGCCGTACATGACCTTTACGCCCTTTGCCACCCCCGGCCCCATCACCACTACCACGGCGCCGGTTGTCACCGAGACGCCCGTTCCCACTCAGGCGCCCACCTTTGCCCCCATGCCCACCATCTCTGTGGAATATCCCACCGAGGGCGGCAATGACGGCGGCTCCGTGTGGGGCTGGATCCTTGGCCTTGGCCTGGTGCTGGGCGCAGGCGGCGTGGGTTATGCCGCATGGCGTGTGCGTGAGAACAAGCGTGTGATGGCCCAGCGTGCGGCCCAGCGCAGGGCACAGGCGGCCCGCAATGAGGCCCGCCCCTATGCTGCCCGTCCCGCTCAGGCGCCCCGCACGGGCACCTATCCCAACCAGCAGGCCCAGCAGCCTGCCCCCCAGTACAGGGAAGCCCCGGAACAGCAGCGCCCCATGGCCGTGAGGAATGACGCTCCCACCGGCTACGAGCGCCCCGCCGTCCCGCAGCAGACCCCTTCCAGCCAGCGGGTGGGCCGCCGCACGGCGTACCGCCAGCAGATGGATGAAACGGAAGGCAAGTTCACCGCCTCCTATCGTCCCAGGCAGGATGACACCCAGGAATAATCCCCCTGCATAAAATCGACTGTTTCTCCTCTCTTTCGGCGGTCCGGAGTTTCTCCGGGCCGCTTTTTGCGGTGAAAGGAAGTCCCAAAGGCCCAAAAATACCCGGTGCGGACGAATCCGTACCGGGTGAATGTTTGTTTGATTACCCCCTGCGCCAGATGGAGGGATGGAACACCGCCAGAATCGGGAAGATTTCCAGGCGGCCCGCCAGCATCAGGCAGGACAGCACCAGTTTGGCGAAGGGGCCGTATCCGGCGAAGTTTTCTACAGCGCCCACCTTGCCAAGGCCCGGGCCCACGTTGCTGATGCAGGTCAGGGCAGCGGTGAGGTTGGTTTCCACGTCGTAGAGGCCTTCCAGTGAGACCAGGAAGCCGCCGACGAGCATCAGCGCCACATATACAAAGGCAAAAACGCATACCTGATGGAGAATGCCTTCCTCCACCGCTTTGCCTTCAAAGCGGATAACCTGCACCTTGCGGGGCTGGAAGGCGTGGCGCACTTCCCTGACGCCCTGCTTGGTCAGCATACCGATGCGGCAGATCTTCATGCCGCCGGCGGTGGAGCCGGCACAGGAGCCCATGAACATCACCACGAGGATGAGCATCCGGGCAGCAATGGGCCAGACGTTGAAATCAGCGGTGACATAGCCGGTGGTGGAGATGATACTGGCCACCTGGAAGGAAGAATACCGCAAAGCCGTGCCGACGTTTCCGTACTGGGGCAGAATCATCAGGGTGATGAGAATGATGACACAGACAATGATGGACAGATACCACCTGAGTTCTTCGTTCTTGAAGATGTCCTTCCATCCGCCGGTGAACATCTTGTAGTACAGCACGAAGTTCACGCCGAAGAGGATCATGAAGATGGTGATGATGACTTCCACTGCCACGCTGTCAAAGGCGGCAATGCTGGCGCCGTAGTTGCTGAAGCCGCCCGTGCCGGCGGTGCCGAAGGCGTGGATGGCGGCGTCGTAGAGGTTCATGCCCGCCGCCATCAGGGCGATGAGCTCCACAACAGTCATCACCGTGTAGATCAGATAGAGAATCTTGGCGGAGTCGCCCATTTTGGGCACCAGTTTGCTCAGGGTGGGGCCGGGGCTCTCTGCACGCACCAGATGGCTGTTGCGTCCGCTCATGTGGGGCAGAAGCGCCAGCGTCAGCACCAGCACGCCCATGCCGCCAATCCAGTGGGTGAAGCTGCGCCAGAACATGATGCCTTTGGGCTGGCCTTCAAACACCGTCAGCACCGTGGCGCCCGTGGTGGTGAAGCCGGAGACTGCCTCAAAGAAGGCGTCCACATAGTTGGGAATCATGCCGGAGAGGACGAAGGGCAGTGCACCGAAACCAGCCAGCGTCAGCCAGGAAAGGGCCACCACCAGGAAGCCTTCCTTGGCCCGGAAGTTGTGCTCATATCCCCTTGAGAAAAAGTAAAGGGGCGCGCCGACTGCCAGCAGCACAATGATGGACTGTATCAGCGGCACAATGCCTGCATCCTGATAATACACAGACACGAGCAGCGCCAGTGCCATGGCGGCGGATTCCACCAACAGTATGGTGGAAAGCACCCGCAGAATCAGTTTCTTGTTCATTTGCGGATAACCTCGTTCAGGTCGGAGATGCCGCTCTCACTGGAGATGATCACGACGCTGTCGCCGCCTTCGATGTGGTCATTGCCGAAGGGGACGATGACCTTGCCCTTGCGGACAATCACCGCCACCAGCGTACCGGGGCGGCTGGTGAGGTCTTTGAGGGGGATGCCGATATAGGGGTCGCCCGCCTTGGCGATGAATTCCAGCGCCTCGGCCTTGCCGCCCACCAGACGGTAGAGTTTTTCCACCGTGGTGCCGTGGCTGTTGACACGGGCACGGACGTAGCGCAGGATGTTGTCCACCGTGACCGACCGGGGAGACACAATGTTGTCAAGGCCCATGGAGGCAATCACATCGGCATAGGTGATGTGGTTGCTCTTGACGATGACCTTGTTGACCTGCTGATGCACGGCGAAAAGGCCGGTGATCAGGTTTTCTTCGTCACGGTCCATCAGCGCCACAAAGGCGTCGGTATCCCGGATGCCTTCCTGTTCCAGCAGTTCCTGATCGGTGCCGTCGCCCAGAATCACATCCACGCCGGGCAGGGATTCATCCAGCAGGCGGGCCTTCTTTTCGCTCAGTTCCACCAGCTTGACGCTCACGCCTGTGGAGGCCAGCATTCTTGCCAGATAGAAGCTGATGCGGCTGCCGCCCAGCAGCAGGGCGCTCTTGACACGATGGGCGTTGCGGCCCAGATGGCGGAAATAACTGGTGATAGTCACCATATCTGCCGCCACATACACACGGTCGCCGGGCTGGATGACAAAGGAGCCGTTGGGGATAGTCACAACGCCGTTGCGCTCCACGGCGGCATACAGCACCCGGGGCAGGGTAGGGCAGTGGAGAGACAGGCTGTGCAGGGGATGACCAACGATGTGATCGGATTCCTGCACACGGAATTCCACCATTTCCACATGACCTTTGGCGAAGGATTCAATATTGCCGGAGAAGGGGAAGCGCAGCATCTTGTTGATTTCCAGCGCTGCGGCTCTTTCCGGGTTGATGGTCATGTCGATGCCCAGTTCCGCCTTGAGCAGCGTCAGGGACTCGTTGTATTCCGGGTCACGGATACGGGCGATGGAATACTTGGCGCCCAGGCGCTTGGCGATCAGGCAGCAGAGCATATTGGTCTCGTCGCTGGCCGTGGCGGCGATGATGATATCCGCCTTGTCGGCTTCAGCGTCCAGCAGCGTCTTGGCGTTGGCGCCGTTGCCCTGCACGCACAGCACGTCCAGCAAATCTTCCGACCGCTTGAGGACTTCGGAGTTATTATCAATAATGGTGACGTCATGGTGTTCCTTGGACAGTTCTTCCGCCAGCGCATGGCCGACTTTGCCGTCACCCACAACAATGATCCGCATGAGAATACATCCTCCATTCATAGCTTACAAACAAAGGCATTTTATTCTATCACAAAACAATCAAAAAGGGAACAAAAAAGGCTGATTTTCCCCGAAAAAAGCCGCATTGTCAGATTTCTCCCACCGTCAGGCAGGAAATCAGGCCTTTTCAGGCGAAAAACACAAACGGAATCCATGTGTTTTTTTGAGCAAAAGGAGGTCATCATATGATTACCATTCGTGAACTGTATGATCTGTCCCACACAAGGGCGTCTGATTATCTCTCCGCCTTCACCTATCCCTGGGAAGCCCTGAAGGGCATCAAGGAACTGATCCTCTCTCTGGGGGAAAACCTGCCCGAAGACGAGTTTGATCAGCCTGCTCCCGGCGTGTGGGTACACCGCACTGCCGTGGTGGCGCCTACGGCCTATCTGGGCGCGCCTTGCATTATTGGCGCCAAAACGGAAGTACGCCACGGCGCCTTCATCCGGGGCAGTGCGCTGGTGGGCGACGGCTGCGTGGTGGGCAACTCCGTGGAACTGAAAAACGTCATCCTCTTTGACAGCGTGCAGGTGCCCCATTATAACTATGTGGGCGATTCCATTTTGGGCTACAAATCCCACATGGGCGCCGGTTCCCTCACCAGCAACGTCAAGAGCGACAAAACCCTTGTGGTGGTGCACAACGGCGCCGAGCACATCCCCACGGGCCTGAAGAAGTTCGGCGCCATGCTGGGTAACTTCGTGGAAGTGGGCTGCAACAGCGTACTCAATCCCGGCACAGTTATTGGCTGCAACAGCAATGTGTACCCCCTGTCTTGCGTGCGGGGTGTGGTGCCGGAAAACAGCATCTACAAGACCGGCGGCGTGATTGTCGCCAAGAAGTAATTCAGCGTAAGGCGTCCCAAAGGAGTTATCGTCCATGAATCAGTCCCCTGTCGCCGGGCAGAAGCAAGTCCTGGCGATTCATGACCTTTCCTGCGTGGGGCGGTGTTCCCTCACGGTGGCGCTGCCGGTGCTGTCTGCCTGCGGTGTGCACACCTCGGCGCTGCCCACGGCCCTTTTGTCCACCCATACAGGCGTTTTCACCGGCTATCACTGCCGGGATCTGACGGAGGATATGCAGGCCATCCGGTCGCATTTTGACACGCTGCCCCTGCATTTTGACGGCCTGTACAGTGGTTTTCTGGGCTCTTATGAGCAGATTGCTCTGGTGGTCGAAGTGCTTAAAAAGTACCGCCAGCAGAGCACCCTCACCCTGGTGGATCCGGTGATGGCAGACCATGGGCGGCTCTACGCCACTTGCACCGCTGAAATGGCCCGGGGCATGGGCGAACTGTGCCGCCTGGCGGACGTTATCGTGCCCAATGTCACCGAGGCCTGTCTGCTGCTGGATCAGCCCTATCTGCCGCATCCCACCTGGACGGAAGTGCAGCACCTGCTGGAAGAACTGGCCAGCCGCTTCCAGTGCCGTGAAGTCATTATCACCGGCGTGGAAAAGGACGGTCTGCTGGGTGCAGCCTGCCTGGCTACGGAGGACGGCGCCTTCGCCTACGCTGGCAATGAAGCCCTGCCCCATGTGTTTTACGGCACGGGGGACGTCTTCGCCAGCGCCTTGATGGGCGCCATGCTCCATGGCGCTTCAGTGGCAGACGCCACCCGCATGGCGGCTGATTTCACCCACGACGCCATGGTGCACACCCTGCAAAACGGCCTGCCCCTGCATTACGGCGTGGCCTTTGAACAGGCCATTCCCGGCCTTTTGAAGGCCCTTCAACTGGTCTGATTTTCCCGGCTGCGTGAATTGCCGCGCAGCCTTTTTGTATGCAGGAAAAAACACGCTCTGCGTCGAAATACAAGACAGATTTCCCCGGATTTGATGGGGGAGCGAAAGGAACAATTACGATGGATTTGTTTGATCTGATCGGCCCCGTGATGGTGGGGCCCAGCAGTTCCCATACAGCCGGCGCCGCCCGCATTGGCCTGACGGCCCGGATGCTCCTGGGGGAGGACGTGGTGCAGGCGGAAATTGCCTTCCACGGCTCCTTTGCCAAGACTTATCAGGGCCACGGCACCGACCGTGCGCTGGTGGGCGGCCTGATGGGTATGCAGGTGGATGATCTGCGTTTGCGGGAGTCCCTGACACTGGCCCGTGAGGCGGGCATCGTCATCTCCTTCCAGCAGGTGAACATCCGTGGCGCCCACCCCAACACCGTGCAGATGACCATCACCGGTCGCAGCGGACGGCAGCTGATGATGGAAGCGGCGTCCGTTGGCGGCGGCAATATCGAAATACGGCGCATTGACGGCATGAACGTGGCCTTCACCGGCAAGGAAAACACCCTTGTCATTCAGAATACGGACGCTCCCGGCGCCATTGCAGCGGTGACTGGTGCGCTGGCTGAAATGGACATCAACATCGCCAGTATGCAGGTGTACCGCCGTCAGGCGGGCGCTGACGCCATGATGGTGCTGGAACTGGACGGTCAACTTTCCGACGAGGACGTGAAGATCATTCAGAATATCCGCCAGGTACGGGGCTGCACGTTCCTGAAAAGGAGGAATGGGTGATGGATTATACCCTGCGGGAATGGGTGGCTCTGAGCCGCAATACCTCTCTTGCGTCTGCGGCGATCAAAAAGCAGTGCCAGGAATCCGATCAGCCTGTGTCTGCCGTGCGGGACACCATGCGGCGCCACCTCCACTGCATGATGGAAGCGGTGCGGGATGGTCTGAATGAAAACCTTCGCTCCGTTTCCGGACTCACCGGCGGTCAGGCGTCCAAACTCCATGGTCGGCTCTTGTCCGGCAAGGCGCTGTGCGGCGGTCTGCTGGGCAAGGCCACGGCCTACGCATTGGCGACGGCGGAATGGAATGCCTGCATGGGCAAGATTGTGGCTGCTCCCACGGCGGGTGCCTGCGGCATCCTCCCCGGTGCGCTGCTGGCCATGATGGAAGAAAGAGGCGTGACGGAAGATCAGGCGGTGGACGCCCTGTTTGTGGCGGCTGCCGTGGGGGAATCCATCGCCTGTCAGGCGAGCATCTCCGGCGCAGAGGGCGGCTGCCAGGCGGAATGCGGCACGGCAGCGGCCATGGCGGCTGCGGCGCTGACCTATCTGGAAGGCGGCGACGCCCAGCAGTGCGTGGATGCAGCCGCCTTTGCCATCATGAACCTGCTGGGCCTTGTGTGCGACCCGGTGGGCGGTCTGGTGGAAGTGCCCTGCGTGTATCGCAATGTGGGGTCTTCCGGCATTGCCTTCACGGCGGCGGATATGGTGCTCAGCGGCATCCGCTGTCCCATCCAGCCAGATGAAGTCATCCTCGCCATGAAGGAAGTGGGCGACGCTCTGCCTGCCTCCCTGCGGGAAACGGGCGAAGGTGGATGTGCCGGCTGTCCCTGCATGAAGGATGCTTGTCGGATCTGTCGGTAAATCACACCAGATACGGAGAAACAACTGACGGTTGAGGGATTTTCCCCCCGGATGGTTGAGGAAAATCCCGGTCAAATCAACATCTGCTCGCTTCCATTTTCGGGCAGAACGCTGATATACTGACCTCACCAACCGAAAGGAGAAAACACCATGGAAGAAACTTTGGGCAAGCGGATTGCCAACCTCCGCAAAAACATGAACATGACCCAGGAAACTCTGTCCCAGATGATGAATATTTCCCCGCAGGCAGTGAGCAAGTGGGAAAACGACCAGACCTGCCCGGACATCTCCCTGCTGCCCCAGCTGGCGAAAGTGCTGGGCGTGACGGTGGATGAACTGCTCAGCGGCAAGCAGGAAATCGCCCCTGTGGTGACGCTGGTGCCCGAACAGGAGCGCAAGGACATCAAGGACATGATGCTCCGCATTGTGGTGGATTCCGCCGATGGCGACAGGGTGCGGGTGAATCTGCCTGTCTCTCTGGTGCAGGTGGCGCTGGACATGGGCATGGAGATGCCCGTGGCTTCCGGCAACGACGCCATGAAGCACATTGACCTGAGTCAGGTGATGGAACTGATCAAGCACGGCGCCATGGGCAACCTGGTGGAAGTGGACACCGAAGACGGCGATTGTGTCCGTGTGTTTGTGGAGTGATGATATGAAAATCATCATCAAGCAGGCAGACGGCAAAGGGTTTAAGATCATCTTCCCGACAAGACTGCTGCTCAATCCCATCGGCGCCCGGCTGATGGCGAAATCGGTCAAGATGAACGGCCATTCCATCACCCCCGAACAGGCGTCTGTACTGGCAAAGGAAATCAACCGCTGCCGGAAGCACGGCGGCTGGAAAATGGTGGAAGTGAGAAGCGCTCACGGCGAGGAAGTGGACATTACCATCTGAATGAGCGCAACAAAAAACGGCATGATCGTTTTGATCATGCCGTTTGCTTTATTGGGGATTCTTCTGGATCACAAAGCACTCCGGTGCACCGGGGCCAGCGTTGATAAACCGGTGGTGCAGGACGTTAAACTGCTGGGGCCGCAGGGCGGAAAGGTACTCCGTCAGGGCGCAGCGCTCCCGGTCGCCGGCCTCGTGGCCGGGGTAGGCGCAGATGGTCACCACGCCGCCGGGAACAATCAGGTTGAGGGCCGTTTCCACCGCAATGCGGGTGGTTTCCCACAGGGTCGTGACTGACTTGTTGCCGCCGGGCAGCCAGCCGAGGTTAAACACCACAGCCTTCACGGGCGTGCCTTCAGGCACCATGTCCGCCATGTGCTGATGCCCCATGGCGTATAGGGAGCATCGGGCCAGCAGCCCTTTTTCCGCAAGGGAAACTGTTGAGCGCTCCACGGCGTCCGGCTGGATGTCAAACCCGATGACGTGTCCCGATTCACCCACCAGCTGAGCCAGCATGGCGGCGTCGTGACCGTTGCCCAGCGTGGCGTCAATGACGGTATCGCCGGGGGCAATCACCTGATGCAATACATCAGCGGCCACCCACCGGGCCGAGCGAAGAATGTATGCCATGGTTACAGTCCTTTCAGCTTGCGGACTTCCACATCCGTCAGGCGGCGCCACTGGCCCCGGGGCAGATCATGCAGCAGGATGCCCGCAAAGCCGATGCGCTTGAGGGCCACAACCTCATGTCCCACCGCAGAGAACATCCGGCGCACTTGCCGGTTGCGGCCTTCATGGATGGTCACCAGCACCACGGAGCAGAAGGCCTCGTGGCGCACAAGGCGCACCATGGCAGGGGAGGTCATGCGGCCGTCGTCCAGCGTCACGCCCGCCCGCAGCCGGCGCAGGGTATCCTCGCTGACCTGATTGCTCACCTTGACCAGATACGCCTTTTCCACTTCCCGGCTGGGGTGGAGGAGGTTGTTCATCAGGTCGCCGTCATTGGTGAGCAGCAGCATACCTTCGCTGTCATAGTCCAGCCGGCCCACAGGGTAGAGACGCACGGGGTAATCCCGGAAGTGGTCCATCACCGTGGGGCGACCCTCAGGGTCGGATACGGTGGTCACTTCGCCGATGGGCTTGTTGTAGGCCAGATAGTGCTTTTCCGTTTCCAGCTGAACAAGTTTGCCGCCGACAGTCACTTTGTCGGTCATCTCATCCACCTGAACGCCCATTTCCGTCACGACTTTGCCGTTCACCGCCACCTGGCCTTCGGCAATGAGTTTTTCGGAGTTGCGGCGGGAAGCCACGCCGGAAAGCGCGAGATACTTTTGCAGTCGCATCATGTTGACGTCACCTTTCTGTGTTGGGTGCGGCTGTGGGGGCATTTCCCCGCCGCAGTTGATTCATGGAACTGTATGCCCGGTAGAAAAACAGCAGGGACGCCCGCCGGGCCAGCGGCTTTTGCCGCTCCTGATCGGAATACGCCAGGGCCTTGTTGTCAAAGCCGCCCAAGGTGAATCCGCAGTGGGTGCAGAACTGGCACATGGCGGGATTGGAGTCCGTGCAGACCACCCGCAGGCCGTACATCCCGTTGTCGTGGGCGAACTGGTCGCAGGTGTCCAGCAGATGCCTTGCCACGCTCTTTCTGCGCCAGGCAGCATCCACACGGATGTCCGCCACATCCGCCCAGTTGGTGTCGTTGAGCCGCACCGACGCAAGGCCGATGAGGTTGTCTCCGTCAAAGGCGGCAAACAGCGCCCAGTGGCTCTTGTACAGGATGTACTCCGGCGAGGCCAGCGGGTCCGGCGGAAAAACACGCCACTCCGCCCGGGGCAGGGGCATATAACTGATGGTGAAGCCGGAACGCCCGATGCGCAGCAGCGCTTCCTCTCCGGCGAGAATGGCGTCCTCCAGCGGATGCAGCAGGGGCAGATCCTCCGGCGTCAGACGGCGAATGGTCGGCATATCGATTCCTCTTTCGTGTCTCGTGATTATTTTTCAGGACTCCAGCGCACCTGGCGCACGCCCGGCGCCGCCAGATGGGCTTGCAGTTTCCTGTGAGGGTTGACCAGCACGGGATGGGCGGTCATCTTAAGCATAAAGCGGTCGGAGTAGGAATCGCCGTAAGCGCAGCAGGCGTCCGGGTCCATGGTCCACCCGTTCTTCGTCAGATGCTCCATGATGCGCAGGGGCTTTTCCTTTCCTTTGCAGGTCACGCCGATGTTCCCGGTGAAGCGGCCTGCGTCATCAAATTCGCAGGGCGTGGCCAGAATGGCATCCGCCGGCAGGAATTCCGGCAGCACCTTCAAGTACACATCCGCCGAGGCGCTGACAATCATTACCCGGAAACCTTCTATGTGGAGTTGCTCCATTTCCGCCTTTGCCTGACGGAAAAAGCGCTTCGGGCCAACGGTGCGGAAGAAATCACGGGCGATGTCGTTGATCTCCTCATGGGTCTTGCCCTTGAGGAAGGACAGCGTGATTTCCTTGGCGACGGAGGCAAAGCCGGAATTCAGCTTGAATCTCACAAAAGCATAAATTGCCTTGGGCAGCTGCGTCACAGGCGCAATGCGGCGCCTCACGCAGTGCATCAGGAAGGGAAGGATGGAATCCCCCAAAAAGAGGGTGTCATCAAAATCAAAGAAGGCAAACCTTCCGGGGATGAAGCAGGTGTTATCGTCCATGGGGGAGCCTCCTTTCTGATCGGATGGATATGCGGATGAATCAGCGCATACACTGATATTATACCAGATATTTTCGGGATTGCAATGCAAAAACGAATGTGCTATAATATTCTGACCACGAAATCATGAAGGAAAGGCAGGCGAAAGATGTGCCGCACCAGAATGGCGTGAAGTCCGTGGCCGTCAATCGCAAAGCCTGGCACGATTATTTCGTGGAGGAGCGCTATGAGTGCGGCCTGGAACTGTTTGGCACGGAGGTCAAGTCCATCAGGCAGGGGAGGGTCAATCTGAAGGAATCCTGGGCGCAGGTGCGCAAGGGGGAAATCTGGGTCGAGGGGATGCACATCAGCCCCTACGAGCACGGAAACATCTTCAACCGCGACCCCATGCGTCCCAAGAAGCTCCTGATGCACAAGAGCGAAATCCGCAAACTGGATTCCCTCGTCATGCGCCAGGGGTACACCCTCATTCCCCTGGAAATCTACCTCAAAGACGGCCGCATGAAGCTGCAACTGGGCCTGTGCAAGGGCAAAGCGCAGCACGACAAGCGGGATGCCATCGCCAAGCGGGACTCCGACAGGGAGATCCAGCGCACATTGAGGGAACACAACAAGCACTGAGGAAGGTTGCTTCCCGGTGGAAATCGCGTCAGTATAAAGTGCTATCACCATCGCCCCATCATGGGGATGATCCGGTTTCGACGGGGGTTGTCGAGGACGGGATAAGCGAGCCGTGGCCCTGCACCACGATAAAACGGGAACTAAATGTAACTGACAATAGCGATTTCGCTTTCGCGGCTTAATGCCGTGACGTTGGCCCGGCTTGCCTGCGTGGCCGGATCCCAGCGTCATGAACGCAGGGAACGAATGTATGTAAGCTTTGCCATGCATCCGTAACATGAAGCTACCAAGCCATCAAGCCTGTCTGCGGGCGTGATGGCAAGGGAATGTCAGAACACAGACTACGCTCGTAGAAAGTTCCGTAAGCGAGCCTTCGGACAGGGGTTCAACTCCCCTCATCTCCACCACAAGGGTATTAAACAAACCTATTTTCTTCAAAGGTGGCTTTGCTGTAATAGTTTTGCTCTGATACCGAAACAGAAAAAGACGGTTTTCCAATCACGGAAAGCCGCCTTTTTTCGTTGATTTTGGCATAGGAAAAACCGCCCAGCGATTGCCGGACGGCTTCCCAAAAGGATTATATTATGTCTTTTGTAGGGAAAATCAATCCTGTTCTTCTTCACGAAATTCACGGAACATCTCTTCAAGTTCAGCGGCGGTTTTTTTGATATGCTGACGGAATTCTTCTTCCGTCTTAAAAAACATACGCTTTCGCAGAGGTGTGTCTAAACCATCCCCCACACCAAGTGGCGCAAATTCTACCAAGAAGTTGGCATAGGCTTCACGCCCGCCAAAGTTCCAGTATTGGCTTGTATATATCTCTTGCTGCGCTTCCGTCAAATCTGAAAACCGCTTTCCCTGCTCAATGGCTTCCAGTACCGGAGCAAGAGCCAGGGCATCGCTTGCCGCCTGTTCCAGCCGCTCAAGTTTTTTCATTGATAATCGCATAGTATCACCTTATAGCGTTACAGTTAGCCGTTCATGTAGTGGGACAAACTGGAGTTGTCACCCATGGTCTGTTCAAAGAAGTCAGGGCGATCATGCCAATTCACGCACCGTTCAGCGGCATAAGGTACGGACTGAACAGCTTTGATTTCCTCACCGATAGGAGAATGCACAGTTCTGCCGATTTTCACATCGTGCTGCGCTGCATAGTCCGCAATCAGCCGCTGCATGGTATAATTGCCGTTGTGCTTATCAAACATCTTTTCAAGGTCGGCAACACCAAGTTTCACACCCACGGAAAGAAGATTTGCATCATCCGTTAGAGCAGAGCCATCAAGACGCACCCCGCTTTCAAGCTCTGCAATATAATCATTCGTCAGCCGTTCAACGGCAATAGCAGCTTCGTCCTTTGCCTTTCTGATTTGGCTTTCCAAATTAAAGCGCATGGGGCGCAGAACATTCTGAATGTGATCTGCGGAATACATCCTGCTATTATTTAGTTTAGCCATAACTTCATCAAGTTCAGCCTGTGCCGCCTGTCTATCGGCAATCCCCTTGCGCACGATTTTCTTAACTTCCGCATAATATTCTCGTCTTGTCATAAAAGTTAACATCCTTTCAAAAATAAAAATTGTTTGTTTCCTGTGCCTGTTCAAGAGCAGCAAGGCGGGTCAAAATATTTGCCATTTCCGCATAACGAACACCATGACGCAAAATTGCATCTGCGGCTGATACCTTGACCGTGGCGGCATTTTCTTCGTTTTCCAGCACAGAACACAAGGTATCAATCGCAAGCGTTAAACGGGCTGCCAAAGCGTCACACGCTTCCGACAAAATAGCCTCCTTTGCCTGTTCATACCTTGCCCGGAAAGCATCGTCATTCAGCCGATTTCGTATTGTCGATTCTGCCACTTCCGCAACTTTCGCAGCTTTGCGAACGCTTCCGCTTGCAATCAGCGCAGCAAGAATTTTCTCGTCGTTCAATCTCTCCAATCAGCGCACCCCCCTTTTTCGTGGTAGATTTCGCCCAAAGTGAGCGAATGATATTAAATAGTTTCAATGCCTTTTTGCTCCTTTTCTTGAATCGAATGCCCGCATTGCATTCCATGCAAAGTCTGTATCTTCATCTGACATTTCTGCGCCATTCAGATACCGCAATACCAATCCGGCGGTACAAAAGCAATCAAAGTATGCCACAGTTTCGCCGCAATCGTTGATAATGAAATACCGGGGCTTTCGTCCATGTGCGCCCACATAAAGCATTTTCATAGTCATTGTTTTCACTCCTTTTCGGTCAGTAATTGGGGAATGTGCATTTTGTGCAAACTATATGTAAAGTCCCTTGTATTTTCAAATAGAGAATACTTCCCATATAGAATGCACATTTTGCACACTACAGGTATAATTCATATCCTTTGACCACATTTCGGACGGTTGCGCCCTTTACCGTTCCGGTGGCGGCAAATATGCCCTTATTTTTCAATTCGTCAAAGAAATTGCCTTTGTTTTCGCACCCAAAGCCGTTATCTTCGCACCATTCAGCATAACGCCGATATACTGCACCCGCTCCGCAATTTCTGCCCGTCTTACTCAAGCATTCGTCAATGAAATTACCAATCTTATCAGAGCTTTGGCGGTATTCTTCGGTGGCGGCAATAACTGACTTCGGCGGCTCTGCTCCGATCTCCCTGTACCACTTCAAGCCCTCAAGACACCAGTTGAAAATACCGCTGATATTCTCCGGAGCTTTGAGCTTGTCCTTTAAGCCCCTGTCCTGTTCCTGCGGTGTGAAATGTCTATCAAAAGAAATGACATTGATACGCCCGGAAGAAAACAAGGTATCGTCTTGAATGAGTGGGAGATAATTTGTGTTTATAAAAAGTTTGAAATGCGGAATAAACTCATATTCCCGCTCGAATAGGTGGCGGGCTGTTATGCTATCCCGTCCCAATAGGGTTTTAAGCAATGCCACATCAAACAGCATCCGCTTTGGCGGCTCACTCGCATTAAGGAATCGGCATCCGTCAAGGCGGGCAATATCGCCGCTTGCTTGCCGTGTGTCTTTGTTCTGTTTCTGCGCCAAAGTTTGCGGCTGCATCGCAAGAGCATACCCGCCACTATTACCCATCATGTATGCAATGGTTTCAATCAAGGTACTTTTTCCGTTGCGGGTAGTGCCGCCGTAGAGAATCCAGCAAGTTTCAAGCTCTGTTTCCGCTGTCAGCGCATAGCCCAGTACAGATTGCAGATAGTTGATCTTCTCGGAATCCTCTTGCATAACATCGGATATAAACCGCTCAAACAACGGGGAGCGGGCTTCCGGGTCATATACCACATTGGAAACTTTAGAAAGCAAGTCATGCGGGCTATGGGGCTTAAATTCGCCCGTCCTAAGATTATAAGTGCCGTTTTGACAGTTGAACAAATCAAGGTTTCTATCAAGGTCATTTTGCGTGATATAATACCTGTCCCTTGCATCCTTAATCATTGTTTCCCGGTAGCGTAACTGCCCGTAGTTCATTACCTTTTTGAGGTATTCCGCTTTCTGCCGTTCATCCTCAATCGTGGTACAGTACACAAGCAAAGCATTCGCAAGTTCTTTTAATTCCGGGGATAAGCCCGTAACTATTGACGATGAATTGTTAAGTCAGATAGAAAATAGTGCCGGGTTTGTTTTTGGCGCACTCGGCTCCACCAGTTTCGCCGCATAGAAAAGACTCTGTGCGGCGATTTTTTATTGGCCAATGGAATTGATGAAATAGGGGGAGGATTTTTCACTAAACAAAAAACCGTCTGGAAATCCAGACGGCTCGTACACCTTCAGGGACTCGAACCCTGGACACCCTGATTAAGAGTCAGGTGCTCTACCAACTGAGCTAAAGGTGCATATTCTGCTCATGTTCTTGCGAACATCAAATATTATACACCATTCGGGGGAAATGTCAAGGGGTGAAATGCAAAAAGTCGAAAGTTTTTTTGAGAGGGGGGTACCTGTTTCGGCATTTTGAAAAAAGTCGCGATCGGGCGGCAAAAATACTATTCAAACCGGGGGAAGTGTGTTATAATCTACAATGTATATGTATGTTTCTGCGCAGGTGGGGACATACGACATCAGGCGGGGCGCAGGGCGCCTTTGCCGGAATCGAGGCGCACGATATGCGGGAATTCCCCCCTATGCCGGCGGAAAAGGCCAGGCTGCTCAATCCCTTGCAGCTGGCTTACATCGGTGATGCCGTCTGGGATATGCTGATTCGCATGAATCTCATCCACAGTGGACGCAATCTGCGCCATATGCATCAGGAGGCCATCCGCACTGTGTGCGCCAAAGCCCAGGCAGCGGCGCTGGAAAAGGTTCTGCCCCATCTGGATGAACAGGAGCAGGACATCGTGCGCCGGGGCCGCAACACCCACGCCAAACACCCCTGTCCCAAGAACCAGGATCCGGCGGATTACGCCGCCGCCACCGGGTTTGAAGCGCTGCTGGGGTATCTGTACCTCACAGGCAGCGAGGAACGCCTGATGACCCTGTATCACATTACCCAGCAGGAGGTCTGATCATGCCCCGCACAGAAATGAAAGTCGAACTGCTCCGCCACACGCTGGCGCCCCAGGAAGTGGTGGCGCTGGGCGCAAGGCTGTGCTATTCCCAGTCCACCGTTTCTGATCTGACCCAGCGGGTGTCCACTCGGGATCAGAGCGCCTTTGTGGAAAAAATCATGGGCATGGGCCATGATTCCGTGCTGGAACACGCCTCCTTCACCTTTGGCATTGAGGGCGTGAGCCGTGTGCTGCTGGCGCAGATCACCCGCCACCGCCTGGCAAGTTTTTCCGTGCAGAGCCAGCGATACGTCAGCTATGCTGATGGCTTTGGCTACATTGTGCCGCCGAAAATCGCCGCTCTGGGTGAAGAAGCTACGGCTGAATTTGAAAGCCAGATGCAGCAAATGCATCAGTGGTACACCGCCTGGCAGGAAAAACTGGGCACCGGCGAAGGCGGCAATGAGGACGCCCGATTCGTGCTGCCCGGCGCCTGTGAGACCCGCATGATGGTGACCATGAACGTGCGGGAACTGCGGCATTTCTTTAGTCTCAGGATGTGCTCCCGTGCCCAGTGGGAAATCCGTGCCCTGGCAGAAAAGATGCACGCCCTGTGCATGGAGGTCGCCCCGGTGCTCTTTGCTGACGCCGGCCCCGGCTGCCTCCGGGGCAGTTGCCCGGAAGGCGCCAAGTCCTGCGGAAAGGCGCTGGACATCCGCAAGGAGCGCAAGGAATGGCTTGCCCGGTTGGCTGATGAATCCGCCGACAAAACCTGATTCATAAATTCAACATCACTGACAACAGAGGAGATATATCAATGGCTTTTTACAAGGATGCACCCAACAATAACGCCCGCAAGAAGACGGACTACGCCGCCCGTGGCTCCTGGGACGATGAAGGTACCCACTACCGCAATGCCGGTCGCTTTGCCGCCAAGGACGGTGAGGAAGGCCGCAAGGAGCGGGGCTACCGTGCCACCGGCAAGCCTGGTCAAAATCGCTTCCAGCGGGACAATCAGCGCAATGAGGGCGAGAAGCGCTTCCAGCGCACCGACCGCCGCCCCCGCCCGGAAACCCGTGTGACGGAGGAACCCCGCAAGTCCAGTTATCTGGACAAGGAGTATCGTCCTGTTCAGGCCGCTCCCGCTGCTCCCGTGGAAACCACCGAGACCGCTGCCATGGAAAACCTGCTGGCAGGCCGCAATCCCATCCGTGAGGCCCTCAAGGCGGGCCGTGACATCGAGAAGCTGATGGTGCAGCGGGGCGAACTGTCCGGCTCTGCCCGTGAAATCGTTCAGATGGCCCGGGAAATGCACATTCCCGTGCAGGAAGTTGAAAAGACCCGGCTGGATGAAATCACCAGGAACCATCAGGGTATGCTGGCCTTTGCTTCCGCCTACAAGTATTCCACGGTGGAAGAAATGCTGGAAACGGCGAAGAGTCGCAACGAGGATCCCTTCCTTGTGCTGCTGGACGGCATCACCGATCCCCACAACCTGGGCGCCATCATCCGCAGCGCATTGTGCGTGGGTGCCCATGGCGTCATCGTCCCCGAGCGCCGCAGCGTGGGCCTGACCCCCGCCGCTGTGAAGGCTTCCGCCGGTGCGGTGGAACACATGAAGGTCGCCCGGGTGGTCAATCTCAACCGCACGATTGACGACCTGAAAAAGCAGGGCGTCTGGACCTACGCCGTGACCATGAACGGCGTGGACTACGAAAAGGTTGATTTCAAGGGCGGCGTGGCCCTGATCATCGGCAGCGAGGGCGAAGGCATCAGCCGCCTGACGCTGGAAAATTGCGATGTGAAAGTGTCTCTGCCCATGTCCGGCGTCATCGACAGCCTCAACGCCTCCGTGGCGGCGGGCGTGATGATGTACCGGGTGCTGTCCTCCAGGCGATGAAACCGCTGCTGATCGTCGATGGCTACAACGTCATCGGCGCCTGGGGCGAGGCGGAGCGCAGCGACTGGTCGCTGGATGATTGCCGGGATCAGCTCCTTCGCCGCCTGCAGGATTACGCCGGGTATTCCGGCGAGGAAATCGTGCTGGTGTATGACGGCTATCAGTCCGACAAGAAGATGACCACCGTGCAGCAGTACGGTCTGGTCAGCCAGGTGTTCACCCGCCACGGTGAAACGGCAGACAGTTACATCGAGCGCCTTGTGGCCCTCACGCCCCGGTACCGGCTGGTGCGTGTGGCGACCTCGGATGGTCTGGAACAGTCGCAGGTGTTATCCACCGGCGCTACACGCCTCACCAGCCGGGAACTGCTCAGGGAACTGGGACAGATTCGCTCAAACGGCATTCAGCACCATCGGCAGCAGACCATGTGGCAGAAAAATCCCCTGGGCGCCAGATTGGATGACGATACGCTGGCCATCCTTGAAAAGATCCGCAGAAGCGATAAATAAGTGCCGGCGGCTTTGGCCGCCATGGCAGGCAGGAAGATGCAATATGACGCAACAGAACTTGAATCCCATGGAGACGTCCACCCCGGAGGTGTCCCAAAGTGAAGTGGTTCGCCAGCAGAGGCTGCAGGCGGCCAGAGAACTGGTGGCGCAAACGGGCGATTATTCCTCTGTGCTGGATGAAGACGTGGTGGCCCTGTGCCGGGAAGGCGATCTTGTCGCGGTGGAATATCTGCTCAACAAGTATAAGAACTTCGTGCGCTCCAAGGCCCGCAGTTACTTCCTCATCGGCGCAGATCATGAGGATATCGTGCAGGAGGGCATGATCGGTCTGTACAAGGCCATCCGTGACTTCCGCCCGGACAAACTGGCGTCTTTCCGTGCCTTTGCGGAACTGTGCATCACCCGGCAAATCATCACCGCCATCAAAACGGCCACCCGCCAGAAGCACATCCCCCTCAACAGTTATGTGTCTCTGAATAAGCCCCTGTATGATGAAGAATCCGACAGGACGCTGCTGGACGTTTACACCGAAGGCCACGCCACTAACCCCGAGGAACTCATCATCAGCCAGGAAGACCTCAACTCCATCAATTCCAAGATCGACGAAGTGCTCTCCAGCCTGGAGCAGGAGGTGCTCAGGGCGTATCTGGACGGCAAGAGTTATCAGGAGATCGCTGATAACCTGGGTCGCCACGTCAAGTCTATCGACAACGCCCTCCAGCGTGTCAAGCGCAAGCTGGAAAAGTATCTGGAAGACCTGGGAGAAGAGAACTGATTCCATGAAAACAGCGCCGCAGCCCTGAAATGAGCCGCGGCGCTTTTCATTTGCAATGCTGATTATTTCTGCTTTTGTCCCACTTTGGCCCAGAAGCGGAAGGTCATGGGCCAGAGGATGCCGCCCACCATCACCATCAGGAAATAACGGATGGCGCTGGTGAAGGCCTGATCGCCGAAAATGGCGGTCAGCACGGGCTTCATGCCCAGACGCACGCCCATGATCAGCGCCATGCCGATGACAATTTTGAGCACTTGTGCCCACCACACGCCGTCAATGGGGAAGTGGAGTTTCTTTTCATCCACCCACCATGCCACAACGATGCCGGCACCGCTGCCCAGAATCGTCCAGGCGGTTTTCAGGTTGTGGGCGTCGATTTCCGGCATATTGGCCTCCCGCACAGGGGCGAGGGTCATGTAAAGAATCAGCCCTACCATGAACAGCACAGACCCTACCCGCACGACGATTTTGCCGGTGGTGCTCTTTTCTGTCCAGTCGAGCAGCGCTGTCATCACCACAATGGTGACAAGGCCCGTAACGATGGAAGTGACCACGTCCAGGGGCGTATGCACGCCCAGATAGTTGCGTGAGAAACCCACCAGCAGCACCATCACCGTGCAGACCACGGCGACCCACTTCTTGCGGCTCCAGGCGGCGAAGGTACCAAACACATTGGCGGCAGACTGGGTGTGGCCGCTGGGGAAGGAATATCCGCTGGCGGCTTCCCGGGCGGATTCCACGATCTCAAAACTGGGGTCCAGCACCCAGGGGCGGGGAATGAGGAAAATCGCCTTGAGCAGCTGATTGAGGGTGTTGCCCACCAGGCCCGTCAGCATCAGGCGGAAGCCCCACTTTTTGCTGATGCACCACATGACCACCATGGCGGCGATCATGAAGAAAGTTTCCTCACCCAGAAGGGTGATCACGCTCATCACGGAGTCGAGGAATCCATTGCGAATACCCTGCAACGCCCGCAGGATGTTCATGTTGCCTTCAAGATTGAACTGCATTTGTACGCCTCCTCTTTGGAGAATGTACTGTCAGTTTACCATGCCTTTCCTCAAATTGCAACAAAAAACATGAATCCCGGAAAAGGGCGGTATTCTTTGAAAATTTCGCAAATTTCCCCTTGACAATTCCGGCAAATCGTGTATAATAAGGACTGTTCGCAAGAACACAAACATCATATGCACCTTTAGCTCAGTTGGTAGAGCACCTGACTCTTAATCAGGGTGTCCAGGGTTCGAGTCCCTGAAGGTGTACGAGCCGTCTGGTTTCCAGACGGTTTTTTCTTGTCATTCGGCACAGAAAAAACCCCGGCGGAATCTCATGGATTCTGCCGGGGTTGTTTGTTTGTGTTATTCCGCTGCGGAAAGGAATGCGTCGAAGAATTCGGGGCAGCTCCAGGTGCCGCAGGCTGAGAGGTTATCGTTCTTCACAGCCAGCTGCAGGGTGATGCCGGTGTCCAGTTCAATCAGCAGGCTCTGGCGGGCAGAAACGCTGCCGCTGGATTCATAAGTGGCGTTGTTCAGCAGGGTCGCCAGCAGATCTTCGCAGGTGTTGCGGTCCGTTACCACGCCCACGTCGCTGAGTTCCATCGCCAGAACGTGGCCGCTGATTTGCAGGGTGTCCTTGAGCTTTTCTCCGCCCTTGAGGGCATTGCCGTTGAAACTCACCCGCTGGAACACACGCATAGAGCCATCCACACGGGCCGCCACCAGGGTGCCGCCCATGCCCTTGACTTCATACACCGCTTCGCCGAAGGCTGCGCTGTTGGAGAGGATGCCGCTGCCGGCAGACAGGGAAGGCTCCGTGGTGAATTCACTCACCGTGCCAAGAGAGGAGCCCAGCTGCTGCTCACTGATGGAGGTGGGGGAGGTGAGGAGGCGGTAGTACTTGCCGTTCACGCCCACGAGGGGGAAGTTGCCGTTGCTGCCCTTGGCCCAGATGGAGCGATAAGCGGGCGTCTGACCATTGTTGGAAATGGTGACGTTGTCATTGGTCAGGTCCAGCAGGGAGCGGGTCTGGCCGACGCCTTCCTCGTTGCCGGCGGGCTGGGTGTGAATCAGCGGCGACTCCTCCGGAGCGGAAGTCAGGGCAGGAATGCCCACAACGGCGCCAATTGCCAGCACCAGCGCACAGGCCATGGCAGGCACCAGGCGCATCCAGCGAATGGGCTTTTTCTGATGAGTGTATCCCTTGGCGGCGAGAATCTTCGCCCGCAGCGCAGGGCCCGCCGTCAGGCCGGACATGGCCTTATCAGCCGTTTCGGGCAGATTGCGGAGCTGCTGCTCCAGCCATGGGGAACAATCGGGATTGTTCTTCATCAGGCGTCGCCTCCTTTCTGTGTCATATGGGGGGAGAGGATGCTCTCCAGTTTCTTTCTTCCACGGCTCAGGCGGGAAGAGATGGTTCCTTCAGGCAGGTCCATCATTTCGGCAATCTCATTGATGCCGTAGCCCTGATAGTAGTGCAGCAGGATGACCTCCTTGAAGTTGGCGGGCAACTGATTGATGGCGTTCATCATTTCCTGCTGATCAGCCATTTGGCTGAATTCATCCGGGGCCGCCACCAGTTCAAACATGGGGCTGCCCAGCACCACCCGCTTGACCCAGGCGCCTCGCCACAGGTCACGGCAGCGGTTGAGGGCGACCTTCAGCAGCCAGGCCTTTTCCCGTCCGGGCTGCAGTTCCGGGTTGTGGGTCAGCAGCCGCACGAACACGTCCTGACAGACGTCCTCGGCTTTTTGCCGGTCTCCCAGGTAGAAGTGGCACACCCGCAGCACGTCCGTGGCATATTTTTCGTAGATGTCGGAAAAATATGCATTCAGGTCAAAATCTGCCTGTTCCACGACGCCTTCCTCCGTGATGTTTTTGCTTTGGTAAGATCGTTCAATCATAAAACGAGCTTCCCTCCATGAATCATCCACAGAATTCCTCAATTTCCTGTAAAAATCAGATGAATTATTTGTAACATTCAGGAAAATGAGGTGGTCATCGGTCATTCCTGACTGGCAGGAACGTGATATGTCAGCATATAGTCAATGGAATCCACCAGCGCCTTGAAGCAGGCCTGGATGATGTTGCTGGATACGCCCACCGTGGACCAGAAATGTTCCCCGTCGGTGCTCTCAATGGACACCCGCACGGTGGAGGCTGTTCCACCGCTGTCCAGCACACGCACCTTGAAGTCCTTCAGCCGCATTTTGTTCAGTGCCGGGTAGAAAACGGCCAGGGTCTTTCTCAGGGCGATGTCCAGGGCATTGACGGGGCCGTCGCCCTCGGCGGCATTGATGCCCTCTTCGCCGTTGACGCTGATTTTCACATATGCCTGGGCGCTGTGGCTGATGTCGGGCACGATTTGCGGCCGGTGGCACAGCACATGGAAGTCCTGCACTTCAAAGAAGTGGGGTCGGCGTCCCAGTGTATCCAGCGCCATCAGGGCAAAGGAGCCCTCGGCGTTTTCGTAGGTGTAGCCTCTGGCTTCCTTTTCCTTCAGCCGGGCAATCACTTGCGACATTTCCGGGCTGTCCCGCTCCACGTCGGGCAGGATTTTGCTCAGGCGGGCATATACACCCGCACGCCCCGCCTGGTCAGACAGCAGGAAGCGCCGCTGATTGCCCACGGATTCCGGGGAAATCTGCTCAAAGGTGGTGGGATTCTTGATTACGCCGTCGATGTGCATACCGCCCTTATGGGCAAAGGCAGCGGTGCCCACA
Organism: Clostridiales bacterium; assembly: GCA_015056085.1. Lineage (GTDB taxonomy): Bacteria > Bacillota > Clostridia > Christensenellales > Aristaeellaceae > UBA11524. Next base: position 59,080 of record SVHA01000001.1, read on the forward strand.
AAGGGCGCCCGGCTGGACAGGGACAGATTCATGATCTCCGCCACAAAGCGGGCGGTGTGGGTCAGCTTGACCAGATGGCCTTCGGGCAGGCAGGGCTTTCCCAATTTCTTTTCCAAAAGGGGAATGAGGGTGCACAGGTCCGCATTGCCGCACCTTTCGCCGATGCCGCCCATGGTACCCTGCACCATCGTTGCGCCTGCCTTCACCGCCGCCAGGGAACAGGCCGTGGCCAGCCCGCAGTCGTTGTGACAGTGGATGCCCACCTCTTTTCCCGGGAAGCGGCTGATAACGCATTGCACGGCATTTTCAACATCATCAGGCAGTGCGCTGCCGTTGGTGTCGCACAGGATGAGGCAAGAAGCGCCGCCGTCAACGGCTGCCTGCAGGCAGGACAGCGCATAATTGCTGTCTTGCTGATATCCGTCAAAGAAGTGCTCTGCGTCAAAGAGCACCGTCAGGCCCTTTTGAGACAGATACTGCACGGATTCCCGGATCATCCGCAGGTTTTCCTCCCGGGAGCAGCGCAGCACCTCGTCCACATGCAGGACGCTGGCCTTGCCAAAAACCGACACAGTGCAAACACCTGCATCCACAAGGGCCTGCAGGTTTTCGTTGTCCTCCGGCTGCTCGCCGGGGCGGATGGTGCTGCCAAAGGCCACCAGTCTGGCGGTTTTCAGCGGGGCAATCTCCTTGAAACGCTGAAAAAAGGCCGCATCCTTGGGATTGGCGCCGGGGTTGCCGCCTTCAATCCAGTCAACGCCCAGCTGATCCAGCGCCAGAGCGATGCGCATCTTGTCATCCACAGAAAAAGTGACGCCCTCGGCCTGTGCGCCGTCCCGCAGGGTGGTATCCAGCAGGCTGATCATATCTCCCGTCACCTCACATACAGAAAGTGCGTTCATTATATCACAGTTGCGCCTTTCGGTAAAGAGGATTGACGATTCTTGGCACATGAAGAAAAAGAATGAAAAAGAATGAAATATTGCGTCAAAAAAGCGCCTCCCGAATGAAGCGCCTTTCATTTATTTCAGCAATGTCATGGGGTCGATATTTTCTCCATCTGATTGCACTTCCAGATGCAAATGCGACGGCTGATTCCTCTCTGCTGCGGGGCCGTCGCCCGCATAGCCGATGGTCTGCCCGGAGAGTACCGGGTCGCCGGGTTTCAGTGGACTGATGAGGCTCATCCCGGCGTAGGTCACAGTGTATTTGCCGTGGGTGATGACCACCAAGCCGCCGCTGATTTCGTCAGTGTACGCCTCTTTCACCACGCCGTCCGCCATGGCACGCACCATGTCCCCGGTTTCCGTCTGAAAGTCTACGCCGTCGTGGACCTGCCACAGCCCCGGCAAGGCCGAGGCCTCCATGCGGGCGTTGTTGAAGGGCTTTTGCACAGCGGCGTCTTCCAGCGGCGAAACCCACGGAATCTCCGAGGGCTGGGGGAGGGGCGTGGCGGCTTCCTTGAGGGATTGCTGCATGGGTTTGGCGGCGGATTGCGCCTGGCCTGACGGTGGCGTGGGGGCCGGCGGCTCCTGCTGTAACTGATGCGTCCATGCTGCCGAGCCGATCACCGTTCCCACGCAGAGGATTGTCAGCAGCGTCATGCCGTTCATGGACAGCCATGCGGCGGATTTCTTGCGGAATTGATCTGATTTCTTCACAGTTCCTTCCTCCGGGCTTTTTCCCTATTCTGCCCGGAGTGAGGCTGATTTACCCGCCGGATTCCTCCTTTTGCGGCAGGGTGATAGGCGTCGTGCCGGGATAATAGTGGCTGAGGATTTCCTGCCACGATGCGCCGTTTGAGGCCATGGCCTGTGCGCCCGCCTGGGACATCCCCACGCCGTGACCATACCCGGTGGTATGGAAGGTAATTTCTTCATCTGTGAAGGACCAGGTGAAATCGCTTGATCGCAGCCCCAGGGCTTTGCGGAACTCCGTGCCGGAAACGGTCTTGTCGCCCACCAGCATTTCCTTCACCCGGCCGGATGTTGTGCTGCTGAGGCGCCGCAGGTCGGAAGACAGCGTGTCTGCTGTCACACCACTTCCGGGAAAGGCGTTAACGAGCTGCTTGGCGACGTCATTGCGGGAGAATGTCTGCGTCACGGAAAACCCGCTGTAATGCTCCTCGCCGGGGGAGGACACGCTGACAAGATATGGCACTTCCCGGGCGAAGACCTCGGCAGCGTCCGCTGTCTGTCCGCCGCTGCAGGCGTGATAGAGCATCTCACAGGGCTGACCCTCCCAGGTCAGAATGACGCCGCTGGTGGCTTTTGCCGCCTGCATGACCCGCTGTCCCATGGCGTCGTGGCTGTTACCCCATTTTTCAGGCCATTTTTCCTGGGGGAGATACCCCTGACAGCACGTGCTGTCAGAGCACACATCGGCGCCAGGGTGGGTGACGCATCCGCTGCCAGCATACAGCTGGCTTTTCCGGGCGGCATACGTTCTGGCGGCGATGGCCTGACATTGCAGCGCCGCAGGGGCATAACTGGCGGGCATTTCCGCCGCCACGCATCCCGCCACATAGTCTTCCAGCGGCAGGATTTCGATGCGCCCCTGTTCCTCGTTGTACAGCCGGATGGTGCGCGCGTTTTCCGGGGCAGGGGAGCAGCCGGGGAGGACCGTAACAGTCGTCATCATCAGCAGCAGAATCAGCAGAGTGAAATTTCGTTTCATCATGGGCTCCTTTCAGGGGGGACATCGCCATCTTTTCAAAAGCGTATGCAATCCGGGCCTTCATCATGCGGAATCTTTCAACATTTGAAACTTTTGTTTCATGTGGGGAGAAAATGGCCAGATCAAAAATGAATTATGGGAAAATTTTGCGCAAAAACTGGAAAATAACGGTGTTTCATTCCTTTTCGCCCTTGACGAAAGCGGGTGATTATGTGTACAATAGGATATGTACGAAAACCCATCAGAAACAAACAATTTCATTTCTTCCAATCGTATGTCCGGCTTTCCGAAATCAAAAAGGAAGGTGTTTGTAATGCGGTATATTGCTCCTGATGCACAGGTCCGCGAGGCGTTTCATCAGGGCCAGAATCGTCGTGCGTATGAGATGCTGGGAGCCCATCCCGTTACTCAGGATGGCGTGGAGATGTGGCATTTCGCCGTCTGGGCGCCCAATGCCCGGGCCGTTTCCCTCATCGGCGAATTCTGCTCCTGGGACAGACACGCATGCCCCATGAATAAACAGTTTGACGGCACCTGGGAAGTCCGGCTGCCGGCCACCACCTTTGATATTGCCTCTGACCCCGCCCGCTACAATTATCCCGAAGCGGCGGAGAAGATCAAGACCTATAAATTTGCGGTGCAGCATCCTGACGGCTCCTGGCACGACAAGTGCGACCCTTATGGCTTCAGGATGCAGAAGCGGCCCGATACCGCCTCCATGATTTGCGACTTGTCTGATTACGTCTGGCAGGACAGCGAATGGATGGCAGCCAGGGCAAACCGGGATGCCATGCGTTCCCCCATGAATATCTACGAACTGCATCTGGGCTCCTGGCGCCGCCATCCTGATGGCTCTATGATGTCCTATGGTGAAATCGCCGATCAGCTCATTCCCTATGTGCTGGAAATGGGCTACACCCATGTGGAACTGCTGCCGGTGATGGAGCATCCGCTGGATATGTCCTGGGGATATCAGGTGATGGGCTATTATGCCGCCACCGCCCGCTATGGCACGCCTCAGGAACTCATGGCGATGATTGACCGCTGCCATCAGGCGGGCATCGGTGTGATTCTGGACTGGGTGCCGGCTCACTTCCCCCGGGATGAAGCCGGTCTGCGCCGCTTTGACGGCACCGCCCTGTATGAGCATCCCGATCCCCGGCGAGGCGATATGGATCAGTGGGGCACCCATTTGTTTGACTACGCCCGGGGCGAAGTGCGCTCCTTCATGCTGTCCAACGCCTGTTTCTGGCTGGAATACTTCCACGCTGATGGCATCCGTGCCGATGCCGTGGCGGCGCTGCTGCATTACGACTTCTGCCGTGAGCCCGGGCAGTGGCTGCCCAACTGCTACGGCGGCAGGGAAAACCTGGAGGCCATTTCCTTCCTCAAGATGATGAACGAAACGGTCTACGGCGATTTCCCCGGCGTGATGATGATCGCTGAGGATTCCACTGCCTTCCCCATGGTCACCCGCCCGGTGTATCTGGGCGGTCTGGGCTTTGGCTTCAAGTGGAACATGGGCTGGATGAATGATATGCTGTCCTACGTCGAGATGGACCCCATCTATCGCAAGTATCATCACAACAAACTCACGTTCTCCCTGATGTATGCCTTCAACGAGAACTTCGTCCTGCCTTTCTCCCATGATGAGGTCGTCCACGGCAAGCACTCCATGCTGGACAAGCAGCCCGGCGACCTGTGGCAGAAATTTGCGGGTTTGCGGGCGCTGTATGGCTACACCATGGCCCATCCCGGCAAGAAGCTGCTGTTCATGGGCAGCGAATTCGGTCACTTCATCGAGTGGAAGTTTGACGATCAGCTGGACTGGTTCCTGCTGGACTATGATCGCCATCCGCAGATGCTGGAATGCGTCAGGCGGCTGAATCACATCTACAAGGAAAACCCGGAATTCTGGGAAGTGGATGACAGCTGGGATGGCTTCCAGTGGGTGCAGGCCAACGATCAGGATCACTCCATTGTGGCCTTCCTGCGCATGGACAAAAAGGGGACTACCACCCTGGTGGTCACCAACTTCACCCCGGCCTTCTACGGCCAGTACCGCATCGGCCTGCCCTGCGAAGGCACGCTGACGGAATACTTCAACACTGACCGTATCGAGTTTGGTGGCTCCAACCAGTACAACGCCTGGACGGTTCACGCAATTCACCAGCAGTTCAACGAGCATCCCTTCTGCGTCGACATCTGCGTGCCGCCCCTGTCCACGGTGTACTTCCGCTTTGACAGGGTGATCCCGCAGGAGCCGGAAATCCCCGCGCCTGCGCCGAAGAAGCGTACCCGCAAGAAGGCTGCTGAAACCACCGCTGAAGCGCCTGCGCCGAAAAAGCGCACCCGCAAAAAGGCGGAAACCACCACCGGCAATCCGGTCTGACGACCGTTTGCATACAGGTATCCCATCAAAAAGGTAACCCATTCCGTACAGGAATCACGATTGAAGGAGAGTGTGCCCCCTATGATGAGAAAAAAGACTTGTGTTGCCATGCTGCTGGCCGGCGGTCAGGGCAGCCGACTGGGCGTTCTGACAAAGAATGTCGCCAAACCCGCTGTGCCCTATGGCGGCAAGTATCGCATCATCGACTTCCCGCTGTCCAACTGCACCAACAGCGGCATTGATACCGTGGGCGTCCTGACCCAGTATCAGCCCCTGGAACTCAATGCCTACATCGGCAGCGGCGCCCCCTGGGACCTTGACCTTTCCAACGGCGGCGTATTTGTTCTGCCCCCCTACCAGAAGGCCAAGAGCGGCGAATGGTACCGCGGCACTGCCAACGCCATTTACCAGAACATGGCGTTCATCGAGCAGTACAACCCCGACTATGTGCTGATTCTCTCCGGCGATCACATCTATAAGATGGACTACAACGCCATGCTCAACTACCACATCAGCAAGGGCGCTGACGCCACCATCGCCGTGCGTCCCGTACCGTGGGAAGAAGCCAGCCGCTTTGGCATTATGAATACCGATGCGGATGACAACATCGTTGAGTTTGAAGAAAAGCCCAAGCATCCCAAGTCCAACAAGGCTTCCATGGGCATTTACATCTTCACCTGGGAGAAGCTCCGTGCATACCTGACGGCTGACGAAGCCGACAAGAAGTCCTCCAATGACTTCGGCAAGAACATCATCCCCGCCATGCTCAACGACAAGCAGGTGATGGTGGCCTACAACTTCGAAGGCTACTGGAAGGACGTGGGCACCATTGAGTCCCTGTGGGAAGCCAACATGGACCTGCTCAGTCAGCCCATGCCCATTGACCTGCATGACAAGAAGTGGCGCATCTACGCCCGCAATCCCGGCCTGGTGCCTCACTTCATCGCCAAGGGCGCCACGGCGACCGACAGCCTGATTACCGAAGGCTGCGAAGTGTACGGCCATGTGAATCACTCCGTGCTGTTCGCAGGCGTGACGGTGGAGGAAGGCGCCAAGGTGGAAGACGCCGTCATCATGCCCAATGCCATCATCCGCCGTGGTGCGGTGGTGCGCCGTGCCATCGTGGCTGAAGGCGCCGTGGTGGGCGCCGGCAGCATTGTCGGCGAAGAAACCGGCAACATCGCCGTGGTGGGCCAGAACGTGACCCTGCCCGCAGGCGTCAGCGTCCCCGCCGGTGAACAGGTGGATAAGGACACGACCTTCTGATACTTTCAAACGCCAAGCTGCGAAAGGAATTGAATGATATGAAGAATGTAATGGGTGTGATTTATACTGGCGAAGCCGATGCCCGCCTTCGCGAGCTGACCATGACCCGCGCCATCGCCGCGCTGCCCGTGGCAGGCCGCTATCGTGTGATTGACTTCCATGTGTCTTCCATGGTGAACTCTGGTATCAAGAACGTGGGCGTCATCATGCAGAAGAACTACCATTCCCTCATGGACCATCTGGGCTCCGGCAAGGAATGGGACCTCCACGGCAAGAATGACGGCCTGCGTGTGCTGCCGCCCTTCCTGACCCGTGAGAACGTGGGCCTGTACTCCGGCATTCTGGATGCCCTGCGCTCCAATACCAACTACCTGACCCGCTCCAAGCAGGAATACCTGATCCTGTCCAACTCCAACGTCATCTACAACGCCCATCTGGAAGAGATGGTGCGCTTCCACAAGGAATCCGGCGCTGACATGACCCTCATGTACACCAGGCGCCCCGATATGCGTCGCGATGAATTCGGCGCTTACATGACCGTGGGCGAGGACGGCAAGGTGGAAGACTTCGAAGTGGAGCCCACCCATCCCACCCAGGAATGCTCCTTCATGGAAGTGCTGGTCATCCGCCGCGAAATGCTCCGCACCCTGGTGGATAAGGCTGTGGCCCATGGCCTGCATGACATGAATCACGACGTCATCATGCCCATGGTGCAGGACGGCAAGAGCCGCATCAATGCCTGGGAATACACCGGGCCCTGCTGGCGGATGGATTCTGTGCAGTCCTTCTTCCGCTTCAACATGGATATGCTCAACCCCGCCATCCGCAAGGAGATCTTCTGCGAGGATCTGCCCGTGTACACCAAGGTCCGTGACGAAATGCCCGCCCGTTATGGCGAAGAAGCCAGCGTCATCAACTCTCTGGTGGCCGACGGCTGCATCATCGAAGGCACGGTGGAGAATTCCATCCTGGCCCGCGGCGTGCGCATTGCCCCCGGCGCCCATGTGAAGAACTGCATCATCATGCAGGATGGTCAGGTGCATTCCGGCGCTGAAATCGAAAACTGCATCCTGGACAAGCAGTCTACCATCAAGCGCAACGCCCGCCTCATCGGCCCTGCTGCTTACCCCATTGTCATTGCCAAGAATGTTGTGATATAATAGGTCGAGCCGCGTCGGAAGTTTTTCCTCCGGCGCGGCTTTACCCATATATGATTCTCCGGCGCAAGCCGGAAACGCAGGAGGAAATGCAATGAAAATTCTCTTCACGGCCAGTGAGTGTGTCCCCTTTGTCAAGACCGGCGGTCTGGCGGACGTGGTGGGCGCACTGGCTCCCGTTCTGGCAAAGGAAGGCCACGACGTCCGGGTGATTCTGCCCCTGTATGCAGCCATCCCTGAGAAGTGGACCAGCCAGATGACCCATGTCCTTGATTTTGAGGTGCAGCTGGGTTGGCGCCGCCAGTATTGCGGCATTGAAATGCTGGAAAAGGACGGCGTCAAGTGGTACTTCATGGACAACAAGTATTACTTTGGCCGGCCTTATATCTACGGCCTGGGCGGCGATGAATACGAGCGCTACGGCTATTTCTGCCGGGCTGTTCTCAACGCCCTGCCCCTGATGAACTTCCAGCCAGACGTCATCCATGCCCATGACTGGCAGTCCGGCATGGTGCCCGCTCTGCTGAAGATTCAGTATCAGCACCTGCCTTTCTATGCTGGCATCAAGACCATGTACACCATCCACAACCTGCAGTATCAGGGCGTGTTTGGCATCAAGGAAGTGCAGGATGTGCTGGGCCTGGGCGACAGCCTGTTCACCGATGACAAGCTGGAATGCTTCGGCTGTGCCAACTTCATGAAGGCGGCGCTGGTGTATGCTGATCTGATCACCACCGTCAGCCCCAGCTATTCTCAGGAAATTCAGACTGCTTATTATGGCGAGCGGCTGGACGGCCTGCTCCGCGCCCGGAAGCATCAGGTGCATGGCGTGCTCAACGGCATTGATATGGTGGATTATAATCCTGCCACCGACAGCCGCATTCCCGCCCATTATTCCGTGGAAGATATGTCCGGCAAGGCCGCCTGCAAGCGTGCCCTGCAGGAAAAACTGGGCCTGGAAGTCAACCCCGACATCCCCATGATCGGCATGGTGGGTCGCCTGAGCAGCCAGAAGGGCCTGGACCTTGTGGATCGCATCATCGCTGAACTGATGGAAGAAAACGTGCAGCTGGTGGTGCTGGGTCAGGGCGAAAGCCGTTATGTCAACCTGTTCTCCTGGGCGGAAGGGCAGTACCGGGGCAAGGTGGCGGCCCGTTTCGCCATGGACAACAACCTCGCCCATGAAATCTACGGTGGCTGCGATATGTTCCTCATGCCCAGCCAGTTCGAGCCCTGCGGCCTGAGCCAGATGATCGCTCTGCGCTACGGCACCGTACCGATCGTCCGTGAAACCGGCGGCCTGCGGGATACCGTGCTGAGTTACAACAAGTACACTGGCGACGGCAACGGCTTCACCTTCTTCAACTACAACGCCCACGATATGCTCAACACCATCCGCCGTGCCATCCGCTATTACTGGAACGACAAGGGCGTGTGGAACCTGCTGCGTGAGCGCGGCATGAAGGGCGATTACAGCTGGGATAACTCCGCCAAGAAGTATCTGGACCTGTACACCTCCATGTTCGATGTGAAGGTGGAGGAACCTGCTGAGGCTCCCGCAGCGGAAGAAAAGCCTGCTGCCCCCAAGAAGCCCCGTGCCCCCCGCAAGAAGGCTGAAACCCCTGCTGATGGCGCTGCCAAGCCCAAGACCACCCGCAAGAAGGCCGAGCCTGCCGCTGATGCGCCTGAAAAGCCCAAGCGCACCCGCAAGAAGGCGGAAGCCCCTACGGAGGAAGCCGCTCCGGCTCCTGTCAAGAAGCCCCGTGCGCCCCGCAAGAAGGCGGAAACGCCCGCTGAATAATCAGCAGGGTGGGGTGCCTTGCCTGTTAGTCTTGTACTCATAATACAAACCGACCTATGAGCAAATCATAGGTCGGTTTGTTGCTGATTGTTGCGTTTGAACAGTCATCTTTGACCATTGCTACGGAAATCTCAACCGCGAGTCGACTAAGGGGATGTTTTTTTCAGACAAAAGCAAAGACTGTTTTGTCCTTCATCAACGGAAGGCCTTTGCATTGTGCAATACTTCTGCCTAACCTTATCTAATGTACTACAATTTTCTTCAACATCTTGCATTTTCCCCTATTATAAATTATACTGATGTATAGTGACGGAAGAATATCCCTTCCTGGATGTTTCTGCTGTCAAATTGATACAAATGAAAGTGCCTTGCGTTTTTTTGAAACCCATTGAAATCGGGGCATGGATATGGAAAATGATACATTTATCGAAGAAGATCGTTTGTATGATGATGACGGCTGTTGTTGTTTTGGCGCTTTTTTCACATTTGCATCTTGCTTTTGCAGATACAGCAACTGACGTGTGGGACGGAACAAGCGTTGCAAAAGGATTTGCCAGTGGATCAGGTACTGCTGAAGACCCTTTTATCATCAGGACGGCGGCGCAACTGATGTATTTCCGCAACCATGTCAATGCAACAAAGAATGCGTATCAAGGCAAGCATATCCTCCTCGATGCTGATATCGACCTGAATCATAAAACCTTTGGAGACCCCATCGGGTCAGATACCCGGCCATTTTATGGACATTTTGACGGCAACGGTCACAGAGTCATCAACATGAAAATGGAATCAGGGGTTTATTTTGTTGGTCTTTTTGGTTATGTGGTTGAAGCAACGATTGAAAATGTGACCATTGAAAACTCGCTGGTGAAAGCAACTGCTGCTAATGCGAATGCAGGCGCACTGGTGGGTCAGGGCTACGGCTGCAGAATTTCAAACTGCCACAACATCAACACAAGCGTGACCAAAGAAGATGGAACAACGAGGCAGAACGGTGTTGGTGGGCTGATTGGCCTCGTCGGCGATAACGGCAGCGGCAGTTCTCTGAAGAACTCGATCATTGAAAATTGCACGAATTCTGGTAACATTAGGGGATATATTCGTGCGGGCGGCATCTGGGGATGCTCTGTTGGGTCAACGCAAACCATTGCCTGCACGAACACCGGCAATATCACAGGTGTGGATGAAGCAGCGGGTGGCATCGGCGGATACGATTACGGCACGGGCGTCATCACAAAATGTGCCAACAAGCAGGGAAACATCAAAGCCGTCAGCACTGCCGGAGGCATTGTTGGCTATGCCCAATACACGCAGATCTCCCGGTGCTATAACACCGGCTCCGTCACCGCCTCAGGCAGCTGTGCTGGAGGCATCTGTGGTTCCGCAAATTTCAGCAAAAGCCAGCAGTCACCATCGAAAATTGCTACAATACCGGCGCCGTGAAAGCAAACGTCTATGCTGGCGGCATATTGGGCAAGCAAGTCAGCAACCCTGGTTCATCGCTGGTGAAACTGCTGAACTGCCATCATTTTGGCAGCGTGACCATCACGAAAAGGGGTGATGATTCGGTCGGCGCCCTTCTTGGATGGAGTGCAAACACGACTTTCACCAACTGTCATTATCTTGCCGGCAGCGCCACGAATGCAAAAGGTGCAGCCATGACGGCCTACGGAAGCGATGCCCGGCAGGGGACGACTTCCCACAGTGCAGAAAAATTCGCTGATGGAACCGTCCTTCAGACGCTGCAGAAGTATTGCACTGACAACGTGCAGGGGCAAGTCTGGACACAGAAGATCGGCACGGAGCAATATCCTGTTTTCTATACTTCTGATAGCGATCCTGCTTCCACGTATATCGTCAAGGTGACATCGGATGGTAACGGTACCGCTTCCGCCGCACCTCAAAGCGGCGCAAGCGGCACGGAAGTCACCCTGTGCGCCATTCCTGGCGATAATTATCGCTTCAAGGAGTGGCAGGTGATTTCTGGCGGCGTGTCGATTACAAATAATAAGTTTACCATTGGTACGGCGGATGTGCACATCAAGGCTGTGTTTGAAGAAATTCCTGTTACGACCCATAAGGTGACATGGCTGAACCACGACGGCACGGTGCTGGAAACCGACGAGGCAGTTGCATACGGTACGACGCCCACCTATGACGGCGAAACACCCACGAAGGCCAGAGACGCCCAGTACACCTACACCTTTGCCGGGTGGAGTCCGGCTGTTTCCGCTGTGTCTGGTGACGCTACATACACGGCAACATTCACCGCAACCGTGAACACCTACACCGTGACGTGGCTGAACCACGACGGCATGGTGCTGGAAACCGACGAATCAGTTGCATACGGCACAACGCCCACCTATGACGACGAAACGCCTGTCAAGGCACCTGACGCCAAATACACCTACACCTTTGCCGGGTGGAGTCCGTCTGTTTCCGCTGTGTCTGGCGACGTGACCTACACGGCGACATTCACCGCAACCGTGAACACTTACACCGTGACATGGCTGAACCTCGACGGCACGGTGCTGGAAACGGATGAGGCAGTTCCCTTCGGCACGACGCCCACCTATGACGGCGAAACGCCTACCAAGGCACCTGACGCCCAATACACCTACACATTTGCCGGGTGGAGCCCGGCTGTTTCCGCTGTGTCTGGCGACGTAACTTACACAGCGACCTTCACCGCAATCGTGAACACTTACACGGTGACGTGGAAGAATCACGACGGTGCGGTGCTGGAAACAGACGAAGCAGTTGCATACGGCACGACACCCACCTATGACGACGAAACGCCTGTCAAAACAGCGGATGTCCAATACACCTACACCTTTGCCGGATGGAGCCCGGCTGTTTCCGCTGTGTCCGGCGACGCTACATATACGGCAACGTTCACATCTACCGTAAACTCCTACACCGTGACATGGCTGAATCACGACGGCTCGGTGCTGGAAACGGATGAGGCAGTTCCCTTCGGCACGACGCCCACCTATGACGGCGAAACGCCCACGAAGGCAACGGATGCACAATACACCTATACCTTTGCCGGGTGGAGCCCGGATGTTACCTGTGTTTCCGGCGACGCAACCTACACGTCGACATTCACCGCAATCGTGAACACTTACACCGTGACATGGCTGAACCACGATGGTACGGTGCTGGAAACGGATGAGGCAGTTGCATACGGCACGACGCCCACCTATGACGGCGAAACACCTGTCAAAACAGCGGATGTACAATACACCTACACCTTTGCCGGGTGGAGTCCGGCTGTTTCCGCTGTGTCCGGCGACGTGACTTACACGGCGACATTCACCGCAACCGTGAACACTTACACCGTGACGTGGCTGAACCACGACGGCATGGTGCTGGAAACTGACGAATCAGTTGCATACGGCACGACGCCCACCTATGACGGCGAAACGCCCGCCAAGGCACCTGACGCCCAGTACACCTACACCTTTGCCGGGTGGAGTCCGGCTGTTTCCGCTGCGTCTGGTGATGCAACATATACAGCGACCTTTACCGCAACCGTGAACACTTACACGGTGACTTGGCTGAACCACGACGGCATGGTGCTGGAAACCGACGAAGCAGTTGCATACGGCACAACACCCGCCTATGACGGCGAAACGCCTGTCAAAACAGCGGATGTCCAATACACCTATACCTTCGCCGGGTGGAGTCCGTCGGTTTCCGCTGTGTCCGGCGACGTGACCTACACTGCAACCTATAGCGCAGTCGTAAACGCATACACGGTGACGTGGCTGAACCACGACGGCATGGTGCTGGAAACGGATGAGGCAGTTCCCTTCGGCACGACGCCCACCTATGACGGCGAAACGCCTGTCAAAACAGCGAATGTCCAATACACCTACACATTTGCCGGGTGGAGTCCGGCTGTTTCCGCTGTGTCCGGCGACGCTACATATACTGCAACCTTCACATCTACCGTAAACGCCTACACGGTGACTTGGCTGAACCACGACGGCATGGGGCTGGAAACCGACGAAGCAGTTGCATACGGCACGACACCCACCTATGATGGCGAAACGCCTGTCAAAACAGCGGATGCACAATACACCTATACCTTCACCGGGTGGAGCCCGGCTGTTTCCTCCGTTTCAGGAGACGCAACCTACACGGCGCAGTTCATCAGCATCGCAAACAAATACACCGTTACGGTTCATGGCGGTATGGGCGGCGGACAGTATGCGGCGGGCGAGATCGTAAGCGTTTCGGCAAAGGCTCCCCCAGATGACATGAAGTTCGACAAGTGGCAGAGTGTGAATGGATTGACAATTTCACTGGGCGCTGAAACCACGAGCACGCTGAATTTCGTGATGCCGGCGCACGACGTCGTGCTCAGTGCTACCTATCAGCCGGTTGAAATCCCTGTGGAGGCCATCTTGCTGAATGCAAATCATGTCGAACTGAATATCGGCGAATTGTATGTAATGAGGGCTGAATTGCTGCCTTCTTCAGCCACGAATCAGAACGTGACTTGGCACAGCAGCAATCCGGCTGTGGCGACCATCCGCATGGAGCGTGCGGCCAATTTGAAGGTTGTCATCATCGCCCGATCCAGCGGCACGGCAGTCATTTCGACGACCACGGAAGACGGCGGGCATCAAGCCGCCTGCACGGTCAACGTAGTTGCGGATGTGCCGCCATTGGAAGTGGCGGCAGGGGAGTCTGCAGTTGCCGTTGTGGAGGGCAGCAGGGTTTTGATGACCGTAACTGCCTGCGGTGGCGATGCGCCCTATCAATATCAGTGGTTTGCGGATGACGGCGACGGATTTGCTCCGTGCGCTGGGGCGAATGAGGCGACATACACAACGCCGCCGGTGGAATTATCAAACGATGGTGAGCAGTATTTCTGCCGTGTGACCGATCAGACCGGTTATTCGGTTGACAGCGCCATCTTCGTGCTGAATGTGACTGAGGTGCCGCAAACCGGCGATGAAGCGCCTGCCTTGCTGTGGATGGTGCTGTTCCTCGGCTCTTTGTCTGTGCTGCTGCTTTGCTACAAAAGCAGGAAATATGGTTAAAACAAAGAAAATCGCATGAAAAGGAGCTGCTCTCGTGAAAGGGCAGCTCCGATTTTGTTTATAGTCGTCTGTGAAAAGAAGGGTCAGTATGGTTTGCGCCGCTGATCAGCATCAGATTTCCTTCTTTTCTTCCGGCGTGTAGGCGGGCGTCGGAATGCGATTCCGCTCGGCTTCCGCTCGCTTCTTGGCGGCCTTTTTGCCGGAGTTGAAAATCAGGAAGAAAGCGCCCAGTGCGCCGTAGAGCAGGCCAGTGCCCACATCCTGAATGACGGCGTCGGTGAATTCCGTGTTGTTCATCAGGTCGGGGATGACCTTAACGAAGTATTCCTGCTCCGTCATGGCAAAGTGTTGCTCAAAGGCAGTCAGTTCCGCAAAGGCCTGCACATAGCCGTCATGGATGTACCAGATGATTTTCAGCAGTTCGCCCAGGATGATCGCCAGCACGAACACCAGCAGGAGCACAACCGTCTTGATTTTGCCGGGGCGGCCCTTGAGCAGGTCGTAACCCTTGCCGGCCAGAAAGGCGATCAGCAGGCCAACAATGGACGCCTGATAGCCCATCACGCCCACCACGGCCCAGATGATGGCGCCAATCAGGCCGCCGAGAACAGCACCGATGAGGCCCCTGAAAATGCTGCCTTCCGGCTTTTCGTAAATCTTGTCGTATTCCATGTTGCCACCTCGTATTGTATTGTCGCAGAGTTGCGTATGGTTGATTGATTCGCCGATGGGAGAGGGATTTCCTTTTTTCATGCTGATTTATTCGTCGATGTCCTTCAGCACCCTGTCAATGGCCTGACGGGCCACATCCCAGTTAAATCCCCGGCGCACCAGCATCCCTGCAATGCGTTGGGCGGATTTGCGGGGGTCTTCGCCGGGTTTGATCCGCTGGGCGGCCTTTTCCGCCAGAGAAAGGGCGGCGTCCAACTGCTCTTCGTCGGAAACGTCCTCCAGGGCGGCCTGGGCTTCATCAGCGGAAATGCCCTTGCGCCGGAGCTCCTGGGCGATTCTCGTGCGGCCCAGTTTGCGACTCAAGCGGGCTTCCACCCACTGCCTTGCGAAGTCTGCGTCGTCCAGCAGATGTTCCTTTTCCAGCTTGTACAGGACCATCTCGATGGTGCTTGGATGATAGCAGCTGCGGCGCAGCTTGTCCTCGATTTCCTTGCGGCTGTGGGCCCGGGCAGCCAGCAGTCCTACGGCTCTGTCCAGGGCAGGGCGGTACTGATGAAGCAGCACCCAATGCTCGAATTCTTCCAGGTCGATGTCGTCGCCCTCCTGCAGGGGGCGCTGACGATACATCGACAGGGGCAGCAACACCTCATCGCATCCGGCGATGGCGATGCGCATCTTGCCCCGCTCTTTGTTCACCGAGAGAATCACTGCCATGACGCCATCTCCTTGTTCAGCGCCCAGGCAAGAATGTCCCGGTTGACCAGACCCAGCTTGCCCTGACGAGCCTCGCTGGCGCCGCCGTTGAGGAAGATGACCTGCCTGCCGTCGAATTCCTCCACAAAGGCGCCATCCACGCAGCCGTAGGCAAAACCCTGATGGCCGTGGAGCATCCGTTTGGAAATCTTCGGGCGATTCAGCAGCACCAGTCCCAGACCGTACATCCGGGTAGGGGTGGAAGATTGCAGCGCAAGCATAGAGTAGAATGCATCCCTTGACAGGATGCGCTTGCCTTCAAATTCGCCCTTGTTGGCGATGAGGGTCAGCAGATTGGACAGCGCCGGAGCATTGGCATACATGGCGCCGGCGGTGTGACCGAAGTGTCGCAGGGGGTCGGGAGTATTCAGCGGCTGACGGCCCAGTCGTGTGATTCGGACATCCTGTCCCTTGCGATAGGGCAGCACCCGGGTGATGGGCATGATGGTATTTTCGTCCAGCCGGGTAGCGTCGAGGGTGGCCTTCATGTGCAGGGGCGTGAAGAGCCGCTCGCCGAAAATATCAGGCAGCGCCTTTCCGGTGGCCTGCTCCATGATGCAGCCCATCAGCCCGAAACCGAAATTGCAGTAGTTCATTTCTTTGCCGGGCTGTTTGAACTGTTGATTCCCCGCCACCAGCACATCGTGGAAGGTGCGGCCTTCCAGCAGAGCCTTGTCTGCTTCGGAGGTGTCAACAAGACCGCTGGTGTGGCACAGAAGATGTCTTACGGTGACACCGGCAAGCACGTCCGTGCCGGGGCCCTGGGGCAGCAGTTCAGCCACAGGGGTGTCCAGGGTGAACAGACCTTCTTCCACCATGGAAAGCGCCACCAGTGCCGTGGCCATTTTGGTGATGGAAGCCACCCGGTACATGGCGTCAGGCCCGGCGGTGTGCCCCGGCACGGAGGTATGCACGGTGCGCACCTTGTCGCCGTTCTTGAGCAGAAGCGTGGCGCCCATCACATGATGGCGGATAAGCAGCTTTTCATAGCCCTTCAGGTCGTTTAGGGGCAGCCCTTCCGTCTGATGGGTCATCTTCCCCCGGGGAGACGGCGCCAGAAAGGGCAGCGCCATGCGGTAAATCAGGTTTTTCAGGGGTGTTCCTGGCATGGGGCAGCCTCCGCTTCTTTGGTGGAAGTGTTCTTGGGAATCATCCCGTACAGCACGGCGCCGATCAAGATGGCAGGCGCCACGGTGAGGATGCGGGCAAGGATGCTTGTGTTCATGAGGGTCAGCGCCCATATGACCGCCAGTGGGATGAGCAGGAGCATCATCAGCGGTCGGGTGCGCATGAGGCGCAGGGCGAAGTAAATCACCACCACACCGCACATCACAAGGCTCAAAACCTGAGAGATGCGCAGCGTGCCGGACATGAGGCTGTCGGTGCGCAGGCCTTCAATGACGAACCGGCCCGCACCGTAGAGCAGGAAATACCAGCAGGTGAGGTCGCCGGTCTTTTTGCGGTGCAGCCGTAGCCGGTACAGCGCCAGGAAGGTGAGGAAATTCCAGAAAGATTCATAGAAGAAGGTAGCCTGATGCCACATATCCCCCAGGGGCGTGGAAATCAGTACGCCGAAGGGGAAGAACTGCCACGCCGGGTCGGTGATGAGCTCGCCGTAGGCTTCCATGTTGAAATAGTTGCCCCAGCGGCCAATGGCCTGGGCCAGAATCAGCCCGGGAGCGATGATGTCCGTGAGCGTAAAGACAGAAATCTTCCGCTTGATGGAAAAGAGCAGCACGGCGATGAAACCGCCGATGACGGCGCCGTAAATTGCCAGACCGCCTTCCCAGATGCGGAAAATCTTCGTCCAGTCGGAGGCAAACACATCCCACGCAAAGGCCACATAATACAGCCTTGCGCCGATGATGCCCGCAGGCACCGTCCACAGGGCAAGGTCAACGATGGTGTCTTTTTTCAGACCCAGACGCTTTTCTTCCCGCAGGCAATGGATAATGGCCACGATAATGCCGGTGACCATCAGCACACTGTAAAAGGGGATGGTGCCGAAAATATACCGGCTGGCAGGTTGGGCAAACTGATTGAGCATCCAGTGTCCCTCCGATTCTAACAGATATCTGTATTATAGAAGTTTCCTGAGGGGATGTCAAGAATACGCCGCGGCTTTGGATGGTAAGCCAAAAAGATTGTTACATCCTGAACGAAATGTTTTCACAACGCTTGCACAGATGGCGTGGATAGAGTATAATATCGTCAGAAGTCCTGCCGGGCATCCGGCCGAAAAGGAGGATACCAATGAGTAAGGTTGTCGTTTTTGACCATCCCCTGATTCAGCACAAGCTGACCATTATGCGCATGACGCAGACGGGCACCAAGGAGTTCCGTGAACTGCTCAATGAAATCACCATGCTGATGGTGTATGAAGCCACCCGTGACCTGCCCGTGGAGGACGTTGAAATCGAAACTCCCATGTGCAAGTGCGTGGGCAAGCAGCTGTCCGGCAAGAAACTGGGCGTGGTGCCGATTCTCCGTGCCGGCCTGGGCATGGTGGACGCCGTGACCAAGCTGGTTCCCGCTGCCCGTGTGGGTCATATCGGCCTGTACCGTGACCCCGACACCCATGAGCCCCACGAATACTACTGCAAGCTCCCCGCCGATGCGGAAAGCCGCGAACTGTTCGTGCTGGATCCCATGCTGGCCACCGGCGGCTCCGCCAGCGATGCCATCACCATGATCAAGCGCCGTGGCTGCAGTCATATCCGCCTGCTGAACCTGATCGCCGCTCCCGAAGGCGTGGCCCGGGTGCAGAAGGATCATCCCGACGTGGATATCTATGTGGCGGCCCTGGATGAGTGCCTGAACGACCATGCCTACATCATCCCCGGCCTGGGCGATGCCGGCGACCGTCTCTTCGGCACAAAGTAAGGCAACAACATGAGGGAGGAGTCGCTGACTCCTTCCTTTTTGCGATGAAGCGTTTCAAAAGGAGGTGAATTCATGCTGACTCAGCGGTTGAATGATCTGGGTTTTGACCCGGTGGTAGTGCTGGATGCGCCTGAAGTTGGCGCAGGGGAGGGCAGCGTCGTGCTGGCCTTTGTGAAGTACGAGGCGGAACACTGCCCCGACGATGCAGCGTGGATTCACCCCTATTATTACGCTTCCCAGCAGGGGTACGAGGCCGCTAAAGCGCTGGCGGCTGAACTGAAGGAGGAAGGCGTTTACCTGCGGGATGACATTCTGCTCAAACCCATCTTTGCACGGCTTCCGGGGCTGTCAAGGGGCAGAAACACCCTGTCCGTGCTGAACGGGTACGGCAGCCGCTTCCATGTGCAGACCTTCGTGACGGAAAAGCGTCTTCCGGCCACCCATCATCTGCTGGACGCCCCTCAGCCCCTTCATTGCGGCGAGTGCCGACGGTGTATGGAAGCCTGCCCCACGGGCGCCATCACGGAAGAAGGTTTCTGCCGGGAGAAGTGCATCCGCCACTGGCAGTTGTCGGGCAAGGTTGTGCCGGAAGCCATCCGGCCCCACATGAAGGGCAGTCTGGTGGGCTGCGATGTGTGTCAGGCAGCGTGTCCCCATAATCCCCCGGTGGAGAAAAGGGGCGTTCCAGACATCTCCCTGCCGCTGCTGCTGACGGACGTAAAATCCGCCTGTGAAACCCTCAAACCCCGCATCGGCGCCAATCTGGCTATCCCCAACCGGGTGCTGGCCCAGGCGTGTCTGCTGGCGGGCAACAGCGGCGATGCGTCTCTCCTGCCGCTTCTTGCGCCCTTGATGGCGCATCCGTCCCCTGCGGTGAAGGAACACGCATCCTGGGCTGTCGCCCGACTGAAAAAGTAACTTGAATTCCCCGGCCATTCGCATTCTCTGCGGATGGCCTTTCTTTTTTACATCTGTAACGCCCCTCACGGCAGGAAAGCCCTTGCAGTGCATGGGAAAATGGAGTATAATTGATGATGGCTTTCTGTGCACTAAACGGACGCAAGTCCTTATTGATTTGGAGGAAATCACCTTGTCTCTTAAACCGATTTATGAAAAAGCCCCGCTGATGACCCTTGCTGCGCTGCCCCTTCGTGCCGGACAATGCCGCAGTGTGCTGCCCCAGTTGAGGAGGCTCTATGCTCTGGGTCAGGCGGCTCCGGAGAACGTTTGCCTGTGGGAAGGTCTGTTCCGCACGGCGTGTCTGGTAAAGGATCAGCCCCTTCAGGAGCCTGTGGTGCGCCTGATGAATGAGGCCCTTTCCCGTCAGCAGCCCTCCGGCGAACTGCCCGGCAGCGTCGCCGAACAGGTGGCGCTGATGCGGGCGGCCTATGCCGTGTATGAATTCGACACTGACCGCGTCCGTCTGGAAAAGATGGCGCTGTGGTGCGGCTGGGCCTGTGAAAACTGGGAAAACGTGCTGGCGGACCGGGAAGTGCGTGTGCGCCCCGGCGAACTGATGGAACTGCTGTGCAGCCTGTATCGCATCACCGGCAAGGCGGCGCTGATGGAACTGTGCAAGCGCCTCCGTGCCCAAGGCATGGACTGGACCAGCGTGCTCCACACCTTCAGCCAGCAGCGGCCCCTCATGCGGGAAATGCCTTTTGACCTGCTTCAGGCCCACATGGCTGATGAGCGGGAGCACGAGAGCGGCTACTATACCCGGCTGTATCTGACCAATCACAGTGAATATCTGGCGGATGGCGTGCGCAGTGCCGTGACCTGCGGACGCTTCAGCGGCAGCGGCTCGGAACTGTCTGCACCCCGCACCGGCTGGGAGAAAATCACCCGCTATCATGGCGCTGTCTGCGGCGGTGTGACGGGTGATGAAACCCTGGCGGGCGCTTCTCCCGCGGCAGGCGTATCTGCCGCAGGGCTGGGCGCCTGGGCGGAATCCCTTGCCAGCGTGGACGAGCCGTGGGCCTATGACGCCCTGGAAGTGCTTGTGGCCAATGCGCTGCCCGTTGCCGCCGGCGAGGAGGAAATCCAGTGCGTGCAGCAGGTGAATCAGGTGGGCGAGTCCCGCCGGTATCATCTGGGTGCTGATTTGCCCCTGCGCAGCCTCAACCGCCTGATGCGGGGCTATGCGGCTGTTGCCTCCTGTGCTGTCACCCAGCGCCCGGAAGGTCCCGCTGTCAACTTGTATCTGCCCGGCGAATATATCGTTCCCGCCGAAAACGGCGCCATGCTGCTGAAAATCCGGGAAGAGAAGGGCGAAAAGGTCATCACCGTGCGGGTGAAGGAAGCCTTCCGTGCTGAAATGAAACTCCGTGTTCCCAAGTGGGCCAGGGAAACCACGGTGAGCATCAACGGCCTGCCCATGGATGCAGCCTGCGAGAACCTGGAAGTGGAAATCGACCGTGTGTGGGAAAACGGCGACACCGTGACGGTGGCCTTCTCTGCGCCCTTGCAGGTGCTGGAAGGGTATCATCAGGGCGCCTGCATCATGGCGGGCCCGGTGCTCTATGCCATGGATGCTGCTTCTGACTCTCCCAACAACGTGGCCCTGTGCGGCGAGCCTGTCATGGATGGCGAAGGCCGCATTACCGCCCCTGTGCGCCTTGTGCCCGACTGGAAGAATACGACCGGCGACATTCCCGTGCTGCCCCGCACGGAGGGAGACGTGCTCCATGTGGCCCTTGTGCCCTATGCCGACGCCAAGCGACCCGTGGCGCTGTTTCCCCGGGGGAAGCAGGCATGACCACCTTCCGACTTGCCCCGCTGGCGGGCATTACTGACTGGCCCTTCCGCCTGCTGTGCTTTGAGCAGGGCTGTGACGTCGCTTACACGGAAATGGTCAGCGCCATGGGATACCTGTGTGCGCCGAGGAATCACCCGGCGACGGTGTCCCTGCTGGAAAGGCATCCCGACGAGCCAAAACTGATTCTGCAGATTTTCGGCAAGGAGGCCGACCTGATGGCCCGTGCCGCCCACGAACTGTCACGACTGAGCCGCTATGACGGCATTGACATCAACATGGGCTGTCCGGCCCACAAGGTAGCCTGTTCCGGCGAAGGCAGCGGCATGATGCGCAACCCCGAAAACGCTGAAAAGATCGTCCGGGAAGTGGTCAAGGCTTCGGCATTGCCGGTGTCCGTGAAAATGCGGCTGGGCTGGGACGACAAGTCCATCAACGTGCTGGACATGGCGAAAATGTGCCAGGATGCCGGCGTGAGCGAGATTGCCGTGCATGGCCGCACAAGGATGCAGCAGTACAGCGGCGTGGCCGACTGGGACATGATCACCCGGGTGAAGGAAGCAGTGGACATCCCGGTGCTGGGCAACGGCGACATCTTCACCGGAGAGGACGGCATCAGAAAACTGCGTTCCTCCGGCGTCGACGGTCTGCTGATTGGCCGGGGCGCTTTGGGCAACCCGTGGATTTTCCGGGATTTGCAGGCCGCTATGAAGGGCGAGACCCCGCCGGAAATCACCCTGCAGCATCGTATCGATACGGCGTTACGCCACTATGATATGCTTCTTTCCTGGAAGCCCCAAAGGGTTGCCGTCAATGAAATGCGAAAGCACATCGGCTGGTACATCCACGGCCTGCGGGGAGCGGCGCAGATGCGGGCCCGCATCAACGCCATTGATTCCCCCGACGAAGCCAAAGAAACCCTGCGGAATTTCGTTTTCTCGCAGGAATGAGGGAAACTGAATCGTTGTTTTGATTGAAACCAGATCATCCTGGTTGAAAGGAAGGTGTTATCTGTGGGAAAAAGGCTGATGGCTCTGTTGGCAGCGCTGTTGATGCTTCTCAGTGTCGCCTGTGCAGAGATCACGCTCTTTGACAGCCTCCCGGACACCTGGCAGGAGGATACCTCCCCCCTGCAAATGAACGTCACCGTGGAAGCGAAGGCCATGTCGGAGTTCGATGAGCCCCGACTGGCGCTGCTCAATGATCTGCTGAAGCACCTTTCCTTTGAAATCCGGCATCAGCGGCTTATCACGGAAAATCAGAGCCATGTGACCGTGCTGGCGGAAGGCCAGCTTGTGACAGCGCTGGGGTTGCAGCAGAGTGATGGCTCCGACGCCATGATGCAGCTTTCTGCCTTACCCCATGTCACCTACAGCGGCGCTGACCCGGTGACCTCCCTGCTGGGTGAAAGCGAAGATGCCTTCTTTGGACTTGATGAAACTTCTTCCTCCTGGCTGGAAGATGGCTATCAGCTGCTGATGGTGCTGGAAGAAACCCTTGGCGAATATTGCCAGAGCAAGGAAGTCAATACCACCATTGAAGACATGGGCCGTGCCCGCAGGATGGAGGATTACACTGTATCCAAGGAGGATGCGCCCTCTCTGGCGGAAAAACTGTCCGCTGTCTGCCCGGAAGGCCCGCTGGGTGAACTGCTGGGTCGCCTGGTGTTCTCCGGCAAGCAGACGCTGCGTGTCTACCGCACCGAGGCCGGCGTGCCGCTGCGGGTGGAATACAACGGCGCTTGCGGCACGGACGAGGAACACCTGCGGACGGTGCACATTCTGTGGCGACTGCGCCGGGATGATACTTCCTGGCGGGATGAACTGACCCTGACGTCTCCTGCCCAGAAGGGCAGCGACCGGGATACTCTCAATTACAGCCAGTTGATCACCCCCAAGAACAAGCAGCGCACCATGAAGGGCGACTTCAGTTACGCTTCGTCCCGGGAAGGCGTTGTGTCCACCTGGGAAGGGGAGTGGCAACTGAAAACCGCGCCTGCCAAGGACGAAACGAAACTCTCCGGCGAGTTTTTCATCCGCTATCAGCCCGAAAAGGACGGCGATTGGCAAAAGACCACCTGCACGCCGGATTTCACCCTGTATCACACCGAAGGCGTGCCCACCCTGTCGGGCACGCTCAACATGAAGACCCACCAGGACAATGTGCTGAAGGAAGAGTACCTGCTGACGGCTGATATCTTCCGCACCGGCTACACCAGTTGGTCCATGCGGGAGGAAACGGTCTATCTGGACACCCTTTCCGCCGATGAACTGGCTGACGCTTCCCAAAGCATCACCGAGGCCGTCTCCGGCGAGTTCCTGCTCAATATCATCCGCTTCGTGCCCCAGGAGGATTTGATGTTCCTCTTCGCTGATCTGCCGGAGGAGACGGTCAACGCTATTATGGATGCCGCCAAAGAATAACCGAGCCTTTTTGAGGAGGTTTTCCCATGAAAAGATTCCTGTGTCTGATGGTCAGCCTGATGCTGCTGGCCGCCGTTGCGTCCGCCCAGGCGATTACGCTGCCGGAGAAGTTCTCTCATCAGGTGGAACTGGGCAGCGGCGTGAAGGGCTCCTTCACCCTGGACGTCAGCGGCAGTGCGTCCTGGCTGAATGTGCTTTTGCCCTTCAATGGCGCTGAACTGCAGCTGCGTTACATTGCGCCCCTGAACGCCAATCAGGACCTTCAGCTCTATCTGGAGGACGAGGATGGCGTGCAGCACGGCAAGATGCACCTGTCTCTGGCGGAGGATTATGCTGCCTTCACCACGGAGCTGATACCGGACACGGTGTTGACTCTGCCCATGGGCGAAAAACTTGCCGCTCAACTTTCCGGGAAGACGCCAAATAAGCCCGCTTTTTTCCCGGCGCTGATGGAGATCGTCTCCGCAGCCCGCATGGATACCACCGGTACTCTGCCGGATTTCTCCGCCCGGTATGAGGCGGCACTGGAAATCTGGCTGGCGGATTACGCCCATGAGCCGGAGACCATCAAGGACAAAAACAGCGACGCCCGCCTCGTGCTGCGCCATGACATCCCTGCGGCAGACCTGAAGGATGAAATCAAAATCCTGATGGGTCAGCTGCTCAAGGATGACGCTTTTGTTGCCTGGCTGCATCAGTATATGGACGCCGATCAGGCTGCGGTGTATCTTAACCCCGATCTGCTGTATTACTACGAAGCGCTGATCGACGCCATGCCGCTGGAAGGGGAGATTCTCCTCACCAGGCGCCTGACCTCCATGGGCGACGTGCTGTCCACCGACCTCACGCTGCCTCTGCCTGAGGAAACCATGGGTTATTCCTGCCTGAAGGCTTATGTCACGCCGGAAACTATGCGCCTGAGCCTCACCGGCACGGAAAACACGGTGGAGGTGGAAATGGACACCACCGCCCTCAATGCGGAAACCACCCAGTGGAGCGGCATCCTGCGGTATCTGCCCGCGGAAGGCGAGAAGTACTCCGCGTTTGTGGATGTGAAGGAAACCCGCACTGTGGAAGGCTATGACGAAAAGGGTTACAGCCACGAATACATCACCATTGAAGGCAGCGCCCGCCCTGACTTCACCCATCTGGGGGATGATGAAGCCGCCAAGGCTGAATATGCTGATTTTGCCCCTGTGAGCGCCAAGACCACGATGCATTTCTACTCCAAGAGTCAAAATAACAACCCCACCACCTGCAAGTGGACGCTGGAAGCCGCCTTCCCCGAGGGCGAAATCGCTTCGGAAGGCACCTTCAAGACCACGAATCAGTGGATCACCACGGCCATCGGCAATGAGGGCGAAGACTTCCTGACCCTTGCCCCTGAACGTCAGGAGGAACTCACCAACACTTTCATGGACAACGCCGCCATGACGGTGTTCAACCTCAGCGGTGTGAGTCTGCCTGTTGTCAGCGAACCGCCGGTGAAGGAACCTGCGGAAGTCCCTGCTGAAACCCCTGCGGAAGATGCTGCAGCAATGCCCACGGACGCTCCTGTGCAGGAATAAGTCCTGCAAATATAAATTACAGTTAGGTTGATGCATATGGACCAACATCGAAAGAAAATGCGGGTGCCGATCATCGTCACTGTGCTGTCGGTGTTGTATTATGCTGCATACTTTGGGTTGCTGATTGCCATGCTGGACGGCATTTGGAAATACCTGCTGGGTTTGTTGCCATTGGCAATATCTGCACTGATGATTGCAGTCTGCCGTGAAAGAATCCGGGAAATCAAAGGAGGAGAAGAAGATGATCTTAGTCAATACTGATTACATTACCGGAAAAGAACTGGAAATGCTGGGTCTTGTGCGCGGAAGCACGATTCAGAGCAAGCACGTGGGCAAGGACATTTTGCAGAGTTTCAAGACCCTTGTGGGCGGTGAACTCAAGTCGTATAATGAGATGATGAACGAGGCGCGGGCGATTGCCACCAAGCGCATGGTGGCTGAAGCCGAGGAACTGGGGGCTGACGCCGTTGTGAATATCCGCTATTCCTCTTCTTCCATCATGCAGGGCGCAGCGGAAGTCATCGCCTACGGCACTGCAGTCAAGTTCAAATAACATATTTCGAAATGAAAAAAGCCGTTGACATCAACGGCTTTTTTGATTGTCTTAACCTACCTGCACCATGCACACTGCCTGAGCGCTGATGCCTTCCTCCCGGCCTTCAAAGTTCAGTTTCTCGGTGGTGGTGGCCTTCACGTTCACAAAGGACACATCCACACCCAACGTGTCGGCAATGTTTTTCCGCATCTGCGGGATGTAAGGCAGCAGCTTGGGCTTTTGCGCTACGATGGTTACATCGCAGTTGACAATGTGTGCACCCTTGCTTTTCAGCAGCGCTGTCACGTGCTCCAGCAGCTTCATGGAGGAAATGCCCTTGTAGGCGGGATCGGTGTCGGGGAAATGCTTGCCGATGTCCCCCAGGGCCATGGCGCCCAGCATGGCGTCCATCAGCGCATGGAGGGCTACATCAGCGTCGCTGTGCCCCAGCAGTCCCGTGGTGTGGGGGATGTCCACGCCGCAGAGAATCAGTCTCCGCCCTTCCACCAGACGGTGTACGTCATATCCCTGGCCGATGCGGAAAAGGGGAGCGGTTGAATTCAGATAGGCCTGTGCCACGATCATGTCCTCCGGTGTGGTGAGTTTCAGGTTCCGTCGGTCGCCCAGCACCAGTTGCACGGGGTGGATTCTCTCCACCAGAGAGGCGTCGTCCGTGCCGGTGAAGCCATCCTTGTCCGCCTGGGCATACGCCGCTTTGAGCAGGTCAAGGGTAAATCCCTGGGGCGTCTGCATGGCCTGTAAAGTGGCTCTGTCTGGGGTGGAAACCACCAGTCCTGCGTCATCCACCACCTTGATGGTGTCCGTGCAGGGGAGGGCCGCCGCCGCTGCGCCTGTTTTCAGCACGCTGTTTTTGACCCGCTGGATGGTGCCTTCGTCCACAAGACACCGTGCGCCGTCGTGAATCAGCACATGGGTGCAATCAGCGGGCAGCGCATCAAGCCCCTTACGGACGGACTCCTGACGGGTGCTTCCGCCGCAGCAGATGATGACGTCCCTGTTTTCCCGGGCAAAAAGGGTCTCTATGGCGCTTTTGTCCTCCTGCCGGGAAACGATCACCATGCCATCCACAAGGCCGTCAAAGGCCCTTGCAGAGCGCAAAATGACCTCTTCACCTTGAAGCGAGAGCAGCACCTTGTTGCCTTTTGCTGCCATGCGGGAACCGCTGCCCCCGGCGAGGATGATGGCGTACCACATAGGTTCTCCTCCTTCAGGGTCAATTGCGCTGGGCGAGTACGCCCTCGTCCTCCGAGAGAATGCGGTACATATCCGCAGCGCCTTCCTTGCGGACGGTCTCCTGAATGGCGAGGATTTCATAATGGCCGTATTTATCGCCAAAGCGGATGGACATCTTGTCACCCACCTTGACTTCAGCGCCGGGTTTGGCAACCTTGCCGTTGAGGGTCACACGGCCGCCGCTGCAGGCCTCATTAGCCACGGTGCGGCGTTTGATAATGCGGGAAACCTTGAGGAACTTGTCCAGTCGCATATCGATAACTCCTTTGCATGGAAAAGGGGAGGGCTGATAAAAAGATACGCCCGTCAGTGCGAGACTGCGGGCGTAGTGGACATAACAGTGCGAAGAATTAGCCGTTGACGGTGTCCTTCAGCGCCTTGCCAGCCTTGAAAACGGGAGCCTTGGAGGCAGCGATTTCAATTTCCTCGTTGGTGCGGGGGTTGCGGGCGGTGCGGGCGGGACGGTCCTTGATTTCGAAGGAACCGAAGCCGACGATCTGGACCTTCTCACCAGCGGTCAGGGTCTCGGTGATCACTTCCACCACGGCGTTCAGGGCCTTCTCGGCTTCCTTCTTGTTCAGGCCAGTCTTGGCGGCCAGAGCAGCAGTCAGTTCGGACTTATTCATGGGATAATCCTCCTTCATGTATCCATGCGTCTGCATGTTGATTGATTTTACAGCAATGCACCCGAAGGGAACATCACCGGGAAGCTGCATCAGATTTCTGCGCAGCTTTTACACAATTCCAGTATACATCCATTTCCGATAAAGTCAAGCCCTTCAAGGCTTTTCCGTCCAAAATAATCGCATTTTCCATGGCTGTGAAGCGCCTGATGAACTTTTCTGTGGCATTTTTCAGCGCTTCTTCTGCATCCAGGCCGCACAGGCGCACCACATTCACGCAGGCAAAGAGCAGATCGCCCAGCTCTTCAGCGGGGTCACGCTGCTGATTCAGTTCCTCCAGCACCTCCTGGGCTTCCTCCGTCACCTTGGGTAGCGCCTCCAGTGCCGTGTCCCAGTCAAAGCCCACCTGAGCCGCTTTCTTCTGCACCTTGGATGCCCGCATGAGCGCGGGCAGACCCTTCGAAACATCCGCCAGCACGGACGCCTGGGTGGTGAGACCCTTTTCCATCTTTTTGAGTCGCTCCCAGTTGTCGGAGACCTCTTCGGCGGTGGCACAGTGGTCGTCACCGAAAATGTGGGCGTGGCGATAGATCATCTTGGAGCAGATGGCGCTGGTGACGTCCTGAATGGCGAAAGTGCCGTGCGCCTTGCCCACAGCGGCGTGGAACACCACCTGCAAAAGCACGTCGCCCAGTTCGTCGGCGATATGATCCGGGTCGCCTTCATCGATGGCGCCGCCCGTTTCGTAGGCTTCCTCGATGAGATACTTCTTGAGGGATTCGTGGGTCTGTTCCCGGTCCCAGGGGCAGCCACCCGGTCCACGGAGAATGTCAAGGATTTCCACCAGATCCTCAAAGCAGTAGCGGCGGCGGGCCTTCATGGGCGCAGCGGGGATATAAGCGCACACCGTGTGATCGTACACCTTCTGGCGATCCAGTTCCATCAGCGGAATCACCTTTGCTGCAGATTTCTTCTCCACAGCGGAAGGGAAGAAGACGATGGGCATTTCGTCATCGTAGAGGTCAGACAGCCACAGCTTGATGTCTCCCGCCAGCACGCCCTGCCAGATTTCCGTGATCATCACAGGCGTCCGGGGGTCGTGGGGGCTTCCGGCTGCCGTCATAGCGGGGAGGATGCGCAGGCTGCCCGCATGGGCAAAGTCCGGGGGAAGTTGGCTGAGCCGGGCGTCGCACAGTGTGACGCCGGGGAGAATGGTCACTTGCGCCCCCTTGGGCAGGGTAGATTGCAGCGCCTTGACGGATTCATCGCTGGCGGCGTCGATCACGCCATAGGTGACGGGGCCGCTGGTGGCTTCCTGCCACAGGCGTCGGGCCATTTCAGCGTGCATATCATCAAAGTCTTCGAACTGATCGTACAGGGCGTCGAAATCCGCAAATGCGTGTCCCTGCGCCATCAGATATTCAGCCACTGGGTGCCTCGCTGTGCGGAGAATCAGATTTTCTGCATTTTCCAGCGCCTTGATGGATTGCAGGGTCAGCAGCTCCTCGCTGCCCGGTCCCAGAGAGACCACGGTGATCATCGGTTTCATGCGTTTGCGCCTTTCTTTCTGCGACGGAGGGAGCGCAGGTCATCAGGGGTAACGGCCTTGACTTCCAGAGCAGCCGCCACAAACACAACCACGCCCACAGCGACTTCCACCAGGGTAATCAGCCGGTGCTGGGGCAGAATGTGCCGCATCAGCAGCACGACGGCGCCCATGGCGGCGGTGGCGATGCCGGGCCGGACGATCCAGCCCATCCAGTTCATGCGCACCTTGCCGAACTTCAGCACAAAGTAGAGGTTGGGCACCAGCGACACGGTATAGCACACAAGGGATGCGATGGGTGCGCCGTGGATGCCGATTTCAGGCGTGCCCACCAGAATATAATTCAGGGCGATTTTGCACACCACGCCGGCAATCAGCGTGTACATGGGGATGCGCTGATAATTCAGTCCCTGCAGGATGCTGCTGGTGGCCTGCACCACCGTGAAGAGCACCACCGTCAGGCTGGATACGCTCAGCAGTTCGCTGGCGATGGTCAGATGCTCAGGGGAGAGGGTCTCAGCATAGAAGAAGGAGACGATTTCCCGGGAGAGAAAACTCATGCCGATAGAGCAGGGGAAGCCGATGAGGAACGCAAACCGAAGGCCGAGATCGCTCTGGCGGGCCACGGTGTCATAGTCATCCAGCGCCCTCGCAGCGGAAATGGCGGGTACCAGCGACATCGAAACCGCCAGCGCCAGGGCCGTGGGCACGTTGATCAGCCGGATGACCAGCCCGGAGAACAGACCGTACACAGGCCGGGCCTGCTCGATGGTCATGCCGGTGGAGAGCATCCGCTCAATGAGCATGGAGGAGTCGATGGTCTGGGACAGAGGCACGATGCAGGCGCTGATGGTGATGGGGATGGAGATGAGCATCAGCTGCCTGGCAATGCCCTTGCCGGAGGATTCTTCTTCGGTGGACAACTGGGGAATCTGGCTGAATACATACCTGCGGCGCAGGTACAGCATGATCATGTAAACAAGGGCGACAAACTCGACGATCGTGATGCCCAGCAATGCGCCGGCAGCACCGTGGGCGATGCTGATCTGGGCGCCGAAATAGGCCAGGGGGAGGGAAATAAACACCTTGCCCACCTGTTCGATCAACTGGCTGATGGCCGTGGGCACCATGTTTTGCTGCCCCTGCATGAAGCCTCGGAAGGCAGACAGCACGCACACCACCGCAACGCAGGGGGCGATCACCTGGAAGCCCAATTGTGCTTCCGGTTGATTGACATGATCCGCCAGCAGAGGGCTGCCGCAGAGCATCAGCAGCGTGCAGATGCAGCCCAGCGCCGTCAGCAGGCACAGGGCAATGCGGAAGATCTTCTTGGCACTGCGGGGGTCATCGTGGGCAAGGGCATGGGAAACCATGCGGCTCACCGCCACAGGCAGACCCGCAGAGGAAATTGTCAGAAGCAGATTATAAGTAGGAAAGACCGCCTGGAACACGCCCAGACCATCTGCGCCGATGATCCATGTCAGCGGAATGCTGAACAGGACGCCCACCAGCTTGCAGATGATCCCGGCCAGTCCCAGCACGGTCATACCGGCTACAATGGATTTCGATTGCTTTCCCATAGTACATCCTCACTTCTATTGTGTCACCTTCCATTATACGCCTTCTTTGCCTTTTTGCAATACCTTTTACTGTTCCATCTGACGGCCCACGATGCCGGCGGCGGTTTCTGCCACCTTCAGTTCCGTGTCGCCCATGCGGGTGCCCTGTTCACGGGAAAGCAGCAGTACGGCGCCGATGGCCTCGCCGTCAGCAATGATGGGAGACACCACCTGGGCGGTGTAGTTTTGTCCGTTGTCTTCCTCGGTGGTGACGGCCACGGTGCGTCCGCCGGCCTGGCGGTTGATGGCCACCGTCTGGCGTGCGGCAATGGCGGACTCAATGTCGTGGGAAATGGGCTTGTCCCACAGTTCCTTGCGGCTCACGCCGCTGGCAGCCACCACCTGATCCCTGTCCACAATGCAGGCGATATGCCCCAGAGAGCGGAACAGCGACTCGGTGTAATCCTTGGCGAAGGAAGACATTTCTCCGATGGGGGAGTACTTCTTGAGGATGACTTCGCCGTCCCTGTCTGTGTAAATTTCCAGCGGGTCGCCTTCCCGAATGCGCAGGGTGCGGCGGATTTCCTTGGGGATGACGATGCGTCCCAGTTCGTCGATGCGGCGGACGATGCCTGTTGCTCGCATGAAAATGACCTCCCGATTTTTGAATTTCGACCTTAGTATGGTTTTCGGGAGGCAGAATATCTCATAAATTGCATGGAAAGTGATGGAAGAAGGCGTCTTAGTCAGTAAAATCATCTCTGTCAACAGAAAAAATGGCCGTATCTTGTGGCAAAATCACCCCGATTCGTCGAAAAAACACAATCAGTACAATTTTGGGCACGAAATACGCTTGACAATTCCTTTGTGCGGTGCTAAACTTGCGACAATCGATTCTGGATACAATCTTGAAAGCAAGATGATCTTCCGGAAAATGTTTGAACAGGGAGGTGCGGGAAATGAAGGCGATGCTGAGTCGTATTTGTGGAATGTCCCGCAACCACTCTGCCCATACCATGAATCTGTTTGCCATGATGGAAGTGCGATTTTATGCGTACTTCTATTTTTACTTTTTTGGCTTTTTTGCAAACAGGACGCAAAGGAAACCTGCACTTGCCTGAACGTGACCTCAAGGTTGCGAGATTGTGAACACAAGCGCGGTTCCCTTTGCGGGGAGCCGCTCTTTTTGTGGCTGCTGCCCTTGACAGGCCGGCGGCAGGAGTACGCTGCAAGAGGGAGACATTACAAAACGGAGGGATCGACCATGGAGAAGCGATATTACCAGCCCGAGATCGAAACCATGCCGGTGGCTGAGTTGCAAAAACTGCAGTCCGAAAAGCTGGTCAAGCAGGTCCGGCACGTTTACGACAACGTTCCTTACTATCGCCAGAAGATGGACGAGAAGGGCGTCAAGCCGGAGGACATCAAGGGTATCGAGGACCTGCACAAGCTGCCAACGATTACCAAAGGCGACCTGCGGGAAACCTATCCCTACGGTATGCTGGCCGTTCCCCTGGAAGATTGCGTGCGCATCCAGTCCACTTCCGGCACCACCGGCAAGCGGGTGATCGCCTACTACACCCAGAAAGACGTGGAACTGTGGGAAGACTGCTGCGCCAGAGCGCTGGTGGCAGTGGGCGCAACGAAAAAGGACGTCTGCCAGGTGGCGTACGGCTATGGCCTGTTCACCGGCGGCCCTGGCCTCAACGGCGGCTCCCACAAGGTGGGCTGCCTGACGCTCCCCATGTCCTCGGGCAACACCGAGCGGCAGATCCAGTTCATTCAGGACCTGCAGGCCACCATCCTTTGCTGCACTCCCTCCTATGCAGCCTACATCGGGGAAACGATGAAGGAAATGGGCATCAAACCAGAGGACAACACCCTCAAGGCCGGTATCTTCGGCGCAGAGCCCTGGACCGAAGAGATGCGCCGGGACATCGAAAAGTCCCTGGGCATCAAGGCCTACGACATCTACGGCCTGACGGAAACCTCCGGCCCCGGCGTTTCCTTCGAATGTGAAGCCCAAACGGGAATGCACATCTGCGAGGATCACTTCCTGGCAGAGATCATCGACCCGGACACCGAAGAGGTGCTGCCTCTTGGCAGCGTGGGCGAACTGGTCTTCACCAGCCTGGACAAGGAAGCCTTCCCGCTGCTTCGGTACCGCACCCGTGATATCTGCCGCCTGACCCGTGAGCCCTGCCCCTGCGGCAGAACGCACGTGAAAATGTGCAAGCCCATGGGCCGCAGCGATGATATGCTCATCATCCGCGGCGTGAACGTGTTCCCCTCCCAGATTGAAACGGTGCTGATCAACGAGGGCTATTCCCCCAACTATCAGATCATCGTGGATCGTGTGAGCAACAACGATACCATTGACGTCAACGTGGAACTTTCTCCCGAACAGTTCCACGATACCATCAAGGAAATCGCCAAGCTGGAAAAGAATCTGGAAGCGGCGCTGCGTACTATGCTGGGCATCGGCCCCAAAGTGCATCTGGTGGCTCCCAAGACCATCGCCCGCAGCGAAGGCAAGGCCAAGCGCGTCATCGACAACCGCAAGCTCCACTGATTTTCTCAAGCGTTGCCTGAACGACCCGCTTTAAGGAAGGAGAATCCTCATGTCAATCCATCAGCTGAACGTATTCGTGGAAAATCAGCAGGGTAAACTCTCCGCCATCACCAATCTTCTGAGCGATAACAATATCGACCTCAAGACTCTCGTGCTGGCTGATGCTTCCGACTACGGCGTGCTTCGCCTGATTGTTTCCGATCCCGACAAGGCCATCAGTGTTCTGACCCAGAATGGTCTGATCGCCTCCAAGATCAAGATCACCCTGGCCCGCATCAAGCATCAGCAGGGCGGCCTCTCCTCGGTGCTCAAACTCATGGACCAGCATGGCATCGACCTGTCCTATGTTTACGCCTTTGTGGCTACCGGCGGCCAGGAAGCCTTCGCCGCCATGCGATTTGACGATGCGGACAAGGACAAAGCCCTGCAGGTCCTCAAGGATAACAACATCGACCTGCTCAATGATATCTCGGAACTGTAACGCAAGGGAATCCCATTACTTATGTACGCAAGGGACCTTACATTCCTGTGAACGAAGACCGTGACGCCATTGCCGCCTTCTCCAGCGAGCAGAATGCACTCGTTCCCTTAACAAATAAAAAACACAAAAAGGAGAAATCACCATGAAGTCCACTATCAAGAAGATCATCGCCCTGGTTCTCGCCGCTGTGACCCTTCTGTCTCTGACCGCTTGCGCCACCCCTGAAAAGGAAGACGGCACCTACTCTGTCGGTATCGTTCAGCTGATGCAGCACGTTGCGCTGGATCAGGCCACCAAGGGCTTCCAGGACGCCCTCACCGCCAAGCTGGGCGACAAGGTCACCTTCGATGTTCAGCTGGCCTCCGGTGAGCAGACCAACTGCACCACCATCGTCACCAAGTTCATCAACGACAAGGTGGATCTGATCATGGCCAACGCCACCCCCGCCGTCATCGCTGCCAAGGAAGCCACTTCCACCATCCCGATCGTCGGCACCTCCGTCACCGACTATGTGGCCAAGGAAGCTGCCATCGTCGCCTCCAATGAGGCTCCCGGCGGCAACGTCACCGGCTACTCCGACCTGAGCGACATCGCTGCCCACGTGGATCTGAGCAAGAAGCTCTGCCCCGAAGCCAAGACCGTCGCCATCGTGTACTGCTCCGCCGAGCCCAACTCCGTCATTCAGGGCAATCAGGCTGAAAAACTCTTCGCCGAAGCCGGCTTCACCACCGTCACCCTGACCGCCAGCGACGTGACCACCATCGCCAGCGTTGTCAACTCCGCCTGCTCTCAGGCTGACATGATCTACATCCCCACCGACAACCTGTTCGCTGAGAACATGGAAGCCGTCAAGAACATCGCAGAGCCTGCCAAGGTCCCCGTGATTTGCGGCGAAGGCGGCATGGTGCAGTCCGGCGGTACCGCCACTGTTTCCATCGACTACTACACCCTGGGCTTCCGTGCCGGTGAAATGGCCTACTCCATCATGGTGGAAGGCGCTGATCCCGCCAAGACCCCCATTGGCTTCATGACTGCTGATGACATGGAACTGGTCGTGAACGAGGAGAACATGGCGGCTCTGGGCCTGACTGTTCCCGAAGACATGAAGAAGTAATCCCATCAAACAAAATGAAAGCAGCACCGTGCGGGACTTTGCGGTCCCGTCTGGTGTGCTGTATCCGACCGGGTATTTCGGGCGGATATCATCACCACGGAGGTGTTTCCGACCATGTTTCTGACCCAAATGCTGAACATGATGCCTGACGCTGTGGCGCAGGGATTGATCTGGGGCATTATGGCCCTGGGGCTGTACATCACCTATAAGGTGCTGGATTATTCCGACCTGACGGTGGACGGCTCCATCGTCACCGGCGGCGCTGTGGCAGCCCTGCTGATTTTGAACGGCGTGCCTATGCCCATTGCCATCGCTGCAGCCTTTGCTGCCGGTGCGCTGGCGGGCCTTGTGACGGGCCTTTTGCATACACGCCTGGGCATCCCGCCCATTCTGTCGGGCATCCTGACGCAGCTGGGACTGTACTCCATCAACCTGCACATCATGGGCAAGTCCATGCTGGCTGTCAGCGTGGACAAGTATCCCTTGCTGGTGTCTGTCCGCAATCAGGGGCAGTCCTGCCTGGTGGCTCTGGCCTTTGTGGTGGTCATCATCGGGCTGATGTACTGGTTCTTCGGCACAGAACTCGGCTGCGCCGTGCGTGCCACCGGCGCCAATGCCGCCATGAGCCGTGCCCAGGGCATTGACACCAATAACACCAAACTGCTGGGGCTGGTGCTGGGCAACGGCCTGGTGGGCATCAGCGGTGCGCTGTACACCCAGTATCTGGGCAGCGTGACGGTGAACATGGGCCGAGGTGCCATTGTGATCGGTCTGGCGGCTGTCATCATCGGTGACGTCCTCTTCGGCAGGCTGTTCTCAAACTTTGCGCTGAAACTTCTCTCCGTCGTCATCGGCGCCATTCTCTATTATGTGGTGATTGCCCTGGTGATTCAGCTGGGCCTGAACACCGACGACCTGAAGCTGTTCTCCGCTGCCTTCGTGGCAGTGTTCCTGGCCATTCCTCATCTGAAGGAACTGCACCATGCCCATCATAAGAAGAAGGGAGGTTCCGTCCGCCATGCTTGATATCAAATCGATTTCCAAGACGTTCAATCCCGGCACGGTGAATGAAAAAAAGGCGCTGGACTGTGTGTCCCTGCACCTGAATGAAGGCGAATCCGTGGCCGTCATCGGCGGCAACGGCGCCGGCAAATCAACCCTGATGAACGCTGTGGCGGGCACCTGGTATGTGGATGAGGGCAACATCACGCTGGATGGCGTGGACATCACCTACCTGCCGGAACATAAGCGTGCCAAGTATATCGGACGTGTGTTCCAGGACCCCATGATGGGCACCGCAGCCACCATGCAGATTGAAGAAAACCTGGCTCTCGCCCTGCGCCGTGGGCAGAACCGCACCCTCCGCGGCGGCATCACCAAGGCGGAAAGGGAGCAGTTCCGTGAACTGCTCAAAACCCTTGATCTGGGTCTGGAAGACCGCATGACCACCAAGGTGGGCCTGCTCTCCGGCGGTCAGCGTCAAGCGCTGACGCTGCTGATGGCCAGTCTGGTCAAGCCCAAACTCCTGCTGCTGGACGAGCACACCGCCGCCCTTGACCCCAAAACGGCGGCGAAGGTGATGGCTGTCACCCGCACCATTGTCAACCGGGACAAACTCACCACGCTGATGATCACCCACAATATGCGTGACGCCATCGAGTATGGCGACCGGCTGATTATGCTCTATGAAGGCCGCATCGTGCTGGACATCGCCGGTGAGGAAAAGCAGAAACTGGCTGTGGAAGACCTGCTGAAACGCTTTGGTCAGGCTACCGGCTCCGACGAAGCCGACGACAAGCTGCTGCTGTCCTGATGGCATTTCTACCCAACAAAATATCAACCGCCCGCCGGACAAATTCATCGGCGGGCGGCTTTTCGTTTGCCTGCGGTGGATGGTAATGAAAAGGCGCTGCATAACAGCAACGACTGAAAGGGCAGGGGAGAATCAGAGGTCGCCGCGGCTCAGGGCAGCCAGCAGCAGGTTACGCAGCTTGCCTACCGCTTCGTGAGCGCAGCACCAGATGGTGTTGTACATCACCAGCATGGAGAAGTTCTCCTTGGGGAAGCAGTAGAAATCCGTGCCCAGCATACCGCCCCAGCCGAATTCACCTTCCTTTGCCAGGCCGGGATACTGTGCGGGATCTACGCACACCCGGGAGAGGCAGCCGAAGCCATGTCCCCACATATGGGGCCACAGGCCGGTCTTTTCCTGCTCGGTGAGGTGGTTGGTGGTCAGATACCTGACCGTTTCCGGGGAGAGAATGTGCTTGCCGTTGTAGCAGCCGCCGTTCAGCATCATCTCAAGGAAGTGGCTGTAATCGTCAATGGTGGACACGAGGCCGGCGCCGCCCGCCTGATAGGCAGGTTCCCGGCTGTATTCACCAATGCCCATGTGCAGGGAATTCCACTCCTGCAGGCCGTCGGGGCTGCAGCTATATGCCTTGACGAAGCGATCCTGCTTTTCTTCCGGCACATAGAAGGCGGTGTCCTTCATGTCCAGCGGAATAAAGAATTCATCCCGGAGGAAATCGCCGAAGCGCTTGCCGCTGGCTACTTCCACCACAGCCGCCAGCACATCGGCGCAGATGGAATACCGCCAAACGGTGCCCGGCTCTGCTGCCATGGGCTGCTGGCCCATCATGTTCATCAGTTCCACCGTTGGGATGCCGCCGCCCGCACGGATAGCCTCGTTGGCCTTTTCAAACACGCCCTTGACCAGCAGCCCGGAGGGATCGTCATCGGCATAGGCCAGACCGCCGCACATATTCAGCAGATCCCGCAGATTGGGTGTGCGGGAGGCAGGATGGATGGTGCCGTCCGATTCGATGATCTTCGGGTCACGGAAACCGGGGAGATACTTCTCCACGCCGTCCCGCAGGTCGATCACGCCCCGCTCAGCCAGAAGCATCACAGCGGCGGCGGTAATGGGCTTGGTCTGGCTGAAAAGGCGGAAAATGTTGTCCCTTTGGAGGGGCTTGTTGGCGCCGATGTCGGAAAGGCCTACCTGGGTATACAGGGCTTCTTTGCCGTTGTGCATCACTAGCAGATTCATGCCGGAGCAAAGCTTCCGATCCACCATGTCCTGCATCAGCTGCTGGGCTTGCCTGATCAGTTCCATCACGATCATCCTTTCTTACAGGGGAAACGCAGGATCAAAGTTCTTCCAGGAAGTGACCGATGCGGCGGGCCAGCCACTCATGACCAAAGTCTGTGGGGTGGAGGCTGTCCACGGTCATCTTGCGGAGATTCACGGAATTTTCCGGGTAAAAACCGCTTTCGGAATACAAATCCAGCACCGGCAGGGCGTAAACTTCCGCCACTTCCACCAGAATGTCCCGGTAGGTTTTCAGCGTTGCGACGCTCAGGGGCTTTGTCAGCGCCTGATCTCCGGTGGGGCTGTCCTCAAATACACGGTGCAGGGGTGTAACGATCACCACGGGCTTGCCGGCATAGCGGGTGAGCAGCTCGTTCATCAGATAATGGCAGGCGCCGTAGAAAGTGTCAGGTGTACGGTCCGTGGGAACACCCAGGGGCGCTTCACCGTGACCGTAATCGTTGGTGCCGCCAAACACCACCACGGCGTCAGCGGATTCATCCATTTGCTCCAGGCGCATACAGAAGTCCTCGTCCGTGGAGGCCTTCGTTACCACCCGCTGGCGTGCGATGCGGGTGCCTGACTTGCCATAGTTGTTTGCTTTCTTCAGACCGAACATTTTCTCCAGACGACCCACATAGCCATTGGCGTGATCGCTGGCGCCCAGCCCTTCGGTGATGCTGTCGCCCAGAAAGTTGACGGTGGCGTTTTTCAGGTTCATAATGATGCCTTCTTTCGATGGCAGGGGCGCAATTCAGCCGATTTTGATGCCCTGCCGTTCTGCCTCTTATGATAACAAAAAAATCTGTAATTTGCAACACAAATTGATGGGAATTGATTGACAAATAACAGGGAAGGGGATAGAATGAAGGGGACATTGAGACCGGATATTCTTGATATACTTGTATCTGCTTGTGAACAGAAGGAGGCCGCTTATGAAGCAGCTTGTCAACCCCATTCTCCCCGGTTTTTATCCTGATCCTTCTATCCTGCGGGTGGAGGATGACTTCTACATGATTACCTCCACTTTCTCCTATTACCCGGGCATTCCGGTATTCCACAGCCGTGACCTGCGCCACTGGGAGCAGATCGGTCATGTGCTGGACAGGCCTTCCCAGATTCCCCTGGACTGGCGCAATATCTCCTGGGGCATCTATGCGCCCACGCTGCGCTTCCATAACGGCCTGTACTATATGATCACCACCAATATCGGCGGCGGTGACAATTTCGTCTGCACCGCTGAACATCCTGCCGGCCCCTGGAGCGAACCCCACTGGATCGCCAATGCCCCCGGTATTGACCCGACCCTGTTCTGGGATGACGACGGCGCCTGTTATATGATGGCGACCGGGCATGACGAAAAGGGTCAGGGCATCTGGATGAGCCGCTTTGACGATGAAAAGTTCTGCATTGTGGGCGAGCGCCGCATTGTCTGGCACGGCGCCATGCAGAATCCATGGGCGCCGGAAGCGCCTCATGTGTATAAGAAGGACGGCTGGTACTACCTCATGATCGCCGAGGGCGGCACGGAGCATTATCATTCCGTGAATATTGCCCGCTGCAAGGACATCATGGGTGATTACACCGGCTATCAGGGCAATCCCATCGTGACCCATCGTCACCTGGGAGACAGTTATGCTATCTGCAATGTGGGTCATGCCGATCTGGTGCAGCTCAAGGACGGCAGCTGGTACATGGTGTTGCTGGGTTCCCGCACCTATGGCGGCTATCACAAGAATATGGGCCGTGAGACCTTCATCGCCCCGGTGGACTGGTCCGGCGACTGGCCGGTGGTCAGCCCCGGAACGGGCCGCATTGAGTGGACGTATCCCGCCCCGGAACTGCCTGACTTCTATGTGGAAAAGAAGGACGAGGACGATTTCACCTCCATGGTGTGGAACACCCTGGGCACGCCGGTGAACCATGAATACCGCGTTGACGGTGAGAAACTGTACATCCGCTGTCAGGCCAAGGGCGTTGTGCCGCCGGTGGAGGCTCCCCAGGAGCCACTGCCCAACGGCGCTCTGGGCTTCTATGGCCGCCGCCAGCAGCATATGCACTTCTCCGCTTCCGTCACTGCGACCCTGCCGGAACTGCCTTCTGCCACCTGCGGCATGACGATTCTCCAGCACGACTTCGCCCAGATTCGTATCGAGATGCTCCATGGCGAAAAGGGCGTCACCGTCCGGGCTGTCAAACAGTACATGACCGGCCAGTGGAGCACCCCCGACTGGAGGCGGGTCGTGGAAATCAAGGGCGAAACGGTGATTGCTGACGCCACCGCCCGTTTGGAGATCCTCGCTGATGGTCAGGAACATCACCTCATCTGCAATGGTGAAGAAGTGGCTGTTATCAACGGCGGTTTCCTGGGTAGCGAAAGTTGCGGCGGCTTCGTGGGCGCCTACATCGGCTGCTTTGCCTCCGGCAACGGCGTGGAGAGCAACGAGGAAGCGTGCTTTGTCAACTTCAGCTACAAGGGCATCGAAGAAGCGCTGTAACAGACGGGAGGAATGAACATGGATATCCGCAACACGACCATTAATTTCCTGGGGGACAGCATCACCGCCGGCTTTGGCTGCTCCGATTGGTGCAACCGCTTCACCGATTTGCTGGTGAAGGACTACGGCGTGAAGAAGGCCAATAACTACGGCATCTGCGGCAGCCGGTTTGCCCAGCAGCTCAACGATAAGGGCGAAGTGGTGGATCAGGACTATTGCATGAGGCTGGAAGAAATGGACGAATCCGCCGACGCTGTGGTGGTTTTCGGCGGCACGAATGACTTTGGTCACGGCACGGCCCCGCTGGGCGTGCCCACCGACAGGACGCCCGAAACATTCTGGGGCGCCTGCCATTATCTGATGAATGAACTGCTGACCCGCTATCCCGGCAAGCCTGTGGTGTTCCTCACGCCCCTGCATCGCCTGAATGAAAATGACCCCAAGGGCGACGGCTCCAAGAAGTTCTCCGTGGCGCCGCTGAAGGTGTATCGGGACATCATCATCGAAGTGGCTGCCCAGTACAGCCTGCCTGTGCTGGACCTGTATGCCACCAGCGGTATGCAGCCGGAAAATGAAGCCTGCCGCAATGCACTCATCCCTGACGGTCTGCACCCCAATGATGCCGGTCATGTCATACTGGCAAGGCGGATCGCCAACTTCCTGGCGAAGGTGTAAGGGGAGGGCAGAGCGATGAATCTGACAGGCGCAACCATCAACTTCATGGGTGACAGCATCACCGCCTTCAGCGAGGAGGGCAAACTCTCCTATGTTGATGTGATGGTCAAGGAATACGGCCTGAAAAAGGCCAACAATTATGCCATTGGCGGCAGCCGTCTGGCGAAGCAGAAGAACGGCTACCTCGACTGGGATTGCTGCGCGCGAATTCACGACATGGATAAGGACGCCGACGCCGTGGTCATCTGGGCTGGTACCAATGACTGCTCCAGCGGCGACGCACCTCTGGGCTCTCCTGCGGACAGGACGCCTGCAACCTTCTGGGGCGCCTGCCACTACATCATGAATGCCGTGATGAATGACTTTGCGGGCAAGCCGATTCTGGTGATTTCCCCCATGCATTGCGGCACGGAACTGAACTACAACGAGTGCAGCAGTGCCCCGCTGACGGTGTACCGGGACATCCTCATGGCGGTGGCGGAGTATTACGCCCTGCCGGTGCTGGATATGTATGCGGAAAGCCTGTTGCAGCCTGCCAATGAAACCTGCCGGGAGCGCCTCATGCCCGACAGCCTTCATCCCAACGACGCCGGACATACCATGATCGCCCATCGTGTGGCTCATGCGCTGGAAGAACTTTGATTTGAGATATTAGAAAGGGGATTTTACGATGAAACTTGAAGGTGCAGTGATTAACTTCCTGGGCGACAGCATCACCCAGGCCTGCGGCGCATCCTGCGAAGAGAAGGGCTATGTGGCCGTGCTGGAAAAGCAGTTCGGTCTGAAAAAGGCCAACAACTACGGCATCGGCGGCACCCGCTTTGCCAAGCAGACGACCCCCAGCATTTTTGAAGTGTTCGATCTGGATTTCTGCCAGCGAATGGAAGAGATGGACGAATCTGCCGACGCCGTGGTGGTCTTCGGCGGCACGAATGACTTCGGTCATGGCGACGCCCCCCTGGGCGTGCCCACTGACCGCACTCCCGATACCTTCTGGGGCGCCTGCCACTATCTGATGGATAATCTCCTGACACGCTATCCCGGCAAGCCCATTGTGTTCATCACCCCTCTGCATCGCTTCAACGAAAATGACCCCAAGGGCGATGGCAAGAAGTTCTCCGTGGCGCCCCTGAGCGTCTATCGTGACATCATCATGGAAGTGGCCCAATATTACGCCATTCCCGTGCTTGATCTGTATGCCACCAGCGGTATGCAGCCTTCCAACGAAGCCTGCCGCAACCTGCTCATGCCCGACGGCCTCCATCCCAGCGACGCAGGCCATGCCATTCTGGCCCGCAAGATCGGCAACTATCTGCTGAAGTTGTAAGGCCGCGCGGTTTTCCCAAAATCAATATTGCCTCCTCTGTCATTGAACGGCAGGGGAGGCTTTTTGCATGGCAAAAGAAAACCCCTTCGAAATTCACGCAGAGGCAGGGACAACGCAAATCAATATTCGATGCGGTCGCAGTCCGGCACACGTTCCAGCTCTTCTGCGAAGATGCAGTCGATGTTGGCGTTGAGGTTGGCAGGGCGGGCCACATAGTGGGCGGCGTTGCGGATGATTTTGAGGATGTAGGGATATTCCCGGTAGGTGGCGTAGGTTTCATGGCCGGGCTGGAAGTAGAACACCTTGCCGTAGCCACGGCGCCACACGCAGCCGCTTCGGAAAATTTCGCCGCTCTGGAACCAGCCGCCGAGGATCAGTTCGTCGGGAGCCGGCACATCAAAGCGCTCGCCGTACATTTCTTCGTGCTTGAGTTCGAAGTAGGGCGGGATGCCCTGCACGATGGGATGGCCGGGCTCGATGACCCATAGGCGTTCCCGCTCGCCCACATCGTGGCAGCGCAGGGAACAGGAGGTGCCCATCAGCAGGCGGAAAGGCTTCGAGTAATGGGCGGAATGCAGGGCAATCAGGCCCATGCCCTTCAAAACCTGACGCTGCACCATCTGGGCGATTTCATCAGGCAGATCGTTGTGCAGCACATGGGCCCACCAGATCAGCACATCGGTGTTATCCAGAATTTCTTCCGTCAGGCCGCAGTTCTCCTCATACTGGCAGGCGTAGCGGATTTCCACGTCCTCGCCGTCAAAAGCCTTGGCCAGGGCGTCATGCATACCGTTGGGATACACTTCCTTTGAGATGGGGTTGAAGCGCTCGTGATAGCCTTCATTGAAGATGGTGATACGCAGTGCCATAGGGATTCCTCCTTGTAATGCTTGTAATATATGTACCATACAACCGCCGGGATTTTCCGGGGTCGTCGATGACCAGTGGGCAGGGGAGAAACAAGCGTGATTTTTACAGCTGGAAAATGTCTGCCGGGAGGCAGATTCGCTCCGTTTTGCCGTTTTCAAAGGCGAGACGATACAGCAGATTCGCTGCCGCAGCGCCCACGTTTTTCGGCTGCTGATCGATGATGTATGGCCGGGGAGAAAGATAGGGTTCACCCAGGGTAAATTCGTTGTCGTAGAGCATGAGGGTGATTTCGTTATCGAGGTTGTTTCGCCGGAGGTAGCGCATCAGCGCCCTGGCGTAAGAACGGCTGGTGGAAATGATGGCAGTGGGATTCATTTCCCGGATATGGGCGTCCAGCCGCTGCTCCAGATCGGGCGCATCAGGCGGGATGCTCAACTTGAAGGAAGCAGGATAGCCGGGGTCAAAGGCGAGGGTGGCCTTGTCAAAGCCGTGGCAGCGGTCGGACACAGAGGTGGAGTGCTGCGCCAGATGGCCGATGAAACTGATGCGCCTGTGGCCCTGCTGATAGAGCATTTCCACGCCCCGGCGGGTGGCTGCTTCCTGATCGCACCCCACATAACTCAGGGGTAGACCATGAAGGTATCTGTCCACCTGCACCAGCGGGAAGTGATTCACTGTCAGCTGCAGCATTTCCTCGCTGTACTGGGTGAAGGCGATGGGGAAGAGGATGATACCGCAGCAATAGACCTGTG
Source organism: Clostridiales bacterium (assembly GCA_015056085.1). Lineage (GTDB taxonomy): Bacteria > Bacillota > Clostridia > Christensenellales > Aristaeellaceae > UBA11524. The sequence goes on from SVHA01000001.1 coordinate 103,380, forward strand.
CCGTCTGAAGGCAAAGGGCTTCCTTCTTTTTATCGTTGTCTGTGACCATGATGTAGCATTCCAGATTTCGGCTTTCCAGCGTTTCCCGGATGCCGGCGATCAGGTCGCACATGAAGCTGGTGTGCAGGAAGGGGACAATCACCGCCACGGTGTTGCCGGAGGAGAGGAAGTTCTGCTGGTTTTCCGGTGACCGCAGAGACACGGCAACTGTGCGGGCCAGCGGGGCAATGAAAGTGCCCCGGCCCTGCTGGCGGTAGATCAGCCCTTCTTCCAGCAGAAGATCAAGGGCGTGCTTGGCGGAAATACGGCTGGCCTTGAACCGGGAGGCCAGTTCGTTCTCGCTGGGCAGGCGGAAATCCGGCTCATTTTTGTTTTCCTCAATGAGCTGGCGAAGATAGTCGTAAATCTGCGTATACAGCAGGTTGCGCTGGGTCATGGGAACCTCCTTGCGAGGGGAATGAAGTGGGGAGTCCGGAAGGGGCATTGAACGGGTCAAATGTGTCATATTTATTATATGAATTTTCGAAATAAAAGTCAACTATTTCAACTGACAAAGACGCAAAAATGGGAAAAGATGCGTTTCAGTTTGTGAAATGGCATCTTTTGACACTACGCAACGATAAAATCAAAAAAATTGTGGCAATATGCCGAAATTGCCCTTGACATCCCTTCCAGAAATCGTTAGAATAAAGTACGGAAGACTGGGCGATTACGCCTTGTTATGCTTGCAATAAAACAACTAAATCAACTTAAAACGGGAGGACGACAATGGCTGACATCAGATACCATGCGGTGGACGGTTATCACGGCGGTACCTACGGTCATATGCCCCTGGGATCCTGGCGTGATATTCTCACCTGCCTCAAGCGGTGCCCCGACTGGAAAATCTCCCTGGATATCGAGCCTGTTTCTTATGATGACCTGAAGCTGCGCGACCCCGCTGCCTACCTTGAACTGAAGGAAATGCTCAAGGACACCAGCGTCAATGCCCGGCTGGAAATCGTTGCGCCTACCTATGCTCAGCCCTATCCCTGGATCACCGATGGCGAGAGCCTGATCCGGCAACTGCGGTTTGGACACATGAAGCTGGCGGAGCACTTCCCCTGGATCAAGCCCGAAACCTATTCCGTGCAGGAGCCCTGCTGGACCAGTGCCATGCCCCAGGTCCTGAAGTCTTTTGGCTACAAGCGGGCCGTCCTGAAGGACCCCTCCACGGCTTTCGGCGGCTATCACAAGGGCGTCGACTCCGAGCTGATCACCTGGGTAGGCCCTGACGGCACGAAGATCCCTGCTGTTCCGCGCTACGCCTGCGAAGAACTCTGGCGCACCTGGCAGACGGAATCCTGCGTGGGCGACTTCAAGTTCACCGATAAGTGCCACGAGCATGGCATTCATCATCCCGCCGGAATGTGGTATCAGGACCTTGGCTGGTATGCCAATCCTTACCCGCACACCTTCAACCACGAGCGCCCCGGCAGCGAGCCCACCATCCCCGGCGATGACATCCGTCACACCACCTGGCGGGAATACATGACCGAGTTTGCTCATCTCCCGGCGCCGGAAGTGCGCCTCTCTCAGGAAGACCTGCAGGTCACCCTGCCCTGGGGCGAACAGGAATTCAGCCGCATGGCCCGGGACGTGCGCCGCTGCGAGCTTGCCATCCTGGACGCCGAAAAGGCCGACACCCTGTCCAAACTCTGGGCGGACCGCACCAACAAGACCACCCTCATGGACGCTTCTGTGCGCCTGATGCTCGCCCAGCATCACGACGCCTGGATCTGCTCCCCCGTGGGTTGGGCCCAGCAGTCCATCGCCCGCGTGGCAGGCGCCCAGCATACCATCAAGGAAGACAACACCAAGGCCCTGATCGCTATCAGCGATGCCCTGTATCCTGACGTGACGCCCAGCGAATCCGAAGAAACGGTGCTGGCCGTCAACATGACCGGCCGCAAGGATGACGCCTATGTTACTATCCCTGTCACCCTGCAACCCGGTTACTCCTCTGTGGGCGTGTATCAGAACGGCAAGCGTCTTGAAAGCCAGCTCATCCCCAGCCGCTTTTATGGCGACGGTGTGAAGCGTCCCGGACTGAGTGCAGTGGGAGGCCCCGTCTGCGCCGGTGAAGTGCTGGTGTATGCCGGCATGGAAGGCTTCGGCGTGATGCCCCTCACCCTTAAATCCGAAGAAGTCGCCCCTGAAACCCCCGCCATCGCTACCGCTCAGGTGGAAGGCGATACCGCCGTGATGGAAAACGACCTGTATCGTGTCACCTTCGACCTCACCCGCGGCGGCTGCATCACCTCCATGATCTGCAAGGCCGACGGTCGCGAGGTGGTGGACGCTTCCAACGAACTGCCCTTCAACGGCTATCGTGGTTACTGGGGCGACGAAGAGCGCTTCGCCTCCAGCACGGAACATCCCGCCACCGCCAAGGTGCTTCTGGACGGTCCCCTGATGGCGGTCATCCGCATCACCGGCAAGGTGGGCACGGCGACCTATACCCAGGACCTCACCCTGCGGGCCCACGATCCGCTGCTCCACTGCAAGGCGCACTTCCTCTATCCGGAAGATGATGAGACCTGGTTCGGCGATCCTGTTAAAATCGTGGAAGAGCATGATTTCTATAACAAGCGTCATCGTTCCTATCACGACGGCTCCTACAAGCTCAACGCCTATTTCCCCACGACCTTCGCTCAGAAGAATCTGTACAAGGATGCTGCCTTTGACGTCTGCCAGAGCCAGCAGGAGGATACCTTCTTCCAGGGCTGGGATGAGATCAAGCACAACAACCTCATCTCCTGGGTGGATGTGGCTGATGAAACTCAGGGCCTGACGGTGATGACCGATCAGACTGCGGGCTATGTCCACGGCAAGGAAACGCCTCTTGGCCTGACCATCAGCTGGGGCGGCGACGCCGGATACTGGTGGGGCCATAAGATTCTCCGTGGTCATCACGAGATGTGCTATGACATCATGCCCCACACCGGCACCTGGAAGGACGCCAACGTCTGGCATGAGAACGAAAAGCGCCAGCACGTGCCCATGGTGCGCCGCATCGGCGGTGTGGCGGAAAATGCCGCCAATGTGATCGCTCTGCGCGTCACCGGCGGCCAGGTGGAACTGTCCTATGTCGGCCTGGACGACGACGACTGCATGATCGCCCGTGTGTTCAACCCCGGCGACGAAACCACCGTCACCCTGCAGCTGCCCAAGGACACCGAAAAGGCTCAGATGGTGGAACTGGACGGCCGTGTGGTGTGCGACCTGCCCGTGGTTAGCGGCGCTGTCACCTTTGAGATTCCCGCTTTCGGCCTGCGCACCGTGCGCATCTGACCAACACGAGGAAGAGGGAAGGCGGACTCATGCGCATCCTGTTGATTCTCCTGTTACTCCTGCTGATGATTCCAACAGCAGCTTTTGCCAAAACGGAATGGACCTGGCGGGAAGACATCGTGCCGATCCACCCCGGCAGCGGCGCCTATCCCCGGATGATTGAACTGGCGGACGGAACGCTGCTTTGTGGGTTTGATGCTGCCATCAATTCCAATAAAAGCAACATTTGGATCGTCCGCAGTACGGATCAGGGTGAAACCTGGTCAGAGCCCATTCTTGCGGGCTTCCGCAACGGATTCAACTGCGCCAACGCCAACCTGATTCAGCTGGATAACGGCGACATTCTGCTGGCATACCGGGCCATTGCCAATCGAAATGGCAAAACGGACGCAAGACTCATTTGCCGCATCAGCTCCGACGGAGGCTATACCTGGAAGACCCACTCCACCATCGTCAAGACCCTGGGTCAAGGCGGCGTGTGGGAGCCCCACTTCGTCCGTGTGGGTGATCAGATTCTGGTGTTCTACGCCAACGATTCCGAATCGGCGGTGGGGAATACCGGCTATCAGAACATCGAGTACCGAATCCTGCAGGGCGATTCCTGGTCAGAGGCGGTCATCGCCTCTGATGGTCAGCAGACCCGCTCCCGGGACGGAATGCCCGTGGTGGATCGCCTCTCCGATGGCCGCTACGTCATGGTTGTGGAAGCCAACCAGTTCCCGGATTACGTCTTTATCGTGCAGATGAAGTTCTCACCCGATGGACTGGACTGGTCCGAACCTTTGCAGACCATCTACGTTCCCACCCTCAAGGGGGCAGGGAAGAAGGCGGGTGCACCTTATGTGACGGTGCTGCCGGGGGATGTGCTGGCGGTGTCCTTCCAGACGGATGAAGACGCCACCGACTGCGGCGATCACGTCTCCACGATGAAAATTATCTTCTCCCATGACCTGGGCAAAACGTGGAGTGAGCCCTATGAACCCTTCGACACGCCGGACGGCTATAGCGCCGTGTGGAACGGCATGTACTACACCTCCGGCAAGCTCTTCGCCCTCACCAGCCTGAACTACGCTGGCGGCGGCATCCAGGCCCGCATCGCCGATGTAGCCTGGGACGAAAACCTTCCGAACTAATGCGCATCTGCGCTTAGGAAATAATGAATGAAACCTGACTGAAATGAAAGGTGGACACAATCATGGATCAGAAACTGCTGAACCTGGAAAAGAAAGTTGGCAGCCGCAATGATTCCCGACTGATGATGGAACTGCACTATGCCCGTCACATCTCTGCGACCGAAGAGGGCAAGTATGACGAACTGGTCACCTCTGCGCTGGACTTCGCCAATGGCTGGATGAACGAAAAGCGCGGCACCGTGGAAGAACTCACCGCCAAGGTGGAAGAAATGCTCGCTCCCATGGTGGAAGACTGCAAGAAGTACACCTGGATCCGTGTGGGCCATGCTCACATCGACATGAACTGGATGTGGGACTACAAGGAGACCAGCGCCATCGTGCTGGACACCTTCCGCACCATGCTGAACCTGATGAAGGCTCATCCTGATTTCGTCTTTGCCCAGTCCCAGGCTTCCACCTACAAGATCGTGGAAGATCTGGAGCCCGAAATGCTGGACGAAATCCGTGCTGCCATCAAGCGCGGACAGTGGGAAGTGACTGCCTGCAACTGGGTTGAACCTGACCGCAACACGCCCGCTCTGGAGTCCGAAATCCGTCACCCCCTGTATGCCAAGCGCTATCTGTCCAAGCTGCTGGACATCCCCATGGATGCCATCACTGTGGACTATGAGCCCGACGCTTTCGGCCACAACGCTTCCATCCCCAACGTGATGCCCGAAGCCGGCGTGAAGTTCCTCTACCACACCCGTGCTGAAATCCAGAACGGCCTGTACCGCTGGGTGGGCGAGTCCGGCAACGAGATCATCGCCTTCCGTGACGGCGGCGGCTACAATGGCAGCGGCTACATGTTTGAGAATCTGGTGCGTGTGCCCCACTTCTGCAAGAAGCTGCACATGCCCTGCATGCTCTCTCCCTTTGGTGCCGGCGACCACGGCGGCGGCCCCACCAACCGTGACCTGTACCGCATTGAGGACTGCATGACCTGGCCCATTTTCCCCACGGTGAAGTTCGGCACCTATGCTGAATTCTTCGCTGCGGCTGAGGCCAACAAGGAATACCTGCCCGTGCTGACCGGCGAGCGCAACTTCATCTTCACCGGCTGCTACACCACTCAAAATCGCATCAAGCGTGGCAACGCCATCTCCGAGCGTCTGCTGAACAAGGGCGAAATGTTCAACGCCTTCGCTCACACCGAGGCCGGCGTCAACTACTATCGTGAAAAGGCCGAAGAATCCTGGCGCAAGGTGCTGTTCAACCAGTTCCACGACATCCTGACCGGCTCCGGCGTGCGTGACACCCGTGAGTACGCCATGGGCGCTTATCAGCAGGCCCAGGCTCAGGCCAATGCCATGCGCCGCTCCGCCTACAACGGCATCGGCAATGCTATCGACACCAGCAACATCCACACCTACATCCCCGAGGATTCCGAGGGCGTGGGCGCCGGCGTGGGCTTCGGCTGCGGCGACGGCGGCTGCGTGGGCGCTGTGGGCGATTACCGTCTGGCGGCTGTCAGCCGTGGCGCCGGCAAAACCCGTATCTTCCACGTGTTTAACAACCTGCCCTATGACCGTGAAGAAGTCACCGAAGTGGTGGTCTGGGACTACCGTGAGGACTTCGACTCCATGCAGTTCACCGATGTCAACGGCAATGAACTGGAATGCCAGCCCGTCGACGGCGGCCACAACTGGTACTGGATGCACGACTATGTGCGTGTGCTGGTGAAGGTGAAGGTGCCCGCCTGCGGCTACACCACCATCGTGCTGCGCAACAAGGACGCCAAGGGCTTTGCTGATCCCATGGCCTGCTGGAACAACGGCCTGCTCCACGAGCCCTTCAAGATGGAACTGGAAAACGATCTGGTCCGTGTGGAGTTTGATCCCGTCAGCGCCCGTGTGAAGAAGATCATCAACAAGAAGACCGGCGAGAACGCTATCTGCGACGCTGGCTTTGACTTCATCACCGAGCAAAACGAGGGCATGTCCTCCTGGATTGTGGGCCGCTACATGACCGTGGCTCCCGTTGCCACCAACGTCAAGGTGGAGCGCAACACCATGGGCGGAATCCGCAACTGCTACAAGGTTTCCACCAAGGTGGGCAACGGCACCGAGATCGAGTACTTCGTCCATCTGGACAAGGGATCTGACAAACTGGTGTTCACCACCAATGTTGACTGGCGTGAAATCGGCAATCACCGTGAGACCAAGCAGCTGTCCTTCTCCGTGAAGCTGCCCGAAGCTGCCGAGAATTTCACTTATCGCATCCCGGCCGGCGAGCGTGACCGTGCGGGCGAGGCGCTGGATAAGCCCTCTCTGGGCGGCATCACCGCCAAGGGCGTGACTCTGATGTGCGACAGCCGCTCCGGCTTCCGTGGCGACGGCGACGTGATGCGCGTCACCCTGATCCGCGGCTCCAACGACCCCGACAAGATCCCCGAGATCGGCGACAACCGCTTCAATGTGGCGATTGGTCTGCTGGGTGACAAGTCCCTGACCCAGAACATCGAGAACTTCGCTCAGCCCTTCGACGTCATCAGCGGCACCACCCACGAAGGCAAGCTGCCCCAGGAGAAGTCCTTCCTGACCCTGGAAAGCGGCGATGTGGAAATCAACGCCGTGAAGATGGCTGAAGACAGCGAAGACATCATCGTGCACATCAACAACCGTCTGGCTGAAAAGCAGACTGCCGTGCTGGTGATGGACGCCACCTCCGTGGAAACCGTCAACCTGCTGGAAGAGCCCGTGGAGAACATCGCCCGCATCGAAGGCGGCAAGATCTACGTGGAACTGGGCGCCAAGCGCATCTGCGGCCTGAAGATCCGCAAGTAATCAGTAATAATCGGAGTCCGAGCCGGCTGCGGAAGGCATCCAAGGCCGGCCGGCTCCTCCCAGAAGGGAAGGACCTGTATGTTCGTCAAGGTGGAAAATCTGGCAAACAGTCAGATCATCCAGCAGGTGAATGGGTTTGCGGATATCACCGTAAAAGGAACCGTCGAAGACTATGTTCCTGACCCTGCACAACCAGGCGCGGTGATGGTTGGGATCTTCCGCGAAAACAATCTCAGCTGCGTGATCCCCTATACCTTTGCTGAAATGGACGGCAACCGCTTTACGGTCACCTTCAAGGATGTACCTGCCGGCGGTCTGTACACCCTGCGTACCAAGTACAGCCCGTTTGATTCTCTGGACTGTGACTTGAACGGTGAAGTGATTCATCACATTGGCGTAGGTGACATCTGGGTCATCGCTGGTCAGTCCAATGCCGTGGGTTACGGCAAGACGCCGGTAGTCAATGTGCCCGATCCCCGGGTGCGCCTGTTTTCCCTCAGGGGATTCTGGCGTGACGGAACCGTTCCGCTGCATGATGATTTCACCACCGAAGGCTTTCTGACTGGCTGCTCGCCCTTTGTCAGTTTCGCCAATGAACTGGTGGACGCCCTCAATTACCCCATCGGCCTGATTCAGACCGCCTGGGGCGGCACGCCCATCGAGGCCTGGGCCAAGGGCCAGGGCCTGTACAACCGCATGATGGAATGCATCCAGAAGGCAGGTGGCAAGGTCAAAGGCATTGCCTGGCATCAGGGCTGCAGCGACGCTGACAGTGAGAAGGCGGACAAGTACCTGGAACGCTTCACCCAGTTTGTCAAGGACGTGCGTGCCGACCTGAACGACCCCGACCTTCCCTTTGTCACCTGTCAGCTCAATAAATTCGTGGCTCTCTATGACGGCGAAGCGGATCATTGCTTCGGCAAGGTCAAGGACGCCCAACGCAGAGCGGCTCATGAGATTCCCAATGTGTTTGTCACTGTTTCCCACGACCTGCCGCTGGTGGACTTTGTCCACAACAACGGCGTGGCCAATGAGGAACTGGGACATCGCATGGGCTGGTCGGCGCTGGAAGGCGTCTACGGCAAGAAGTATCTGGGTCATGCTCCGGAAGCCAGCAAACTGGTGTATTCCGGCAAGACCCTGACCATCACCTTTGACCATGTGTATATGTGGTTTATGCAGCGCTGGGCTCCGGCGAAGTACTTTGACCTGGTGCTGGAGGATGACGCAGGCGAGTTGACAGCCGTCAACGCCAAGTGCGTCAAGAATCAGTGGATTGTGGAAATGGATAGAGAAGTGGAGGGCAAGCTGCTTTGCTCCTACGCTCCCTGGCGGCTCAATAACGGCCTGATGCCCTATGATTTCGCCACGGGAATGCCCCCGCTGAGTTTCTATCGGATGGAGGTAGCTTGTGAATAATCGTGGTATCGCCATTGCCGGCAACATGCTGGTGGACAACGTCAAAACCGTTGACACCTTCCCCAACATCGGTATGCTGGCCAACATCACCGGTGTTCAGCGCGCCGTGGGCGGCTGTGTGCCCAACACCATCATCGACATCGCCAAGATGAAAGCGGGCATTCCCCTGACCGCCATCGGTCTGGTGGGCGAGGACGAGCCCGGTCAGTATGTCATCGATATGCTGGCTGCTGACGGCGTGGATACAACCCTGGTCAGCCGCACCAACAAGGCGCAGACCTCCTTCAGCGACGCCATGTGCGCCCTGGATACCGGCGAGCGCACCTTCTTCCACTATCGTGGCGCCAATGCTCTGTTCTCCCCGGAATACATTCCGCTGGACAAGCTGGACTGCGATATCCTCCACATCGGCTACATCCTCCTGCTGGACGCCTTTGACGCCAGGGATGAGGAGTACGGCACGGTGATGGCCCGCTTCCTGCACGAGGTGCAGCAGCGCGGCATCCGCACCTCCATCGATGTGGTGAGCGACGAATCCGGCAAGTTTGCCGAGACCGTCGTTCCGGCGCTGAAGTACTGCGACTACGCCATCATGAACGAGATTGAGGCCGGCTCTGTCTCCGGCCTGCCCGTGCGTGATGAATCCGGCAAGCTGATTGCGGAAAACATCCGCAAGACCCTGGAGCAGTTCATGGCCCACGGCGTGAAGCATCGTGCCATCATTCATTGCCCCGAGTGCGGCTTCTGCATGGACGCCGAGGAAGGCTTTGTGGCCGTTCCCTCCCTGAACCTGCCCGAAGGCTACGTCAAGGGAAGCGTCGGTGCGGGCGACGCCTTTGCCGCCGGCTCTCTGTGCGCTATCTATCAGGAAATGACCGCTTCTGATATGCTGGCCTACGCCTCTGCGGCGGCTGCTGCCAACCTATCTGCGGCGGATTCCGTCAGCGGCATGAAGGTCGCTGATGAACTCAAAATAATGATGAACGAATGGGAGAGGAAAACACTATGAAGCGCAGTGAAATGAACCGTTGCGTCGAAAAGGCGCTGACTTACTACGAGAAGGCCAACATCATCCTGACCGACGCCGAGAAGGCCAACATCGAAGTGGCTGATTTCGGCCTCAACCGTGTGGAAAACGTGGGCCTGCAGCTGCTGACCTACATCAATACTGACCGCGTCTGCGCCAAGGAAATGGTGCTGTTCCCCTATCAGTCCTGCCCCGAGCATCGTCATGTGGGTACCGGCACTGAACTGGGCAAGGAAGAATGCTTCCGCTGCCGCTACGGCAAGGTGCTGCTGTATGTGGAAGGCGAGGGCAAGGCTGAAGACATCCAGGGCCGCATCCCTCAGACCGACGTGACCGTGTTCCACGAAATCGTCCTCAATCCCGGCGAGCAGTACGTCATCTATCCCGGCACCCTGCACTGGTTCCAGGCTGCTGAAGAAGGCGCTGTGATCTCCGAGTTCTCCACCCATTCCACCGATGAAACCGACGTGTTCACCGACAAGGACATCGTCCGCATCCCCACGATTGAAAACGACTAATGAAAGGCGGTTCACCCAATGCTTGTCAATATGAAGGAAATGCTGGCCCATGCCCGCGCCAATAAGTACGCTGTGGGTCTGTTCAACACCATGGATACCGATATGCTCGAAGGCGTTATCAATGCTGCTGAAAAGCTGCGTTCCCCCGTTATCATCGGCACTGCCGAGGTTCTGCTGCCCTACGGCGAACTGAAGCTGCTGGCTCCCTCCATCATCGCCGCTGCCAAGCGTGCCACCGTGCCCGTGGTTGTGCATTTCGACCATGGCACCACCTTTGAGCGCACCCTGGAAGCCCTGCAGCTGGGCTTCTCCTCCGTGATGTTTGACGCTTCCACCAAGCCCTATGAGCAGAACGTGGCCGAGACCCGTGAAATCGTGAAGATTGCGCATGCCATGGGCGCCACCGTGGAAGGTGAGATCGGTCATGTGGGCGTTGCCAACAATCCCGACGATGTCACCGGCGACAACTACACCACCGTGGAAGAAGCCGCTCAGTTCCTGGCTGATACCGGCGTGGATGCTCTGGCTGTGGCTGTGGGCACCGCTCACGGCGCTTACAAGTCCAAGCCCAAACTGTCCTATGACCGCACGCGTGAGATCCGTGAATCCGTGGATGTGCCGCTGGTGCTCCATGGCGGCTCCGGCCTGTCTGATGACGAATTCCGCGGCCTGATCGAAAACGGCATCAGCAAGGTGAACATCTTCACTGACCTGTGCATCGCCGCCATGACCGCCAAGCCCGCCGGCGAAGCGGCCGACCTGAACTTCACCGACTATATGTCCCTGCGCAAGATGAAGGTGGATGCCATCCAGGCTGCGGCTGAAAAGAAGATGTCCCTGTTCGGCTGTGCCGGCAAGGCTGACATCTAAGCGTAAATCCTGCCCGCAAGCAAACAATTCGGAGGTGCCTGCATGAAGAAATTGCTTTTCCTGATACTCGCGTTGATGAGCTTGCTGCTTGCGGTAGGAATGGCCCTGGCGGCCGATGGGGGAGAGGCGACGTTCTTTAACCCCATCGCCTACACGGGTAGTGATCCCTTCCTCACTTACGATAAAGAAGACCAGTGCTACTACTATTGCTACACCACCTACAACTCCGTGCGTGTGGCGAAGGTGGATGACCCTACCGTGCTCAGGCGGAACCTGACCCGATCTAAGCAGGTGTATATCGGCGTCATGGGCAGCGAGTTGACCAAGGAATTCTGGGCGCCGGAGCTGCTGAAAATCGACGGCACATGGTACATTTACTTCACTGCTTCCAGCGACATCACCAACACCCATAAGATGTTTCTGCTGCGCTGCACCGGCGATAAGCCCACAGACCAGTTTGAACTGGTGGGCGAAGTCGATACCGGCTTCTGCAACTGGAGCATCGACGGTACCATGTTCGAGTATGGCGGCGAGAGGTACTTTGTCTGGGCAAGCTACGGTCCGCTGGCAAGTGGCATTGCGCTGTACATGGCCCACATGGACAGCCTTACCTCCATTGACACCGAGCCCATTCTTCTGTCCAGCGCCACGCAGGATTGGGAGCAAAAAGCCGCTCTGGTCAACGAAGGCCCCCAGCCGCTTTTCAAGGGGGATACGCTGCACATCGCCTTTAGCGCCAATGACGGCAATACCGATCATTACTGCCTTGGTCTGTTGACGTACCGCCCCGAGCAGGGCGACATCCTCGATCCCAACGCCTGGATTGAATCCGATGGTCCAGTGTTTTCCTCTGTGGATGGCTCCACCGGCCCCGGACACAACAGCTTCACCACTTCTCCTGACGGCACGGAAGACTATATTGTCTATCATGCTAACATTGTGTCCGGCACCGGATTTTCAGGGCGCAGCGTCCGGATGCAGAAATTTACCTGGGACGGCGATATGCCCGTCTTCGGTGAACCTGCCCGCCCTTATGAAGCCTTGCCAATTCCATCCGGTCTGGTGGTGGACTGACCCAGGCGTTCCACATTCTGCGAATTTGCTGATGTAAAACTGCAGTGAGCCTGCAGAAGCAAATGATTTCGGAGGTGTTCAGGTGAAATATGCTATGACGTTGATGATCCTGCTGATGAGTCTGTTGCTGCTCACAGGCGTCGCCATTGCCCAGGAGGAAGAGACCACCTTCGTCAATCCTATTGCCCCCACCGGCAATGATCCCTTCCTTGTCTATGACGAGGAAACGGAGGTCTACTACTACTGCTTCACCGTGGATAACGGAGTGCGGGTGTCCAAGGTGGATGACCCCACCGTGCTCAGGCGGAAAATCACCCGATACAAGAACGCCTACATCGCCCGCAACAACTCGGATGTCGCCCATGAATTCTGGGCGCCGGAACTGCTCAAAATTGACGGCACCTGGTACATCTACGTCACCGCCAAGAGCGAGAGCGCTGCAACCCACAAGATGTATCTGCTGCGCTGCACCGGCGAAAAACCCACTGATCCTTTTGAAATGGTGGGCGAGGTGGACACCGGCTTCTGCACCTGGAGCATTGACGGCACCATGTTTGAGTATGCCGGCGAAAGATACTTCGTCTGGGCAGGCTTCGGCCCTCTGGCGCAGGGCATTGCGCTGTACATGGCTCACATGGACAGCCTCACCACCATTGACACCGAGCCCATCCTGCTCTCCTGCGCCACGGCGCCCTGGGAAAGCAAGGCCGGTCTGATTAATGAAGGCCCCCAGCCGCTGTTCAAGGGCGACACGCTGCACATCATCTTCAGCGCCAATGACAGCAACACCGACCACTACTGCCTGGGCCTGATCACCTATCGCCCCGAACAGGGCGACATCATGGATCCCAACGCCTGGATCAAGTGCGATGGCCCCGTTTTCTCCTCTGTGGAAGGCGCCACGGGCCCCGGCCACAACAGTTTCACCACCTCGCCCGACGGCACGGAAGACTACATCGTCTATCATGCCAACATCGAGGCGGGCACCGGCTGGAGTGGACGCAGCGTCCGGATGCAGAAGTTCACCTGGGACGGCGATATGCCTGTCTTCGGTGAACCTGCCCGCCTGGATGAACAGCTGCCCATGCCTTCCGGCCTGAAATGATGACTGATCGATCAAACAAAAGAAGGAAGTGACCTGCTGATGACAAACCTCGTTATGGAAAACGAGTTCCTTCGGGTGGAGGTCAGCCCCCTGGGTGCCGAGATGCACAGCATCTGGTGCAAGCGCACCGGATGTGAGCAACTCTGGCAGGGCGGAGACCCAAAGGTGTGGAAGGATCACGCGCCCTGGCTCTTTCCCCTGATCGGTCAGCTGAAAGATGACCACTACCTCTGGCAGGGCAAGACATACACGATGCCCATGCACGGCTTTGCCAGCGGCAAGGAGTTCTCCGTGGTGGAAGCGTCCCCAAAGGCCGTCACCCTGCGCCTTGAGGACACCCCCGAAACTCTGAACATGTACCCCTTCCGGTTCACGCTGGACATCACCTACACCCTGGAGGGTGAATCCCTCAAGGTGAAGGCGGATGTCACCCCCCGGGAGACCGATGAAATTTACGTTTCCCTGGGCGCTCACCCCGGCTTCTACTGCCAGGAGGGCGATGTGCTGGAACTGAATGCTCCCGCACCCCTTCAGTGCCGCCGACTGTGCCTGGACAATCACCTCCTGCAGCCCGGCACCGAGGAGTTTGCTCCCGACAAGCTGGTGCTCAAGGGCAGCCTGTTCGACAACGACGCCATGCTTCTGGAAAATCCTGACATAGACGGCGTGACGCTGACCCGACATAATGGCACAAAAGTGGAAATTTCTTTCACAAAAGTGCCGTGGCTGGGAATTTGGTCCAGAACCGGAGCAGGACTTCCGTACATTTGTGTCGAACCTTGGTATGGTGTGGATGATCCCATTGACGCTGATGGCCGCTTGGAAAAGAAACTGGGTATTGAGCGTCTCAAGAAGGGAGAACACCTGACGCTGGAGTTGGGGATCCGTTCCATTCCTGCAGTCCAGGGGTGACATCATCGTTTTTTAAAACATTTTCATTGAACTCTTCAGGCAGTTTTGCCTGTTGATATATGCGTCATCTGGCGTATCGGGTGACGCAGACAGCCTTGATGCTGCAATCGTTCAAAATAGCAAGCAATAGGAGGAACAGTCATGAGGGCCAAAGCCGGAATTGATCAAACCAGACTGCATCCCGAAAGGAAAGCAGGGGAGAACCGCTTTGCCGCCGCCCGGTCCATCAAATTCATGATGGCGCTGGTGCTGCTGCTCAGCATCGTGTTCTCTGTGGTGAGCGTGGCCAGTGCAGGTGTTCTGGAAGACCTGTATTTGAAGCGCGGACCCAAGACTTCCTACGCCATCTATGAGGCGTATGTGACCAGCAAGGTGCCCGTCTACGACGGGGAGCCCATCGTCTTCGAATTGACGGAAAACAATCAGTGCGAAGTCGGCGGGTCCATCACCTTCACGGTGGAAGTTCCCTCCAGCATGTTCGTGTACCCCGTTTTCACGTATAACATGACGGGCGAGAACATTCTGGACAACATCTATACCATGAAGGTGGACGGCGCTTTCCCCTATGACGAGGCAAGCGCTCTGGAGCTGGACACCTACTGGGTGCAGGCTGAGGAAAAGAGTTACGACCGTTACGACAACGAAGTCATCGCTATGCCCACCAAGGACATGGGCACGATCACCTGCCGTATGCTGGGCCGTGACGGTATGTACAGCAAGGGCCTGGGCATCTTCCTCTCCCAGGGCGCCCATGAAATCACCCTGAGCTGCCGCGAGGGTGCTTTTGTGCTGCATTCCTTTGCGCTGGAAGCTCCTGTGAAGCCCCAGCCCGCTGTGACCGGCGAGATGGAAGGCAGCTACATCATTTCTCTCCAGGGCGAGGAAATGACCAAGCGCAACAACCCCAACATTCATGCCGGCTCTGACTTCAACATTCAGCTTACGCCCTATGACGTGGAGAAGAAGGTCCTCAACTATGTGGAAGAGGGCTCTTATGACACTGCCGGTGACCTGATCACTTACACCTTCACGGTGGAGCAGGAGGGCAACTACGCCCTGGCCCTGCGGATGCGTCAGACCTCTCTGACTGACTTCCCTGTGCGCCGCACTTTCTATGTGGATGGCGTCATTCCCGGCCCCGCCTTTGAAGAAGCCGATTTTGATTACAACACCGGCTACTCCAACGTGACTGTGCTGGACGAAAACGGCGCCCCCGCGCTGATTCACCTCACGGCCGGCGAGCATACCCTCGGCATCCAGACGGTGCTGGACGATCTGCGTCCTGCCCTGAACCTGATGGAACTCATCACCGAGGAAATGGCTGATCTGTCTCTGGAAATCACCAAGATTACCGGCGGCAACACCGACCGATTCCGTGACTTCAACCTGAAGGAATTCGGCTTTGACGTCGAGAAGGATCTGACCAACTGGGCCAAGCAGCTCCGTGAAGTCATGGCCTATCTGGTGGCCCGCTGCGACGGCAACGAGAACGCCGGCTCTCTGAGCACCCTGACCCTGGCTATCAACACCCTTGAACTGCTGGCTGAGGAACCCAATGACCTGCCCAAGAAGCTGGGCCAGTTCACTCAGGGCAACTCTTCTGCCTACAACTATATCGTCAACACCATCAACGCCTTCACCCTCAGCCCCATGGCCCTGGACAGCGTGCATCTCTACACCGATGAAGCCCTGCTGCCCCAGGAAAAGAGCGGTTGGGAGCAGTTCGTTGACACCATCAAGCGCTTTATTGCTTCCTTCAACACCCAGAGCTACGAAGCTGTTGAAACCCAGGGTGACGGCCGCCTGCAGGTGTGGGTGAACCGTTCCCGCCAGTACATCGAAATCATGCAGCAGATGGTCGACTCCGACTTCACCAAGAAGACGGGCATTCCGGTTGACCTCTCCATCATGACCGATGAATCCAAACTGACCCTGTCCTATGCCTCCGGTTCTGCCCCTGACTGCGCCCTGGGCGTGTCTCACGGCAAGAACTTCGAAATGGCCATCCGTGGCATGCTGAAGGATCTGCGTGAGTACAACGGCGAAGGCGAGTATGCTGATCTGCCCACCTTCCAGGAAATCGCCGGCCGCGTTCCCGCCGGTCTGCTGATTCCCAACGTTCTGGAAGACGGCGTCTACGCTCTGCCCGAGACCGCTGACTTCTTCGTGCTGTTCTACCGCACCGACATTATGGAATCCCTGGGCCTGGAAGTGCCCAACTCCTATGAAGATGTTCTGAATATGCTGCCCACCCTGCAGCGTTACGGCATGAACTACAACAACCATTCCGCCAACGGCCTGGGCGTGCAGAACTTCTCCACCATGATGCCCTACATCTTCCAGTGCGGTGGCGCTACCCACGAAACCGGCAACATCAAGACCATCATCGGTTCCGAAGAAGCCATGAAGGGTCTGACCATCATGGCTGAAAGCTTCCTGATGTACGACATGGACTACATCGTGGCCAGCTTCTATCAGTCCTTCCGTGATGGCACCCTGCCCATCGGTACCGGCAACTCCGGTATGTACACCCAGCTGCTCAACGCTGCCCCTGAACTGGCTGATAAGTGGGATGTGGCCCTCTATCCCGGCATCACCGATGAAAACGGCGACGTGCAGCGCTGGACCAGCGGCGCCGCTTCCACCTGCATCATCTTCGGCAACACCGAGATGGACAAGGAAGCCTGGCAGCTTCTGGACTGGTGGATGAGCGACGAAGTGCAGACCGAGTTCGCTTTCCGCCTGCAGTCCTCCCTGGGTAACGAATACCTGTGGCTGAGCGCCAACACCGACGCCTTCAGGGCGTCTCCCTGGCCGGCTGAGCACAAGGACATCATCGTGGAACAGCTCAACTGGATCTACGAAGTGCCTCGTGTGCCCGGCAGCTACATGGTGGAACGTGAAATGTCCAACGCCATGATTTCCGCCTGCACCGGCGGCGAAAACCTCCGTGCAGCCCTGGACGTGGCCATCCTGCGTATTGACCGCGAAGTCGAAAAGAAGCTGGAAGAATTCGGCTACCTTGTGGACGGCGTGCTTGTCAAGGAATTCATTGTGCCCGATATTGATACTGTGAGGGGGTGGTTGGAATGACAAACACTAAGGCGATGAAGCGCGGCCTCGGTTTCCGCCGCAGCCTTACCAATCAGCCTGAAGGTTACCTGTTCATGGCGCCCTATGTGCTGATGTTCACGCTGTTCATCATCATTCCTGTGGTCATCGCCATGGGCCTGTCCTTCACCAATTTCAATACCATCGAGCTGCCCGATTTCGTGGGCCTGAGCAACTACATTGGCCTTCTGACCCGTGATAGCATCTTCATGCAGTACGTCGTGCCCAACACCGTGCTGTATGCGGTGATCGTCGGTCCCGGCGGCTACCTGCTGTCCTTCCTCCTGGCATGGTGCTTGAGCCAGGTCACCAAGGGCCCCCGTACCATCCTGGCCCTGCTGATCTACAGCCCCTCCATGACCAGCGGCGTGGCCATGAACGTTGTGTGGAAGATCATCTTCTCCGGCGACGAGCGTGGTTACATCAACGCCTTGCTATTGAACGCGGGCGTCATCTCCGAACCAATCGCCTTCCTGACGTCGGCTGAATACCTGATGCCCGTCATGATTCTGGTGGCCCTGTGGTCCTCCATGGGCATCGGCTTCCTGGCCATGCTGGCAGGCGTGATGAACATCGACCAGAGCATGTACGACGCTGCCGCCATCGACGGCGTGCGTAACCGCTTCCAGGAAGTGTTCTACATCACCATCCCCCTGATGAAGCCCCAGATGCTCTTCGGCCTGGTCATGGCCGTGGTGAACACCTTCCAGGGCGGCGGCATCGGCGTGGCGCTTTCCGGCTCCAACCCGACGCCTAACTACGCAGGTCAGTTGATCGTCAACATGATCGACGACTACGGCTTCATCCGCTACGAGATGGGCTACGCTTCTGCGGCGTCTGTGGCGCTGCTGCTGCTGATTTACTTCCTGACCAAGTACTTTGGCCGGCTGTTCCGTGATGATTAAGGGGGGACGAGAGCGTGAATAAAATCAAAGCAACACTGGCTCTTCTGCTGTGTGTGATGCTGATGCTCCCGTGCTTTGCACAGGCACTGGAAGCCCCTTATCACACCATGACGGAAGACTATCAGGGTCGCCTGGTCTATTCCCAGACCGGCTATCTGCCTGACCTTGCCTTCTTCGAGTTTGACGGCGAGGAACTCAAGCGTCCCTCCGACCTGTTCGTGGATGAAGATGACAACCTCTTCATCTCCGACACTGGCAATACCCGTATCGTCTACTGCACGCCGGAAGGCGAACTGCTGGGCGTTTACGGTGAGGACGACCTGAAGTCCCCTGGCGGTATCTTTGCCCGCAACGGCAAGCTCTATGTCACCGACATCAAGCTGGAAAAGGTGCTGGTGTACGATGTGGCCACCGGTGAACTGGTGGACGAACTCGTGCATCCCAAGACGCCCCTGTACGGCCTGAGCAACGTCTTCCGCCCCCTGAACGTGGCAGTTGACGACGCCGGCGGTATGTACGTCATCAGCAAGGGCAACAACAACGGTATCGCTCAGTTCGATGCCCAGGGCGACTTCCTTGGCTACTTCGGCGCCAACGAAACCACCCTGTCCTTCACTGAAAAGATGCAGCGCATTTTCCTGAGCGAGGAACAGAAAAAGCAGTTGCTGGCCAACATTCCTTCCACCCCCACCAACGTGGATATGGACTCCCGCGGCCGCATCTACACCGTGACCGCCGGTATCCAGGGTGTGAAGCGCTTCTCCATCTCCGGCAACAACAACATGGGCGGCGTGTCTCAGGGCTTTGACGGCGCCAAGGACGTTTGCGTCGGCGAGTATGAGACGATCTTCGTCATCAACCAGCAGGGCTACATCATGGAATACACCCGTGATGGTCGTATGCTGTTCTACTTCGGCGGCGAAGACGCTGACCGTACCCACGCCGGCCTGTTCGTTTCCGCTGTGGCTATCGACGTGGACAGCCAGGGCCGCCTGTACGTGCTGGATCAGGACAAGGCCACCGTGCAGCGCTTTGAAATCACTGAATACGCCAAGCTGGTTCATCAGGCACTGGATCTGTACCAGCAAGGCTTCTACGACAAGAGCCGCGAGCCCTGGGAAGAAGTGCTGCGCTCCAACAGCCTGTTCGACTACGCTCACATGGGCCTGGGCCGTGCATACGCCAAGCTGGGTATGTACGAAGAGGCCATGAACGCCTCCCGTAAGGGCGGCGACAAGGACGGCTACAGCGATTCCTACTGGGAAGTGCGTAACGAGTGGGTCAGCGACAACATCGTGACCGTCATCATCGTTGTGATCGCTTTCGTCATCCTCAAGAAGCTCTGGCAGATGGCCAAGCGCAAGACCAAGTGGGCCAAGGCCATCGTCAATGGCTGGCAGAAGTTCTGCGATATCAAGTTCGTCAGCGATATGCGGTACATGATGATGTTCCCCAAGAATCCCGCTGACTGCTTCGATAACGTGCGCCGCCGCAAGAAGGGCACCGTGGTCACTGCCACGCTGTTCTACCTGATCTTCTTCCTGATTTACATGATCACCAAGTACTCCAGCGGCTTCCTGTTCAAGACGGTCCGCGACGGCGAGTATGAAGTGATGATGGACCTGACGCTGGTCTTCGGCGGCATTGCGCTGTTCCTAATCGCCTGCAACCTGATCTGTAATATCCGTGACGGCGAAGGTACCTTCAAGCAGATGTATGTCGGTTTGTCCTACGCCTTCATGCCCTACATCGTCCTCAAGCCCATCAGCTACCTGCTGACCTTCGTGCTGACCAACAACGAAGCCTTCCTGGTGTCCATGATCGACCTGGTGGGCATTGCTGGCTGCGTGGTCCTCATCTTCATGATGGTCAAAACGATTCAGGATTTCACCTTCGGGCAAACAACGGTCAACCTGCTTCTCACCCTGTTCACCATGCTGATGATTGCCATTGCAATGGTGGTCTGTGCTGCCATGATCACTCAGCTGGCTGACTTCGTGGTAGCGGTCTGGAAGGAGGCGCGTTACTGATATGAAGAAATTGCTGATTCTGTTGGTGCTGCTGCTGTTCTTGCCGCTGGTTGCATCTGCAGAGATTCATACGGTGGAGAATGACAAGCTCATTCTGGCCATCGACACCGAAACCCTTGATTTTACTGTGACCGATAAGGCCACCGGCGGCGTCTTCAGCAGCCATGCTGAGACTTCCACCATGCCTGATCGCAGTTCCTGGAAGGGCTTCATGTCCTCCACTCTGTCCATCGACGTGGCAGAGACCTCCAAGACGGCCACCAAGCGCTATGACATGATGACCGCCGAAACTACCCTGGAAGTGACCACCCGTCCCGACGGCGTGGACGCCACGGTGGACTTCACCGCCATTGGTATCCGTGTGGGCTTGGAAATCCGTCTTGAAGACGACAGCATTTCCATCACCATGCCCGGTGACAGCATCTACGAATATCCGGCGTCCCTTGGCTTCAAGAAGAACAAAAATGCCAAAGAGGGCGAACCGGACAAGATTGAAGAGTTCACTGATAACGGCGTGACCGGCGTGTATCTGGCTCCCTGCTTCGGCGCGACCACGCTGACCGAAAAGGCTGGCTACATGTTCGTGCCTGAAGCCGCCGGCGCCATCATCAACCTGACGGACGGCCGCGGCATCGGCCAGACTCCTTACAGCAAGAAGTTCTACGGTACCAACGTGGGTGTGGAACGCACGATTCTTGCCAAACTCAACAAGGAATCCGAAAAGGTGACCATGCCCATCTTCGGCATGGCATACACCGATGAGAAGTTGGGCTTCCTGGCAGTGGTGGAAAACGGCGCTGAGTCTGCGGATATCCTGGCATATCCCGGCGGCGTTATCACCGACTACAACTGGATCACCGCCCATTTCCTGGTGCGTGACCAGTACGTCATGCAGACCTCCCGTACTTCCGGCCTGAATCGCCGCGAAGTCAAGGGCTATATGCGTGACATGACCATCCGCTACTACATTCTTAGCGGCGATCAGGCCAACTACACCGGCATGGCGCAGCGCTATCGTCAGCTGCTGGAAGAAGAAGGCAAGCTCGTCAAGCGCGACACTGCCTATCGTCCCCGCATCGACTTCCTGGGCGCTGAAGCGTCCCAGTTCCTGATGTGGTACACCGTGGTGCCCATGACCAGTTTCGACCAGGCGCTGGCGATTCTGGAAGAGTGCAAGGAACATGGCCTCACTTCTCCTCTGGTGGTCTACAAGGGCTGGCAGGCCGGCGGCATGAGCCTGGCCTACGGCACCGCCACCACTGCCATTGACGGCTCCGTCGGCAACCGCGGCTCTCTGGAAAACCTCCAGACCTGGGTTGAGGAAAACGGCGGTAAGTTCTATCTGGGTCAGGAAGGCGCGATGGGCAACACCACCCGTACCTACGACACCCGTGAGGAAGTCGTGCGTACCGTCGGCCAGGTGGAAGCCACCGTTACCACCGGTATGCATCTGTTCCCCGTCATGTACTACATGACGCCCTACTGGTCCCAGAACATGATCAACTACCACCAGGATTCCTACGAAGATGTGGGCGGTCTTGCCCTGTTCGGTATGCCCAATGTGCTCTACTCCCGTTATTACAACGGCGAGACTATCACCCGCGGCGATACCATGCAGGCCTACTATGACGTCTTCAAGAGCCTGGAAGATGAAGACCTGGCGCTGGAACTGCCCTTTGTGCAGTACTGGGATATGACTGACGTCTATCTCGACCTACCCATGGGTACCACTTCCTACTCCTTCCTGGCAGCGGAAGTTCCCTTCCTGCCCATGGTCCTCAGCGGCTACATTCCGTATTACAGCACCTACAACAACTCTGACGCCAACGAAACCCGCCAGATGCTCAAGCAGGTGGAATACGGTGCGTACCCCTCCTACTTGATCACTCACGAAGACGTTCAGGCTCTGAGCAACACCAACTCCAGCGAGTATTTCTCCGGCACTTGGAATTCCATCAAGGAAAACGTCTACCAGCGTGACGCTGAGCTGCGTGCTTACTACGCTGAGCTGGAAGGCGCTCACATGGTCGCCCATGAGATTCTCAAGGAAAAGGTTGTCAAGACCACCTGGAGCAACGGCACGGAAGTGATCGTCAACTACACCGAAAAGCCTTACACCTATGAGGACACGGTGGTTCCCGCAATGGATTACACGATGCTGAAAGGAGAGAACACGCTGTGAAAAAGCTTCGTATCGGGCTTGTGACCCGGCGTGAGTTGAAGGGCTGGATCTTCCTGGCTCCCTGGGTCATTGGTTTCATTGCCTTCTTCCTCTATCCCATCGTGCAGTCTGTTATTTACAGCTTCCATTCTGTGAAGATCACTGCTATTGCGCGTGAAATGCATTATGTTGGCACCTACAACTACGGTCAGGTGTTCACAGCGGCAAATGTCACCAAGTACATTTCCTTCTTCACATCGGCTATTCTGCAGCTGGCGGTCGTTTTGGTGTTCTCCCTGATCATCGCCATGATGCTGAACAAGCCCATTCGCGGCAAGGGTTTCTTCCGCACCCTGTTCTTCCTGCCTGTTGTGGTCGTTTCCGGTCCCGTGCTTTCCCGACTGGTCAGCACCGGCGGTACTTCCATTCCCTTCATCGAGGCCTACGGCATTACGGGTATCATCACTAGCATCTTGCCTGAGGCGCTGGCTACACCCATTGCCCAGCTGTTCTCTCAGTTGATTCTGGTTCTGTGGTATTCCGGTGTGCCGATCCTGTTCTACATGACCGGTCTGCAGAAGATCGACGATGTGATCTATGAAGCGGCGCTGATCGACGGCGCTGACTCCTGGGTCGCCTTCTGGAAGATCACCCTGCCGGCTATCCGTCAGTACATTATGATCTGCGGTGTGTATACCATCGTGTTCCTGGCGACCAACAGTGAGAACGTCATCGTCAAGGACATGAGAAGCAGAATGTACACTGCCGGTTACTACGGCATCCAGTCCGCTGAAGCGGTATGGTACGCGTTCTTCATTTCCCTGATCGTCGTTGCGATCTTCCTGCTTTGCAGGGAACGCAAGGGCAAGAAGGTGGAAGAGGTCAAGACCATGGAGCAGATGCGTGTGGCCCGTATGCACGCTGAGCGTGCAAAGCGCATGACTAACTATAAGGAGAGAAAGGAGAGGAAGATCCTTGGCAAAAAGCATTGAGGCCCGTAAGGCGATTCTGCGCAAGCGGATTCTGGGCACCTATGAGCAGATGGGTCTGCTCCCCAAACTCTTCCTGTATGTCATGCTCATCGCCATCGGCTTTGTGTATGTGTTCCCGCTGCTGAGTATGCTGGTCATGTCCTTCGAAACGCTGGAAGACCTGCTTGACTCTTCCGTTAAGTGGATTCCCAATACCCTGTGCTGGGATAACTACAAAAAGGCCTTTGAGGTCATGGAATTCACTGAGCACATCCAGGACACCCTGCTGCTGACCGCTGTTCCCGCCCTTTTCCAGACCATTTCCTGCGGTCTGGCTGGCTACGGCCTGGCCCGCTTCAACTTCAAGGGCAAGAATATTCTGATGCTGCTGGTGTTGCTCACCTTCATCGTGCCTTTCCCGCTGATCATGCTGCCCACTTACATGATGTACTCCGACTACGGCATCCTGGGCTCTGCCTGGACGATGCTGCTGCCGGCACTGTTTGGTCAGGGTCTGCGCTCTGCGATCTTCATCCTGATCTTCAAGGCCATGTTTGAGCAGACTCCCCGCTCTCTGGACGAAGCCGCCCGAGTGGACGGCGCCAGTGAGAAGCGCGTCTTCTTCACCATCGGCATTCCTCTGGGCGTGTCTGGTATGCTGACCACGTTCCTGTTCTCCTTCGTGTGGTACTGGAATGAGACTTACACCACCAGCCTGTACATCACCAACACGGGCCGCAACGTGAACCTGTCCACCCTGATGATGGAACTGGACCGCTTCGAAGCCAGTTATTCTGCTTACCTGCAGAATCAGTACGGCGGCACGGCCGTTGGCGCCGCTGCTGCGTCCTCTGGTAACGCCCTGAACGAAGCCGTCACCATGGCCGGTGTTATGATCACCATCCTGGTGCCCCTGCTGATCTACTTCTGCTTGCAGCGCTACTTCGTGCAGGCTATCGACCGCAGCGGTATCACCGGCGAATAAGTTTTCTTCCGACCCGGAAGGGGAGGGCAGAACAAAATCTCTTTGCCCCGACAGTTTGCATCTGCAATCTGTCGGGGTTTTTGCAAAAATAGCAGGATAATATGTGAAGTCAGCAGGAATGATGGTTGTGTTTTCGCCATATTGTCGGAAAAATGTGTTCAGAAGGTTGATTTGACTGTTTGCACTGCCGATGGGAAGGGCAGAATCCGATGTTCATTCCGCTTCTTGCTAAAGAAGCGTATGAAATAACATAAGGAGGTACCCAAAATAAAGAAAATTGTCTCCCTCGTCCTGTGCCTGATGCTGCTCCTGGGCACCGTTTCCGCTCTGGCTGACATTGAAATCACCACGGAAGAAATCACCCTGCGCTACGCCACCAACGGCGAAGACCCTGACCTGACCAAGACGTTGGCTGATCAGTTCATGGCTGCGTATCCCAACATCAAGGTGGAAATCGTTGACATCGACCCTTCCACCTACAACGAGGGCCTGATGAACCTGGCTTCCGAGCAGAAGCTGCCTGACGTGTTCTGGGCTCCCAACGTGTGCGACGCCATCAACAATGGCTGGGCGCTGCGTCTGGATGACTACTACGCCAACGACCCCGATGCCACTTTCACCGAGAGCATCCTGAAGTATGCTCAGGTGGACGGCCGCCGGTACTCCGTGCCCGCCAAGAGCCGCCCCACCATGATGGTCATCAACAAGTCCGTGTTTGATCTGTACAACATGGAGCTGCCCAATCCTGACTGGGATTTCGAAGAGTTCGTTCAGGTTGTGGAAACCATTGGTCATCCTGAAGATGGCTACTATGGCTACGGCTTCAACACCACCAGTGACTTCTTCATGCCCCGCTACGGCTGGGACGGCGACAGCTACACCTTCGATGAGACCTGGGTGTACTTCGAAGAGACCGTGGATCTGGTTTCCCGTCGTTTGGCTGAAAACGCCGACACCGAAGCCCGTCTGGGCGCCCTGGGCGACGACGAAGACGACTTCTCCGGCTTCGTGACCGGCCATGCCGCCATGAACGTGGTTTCCTACGACTCCGGTGGACAGGGCTACATCGACGGCTCCGTGGCTGACGGCCTGGGCTGCGAATTCGTGATCTATCCCGTGCCTTCTCCCATCAACCTGCATCCCGACGATATGTGGTTCGTCTGAATCTCCATGGGCACGCAGCATCCCAACGAGGCCTGGGAACTGGCCAAGTGGATGACCTGGGGCAAGGAAGCCACCATCTGCCGCAACACCTGGTTCCAGGAGAACGAGATTGCCCATAACATGCTGCCCTTCATCACTGATGAAGAAGTGTGGGCCGACACCAAGGCCAAGGCGCATCCCAGCACTGTGACCTTCTACGAGCACGTGAAGGATCCCTATCCCAGCATCGACACTCACGCTCCCAACATCATCATGTGCAATGTGATGTACTTCTTCGGCTCTGTGCCCAACTCGTTCTATCGTGGCGAGCGCCAGCCTGCCGACTATGCCTCCACCCTGCGCACCCAGTACAACGGCTATCGTGATGACTGGTACAAGGGCTGCTCCGAATTCGGTGCTGTGCCCGAGCGTCTCGTGACGGTTGCTACCCCCACCGACGCTACCGCTACCGACGCCACTGCCACTGACGCAGAGTAAATCTGGTTCCACAGCCCTGCCGGTTTCCGGCGGGGCTTTTTTGATGATGATTTTTCGGCTGATGATAAACGACTCGGGTCTGTTTTTTCGGTGAATGATTCAACTCTGGCGGGGGAGTCGGAGGCATTTCAAAAGATTTTTTGCGCTGTAATGGAAATGAATTCCAAAATGCCGGATGGGGGAGTTGTTGTCAGACGGAAAATCGCCGCTGATTTGTCGGAAAACTGGACAAATTTTGCAAAAAAATATCGCAAACATAATCACTAAGGGCTTGCAAACTCAGGAATTTGTGATACAATAGTATCAGGCAGAAAGTTGCAAGCTATGGTACAACTATGTCAACTTGGAAACAGCTGCTTCTTTCGTCCCGGATACCGTTATTCATCATGGTCTCCCGCAGGTGCGGGGGATGTATCACAACAAAGGAAGGCAGGCATATCCATGAAAAGAACTTGCTTTAACCCCGACAAGTTTCATGCCAATCAGATTCCGATCTATCTCTTTTTGATCCCGCTGGCTATCTTCATGGGTATGCCCATTGTGTTTATCATCAACCACGCCTTCAAGCCCCTGTCTGAGCTGTTTGCGTTCCCGCCGCGCTTCTTCGTGGAAAACCCCAGCTTTGAGAACTTCCAGAAGCTCTTCCAGCAGGCTTCCACCAGCGCTGTGCCGCTGAGCCGCTATATCTTCAACAGCGGTGTGGTCACCGTCATCGTGCTGATTGCCAACATCGTCATCGGCGCCCTGGCTGCCTTCGCCATGAGTAAGCTGCGCTTCAAGGGCAAGTATACGATGCTGGAAGTCAACAACCTGGCCATGATGTTCGTCGGCGTCGCCGTGGTGATTCCGCGCTATCTGGTTATCGACCACATGGGCATTACCAACACCTACTGGGCTCACGTGTTGCCTCTGCTGGCTGCGCCTGTTGGCGTCTTCCTGATCAAACAGTTCACCGACCAGGTGCCTGACTCTCTGGTGGAAGCCGCCATCATCGACGGCGCCTCCTACTGGCAGGTGTTCCTCAAGGTGATCATGCCCATGGTCAAGCCCGCTCTGGCCACCATCGCCGTGATGACCTTCCAGTCCGTCTGGGGCAACGTGGAAACCTCTTCCATGTTCACCACCCGTGAGAGTATGCGTACGCTGACGTTCTTCATGAACTCTCTGGCGACAAATACTGGCTCCGTGGCTGGACAGGGTATGGCTGCTGCCGCTTCCCTGATCATGTTCCTGCCCAACCTGATTATCTTCATCGCTATGCAGAGCAAGGTGATGAACACCATGGCGCACTCCGGCATCAAGTAAGCCGACGCGCTGCAAAGGAGAAAATTATATATGGCAAGTTTGCCGATTCTCGTTTGTACTGGACCTGTGCCGACGCTCTTGCGCCAGGCACAGGTCCATGGTTGTATTCACCTGATTTCGGGTGAAACAGACCTGGATACCATCTTTCGCCTGAAGGAAGATGCCGCTGAAAATGGCGGCGATCGAAACAGGTGCTATGTCGTCATCGGCGGGGAGGACGCCCTCGTTGGATGGCACTATGCCGCCCGCTTTGCTGATTGCGTGACGGCTATTGTTGCCACCGACGGCGCTTTCAACCCCGATGTGGCGGTGCTCCTCCGCAATGTGCCGGTGATGGCCCCTGCGGACATTGTGCGGCTCCTCCACATGGAAGGCAACCGTGTGTGCGTCAAAATCAACAATGGTTTTGATCAGGCCGCCATGGACTGGCTGATGGCGCAGGACCTTTCCCTGCAGCAGCGGGTGTCCATCTATCAACCAGGACTCTATGGCATCGAAGCCGGCGTGATGGACTCCTTCTATCTGGTGGAAGGCGCCGACAAGGCCATGCTCATCGATACGGGTATGTCCAAAACCAATATGCGCCCCATGGTGGAGCGGCTGACCCGCCTGCCCATTGAGTGCGCTGCCACCCATGTCCACGGCGATCACATCTATCACTGCGATGAGTTTGACAAGGTCTATCTCTGTGAGGATGACTATCCCCTCATCCAGACCTATGTGGACATGATGATGAAGGACAAGGGCTACACGGAAGCCACCTTCACCCCCTTCAAGGACGGCGACGTGTTTGATCTGGGCGGCGGTGTGACGCTGGAAGCGGTGCAGATCGGCGGTCACACCCCCGGCTCTGTGTGCTTTGTGGACAGGTATCACGAGGCTGTTTTTGCCGGTGACGCCATCGGCTCAGGCTATGGCGTGTACATGGCCCTTCCGGGCAGCATGTGCGTGAGTGAGTACCGCAAGAATCTGATCACTTTCCGTGAGAAGATGGAGCCCTTCCGGGACTTCAGCTTCTACGGCGGTCATCGCCCGCAAGAGCGAGGCATGGATCCCACGAAGCATCAGCGCAATCCCTTGTGCCTGGAACTGGTGGACGACATGATCTCCCTGTGCGATCAGGTGCTGGCAGAAGGGGAGAACTTCGGTGAAGAAACCCGTTACGTCACCTTTGGCCGGGCCAATATGTGGATTGACGGCCAGCGGGTGCGGTAAATCAAAAAATCAACAACAGTGATTTTCGGAAAGGAACATGAACATGGCTTTTGCAGAGAGAATCATCAACATCAAGCGGGCGCTGCAGCTGCCCAGCGGTGACGCCTACGACCACTATGTGGGCTCTTACCCCCACATTCCCTCCCATCTGCGCAGGATTCTCGGTCAGGTGGAATACGCCGTTGCCATGGAACAGGCCGGCTGTGAACTGGACACTTCCCTGATCGATCAGGCCATCGCCTGCCTGGAAGACGCCCTGGTGAAGGAAGGCACTGTTTCTGCTGCGGCAGCGCTGAAGGCTGAAGAAATCCTGCTGCCCCTGAAGGACGCCGCCAAGCAGTTCACCGTGCACATGGTGGCCCATGCCCACATCGACATGAACTGGATGTGGCCCTGGCACGAAACGGTGGAAATCACTCTGGAAACCTTCCGTACCATGCTCAAACTCATGGATGAAGACCCGGAATTCAAGTTCTCCCAGTCTCAGGCTTCAACCTATAAGATTGTGGAAGAATTTGAGCCTGAAATGCTGGACGCCATTCGCCAGCGTGTGAAGGAAGGCCGCTGGGAAGTGACCGCCGCCACCTGGGTGGAGGCGGACAAGAATATGCCCAACGGCGAGAGCATGGTGCGCCATCTGCTCTACACCAGGAAGGCCATGCAGGATCTGTTTGGCATCGAAGGCTCCTTTGTTGACTATGAGCCCGACACCTTCGGCCATGCCGCCGGCGTGCCGGAGATTCTGCATCAGGGCGGCGTGAAGTATTACTATCATTGCCGCGGCTATCAGGGCCATTCCATCTATCGCTGGCGCGCTGCCAATGGTCACGAGGTGCTGGCCTACCGGGAGCCCCGGTGGTATCTGGGCGGCATCAGCAATGCCTTTGCCAACTATATTCCCAGCTACTGCAAGGAATACGGCATCACCGAGGCCATGGAAGTCTACGGAGTGGGCGACCACGGCGGCGGACCGACCCGCAAGGACCTGCGGTTGATTCACGAGATGCAGCAGTGGCCTGTGTTCCCCACGCTGGCGTTCTCCACCTACAACGCCTTCTTTGGCAGCCTTGAAAAACACATCGAGAACTTCCCCGTGGTGCAGGACGAGCACAACGTGGTTTTCACCGGCTGCTACACCACCCAGGTCAGCATCAAGGCGGGCAACCGCCGTGGTGAATACATGCTGGCCCGCACGGAAAGCGCTGCAACGGCCCTCCATGCCCTCACCGGCGCGCCCTATCACAAGGAGCGCTTCGAGCAGGCATGGGTGAACGTGCTGTTCAACCAGTTCCATGATATTCTCACCGGTTCCGGCGTGCAGGCGACCCGCCATTACGCCAACGCCAAGTATTCCGCAACCCAGGCCACTGCGGAGCGGGAGTATGCCGCTGCCATGCGCCGCCTGTCCGCTGCGGTGGATACCTCTGCTTTTGCAGACAAAATGCCGGAAAAGACGGGCTTCCAGCCTGAAATCGATACCTATTTCCAGCGGGGCAACCGTGTTTTCACCATCGCAAACTTCACCCAGACGCCCTGGAGCGGCCCTGTGAAGGTCACCGCCTGGGACTGGTATGGCCGCAGCGACACCGCTGTGGTGCTGGATAAGGACGGCAACACGCTGCCTGTGCAGTGGGTGTGCGGTCCTACCCCCAAGGACGCCAACACCTTCCAGGATTTCCTGGTGGACATTACCCTTCCCGCCTACAGCTGGACGACCATCTGTCTGGTGGATGGCGCCGTGAAGCCCCTGCCTCTGCCTCTGCCCAACGACCCCCGCAAGCATCATCCCGATGTGTTTGTGCTGGAAAATGAGATCATTAAGGCCACCTTTGATTCCGTTTCCGGCAATCTGAAGGAACTGCTGGACAAGCGTACCGGCAAGGTGATGGGCGGCGGTAAGTTCATCCTCGTGGAAGAAGCCACCGACAAGGGTATGACCAGTTGGGTGACCGGGCGTTATCGCAAGGAAATCGCCCTGGACAGCAAGAACATCCTCCACACCTGCGGAGGTGCCCTGCGTTCCGGCCTGCAGATGACCTACACCTTTGGTCAGCGGGATTCCAGCCTTCGTGTGGACGTCACCCTGGACAAGGGCAGCGATACGCTGGTGTTCAATGGCAGGGTGGATTGGCACGAGCGTGGCACAAAGCAGACCAAGATTCTCCAGCTTGCCTTTGTGGCTGATTGCGCCGATGACTTCTCCCGTGTGCGCTATATGCAGCCCACCGGGCTGATTGAGCGACCCACCTGCGCCATGGAAATGCCCACCATCGGTATGGCGGTGGCTCTGCCTGAAAATGCTGACCGTGTGCTTGAGCTTTCCTCCACCGGCAAGTATGCCGTGCGTGGTGATGAAAACCGTCTGCATATGCCCATCATCCGCTCCGCCTTCGATCCTGATGCGCTGCCCGATCAGGGCGCCCATGATTTCTGCGTGGCCCTGAGTGTGGTGGATCGTGAAGACACCGTGCGGCAGATGAACATTCCTGAGTGGCTGTATCAGCCCGTGACGTCCTGGCCTGCCCAGGTGCAGAAGGGGAGCCTCCCTGCCAGCTATCAGCTGCTGGAAGTGACCGGCGCCCGTGTCAGCGCTGTGAAGGCCTCTGAAGACGGCAAGGCTGTCATCGTGCGTGTGTATGAAGGCGCCGGCTGTCCCGGCGAGGCTGTGGTGAAGTTCAACGCTCCCGCCAGCAAGGCGCTGCGCTGCAACCTGCACGAAGCAGGGGAGGAAGAACTTCCCCTTCAGGGCGGCGAAGTGACCCTGCAGCTCAAGGCTCACGAGATCGCCACCATCCGATTTGAAAAGTAAACAAGGTTTTCTTGAGGGAGAGGCAAGCGCTTTTCCCTCTTTTTTGCTGCAGTGAAGTCAATCTGATGCGATATTGTGATTTGTTTAACATAACCAAAAAACTGGGAAATCCTATTGAAACTTGCCTGTTTACCTGATATAATGATAGAGTCGATGAAATTAGGCTTTTAGGAGGTCAATACGCACATGGCATTCAAGGTTGATCCCACCGTCCGCCGGGAATCATTGTATATTGCTGCGGTGACGGTGCTGCTTTCTGCGGTGATGCAGGCGGTGTATCTGATCATCGGGCAGTGGAATGTAACGGTGCTGCTGGGCAACCTGCTGGGCGGCTTTGCGGCTGTGCTGAACTTCTTCCTGATGGGTCTGACGGTGCAGAAGGTCCTGGGCATGGAAGAAAAGGACGCCCGCACCCGCATCAGGACCTCCCAGCATTTGCGGATGCTGATGCTGGCCATTTTCGCCGTCATCGGAGCAGCGGTGCCCTGCTTTGATCTGCTGGCTACGCTGCTGCCTCTTCTGTTCCCCCGCATCGGCGTGACGCTCCGTCCGCTGATGGACAAAAAGCGTTCCTGACTGCCGGAGCGATTGCCCGGCGATAAAACCCACAACCCTATGAAAGCGAATGACTGAAAGGAGGTGAGAGACGATGAAAGAGAAAGATAAGCGGTATCGCATCAAAGACTATCTCTACATTGCCATGATGATCCTGCCGCTGCTTGTGGGCATCGTCATCCAGATTCTCACCAAACCTGCCTCGGAGGGTCTGTCCATTTCCGGCGCGCGGATCTTCTTCACCATTCCCATGCCGCTGATGGATCTGCCCATCACGGAATCCCAGATCAACACCTGGCTGGTGATGATCACCCTGCTGGGCCTGTGCCTGTTCCTCACCAACGGCATCAGCGAAGACCGCCGCAACTTCCGCCAGATGGCGGCAGAGTGGCTGGTGGAGCAGATGGACAAGCTGGTGGGCAGCAACATGGAGCCCATCTTTGCCGGCTATGCGCCCTTCATCGGCGCCGTGATGGCACTGTCTGTGTTCTCCAGCCTGCAGAGTCTGCTGGGTTTGTATCCCCCCACGTCCGACCTGAACGTGGTGGCGGGCTGGGCGATTCTGGTGTTCGCTCTGATCACAAAGAATAAACTCAAGGCTGGCGCCTGGGGCTATGCAAAGGGTTTTGCCGAGCCCATCCCGGTGATGCTGCCCATGAACATCATCAGCGAGGTCGCCACGCCCGTGTCGATGGCGTTCCGTCATTTCGGCAACGTGCTGTCCGGCTCGGTCATTGCTGCGCTGGTGGCCTGGGCGCTGCAGGGCGCATCTGCTGCCCTGTTTGGCTGGCTGCCCGGCATTCTGGGAGAGATTCCCTTCCTGCAGGTAGGCCTTCCCGCCATCCTCAGCGCATACTTCGATGTGTTCAGCGGATGCATCCAGGCCTTCATCTTCGCCATGCTGACCATGCTCTACGTTTCGGGCGGCTATCCCGGAGACGACGTGGTGGAAGCCCTTGCTCTCAAGCGCCGTCAGCGCCGGGAGCGCAAGGCTGCCTGATTTTCCCCATTAACTTGTGACTCAATCGATGCAAATCGATCAAAAATGAACGGAGGTACTTCACTATGTTGGAAATCGCCATTGGTATCATTCTCGGTTGCTGTGCTCTGGGCGCTGGCTGCGCCATGATCGCTGGTATCGGCCCCGGTATCGGCGAAGGTAATGCTGTGGGTGCTGCCTGCGAAGCCATCGGCCGTCAGCCCGAATGCAAGAGCTCTGTCACTTCCACCATGATCATGGGCTGCGCCATTGCCGAAACCACCGGTATCTACGCCCTGATCATCGCCATCCTGCTGCTGTTTGTGGCCCCCAACTCTCTGGTGGGTATTCTGCTGAGCAGCATCAAGTAATCTGATTGACAGGTGAGAGATATGCAGTCATTGGAAGTTATTTCGGTCAATCTTTGGCAGATTCTCATTTCCATGGCGAACCTTGCGATTCTCTTCTGGCTGATCAAAAAGTTCCTGTACGGCCCGGTGAAAAAGACCATTGCCAAGCGTCAGGCTGCCATTGATGAAACGTATCAGGCGGCCCGTGAAGCGAGGGAGTCTGCCGAAAAGAGCCGGGACGCCTATGCTGAAAAGCTTTCCGGCGCCCGTCAGGAAGCGGATGAAATCGTCAAGAGTGCGACGGTCAACGCCAACCGGCGTTCCGAGCGCATTGTGTCTGATGCCCAGGACAAGGCGGATGGCATCATCCGTCAGGCACAGACGGAAGCCGAACTGGAAAAGAAGAAGGCGCAGGAGTCCATCCGGCACGAGATTGCCGACGTCTCCGCCGCCCTTGCTGAGAAACTGCTGGGTCGTGAAATGTCCAAGCAGGATCACCATGAAGTGATCGACTCGTTCCTGAATGAAATGGGTGAGCAGCAATGACGAATTTGAGCAAAGAATTCTCTGCTGCCCTGTTTGACCTGGCCATGGACGAGAAGCGGGAAGAGGAAGTGCTGGAAGAACTCAAACTCGTCAAATCCGTGTTTGATGTCACCCCCGGCGCTTTGAGCACCCTGGCTTCTCCGGCCATCCCCCGCACAGAGCGCCTTGCCCTGATGGAATCATCCCTGAAGGATCAGGTGTCCCAGACGGTGATCAGTTTCCTGGCAGTCCTTATTTCCCGTGGGGGAATCCGCAATTTCGACGATTGCCTCAAGGGCTATGAGGAAATGTACAATTCCGCTAAGAAACTTTCCACCGCCAAGGTGGTCAGCGCTGTGGAACTGACGGACGCTGAAAAAGAAAAGCTTCTCTCCCAGCTGGAAAAGAAACTTGGACGCACCATCTACCTGGAATGCAGCGTGGATGAAACCCTGCTGGGCGGCCTGAAGGTCGAAGTGGACGGCAAGGTTATGGACGGCAGCCTGAAACACCGGCTGCAACAAATCAAGGAAGTGATGAACGCATGAGCAACAAGCCTGAGGAAATCAGCAGTATTCTGAAAGAGCAAATCAGGAACTACCAGTCCCGGGTGGAAATGTCCGAAACCGGCACGGTCATCACCGTCGGTGACGGCATTGCCCGTGTTTATGGTCTGCGCAGCTGTATGGCTAACGAACTGCTGATCTTTGAAGATGGCAGTTACGGCATGGCGCAGAACCTGGAAGAGGAAACGGTGTCCGTTGCCGTTTTGTCTGACACCGATGAAATCCGTGAAGGCAGCACGGTCAAGCGCACCGGTCGGGCACTGTCTGTGCCGGTGGGTGAAGCGCTGCTGGGCCGTGTGGTCAACGCTCTTGGCCAGCCCATCGACGGCAAGGGCCCTGCTCAGTGCAGTGAAACCCGCCCCATCGAGTCCGAGGCTCCCGGCATCATCGAGCGCAAGAGCGTCTCTGTGCCTCTGCAGACGGGCATCAAGGCCATTGACTCCATGATTCCCATTGGCCGCGGTCAGCGTGAATTGATCATCGGTGACCGTCAGACGGGCAAGTCCACCATCGCCATTGATACCATCATCAACCAAAAGAACACGGGCGTTCTGTGCATCTACGTGGCCATCGGCCAGAAGCGCACCTCCGTGGTGCAGATTGCCAACGAGCTGGAAAAGGCCGGCGCCATGGCGTACACCATCATCGTGTCTGCTTCCGCTGCTGAAAGCGCCCCCCTGCAGTACATTGCGCCCTATGCGGGCTGCGCCATGGCGGAATACTTCCGTGAGCAGGGCAAGGACGTGCTGATCGTGTATGACGATCTGTCCAAGCACGCTGTGGCTTATCGTGCGCTGTCCCTGCTGATTCGCCGTCCTCCGGGCCGTGAAGCCTATCCCGGCGACGTCTTCTATCTCCATTCCCGCCTGCTGGAACGTGCCGCCTGCGTGGCTCCCGAGTTCGGTGGAGGCTCCATCACCGCCCTGCCGATTATCGAAACCCAGGCCGGTGACGTGTCTGCCTACATCCCCACCAATGTCATTTCCATCACCGATGGCCAGATTTTCCTGGAGACGGAACTGTTCCACTCCGGCGTCATGCCTGCCATCAACCCCGGCATCTCCGTCAGTCGTGTGGGCGGCAGCGCCCAGAAGAAGGGCATGAAGAAGGTCGCCGGCGAACTGAAGCTGCTCTACTCCCAGTATCTGGAACTGAAGTCTTTTGCCCAGTTCGGCTCTGACCTGGACGCTGACACCAAGTCCCGTCTGGCGCTGGGCGCCCGCATTGTGGAAGTGCTCAAGCAGCGCCGCAATGCCCCTGTGCGTGTGGGCTGCCAGATCGCCATCGTGTATGCTGTGATTCATGGCTACCTCAACGATGTGCCTGTGAACGGCGTGCGTGACTGGGAAGAGAAACTCTTTGACAAGCTGGAAGCGGAATATCCAGCCCTGCTGGCTCGCCTGGAAGACGGTCAGTACGAGGACAGCGATATTACCGAGATGGAAGCGGCGCTTGACAGCATGCGGAGGTGATCAGCATGGGCGCGAACACGAAGGCTCTCAAGAGCCGGATCCGCAGCGTCGATTCCACCCTGCATCTGACCCGTGCCATGGGGCTGGTGGCGTCCTCCAAAATGCGCCGTGCCAACGAAGCCATGCGCAACGGTCGTGACTTTGCTCAGTCTTTCGGTAATGTCATCGATCTCCTTGCCAGCTGCCCCGAAACGGCCACTTCTTCCTACATGGTGAAGCGGGAAGGCGACCGCACCCGGCTCATCGTCATCGCTGGCGACAGAGGCCTGGCAGGCGGCTACAACGCCAACATCTTCCGCCTGGTGGATACGCTCTCCTATGAGAAAGTGTATCCCATCGGCAAGCGTGCCTGCGATCGCTTCAAGGCAGCCTTTGCTTCCTCGGAGAAGTACACATTCGCTCAGGCCAGCGAACTGGCCCGGCAGCTCTGTGCTGATTACATCGCCGGCGAGTATGATCGTCTGGGTATTGTGTCCACGAAGTATGTGTCCATGATGACCCAGGAAGCGGAAGTCACCTGGGTACTGCCCATCACCCCGCCTGAAAATCAGGAAAAGAGCGTGGTGGTCTTTGAGCCCGACGAGCAGACTGTGCTGCAGGATGCAGTGCCGGACTATGTGGCGGGCATGATCATGCGGGCCATCAGGGAAAGCTTCGCCAGCGAGGTGGCTGCACGCCGCATGGCCATGGATTCTGCCGGTAAGAACGCCCAGACCATGATCGACGACCTGCAGCTGAAATACAACCGTGCCCGTCAGGGTGCCATCACCCAGGAGATCACCGAGATCGTGGCTGGCAGCGGCTCCTGATCGCT
This sequence comes from Clostridiales bacterium, assembly GCA_015056085.1. Taxonomy (GTDB): domain Bacteria; phylum Bacillota; class Clostridia; order Christensenellales; family Aristaeellaceae; genus UBA11524. The sequence goes on from SVHA01000001.1 coordinate 139,990, forward strand.
GGAGAGCGAAAATCAGATGCTTACAAAATGACAAAGGAGGCATCCACATTGGCAAATGTTCACACGGGCGTTGTCTCTCAGGTCATGGGACCTGTTATTGACGTCCGTTTTGACGATGGCCATCTTCCGGCCATCAACAATGCGCTGACCATGATGATCGGCGAGCGCAAACTGACCTGCGAGGTTGCCCAGCACATCGGTGACAACACGGTGCGCTGCATTGCCATGGCTTCTACCGACGGCCTGCAGCGTGATACCCAGGTCACTGATACCGGCAAGGGCATCAGCGTTCCCGTGGGTCGTGAGACCCTCGGCCGCATCTTCAACGTCCTGGGCGACGTGGTGGACAACGGCGATCAGCCTGAATCTGCCGAGCGCTGGGACATTCACCGCCCCGCTCCTGCCTATGACGAACTGGCCACGTCCACCGACATTCTGGAAACGGGCATCAAGGTCATCGACCTGATCTGCCCCTATGCCAAGGGCGGCAAGATCGGCCTGTTCGGCGGCGCTGGCGTGGGCAAGACAGTGCTGATCATGGAACTGATCAACAACATCGCCAAGCAGCACAACGGCCTGTCCGTCTTCACCGGCGTGGGCGAGCGCACCCGTGAAGGCAACGACCTGTACAACGAAATGCAGGAATCCGGTGTTATCAAGAACACCGCTCTTGTGTACGGGCAGATGAACGAACCTCCGGGAGCCCGTATGCGCGTGGGTCTTTCCGGCCTGACCATGGCGGAATATTTCCGTGATCAGGAAGGCCAGGATGTGCTGCTGTTCATCGACAACATTTTCCGTTTCACCCAGGCTGGCTCCGAGGTATCGGCTCTGCTGGGCCGTATGCCCTCCGCCGTGGGTTATCAGCCCACCCTGGCCAACGAAATGGGCCTGCTGCAGGAGCGCATCACCTCCACCCGCAAGGGTTCCATCACCTCCGTGCAGGCGGTGTACGTCCCTGCGGACGACCTGACTGACCCCGCTCCCGCCACGACCTTCTCCCATCTGGACGCCACCACCGTGCTCAGCCGCAGCATTGCCTCCATGGGCATTTATCCTGCCGTTGATCCTCTGGAGTCCACCAGCCGCATCCTTTCTCCCGATGTGGTGGGCGAAGAGCACTATCGTGTGGCCCGTGAAGTGCAGCGCATTCTCCAGCGCTACAACGAACTGATGGATATCATCGCCATCATGGGCATGGATGAACTCTCCGACGACGACAAGCTGCTGGTGGGCCGTGCCCGTAAGATTCAGCGCTTCCTGTCCCAGCCCTTCTCCGTTTCCGAGAAGTTCACCGGCTTTGAAGGCGTGTATGTGCCTGTGTCCGAGACCATCCGCGGCTTCCGTGAGATCATCGAGGGCAAGCACGATGACTTGCCGGAATCTGCCTTCCTGTTTGCCGGTACCATTGATGATGCGGTGGCCAAGGCAAAGAAGGTGAAGGCATGAACACCTTCGAGCTGATCATCACCACGCCTGACGGCCATGTCTTCCGGGATCAGGTGCAGTGCCTGTCCCTGCGTGGCGCTGATGGCGATCTGGCGGTCATGGCGGGCCATGTGCCGCTGATGACTTCCGTCAAACCCGGCGAAATTATCATCCAGTCCGGCGAGGACAGCATCCGTGTGGGTGCGGTTCAGGGCGGATTGCTCAGCGTGGCGAAAGACGCCGTGACGCTGCTGGCAGCTGATTTTTCCTGGAAAGAATAACTTTTCATCCCTTGCCTGATTGTCCGGGCAAGGGATGTTTCCTGTGAAAGGAGATTCACCATGGTCAGACCCATCATGAAAGACCCGCTGTTTCTGTCCGTGCCCTCTGTAGATGCTACGCCTGCTGATAAACCTGTCATCCGTGATCTGCTGGACACCCTTCATCATCATGCGGATGGCTGTGTGGGCATGGCGGCGAACATGATCGGCGTGAGCAAGCGCATCATTGCGGTGAACATGGGCGCTATGAATGTCGCCATGGTTAATCCGGTCATTCTCAAAAAGTCCGGTCCTTATTAGGCGGAAGAAGGCTGCCTTTCCCTGACCGGCGTGAGAAAAACCACCCGGTATCAGGACATCGAAGTGTCCTTCCTGACGGCGGACTTTGTGCCCATGCAGGGTAAATATTCCGGCTGGGTAGCGCAGATCATTCAGCATGAGATCGATCACCTGAATGGTGTGCTGATCTGAGGAGGAAAACAAAATGCACGTTTTCGTGGACGCCGACGCCTGCCCGGTGGTGGCGTTGGTGGAAGAAATCAGCACGAAGCACCACGTCCCGGTGACGCTTCTGTGCGACACCAATCACGTCTTGCGCTCCGATGTGAGCGAGGTGCGAATCATCGGCGCAGGGCGGGATGCGGTGGACTTCGCCCTCATCAATGCCTGTCATAGGGGCGATGTGGTTGTCACCCAGGATTACGGTGTGGCCGCCATGGCCCTGGGAAAGGGCGCCTATGCCATTCATCAGAGCGGCAGGTGGTATTTAAACGACAACATCGACCAACTGCTGATGGAACGCCACGTGGCCGCCAAGGCCCGCAGAGCCTTCGGCAAGCACCATTTCAAGGGCCCAGCCAAGCGAACAGCCGAGGATGACACACGTTTTGCGGAATCCTTCGAAAGGCTGCTGATGATGGCTGTTGAATCGGAAAACAAATGAGCCGCATTTTGCGGCTTTTTTGCATGAAATCAATGTAAGCCGAACACAATACCTTCGACAAACCAAAAGTCGGTTAAAGGAGGATGGTTATGCGGTTTGCAGTCAATGATAAGTGCATCGCCTGCGGTCTGTGCGAGGCGGTGTGCCCGGAAGTGTTTTCTCTGGACGGTGACAAGGCCCAAGCCAAGCAGGAGGATATCACCGGCAGCGTGAAGGAAGGCGCTCTGGAAGCCATGCACGGCTGCCCGGTGGCAGCCATTGAGGAAAAAGACTAAGCGTCGTGACAATTCAGGCGGAAAAATGTATCTTTCAGCCTGAACTGGTTGACGGAAGGGTGCCTTTGTGTTAAGATTTCCCACGAATAGAAGACCCGTGAGGGAGTAGTTCACGCTACAGGTGGCAAAGCGCAGCAAGTCAACATACATGGCAGGGCGACCTGTCTGGCTTGCTCTGATGAACGAGACTCATGTGACAGCACTGGCTGACACATGGGTTTTCTTGTATTTGATCACAATACAGGAAGGAGTTTGCCCATGAAACCTTACCGCTTATCCTCAAATGACGTCCTTGAACAGCTTCGCTCCGGCCCCACAGGGCTGACACAACAGGAAGCCGCCCGCCGCAGGGAAACCCACGGCCCCAACAAACTCAAAGAGGCTGAAAAGGAAACGCTGATTCATCGCTTCCTGCGCCAGCTGGCGGACCCGATGATCATTGTGCTGCTGATTGCTGCGCTGATTTCCGGAGTGACGGCAGTGTACAGCGGTGAATCCCTGGCGGATGTGTTCATCATCCTGTTCGTTGTGCTGCTCAACAGCGTGCTGGGCGTCATTCAGGAAAACAAGGCAGAGGAAGCCATTGCCGCCCTCAAGGACATGACCGCCGCCAGCTGCAAGGTGATGCGGGACGGCGTGATGGTCGTCACCAATGCAGAAGACCTTGTGCCCGGCGACGTCATTGTGCTGGAAGCAGGCGACAGCGTCCCGGCGGACGCCCGTATCATGGAGTGCGCCTCTCTGAAGGTGGAGGAATCCGCCCTGACAGGAGAATCTGTGCCTGTTGAAAAGGATGTAGTTGTCCTGAAGGGTGACAATGTCCCCCTGGGCGACCGCAGAAATATGCTCTACATGGGTTCCAGCGTGGTGTATGGGCGTGGCACAGCTGTTGTGTGTGAAACCGGCATGAAGACGGAAATGGGCAAGATTGCCGACGCCCTGACACAAGCCCAGGAAGAAAAAACGCCCCTGCAAAAGAAACTCCACGGCCTGTCCAAAACGCTGACATGGATTGTGCTGGGCGTGTGCGTGGTCATGTTCATCGGCGGCATCATCCGGCAGGGCGCTGTGACCATGGACGTGGTGATGAGCACCTTCATGATGTCTGTGTCGCTGGCAGTGGCGGCCATTCCCGAAGGGCTTGCTGCGGTGGTGACCATCGTGCTTTCGATGGGCGTGACAAAGATGAGCAAGCGAAACGCCGTCATTCGCCGCCTGACGGCAGTGGAAACCCTCGGCTGTGCCCAGGTCATCTGCTCTGATAAAACGGGAACGCTGACACAGAACAAAATGACCGTCACGGAATGCCACAGTGAGGATGAATTCACTCTGCGTATGGGTATGGCACTGTGCTGTGATGCGAAACTAAACCGCCATCATGAAGCCGTGGGAGAGCCGACGGAATGTGCGCTGGTCGATCACGCCTGGAAAAACGGCCTGGACAAGGGCGCATTGGAAAGCGAGATGCCCCGCATTGCCGAGGCTCCCTTTGACTCCATACGTAAGATGATGTCCACGCTGCACCGCACCGAAAAGGGCGTGACACAGTTCACCAAAGGTGCGCCGGATGAAATACTGCGGCGGTGCAGCCGGATCCTCACTGCCCAGGGCGTGCGGCCCATGACGGAGGAAGACCGCAGCCGGATTCTTGCCACTAACAAGCAGATGGCAGACAAGGCACTGCGTGTGCTGGCACTGGCCAGAGTAGAGTACGCCGAAGTGCCGGAAGATACCCGTCCGGAGAAAATCGAAAGCGCCATGACCTTTGTGGGTATGATGGGCATGATTGACCCTGTTCGCCCGGAAGTCAAGGACGCCGTGGCGCTGTGTCGTGGCGCCGGCATCCGACCGGTGATGATCACCGGCGACCACATCGACACCGCTGTGGCCATCGCAAAGGAACTGGGCATTATCGTGAGCCGTGATCAGGCCATGCTGGGCGCTGAGCTGGATGCTCTCACAGACGAACAACTCGACCTTCAGGTGGAAAATGTGGGTGTCTATGCCAGGGTGCAGCCAGAACACAAGGTGCGTATCGTCCAGGCATGGAAGCGCAAGGGCATGATCGTTGCCATGACGGGCGACGGAGTCAACGATGCGCCCTCCATCAAGGCGGCGGACATTGGCGTGGGCATGGGCATCACGGGCACGGACGTGACCAAGGGCGTAGCAGATATGATTCTGGCGGATGACAACTTCGCCACCATTGTCACGGCGGTGGAGGAAGGCCGGCGCATCTATGCCAACATCCGCAAGGCAATTCAGTTCCTGCTGTCCTCCAATCTGAGCGAGGTCATCAGCATTTTCACCGCCACCATGCTTGGATTCACCATCCTCAAGCCCGCTCACATTCTGTGGATCAACCTCATCACCGATTCCATTCCCGCCTTGGCGCTGGGCATGGAGGAAGGGGAGGACGACGCCATGAAGCAGCCGCCCCGCAATGCCAATGAGGGCGTGTTTGCCGGCGGCGTGGGGGCTGATGTGGCCTATCAGGGCCTGATTGTGGCGCTGCTTACGCTGGCGGCGTACTTTGTGGGGCACTTCATGGAAAGCGGCGTATGGGAGATCGCCAACAGCCCCGATGGCATGACGATGGCTTTCCTGACCATGTCGCTGGCGGAAATCTTCCAGTCCTTCAATATGCGTTCCCGCAGAGGGAGCATCTTCACACTGAAGAAGCAGAACAAGTGGCTTTGGGGCGGCGCTGTTGCGGCGTTCCTGCTGACCACGGCTGTGATTTTCGTGCCCTTCCTTGCTGAACTCTTCGGCTTCACGGCGATTTCTGCTGCGGAATATATCGTGGCGATCCTGCTGTCTGCTTTGGTGATTCCTGCGGTGGAGGCGGTCAAGTGGGTGCAGCGTCGACATCAGAAAACTGCGGATTGATTTCCCTCTTGACGCAGGGCGAATGGTGAATTATACTGGCACAAAGGCAGCCTATCAGGAGGTGCATCATGCGCAAAGGGGACGAAAAACGCCGGGAGATGCTGACGGTGGCAGAGCGATTGTTCTGTCTCAGGGGGTATGAAGCCACCAGCGTCCAGGATATTCTGGACGTGCTGGGCGCCAGCAAGGGCGGATTCTACCATCATTTCGCCAGCAAGGAAGCGCTGCTTGTCACCCTGTGTGAGCAGCGTGCCCAACAGGCGCTGGAAGCAACGGAACAGGCACTTCTTCAACATGCCAAGCCCATGGAGCGCCTGAATTGCGTGCTGCATGGCTTTCTGCCCCTTCGCCTGACAGAAGTGCCTTTCCTGAATATGCTCCTGCCCCTGATGAGCAAGCCACAGAACAAGGCATTGCTCCTGCAGTATGAAGAGTCCATCACGGCGTCTTTTCTTCCCGTGATGGAACGTGAAATCTCCTTTGCGGAAAAATCCGAGGTGATCTTCCCCCACATCCGCAACAGCGCATCCATGGTGGCGGCGATTCTCCACACCTGTTGGAAGGAAATCGCACGGGAGATGCTCGACTGGATGGAAGGCATCGCTGACATGGACGTATCGGCGCTCCTTGAACACCTCACCCGGATGCGTAAGGCCATTGAAGTACTGCTGGACGCACCTTATGGCTCCGTGGAAGTCATCACCCTGCCGGAGTGGGGCGATGTAGCTGCTGAACTGATTCGCCTGCGGATGGCAGATGAATAATTAACAAAAGCGCTGCTGTACTTACGGGTACAGCAGCGTGTTTTATTTGCCGGATTTGCCCTTCTTTCTGGGCCTCTGGGTCGATTTGCGCTCCGTGCGGCTGCGGGGAGAAGGAGTGGAATCGGGATAGATCGTCTTGCCGCCCTCACGATGATGCCTGCGGGGCTTGGGGGTTTCCGTGTCCTTCTTTCGGCGATGCTCTCCGGCGCCGTTGCGGGGTTGCTTGGTGCTGTTTTCCGGACGGCGGCCTTCTTCAGGAGCAACGAGACAGCCGGGACGGAAGCCGATGAGGTCCTCCCGACCGGCAAGGCGCAGCGCTTTGCGTACCAGTTCCCGGTTGGCGGGATTGCGGTATTGCATCAGCGCCCGCTGCATGGTTTTCTCTTCGGGAGAGCGGGCCACATAGACCGTCTTCATGGTGCGGGGATCAAGGCCTGTGTAGAACATACAGGTGGAAAGGGTGCCGGGCGTGGGATAGAAATCCTGCACCTGATCGGGCTGGAAGCCTGTATCCCTGAGATAGCACGCCAGCTCCACGGCGGCCTTCAGGTCGGAGCCGGGGTGGCTGCTCATCAGGTAGGGGATCAGATATTGCTTGAGCCCCAGGCGCTCGTTCATTTCGGTATAGCGCTTCACAAAGGCGTCGTAGGTCTCCCGGTGGGGCTTGCCCATCCTGTCCAGCACATTGGGGCAGACGTGTTCCGGCGCCACCTTTAGCTGACCGGAAATGTGGTGCTGGCAAAGCTCTTTCAGGAAGGTCGTGTCCTTGTCCGCCATGATGTAGTCATACCGCAATCCGGATCGGATGAACACCTTCTTGACTTTTGGCAGCGCACGCAGTTTCCGCAGGATGGACACAAATTCTGAGTGATCCACCGTCATGTTCTTGCAGGGGGAAGGGTAGAGGCACTGCCGGTTTTTGCAGGTGCCGCAGGTGAGTTGCTTTTCGCAGGAAGGCTTGCGGAAATTGGCGGTCGGGCCGCCCACATCGTGGATATACCCCTTGAAGTGCGGCAGGGTGGTGAGCAGTTTGCCTTCTTTCAGGATGCTTTCTTCGCTGCGGGACTGGATGATGCGCCCCTGATGGAAGGTGATGGCGCAGAAACTGCAGGAGCCGAAACAGCCTCTGGTGGCTGCAATGGAAAACTCCACTTCCTGCAGAGCCGGAATGCCGCCGTCCTTGTCATACATGGGGTGCCATTTGCGGGTGAAAGGCAGTTCATACACATCGTCCAGCGCCTGGCGGTTCAGGGGCAGACAGGGCTGATTCTGAATCAGATATCTGTCCGTGTCCTGCTTCTGACACAGGCGCTTGCCTCTGATGGCGTCCTGCTCGGTGTATTGGGTCAGGAAGGCTTCCGCATATTTGCGTTTGTCGCTGATGACTTCGTCATGTCCCGGCAGCTGTTCACAGGAAGCATCGGGCGTCTTGCTCATGTAACAGATGCCCCGCATTCTGGGCAGTTCAGCGGGATTCATGCCGTCAGCCACCCAGTTGGCGCATTCAATGATGCTGGTTTCGCCCATGCCGTACATGAGCAGCGTTGCGCCGGAATCCACCAAAATGGAGTGACGCACCTTGTCGTCCCAGTAGTCATAATGGGAAAACCGGCGCAGACTGGCCTCCACGCCACCGATGAGAATCGGCACATCCCGGTAGGCCTGCCTGATCTTGTTGCAATAAACGATGGTGGCCCGGTCCGGGCGCATATTGCCCTTGCCGCCGGGGGCGTAGGCATCGTCATGGCGCCGCTTTTTGGCCACAGTATAGTGGTTCACCATGCTGTCGATGACGCCTGCCGTCACCAGAAAGCCCAGTCGGGGCTTGCCAAACCGGGTGAAGGCAGAAGCGTCCTGCCAGGGCGGCAAGCACAGCATGGCCACCCGGTATCCGGCCTTTTCCAGTATGCGGCTGATGATGGCATGACCAAAAGAGGGATGGTCCACATAAGCGTCGCCGCAGACGAACACAAAGTCCGGTACATCCCAGCCGAGCTGCTGGCATTCCTGCATTGTGACTGGCAAAAATCCATGCATCAGGGTGTTCATGGAGTCTCCTTTTCAAGGGGGATTTCAATGGCGGCACGGGTCATCTGGTACATTTCCAGTGCCTGGGGGAGCATCAGCACTTGGACGCCGCTTGAAGAAACAGTTTTTGTTGATTTCTCCCGGAGAAGGTCGTTGATGGCTTCCCGGCATGCCTGGGTGGATTCATTCAGCACACCGCTGACGTCACACCACCCGGGATAGCATTTTGCCTGCCCGGATTCATCCACGCCGAAGCGTGTCAGCCGCAGGATGATGCAACCATTGGCATCGTCTCCGCAGGTGATGTGCATCATCTGGGGCAGATGGTTGAATCCCATGGGGTCGACGGTATGCTTTTCACCTTCCGGCGTGCGGATGGTCATCTCAAACCCGGATAATTCAGCGAGAAGTGCATACATTTCAGCGCTGCTTAAGGCAAAATACGTCCTGTTGGTCATGAGCGGCTCCTTCAAATGGAATCATGTTTATTGTACAGGAGATGATGCCCCCTGTCAAGAAAGGGAAAGGGCTTGCGCATCTGCATCAAGGCATGGTATAATCAGTTCAAGAGACATCATCCGCTGATGATGCAGGAAAGGAGTTTTTCCATGAGCAATCCTAACATTCCTACGCCCCACATCACCGCCAAAGAGGGTGACTTTGCCCCCACTGTGCTGATGCCCGGCGATCCCCTTCGGGCCAAATACATTGCTGAACACTATCTGGAAGATGCTGTGCTGGTGAACAACACCCGCGGCGTGCAGGGCTATACAGGCTATTACAAGGGCAAGCGTGTGTCCGTGATGGCTTCCGGCATGGGTATGCCCTCCATTGGCATCTATTCCTATGAACTGTACAACTTCTACGGCGTGGAAAACATCATCCGCATCGGTTCCGCCGGTCAGATCGATCAGAATCTGAAACTGCGGGATATCGTCGTCGGCATGAGCTGCTATACCAACTCCAATTTCGGCGCTCAGTTCGGCTTCAACGGCTACACGGCTCCCTGCTGTTCCTGGAAACTGCTGAAGGCCGCCATGGAAGCGGGCGAGAAACTGGGCCAGGTGCCCGTTCCCGGCGCTCTTTATTCCTCTGACACCTTCTATGACGAGTCTGCGCCCGCCGGCAAGCTGCAGAAGCTGGGCGTGCTGGCTGTGGAAATGGAAGCCGCTGCGCTGTATCTCAACGCTGCCCGTGCCGGTAAGCACGCGCTGGCACTGTGCACCATCTCCGATAATGTCTTCACCGGCGAAGGACTGGACGCCGAAGCCCGTCAGAACACCTTCACCAAGATGATGGAGATCGCCCTGGAAATCGCCTGATATTTCATCAAGGAGACGCAACCATGATCAAAATCAGCATCTGCGGCGGCGGAAACTGCGATATGAATGGCTCCTTTGAGACCATGGCGGCCTTTATCAAAGCGGTGGATGACGCCGGGTTGTACAGCGACGTCGTTCTCACCAAGGCCTTCTGCATGGGCGAGTGTAACAACGGCCCCTGTGTGCGCATTGATGGCGTCAAGTTCCGCCATGTGCATCCTGAAGATGTGGCGGTACTCATGGCGACGGAAGTCGTGCCCAAGGTCAGGGCGGAACAGTAACATACACATTTTCCGGCCCGGAAATCTCCGGGCCGGTTTTTGATTGCAACTGATTTCAAAAAAATAAACAGGCACAGCGCAAGCCGTGCCTGATGTGATGTGGTTATACGTTGAACAGGAGATCAGCGTAGGTGGGGAAGGGCCAGTCCTTGCGGCCCACCAGCAGTTCCAGTTCGTCGGCGATGGATCGCACCAGATTCATGGCGGGAATGATGACGTCATGCTCGTACCGGGCGTCCAGATAATGATTCACCGTGGGCTGATGGGAAGTAACCGCCGCCCGCAGCGCATCGATGGCGTCGGAGAGTTCAGTGATGCGCTCGTCCAGCTTGGCCAGAATGCGATGGGGGGCGGTTGCCGGAAGCCCTGCCGCATTCACGCTGTTGCAGGTGTCCGCCACATGGCCCATGTAGGTCATGCAGCAGGGGAGAATCTGCCTTTCCGCCATCATGAGGGTGGTTTCCGCCTCGATGTTGATGACCTTGGCGTAATTGTCCAGGCGGATTTCATGGCGGGCACGCAGTTCCGCCTCGGAGAACACATGGTGGCGTTCAAACAGAGCGATGTTTTCCGGGGAAATCAGGGCTTCCACGGCGTCCAGCGTGTTGGTGAGGTTCGGCAGGCCGCGGCGGGCTGCTTCTTCCACCCATTCGTCGGAATATCCGTTGCCGTTGAAGATGATGCGCTTGTGCTTTTTGAGCGTCCTGACGATCAGGTTGTGCAGCGTTGACTGGAAGTCCTCGGCTGCCTCCAGTTCGTCGGCAAACTGCCGCAAAGACTCCGCCACGATGGTGTTGATCATCACGTTGGCGCTGGAAATGGACTCACTGGCGCCCAGGGAGCGGAATTCAAACTTGTTGCCGGTGAAGGCGAAGGGGGAGGTGCGGTTGCGGTCGGTGTTGTCCTTGGGGAACTTGGGCAAAACGTGTACGCCGATCTCCAGATCCATCTTTTCAGAGGCCTGATATTCTTTGTCTGCCACAAAGGCGTCCACAATGGCGGTCAGTTCATCGCCCAGGAACATGGAGATAATCGCCGGGGGCGCTTCGTGGCCGCCCAGACGATGGTCGTTGCCGGCAGAGGATACAGCGGCCCGGAGCAGATCGGCGTGTTCATCCACCGCCTTGATGACAGCCGTCAGGAACAGCATAAACTGGGCGGAGGTGGAAGGATCATCGCCGGGATCCAGCAGGTTATAGCCGGTGTTGGTGGTCATGGACCAGTTGTTGTGCTTGCCGCTGCCGCTGACGCCGGCGAAGGGTTTTTCGTGTAGCAGACACACCATGCCATGACGCAGGGCTACCTTCTTCATGATTTCCATGGTCAGCTGGTTGTGATCCGTGGCCACGTTGCACACGGTGAAGATGGGCGCCATCTCGTGCTGGGCAGGAGCGGCTTCGTTGTGCTGGGTCTTGGCAAGGATACCCAACTTCCACAGTTCCTCGTTCAGCTCCGTCATAAAGGCATGAATGCGGGGCTTGATGCTGCCGAAGTAGTGGTCTTCCATTTCCTGACCCTTGGGCGGCTTGTTGCCAAACAACGTGCGGCCGGTGAAGATCAGGTCCTTGCGGTGATCGTGGATTTTCTTGTCCACCAGGAAGTATTCCTGTTCGGGGCCGACGGTGGGCACAACACGCGTGGCGTCCCGGCCGAAGAGCTTCAGGATGCGCACGGCGTGCTTGTTCAGCGTCTGCATGGAGCGCAAAAGAGGCGTTTTCTGATCCAGCGCCAGACCGCCGTAGGAGCAGAAAGCGGTGGGGATGCAAAGAACGCCGTCCTTGATAAAGGCGTAACTGGTGGGATCCCACGCAGTATAGCCGCGGGCTTCAAAGGTGGAGCGCAGGCCGCCGGAAGGGAAGGAAGAAGCGTCGGGCTCGCCCCGCACCAGTTCCTTGCCGCTGAATTCAAGAATCACCCGTCCGCCGGGCAGGGGGTGAATAAAGCTGTCGTGCTTTTCGGCGGTGATGCCGGTGAGGGGCTGAAACCAGTGGGTGAAGTGGGTCACACCACGCTCCACAGCCCAGTCCTTCATGGCATTTGCCACCACGTTGGCCAGTTCGGGGTTAAGCTGTCGCCCTTCTTCGATGGTTTTGTTCAGGGCCTGATAGGTATCCCGGGGCAGGCGTTCCTGCATGACGGCGTCGTTGAAAACGTTGCTGCCAAAGAGTTCTTCCATCGTGGGCATGAGGGCGCCTCCTTGCTGACTGGGTGCATGATCAATGTAGAAATGGGCACTGCGAACAACACGCTCACAGCACCCATGCTGACGGGAAAAAGTATATCCTTTCAGCCCTTGTTTGTCAAGCATTTTTCGCCGTTTTTCCTGTTTTTCCGCTGATTTTTCCGCTGCGTGGATTTTCATGCAAAAATCAATTCACCAGGCGCAAAAATCGGCTGGTCATCAGGGGGAAAATGTGGTATACTGTTTTTGTATGATACCATGAAGAGGTTTTGGGTTTTTCGCCCTCAAAAAGGCGATTTCGCCCTGACGTCAGCCTGATGTGACGGAGGTGATCACATGGACCTGAGTATGCTCAATCCCCAGCAGCGGCTGGCCGCCCAGACGCTGGAAGGCCCTGTGCTGATTCTGGCCGGTGCCGGTAGCGGAAAGACTCGTGCGCTCACCTGCCGAGTGGCCAACCTGATGGATTCGGGCGTCCCTGCGTGGAATATTCTCGCCCTGACCTTCACCAATAAGGCCGCCAATGAAATGAAAACCCGCATTGCCCATCTGGTGGGGGAGGAAAAGGCGGAGGACGCCTGGATTTCCACCTTCCATTCCACCTGCGCACGGATTCTCCGCCGGGATATTGAAAAGATCGGCTATACCCGCTCCTTTGTCATTTATGACGATGATGACCAGCTGGCAGTGCTCAAGGAAATCATCAAGCGGATGAACATTGATGAAAAATATCTGCCTCCCAAGGAACTCAGGGCGAAGATTTCCGACGCCAAGAACAAACTCCTGGGGCCCGATGAGTGGTTTCAGCGCACCGACAGGGATCGCCGCTGCCAGTTGATTCACGACGTTTTCCTTGAATATGAAACCCGGCTGAAGGGCCTCAATGCTCTGGACTTTGACGACCTGCTGGTAAAGACGCTGGAACTGATGGCGGATCATCCCCCGGTGCTGGACAGTTACCGCAATCGCTTCCGCTATGTAATGGTGGATGAGTATCAGGATACCAACTACGCCCAGTATATGCTCATCAAACTCCTGACGGACAAGAGCCGCAATCTGTGTGTGGTGGGCGATGACGATCAGTCCATCTATGGCTGGCGTGGCGCTGATATCCGCAATATCCTCGATTTTGAGAAGGATTACCCAGACGCCACTGTCATTAAACTGGAACAGAACTACCGCTCCACCGCTAATATCCTGGATGCAGCCAATCAGGTCATCGCCCACAACGCCGGGCGCAAGGAAAAGGTGCTGTGGACGGAAGCCGGCGAAGGCGAGCTCATTCAACTTTTTGCTGCCGGTGATGAGCGGGAGGAAGCGGCCTGGATTGCCGATCGCATCCGTCAATTGCATAAGCAGCAGTCCCCGTATGGCACGGTGGCGGTGCTGTACCGCACCAATGCCCAGTCCCGTGTGCTGGAAGAAATGCTCATGCGCTCCGGCATTCCGTACAAGGTGTTCGGCGGACAGAAGTTCTACGAGCGCCGGGAAGTCCGGGATGTGATCGCCTATTTGCGTGTGCTGGCAAACCCCAACGACGATGTGTCCCTCAGGCGCATCATCAACGTGCCTAAGCGGGCCATCGGCGACACCACCGTGCAGGAACTGGTCAACCACGCTCACCTGAATGATATGCCCCTGTACAGCGCCCTGTCGGATATGCCCGATTCCCTCGGCTCCCGGCCCCGCAAGAGCGTCAGCGACTTTTTCTCCATGATCAGTATGCTGGGCGCCATGAAGGAAGCCATGCCTCTGACGGATTTTGTCAAGGCGCTGATTGACACCACCGGGCTGATGACCCAGTATCAGAAAGAAGACACGGATGACGCCCGTTCCCGGGTGGAAAACATCATGGAATTCATGGGTGCAGTGGAGGAATTCGCCCGTGAAATGCCTGATGCCACCGTGGAAGCCTATCTGGAAAACGTGGCGCTGGTCACCGATCTGGACATGGCGGAGGACAGCCGTGGCTATGTAACGCTGATGACCCTCCATTCCGCCAAGGGCCTGGAATTCCCCAATGTGTTCATCTGCGGCATGGAGGAAGGCGTGTTCCCCTCGGGTCGCAGCCTGATGGACCCCGAGCGCATGGAAGAGGAACGCCGCCTGTGCTATGTGGGCATCACCCGTGCCCAGAAGCGGCTGTATCTCTCCCGTGCCTGCCAGCGGATGCTGTATAATCAGGTCAACCGCAATGACCCCAGCCGATTCCTCGGCGAGATTCCTGAGCGGTTGCTGGAAGACGAATGGGCGCAGAAGCGCTCTGTGGCCTTTGGTGGGCCTTCTGTGCAGCAGCGTCGGAATTCCTACGGCGCACCCCGGACGGCCCCTGCGGCGGCTCCCAGGGCCGTTGGCGGCGGCTTGCTGAACATTCCCGGCGTGCAGAAGGGCACGTCTGCCATTCCTTCCCCGGCGAGGGCTTACGGCGCCAGCGCCATGCAGAAGGTGTTCGCCAAGGGAGACCGGGTCATGCACCGCAAATTCGGCGAAGGCACCGTTGTGTGCGTGATTGGCTCCGGCGCTTCCGCCCGGATTCAGATTGAATTCACCGCCTACGGCGTGAAGGAGTTTGCCCTGACCATTGCCCCCATCATCAAACTGGAGGATTGACCATGTCAGACGTTTCCGTTCAGATGCGTGAACTGGTGGATCGCCTCAATGAGACCGCCTATGCCTACTATGTGCTGGATAATCCCGTGATTTCCGACAAGCAGTGGGATGAACTCTACGATGCGCTGAAGAAACTGGAGAAAGAAACAGGCGTGATTCTGCCTGATTCACCCACCAGACGTGTGGGCGGCGAGCCCCTCAAGGGCTTTGAGCAGCATACCCACATCACCCGCCTGTGGTCGATGGATAAGGTGCAGTCCATTTCCGAACTGGAAGATTGGATTCGCCGCACGGAGAAACTCACCGGCAGGGAAGACTTGCAGTACTATGTGGAATACAAGTTCGACGGCCTGACTCTCAACCTGACCTATCGTGAAGGGCGCCTGGTACAGGCTGCCACCCGTGGCAACGGCGTCACCGGCGAGGCGATTCTGCCCCAGGCGATGACAGTGCAGTCCGTGCCGCTGACCATTCCTTATCAGGGCGTGCTGGAAGCGCAGGGCGAGTGCATTATGCGCCTGTCCACGCTGGAAAAGTACAATCAGATGGCCAAAGAACCCCTGAAAAACGCCCGCAATGCCGCCGCCGGCGCACTACGCAATCTTGACCCGGCAGTGACCGCCTCCCGCCATCTGGACGCCTTCTTCTATCAGGTGGGTACCATTGACGATGCGCCCTATCATTCCCAGCCGGAAATGCTGGACTTCCTTCGGGAAAACCATTTCCCGGTGAGCGATTATCTGGGCCGTCCCTGCAACCGGCAGGAACTGCTGGACTGCATCAAGGAAATTGAAAACAGGCGCAGCAGCCTGGATTTCCTGATCGACGGCGTGGTCATCAAGGTGGGCGATTTTGCCCTCCGGGAGCAGATGGGTTTCACGGAGAAATTTCCCCGCTGGGCTGTGGCGTACAAGTTCGAGGCCGAAGAGAGTGTTACCATCCTGCGGGAAGTCACCTGGGAACTGGGCCGAACCGGCAAACTGACGCCCCTGGCCCACCTTGAACCTGTGGACTTCTATGGCGTGACCGTCCGCAAAGCAACGCTGAACAATTTTGGTGACATTCAGCGCAAACAGGTGGCTGTTAATGCTCCTGTGTGGATTCGACGCTCTAATGACGTCATTCCTGAAATCATGGGCCGGGCAGGGGAGCCTGTCGCTGATGAAGTGCCGATTCTTCCGCCGGAAAAATGTCCTGCCTGCGGCGGACCGCTGATTCAGCGGGGCGCACACATCTTCTGCATGAACCGCACGGACTGCCGCCCCCAGGCGGTGGCACGCATCAGCCATTTTGCCGGCAGGGATGCCATGGACATTGACGGTTTGTCTGAAAAGACAGCCGATCAACTTTATGATCAGATGGGCGTCCGGGACCCTGCAGACCTGTACCGTCTGACCATGGAACAGGTGCTGACGCTGGACGGCTTCAAGGAAAAGAAGGCCGGGAATCTGCTGGCGGCACTGGAAAAATCCAAGCATTGTCCGCTGGACGCATTCCTGTTCGCCATCGGCATTCCCAACATCGGCAGAAAGACTGCCCGTGACCTGGCCAATGCCTTTGGCACACTGCAGGGAGTGGAAAATGCCACCATGGAACAGCTGATCGCCCTGCCTGATGTGGGTGAAATCGTCGCTGCCAGTGTGGTGGAATTCTTCTCCTTCCCGGAAAATACCCAAATGGTGGAGCGATTGCTTGAATCCGGTGTTACACCGGCTGAGACGCAGGCCCCCAAGGACGGCGCTTTCACCGGCATGAGCATTGTGGTCACCGGCACGCTGCCGAACCTGTCCCGCAAGGAAGCTGAGGATCTTATCCGCTCCATGGGCGGAACGGCTGCGTCCTCTGTCAGCAAAAAAACGGCCTTTGTCGTTGCTGGCGAGGCCGCCGGAAGCAAACTGACAAAGGCACAGAATCTGGGGATTGAAGTGATCGACGAAGCCGAACTGCTCAGACGTTGCGGGCGCTGACGCCGGGGAATCCCCTTCGCACGGCATGGGCATAGGCTGCCTGCGAGGGCGTAGCTGTGTTCTCTCTGGGGGATGATGCCGGGGTTTCCAACTCATCAGACGCATTGACTGGCGCGGGCGCTGGCTGCTGATACGTCCCCATACCTGTCAGGATTCCGTTGGTGCGGTCAAAAGTGCGGCAACCGGGCATCAGGAAGGTGACAAACTTCACCGAGAAGATGTCGCACACGATGTAATGCAGATACACCTCGTCATACAGTACGAGGAACTGCGTGCCCACGTAGTACAGCAGCCCCTGTCTGGATGTGAGGGTGCCTGTACCCATCAGGAATTCCACCACCACATAGCTGCCTACGTTTTCCTGCAGCACCTGCTGCATCGACCCCTGAAAACCAAGGGTGTTGAAGTCCTGCGCGGCAGGCACGCTGAAAGAAGCTCCCATAACATTCTGACCCATTTCGCTCATGATACTCTCCTCCTGAAAAGGTTTTCTGGGTGTTTCAACCTATGCCCCGAAGGAGACCTTCATGCCATCATCTTTGAGAAAGGAAGCGCCGCCATGAATGCACCTTATCGCACATGGATTGATGTGGATCTTGACGCCATCATCAGGAATTATCGCACCGCCTGTTCCCTGACGGACAGTGTCGTGACCTGCGTGCTCAAGTCTAATGCTTATGGCCACGGAGCCGTCATGGTGGCGAAATGCCTGCAGGAAGCCGGCTGCCGCAGTTTTGCGGTGAGTTGCATACGGGAAGGCATCGAACTGCGCCAAAACGGCATTTCGGGCGAGGTGCTCATCATGGGGGCAGGTGAGACATCCTGGCTTCAGCGGGCCATCATGAATGACCTGACGCTGACGGCTTCTTCCCTTGCGGAATTGGATGAAATCAGTGACGCTGCCGAGCGGATGGAACAGGCTGCATCTGTTCATTTGAAAATCAACACTGGCTTCCATCGTCTGGGCTTTGACTGCACAAGGGAAAACGCTGCTGCCATCGGGCAATTCTGCCGAGAGCACCCGCAGGTGCAGGTCAAAGAGGCTTTCAGCCATCTGGGGCTGATCAACCTGGAAAGGGACACCATGCAGCACGACCAGCTGGTGCGCTTTGCGGCCTGGCTGGAAGAGGAAAACGTGCTGCCGAAGGAGAACATCCACCTGTGCGACAGCATCGGGCTGGTGCGATACCCCGATTGGCACGGTTGCCGTGTCCGGGTGGGAGCGCTGCTCTTCGGCGTGCGGCCATCCCACAGCGAGCATTTGCCTTTTGAGAATCCTGAAACCCTTGTTTTCCGGGCCAGTTTGGCGCAGATTCACGATGTGCCTGCCGGGGAAATTGTGGGCTACGGCGACGACGTGATTCTCACACGGGACAGCCGCATTGCTACCATCTGTGCAGGATACGGCGACGGGTATCCCCGCTGCCTGTCCAACGGGCGGGGCAGCGTGTTCATCCGAGGCAGCCTTGCGCCTGTGGTGGGCCTTGTGTGCATGGATCAGATGATGGTGGACGTCACGGACATCCCCGACGCCGCCGTGGGCGATGCCGCCGATCTGCTGGGCGGCGCCATTTCCTATGACGTGATGGCGAAATGGCAGAACACTAACCGCAACGAATGCATTTCCATCCTGTCCCGGCGGCCTGTGCGGGTGTATCATCAGCATGGGCGCAGGGACATTGTGGTGGACGAACTGATTTCCGGGGAGGGAGACGCATGAACCTGAAAATGTGGCAGGAGGAACTGCGGGAGATTCTTCCGCAGGTCCGGGCGTATTATCGGGATTTTCATCAGCATCCCGAACTCAGCGGGCAGGAGGTCCGCACGGCGGATATCATCGCCAGCGCGTTGAACTCCCTGGGCGTGGAAGTGACCCGCTTTGAAGGCTGCCATGGCCTGATGGGCACGCTGCGCAACGGCGAAGGCAAATGCGTAGCCATCCGGGCGGACATGGACGCCCTGCCGGTGACGGAAGCGTCTCACATCGACTGCCCCAGCACGGTGGAAGGCGTCATGCACGCCTGCGGTCACGACGTGCACATGGCGCTGGCTTTGGGCTCCTGCCTGTGGCTGAGCCAAAACCGGGACAAGTGGTCCGGCACGGTGAAGTGGCTCTTTGAGCCGGCAGAGGAGACCATCGGCGGCGGAAAAATGATGGTGGAACAGGGCTGCATGGAGAATCCTCATGTGGACGTCGTCATCGGTCAGCATGTCAACCCGAATTATGAGGCGGGCAAGGTCTACACCAAGCCCGGATACGTCAGCGGCGCTTCCGACGAACTGTTCATCACCGTGACGGGCAGAAGCTGCCATGGCGCCTATCCTGAAAAGGGCGTGGACGCCATCGTGATCGCCGCCCAGATCGTGACGGCGCTGCAGTCGCTGGTCAGCCGCAGGTGCAGTCCCTTCGAACCGGCAGTGGTGACCATTGGCACCATTTCCGGCGGCACGGCCAACAATATCATCTGCGGTGAAGTGAAAATGCACGGCACCATCCGCACGCTCTCCCCGAAGACGAGGGAGATGCTGCGCTATGCGGTGATGGAAACCGTCAGCGGCATTGCCACCGGCATGGGCGGCGAAGCGGAAGCCACGATTCGACCCAGTTATGGGGCAGTGTTCAATCATGAGGGCTATCATGCCATCGTGGAAAGCACGGTGAAGGAGTTGCTGGGGGAGGACGCCCTGATCCTGCGGCAGCAGCCGAGCCTGGGCGTAGAAAGTTTCTGCTACTTTGTGGAAAAGACGCCGGGCGTGTATTATGACATCGGCTGCGGTGTGGGTACGGCACTGCATACCCCAACATTCTGTGCAAGCGAAGACTGCCTGCTGCCTGGCGTTGCGCTGCAGTGCGCCAACGTGCTGGCACTGCTGAAATAATCAGTTATCTGCTTATTCGAAAGGGAAAATATGTTTTCAAGACTTGAAATGTACGGAGAATGGCTGCGGGCAGACCCGCTGGGGCTGATCGTGTATATGCTCTATTTTACCCTGACGGTGCTGTTGAGCCTGATTCTCCACGAGTGCGCCCACGGCTATGTGGCGCTGCGCTGCGGCGATCCCACAGCCAAAATGCTGGGTCGACTGACGCTGGATCCCCGTAAGCATCTGGACCCCATCGGAACGGTGACCATGTTTCTGCTGGGTTTTGGCTGGGCAAAGCCTGTGCCAGTCAATCCCCGCAACTTCCGCTCCTATCGGCGGGATGATTTTCTCGTGTCCATTGCGGGTATCGTCACCAACCTGAGCCTGTTCCTGATTTGCACGGTGCTTTCCGTCATTGTCAACAACCTGATGGCGGGCCCGGTGCTGTATCAGCAGTTTGCTTCGTCGCCTGAAGACAAGCGCCTGCTTTATGACATCCTCAGCAGCTATCTGTACACTGGCAACCTCTACGAAGGTCTGGCGGCCTTGTGCGCCATGCCCTGGTTGCAGTACATCCAGCGCTTCCTGCTGATGATGCAGTCGGTGAATCTGTCGTTGGCTCTGTTCAATCTTCTGCCCATTCCGCCGCTGGACGGTTATCATCTGCTGAATGACACGCTGCTCAAAGGCCGCCTTCAGCTGGATCGCCGGGTGTTTGAAATGACCCGTGTGGTGCTGCTGGTGCTGTGCCTTTCCGGCGCACTGAACGGTCTGCTGTCCACCATGCACGAAGCTGTGGAGAATGCGGTGCTGAATTTGCTGATGCTGATCTAAGGAGGATCGCCATGGGAATGACTTTTCAGCTCAAGGACTTTGACGGCCCTCTTGATCTGCTGCTGTTTCTGATCAACAAGGAAAAGGTGGACATCAAGGACGTCTTCATCAGCCAGATCACCGATCAGTATATTGAGTCCGTCCGCAATGCGCCTGACCTGGACATGGACGACGCCACAGACTTCCTGGTGATGGCGGCGACGCTGCTGGAAATCAAGAGCCGGGCTATGCTGCCCAAGCCGCCCCAACTGGATGAAAACGAGGAAGACCCTGAGCAGGCGCTGATCCGCCGCCTGGAAGAATACAAGCGCTTCAGGGAAACGGCCCAGGCCATGAAGGAATTCGAGCATGCCGCTTCGGAACTGTTCACCAAACTGCCGGAGGAATACCCTCTGCCGCCCCAGGAAACGGAACTGGTGGGTCTGACGCTGCAGGGCCTGACAGATGCCTTCCTGCGCATCTGGTCGCGCAAGCCTGCGCTGGATGAAAATGACGAAGGCAACCGCTATGCTCCAAGAGACATCCACCGGGATGAGCACACCGTGCAGGAATGTATGCTGACGCTGCTCAAAGGCATCCGCCATCAGGGCCGTATGCGCTTTGATGAAGCCTTCAGCGCCTGTCCCACAAGGGAAGAGGTCGTGACGCTGTTCCTGGCGCTACTGGAGCTGCTGAAACTGGGAGAGACCCACATCGAACAGGACGAAATCTGCGGCGAAATCCTGCTGCTGCCCGGCAGGAAAGTGGATACGGAGGATGAAACCGATGACTGAAGAAATCAAGAACGACCTGCCGCAGCAGGAAGGCACGCTGACGGGCCGAATTGAGGCCATTCTCTTTGTGGCGGGCGAAGCTATCCGGGTGGATGATCTTGCCCGGTCACTGCTCACGGACGAGGAGACGGTTGAAAAGGCTATCAAGGAACTGAAGGACGAATACGACTTTGCTCAGCGAGGCTTTGCCATCAAGCGCTTTGGTCATCAGGTACAGCTGGCCACAAGAGGGCTGTATTCTGCGGATGTGGTGCGGCTTCTGCAGCCGGTGCAGCGTCAGTCGCTGTCTCAGGCTATCATGGAGACGCTGGCAGTGGTGGCTTACAAGCAGCCTGTCACCCGTGCGGATGTGGAGCAGGTGCGCGGCGTAAAGTGCGACTACTCCATTCAGTCCCTGGTCAACAAGCAGCTCATTCAGGAAGTGGGCCGCAAAGACACTCTTGGCCGGCCTATCCTCTACGGCACTACGGAGGCATTCCTGAGCCACTTCGGCATTTCTTCCCTGGATGAACTACCGCCGATTCCTGAAATTCTGCCCGAAGACACGCAAGATCATGAGGAACTCGTTCCCTGACAGAAAAAATCAATCAACAGGAGGAATGAACCATGGAAAAGAAGTTTACGGTGGATGGCATGATGTGCAAGCACTGCACAGCCAAAGTGGAAAAGGTGCTGATGGCGATTCCTGGCGTGGAAAAAGCGACTGCCGACCTGGAAACCAAGGTTGTGACGGTGGAATTAACTGAAGAAGTGCCCACTTCCGTCATGTTTGAAGCCATCGAGGAGAAGGGCTTCAAGCCCGATGAAATTATGTAATCCAACCAAAATGAAAAGAGTCCCGCAGCGGAAACGCTGCGGGATTTTTGTGTTTTAACCGTTGCGACGGCAGCAGGTGTTGCCGCAGTTACAGCCGTTGTTGCAAGTGTTGGTCAGGCCACCGGCAGCTACCGTGCCTTCGTTGCACAGGGAGGCAGGCGGGAACAGAGGCAGGCTGAAGAATTCGTCGCAGACGGACTCTGCAAACTCTTCTGCCGGGGGAATGGGGCAGAAGCCGTAGGAGGGGATGAGAATTTCCACATCCGCCAGCACCTTCAGGATGATGGTGACGCAGATGGTCATCTGGAACTGGTTGTTGCCCAGATAAGTGCCCGCCACGCAGATGGCGCTCACCATGGCTTCCAGTGAGTAGGGCACGATGGATTCGTCGGGGATGCTCAGCAGCACGTCCCGGTTCACGCTGACCACGCCCTTGCCGATGTATTCCACATTGCGGCTGTCCGTGAACAGAATGTCGATGGGCACATCCACCGTGCAACGCACACGGGCAAAGCAGGGACGGTCACAGAGGCGGTCCACCGTCAGGTTGCGGATGGTGCCCTGGGTGGAGGTGCTGCGGCAGCTTTCAAAAGTGATGGGCGGAACAGGCGCAGACGTGGGCGTTACAGGTTCCTGCACTTCCTGGCAGCCGCAAGTGTTGCACTGGCAAGTGGTGTTCACCTGGGCGTAACTGGTGATGGTCACGACCTGTCTGTCGAGCTGCTCCTGCATCAGCGCGCTGTCATACACACGCTTGACCTGCACGCAGACCTTCTCTTGCAAACCGTCGATGGCATTGCCGGAAATGGTGCCGGGGCAGCAGTTGTTGTTGGCGTTTTTGTAGGAATAGAAAGACATCAAACCATTCCTCCTTTTCGCGGCCCCCTGCGGTGGGAGCCTTCACCAGCAAAGTATGAGGCAGATGGAAAGTGGTGCAACAAAAGAAAAATCCCTCCGGCGATGTGCCGGAGAGAATCGAATCTTTACTTAAGGTATCTGCGGCTGTTGCGGGGCAGGCGTTCCTGCCGCTTGTGGATGCGCCGGTAAATGCGCCGGGCGATAAGGAGAATCACCACGAAGGCAATCAGGGGAGAGAGGAAAATCAGCAGCAGATCGAGGGAGAAAGGCGGGAAGGGATTCTCGTCGGATTCTGTTTCGGCGACGATTTCTTCCAGCGTCTTGGGGATATTTTCGCGCCTTGCCACAGAGCGGTTTGCGGTGAGGTTGAAAACGGCCAGATCGCCTTCCTGGGTGACATAGGTCATCGTGCCCAGAACTTCGCCGGCAGTGATGGGCGCAGAGAAGTCACGGGCATATTCAATCAGCACCGTGTCCCGAAGGTGCCCGGCCATGTACTCCACTTCGTCCTTGGTGGCGGTGATTTTGACCTGGGAGGCCGCCTCGTCCGCCGGGACGCAGCTGAGGGTCACCTGGCCCATCATGGTATCGTTGAGGGAAAAGTTGCTGGCTTCCAGCGTGATGGGATTCATGTTGTACAGTTCCACCGGCGTGACGCTGATGAACTGGGAGAAGCCGTATTCCATCAACTTTTTTGTGTCGCCGTACATATCAGAGGAATTGGAGTATAGCACCACGCTGATCAGATCGACGCCTTCTTTGGTGGCGGAACCGACATAGCAGTAAGCTGCACGGCTGTGGGAGCCGGACTTGACGCCGGTGATGTACTGATAATAATGACGGTTGGGATTGTCTTCTGTGGGCACACGCATGATTTTATGGCGTGTGGTGATGGTGCGGCTGCGCTGTGCGTTGGTGCGGGGCAGGTTGTAACTGGTGGTCCCGGCAATCTTACGGAAGGTCTCGTTGTCCATGGCGACACGGGTCAGCATGGCCAAATCCCGGGCAGTGGAGTAATGGGCGTCGTCATGCAGGCCGTGGGGGTTGACAAAATGGGTATTGTAGCATCCGTTGAGCACCGCAAACTCGTTCATCAGATCCACAAATGCTTCCACCGAGCCGGAAACGTGCTCTGCAATGGCGATGGCGCCGTCGTTACCTGAGCGCAGCATGGTGCCGTAGAGCAGATCCCGCATGATGATCTGTTCCCCTTCACGCAGCCCCATGGTGGAGGAATCTTCCGGCAGATTGACAGCACGGGCGCTGACGGTCACGACTTCGTCCATCTCGCACATCATGATGCCCAGCAGCACCGTCACGATCTTCGTGGTGGAAGCGGGATACATGATAGCGTCGGGATTTTTCTCAAAGATAACACGCCCGGTGTGCTCTTCAATCAGGATGGCAGCAGCAGCCACCAACTGATCTTCATCCAGCAGTTCGGGGTGATCGGAATCATAAGGATTGGCGTCAGGATTCCGGGTGGGAGAGGGCATCTCGTCAGCCAGTGCGATGCTGAAAAGCATCAGCAGCGCCATTAGCAGGCTGATGAGGCGCAGTCCGCCGCGGCGCAGGCGGATGAATATGCTTTTGTCCACGGCGGTCACCTCCTTGTGTCCTCAGAATGAAGTCATTATAACATGGTTGGGGGATTTTGTGAATTCCTGGCAGGTTGCGGGGCGATATTTTACCCTTGTAACTGAGATGTTACAGGGGGAGGGCAGCAGCTTCCGGCATTGCAAAGGGCGGCATGCCATTGACGCCGATGAGCTGCATCACCAGGAAAGCCACACCCAGAATGGCCACATACAGCGCAAACCAGTTCAGCGAAACCCTCGTGATGAGCCGCAGCATGAATCGGATGGCGAGATAGCCGCTGACCGCAGCCACAGCGATGCCAATCAGCGTGGGCAGCAGGGAGAGTTCCGCCAGCAGGCCATCCTTCATGGCGCCATAGCCTTCAATGAACAGGCTGGCTGCGATGGCAGGAGCGCTCATCATGAAGGAGAACTTCGCTGCGCCCTTGCGGTCAACGCCAGCAAGCAAGCCGCCCGCCAGCGTGGAGCCGCTACGGCTTACGCCGGGCAGAAGGGCAACGCCTTGCATCACGCCCATGATGATGGACTGCAGCAGATTGGGTGATTCCGTTTTCGCTTTCATCCTATTGGACAGGGTTTCGGCCAGCAGCAGGAAGAAACCAGTCATCAGGAAAGAAATGCCCATGAACCAGCCGGTGTCAGCACCGTCGAGGAAGTCATCAAAGAGCACCTTCACCACCAGCGCAGGCAGGGACGCCACAAAGAGCATCAATAGCGTCTTGGACTTGAAGGGGTTTTTCAGGATGGCAAGCCAATCCTTGCGGAAGACGATCAGCACAGGAATCAGCGTGCCGACGTGAAGGAAAATGTCCAGCATCTTATAAGCAGCGGTCTGATCGTTAAGACCCATGAAGATGCGCCCCAGCAGCAGATGTCCGCTGGAAGAAATGGGAAGGAATTCCCCCAGGCCCTGAACAAGGCCCAGCAAAGCCGCCTGAAGAATGTTCATTGTCAATCTCCTTTCCTGCGGGTTGACCTGTATAACCTCTGAATTATACCACACAATTGCCAATCTGTCATCCACAGGTTGGGTTTGAAGGCTGATTTTTCTGCGTGAATGTGATTTTTCTTCGCCTAAACCGTAAATTCAGACCGTTTGGGTGGCTTTTGAATTGCAACAACGGGATAAATATGTTACAATATCTTGGATATACAAAAGATAAACTGGGGGAAATGTTTCCCTGAAAGAAATCAGGCAGGTGAATTGTATGGACATTAACTGGTATCCGGGACATATGGCAAAATCCAAACGTCTGCTGGCTGAACAGCTGCGCCGGGTGGATGTGGTGATCGAACTGTGCGACGCCCGTTTGCCGTATTCCAGCCGCAACCCGGATCTGGATAAACTCATCAACGGAAAAAAGAGGGTACTGCTGCTCAATAAGGCTGATTTGGCAGATCAGACGTCGACCTCTATGTGGCTGAACTATTTCCGCACCCAGGGCATTGATGCGGCGCCTTATAATGCCGCTTCCGGCAAGGCGAAGGACGCCCTGGCGGTGATTGACCGTGCCGCTAAGGAAGCCGTGGAAAGGGCAGCTGCCAAGGGTATTCGCAAGACGGTGC
Organism: Clostridiales bacterium; assembly: GCA_015056085.1. GTDB lineage: Bacteria > Bacillota > Clostridia > Christensenellales > Aristaeellaceae > UBA11524. Next base: position 166,270 of record SVHA01000001.1, read on the forward strand.
GGGCCATGGTGGTGGGCGTGCCCAATGTGGGCAAGAGCACCTTCACCAACAAGCTCCACGGCGGCAATGTGGCTAAAACGGGCGATCGACCCGGCGTGACACGCAACAATCAGTGGGTGAGAATTTCCCCCTATCTGGAACTGATGGACACCCCCGGCTTGCTCTGGCCCCGGCTGGATGACCAGCTGGCGGCACGTCGTCTGTGCTACATCGGAACGGTGAAGGATGACGTGGTGGATCTGCCCATGCTGACGATTCATCTGCTGCAGGATATGCTGAACGTCAAGCCCCAGCAGGTGATGGAACGATTCCGCTTTGACAATCCCGACCTTCGGGGAGAGGAACTGCTGGAAGCGGTGTGCAAGGGACGAGGCTTCCTGATGAAGGGCGGCGTATGCGACTACGATCGTTGCTGCTCTGTTGTGCTGGATGAATTCCGTGCTGGCAAACTGGGTCGCATCACCCTGGAAACACCCGCCAAACCCAAGCCCCGGCTGACAATTCCCGGGGCAAAGGACGAAAAGGCTCCTCAGGAGGGAAATCATGGCGAAGACTGACAGGGAAGCCCATGCCAGAGCGCTGCTCAATCATGACGCTCGTTTTACGGGCTGCGTGGTGGCTGGCATCGATGAAGTCGGCAGAGGGCCGCTGGCGGGCAATGTGGTCACGGCTTGCGTTGTGATGCCCCCGGAGCCGCTGCTGATCTGGGTGGATGACAGCAAGAAACTGTCAGAATCCCGCCGGGAGAAGGTCTATGAGGAAATCATGGAACACGCCATCTATGTGGGCGTCGGCCAGGCAAGCCCGGAGGAAATCGACGAAATCAACATTCTGAATGCCACCAAGAAGGCCATGCAGGAAGCAGCGGCCCAGGTGCCTGCTGATGTGTTCCTTATCGACGCCGTGACGAATCTGGGCCTGAAAGGGGAGGAAGTCGCCATCATCAAAGGCGACGCCACTTCCTATGCCATTGCGGCAGCCAGCATCGTGGCCAAGGTCACCCGTGACCGCCAGATGCTTGAGGCAGACAAACTCTATCCCCAGTACGGATTTGCCCGAAACAAGGGATATGGCACGGCGGAACATATTGCCGCCCTGAAGGAATTCGGCCCTTGCCCGCTGCATCGGCGCTCCTTCATCAAGAATTTCGTGGCAGAGTAAATTCAGGAGCAAGCAATGAAACAGTATGCAACCGGCCTGGAAGGGGAGAATATCGCAGAAGAATTTCTCCTTGCCAAGGGGATGACTTGCCTCGAAAAGCGATTTCGGGGTGCTGACGGTGAAATTGACCTGATTATGCTCGACGGCGAAACCGTGGTGTTCGTGGAGGTCAAGTCCCGCCCGGACAGCCGGAAGGGGATGGGGCTGATGGCCGTCACCCCCGCCAAGCAGCGCAGGATGGCCCATGCCGCCCTTGCTTTTCTTGCAAAAAGGGAATGGATGAACGTTCCTGTTCGTTTTGATGTTATCGAGATCAGCCGCAGCGGTGTGATGCATATTTCCAATGCCTTCATGCCGCCAGCGGAGTGATCATTATTCAGAAAGAGGTGTCCTATGACCCGAGTGAAGACAGGCAGGCTGCTATTGGCCCTTCTGCTGATGCTGCTGTTTATTTTCCCTGCAGTTGCTGAGGAAGGTCCCAACCTGCTGTATAACGGTGATTTTGAAGAACTGGACGAAGACGGCCTGCCCGTGGGCTGGTATACCGACGAATGGATCCATCAGGAAGGGTATACCCTCTATCAGACGTCTGATGACGCCCGAAGCGGCGAAAAATCCGCCGTGGTGAACAATCTGGGTCTGAATGACGCCCGGTTTGCCCAGACGGTTTCTGTGGAGCCGGAATCGCTGTATTGCCTGTCCGGGTGGATCAAGGCAACGGATGTTTCTGAAGAAGGCCGGGGCGCCAATCTTTCTATTGAGGGCCTGTATGCCTTTTCTCAGAGCCTGTATGAAACCGACGGCGAATGGTGCCTGGTGGAAATGTACGGCGAAACGGGTCCCGAACAGTATGGAGTGACCGTGTTTGCCCGGTTGGGCGGTTACAGCGGCGAAAGCACCGGCGTGGCCCAGTTTGACGGCCTTTCCCTGCGGAAAGTGGATTCTGTTCCGGGCGATGGTGTGGCGAAATTGTGGTTTACCCCCGAAGTGCCGGAAATTCAGCCCATGCCCGAAGAGTCAGAGCCGGAAGATGCCAAGCCTTTCCTGCCTTGGCTTATGGGAATCGCCGCCGTGTATGCCTTTGCAGTATTCACGGTGATGAAGCGCTTCAGGAAGAACGAACTTGCCATGAATCCGTACAGCGCTTTCATGCCCTGGGTGCTGGGTGCTGGTCTGCTGGTAGCCTTTGCTGTGCGGGTAGTGGTGGCTTCCTTTGTGACTGGCTATCCGGTGGACGTGAACTGCTTCCTGTCCTGGGGCAATACCATGGCTCAGGTGGGACCCGGTGCGTTCTATCAGACCACTTCCTTCTGTGATTATGCTCCCGGTTATATCTATGTGATGGGCCTCAACGGCTGGATCACTAATCTTTTGGACAATTATCAATACGGCGCCATGGTTCACAAGATGATCCCCATGATCTGCGATGTGGTGATGGCCATGCTGCTGTATGTGATCGGACGACAGCGCAAGCTGGATGACCGAACCTCCACTGCTGTGGCGCTGCTGTTTGCCTTCAACCCCGCCATGATTCTCAACAGCGCCGCATGGTGCCAGATCGACAGCGTGCTGTGCCTGCTGCTGATGCTGGTGGCGTGGCTGGCTATCCGGGAAAAGTGGGCGGCGGTGCTGCCGGTATACGTGCTGGCGATCCTCGTGAAGCCTCAGGCGCTGATGATGGGCTTTCTGGGACTGGCGGCAATCATCCTGCATCTGATTCAGCATCGCAAGGACAACAAGGCCGTCTGGCTGCAACTGCTGATCGGTCTGGGTCTGTCTGCCGTTGTGGCAGCAGTGATTGTGCTGCCTTTCAGCCCGAATCAGGAAACGCCCTTGTGGCTGATCAATCTCTACGGCGAAACGCTGGCTTCCTATCCCTATGCGACGGTCAACGCCGCCAACATTTACTACCTCTTCGGCGCCAATTGGAGTCCCATTGCAGACCTTTGCGGTGTTGCGCCTGCTCTGGTGTTCTGCGGGCTGAGCATCCTGTGGACCGTGTACATCTTCATCACACACCGGCGAAATGTGGACTGGTACGCCGTTGTGCAGATGGTGGTGGGCAGCGTGTTTGCGCTGGCTTTCATGGTGATGGCCTTCCTGCCTGTGTCCTGGACAGTACTGGGTACTTCTGCCATGGTCATGGCTTTCCTACTGATTCTGCCCATGTACTTCCGTGGTGGCAAACTGGAAAACCTGCCCCTGTGCGGCGCTGCGATTTTCCTGCTGTTGCACGTTTTCGGTATCAAGATGCACGAGCGGTATCTTTTCCCCGCGCTGATTCTGCTGGCCATGGCAGCCTTGCTGCGCCGTGATCGCCGGATTCTGATCCTGCTGGGTATGTCCACTGTGACCGTGTTCCTTAACGAGGGCATCGTGCTGGACAACGCCATCCGGTTGGGGTCCTCCATGGGCCACCTGAACAATGACACGTTGGTTATCAACAACATCATTTCCGCCATCAGCGTGCTGACGGCTCTGTTGGGCGTGTGGACGTGCCACAGCGTCTGCCTGGGGGTGGAAAATGACGGCTTCCGGCTGCTTCATAAGGTACTGGCGCTGAAGATTTTCCGCACCCGGGAGGTGAAAGAGACTCCCGGAACGCCGGAACAGTACCGTACCTGGAACAAGGACGCTTCCCTCCACTGGAAGGGCCTTGACTGGCTGCTGATGCTGTCTGTGACGATTGTGTACGCTGTGGTGTGCCTGTTGACGCTGGGTTCCACCAAGGCGCCGCAAACCCCGTGGAAATCCACCTCTGTCAACGAGCAGGTGATCATCGACCTGGGGCAGCATTACGACGATGTGTCCATGCTGTATTTTGCTCAGGTGTCCTACCACAATTTCACCGTAGCGGTGAGCGATGACGGCGAGAACTGGTCGGAGGAATACTGGGCACAGATGAATGAAGGCCAGTGCTTCCGCTGGGTATATCTTGTGCCCGCCATGGAGCATTCCAGCGGGGAAGTGCTGTACACCACGCCCAATACAGTGGACGGCGTGCAGAAACTTTCCGGGCGATATGTGCGCATCAGTGCCCGGCAGATTGGCCTGACACTCAACGAGGTCATCTTCAAGGACAGCGAGGGTGAAATCATTCCCGCCAGGGCGATTTCCCAGCATTATGCCCTCCCTGAATCACCCAACTATTCCGACATCAGCCTGCTGACGGACGAGCAGGACACCCTTGACGGTGAACCGGGCTGGTGGAATTCCACCTACTTTGATGAAATCTATCATGCCCGCACGGCCTACGAACATCTCCACGGCCTGACCACCTACGAGGTCAGCCATCCGCCGCTGGGCAAGGTGATCATGTCCTGGGCGGTGGGCATTTTCGGCATGACGCCCTTTGGCTGGCGCTTTGCCGGCGCCATGGCGGGCATCCTGATGCTTCCGGCGATGTATCAGCTGGGCAAGCAACTCACGAAAAAGAGCGGGCTGGCCTTTGCGGCCATGCTGCTGATGGCGTTGGACTGTATGCACTTCACCCAGACCCGCATCGCCACCATCGACAGCTATCCGGTGCTGTTTATCATTCTCAGTTACCTGTTTATGCTCAGGTTTATGCAACGGGATATCATCCTCAACCCGATGAAGAAGTTGCTCCCCGATCTGGCTCTGAGCGGCCTGTTCATGGGCTGCGGCATCGCCAGCAAATGGATCGGCCTGTATTCCGCTGTGGGCCTGGCGCTGCTGTACTTCTGGACATGCTTGCGCCATGTTCGCCTCGGATTCATCCTCCGCAGGCGCATCCTGAACGGACAGGAGGTCACGGAAGCGGACCGCAAGCGGGCAGAGACCTGCGTCCAGCGCATCATTTACCTCTGCCTGTGCTGTGTGGGCTTCTTCGTGGCCGTGCCGGCAGTGATTTACGTTCTGTCCTACATCCCGTATTTTGCCTATCGTGATCCCGGCAGCATCGGTGAGTTCCTGCACCTTGTGATTGATGCCCAGGAGAATATGTTCTCCTATCATTCCACGCCGGGACTGGGCATGGATCATCCCTTCTATTCTCCGTGGTATGAGTGGCCGCTGATTTCCCGCCCGATGTACTACGCTTCGCCCCGCTTTGTGCCGGAAGGATGGAGTTACGCCCTGTTCTGCTTCGGCAATCCTGCGGTGTGGGTGTTCGGCCTCGTGGCCGTCCTGTGGGTGGCCCTTGTTTGGGCAAAGCGTCACAGGTACGCCCTTGCCGGGTCTGATTACCTCTGGCACCTGAAGAGCAAGACCTTTGATGTGTCGCCTGCCGTGGTGCTCATCGGCCTGATGGCGCAATTCATTCCCTGGGTGCTGGTGCCCCGCAGCACCTTCATCTACCACTATTTCGCCAGCGTACCGTTCCTGATTCTCGGCACAGTGCTGGTGTTCCACTGGTTCATCAGCCGCTTCCCTCGAAATGGAAAAACCTGGCTTGCGCTGCTTCTGGTGGTGTCTCTGGCCTTCTTCATCGGCTTTTTCCCCTATGCAAGCGGACTGCTGGCCCCCACGGGGTGGCTTGACTTCATGCAGAATTTCCTCCACGTTTACTATTGATTCCTGTTCCTTCCCATTTCACCGTACAAAAGCAAGGAGGGCGTCAACAATGCTGGCACGAACACTGGGATATGGTCTGAGCGGCGTGAGCGGCTTTGCAGTCAAGGTGGAAGTCTACGCCGCAAATGGCTTACCTGCGCTGGAAATCATCGGTCTGCCGGATGCTTCCGTCAAGGAGAGCCGGGACAGAGTCAGCGCTGCCATTGTCAACAGCGGATTCGCCATGCCCATCGCCCGCCTGACGGTCAATCTGGCTCCTGCCGACACCCGTAAGGAAGGCCCTGCCTTTGATCTGCCCATTGCCGTTGCGGTGCTGATGGCTTCCGGCCAGCTGGAAGGCATGGATTTGAGCAAGACCCTCATGCTGGGTGAACTGTCCCTGGATGGCACGCTGCAGCCTGTCAGAGGTGCGCTGCCCATGGTCATCAGCGCCAGCGAGCAGGGCATTGAGGACGTCATCCTGCCTCAAGGCAACGCCGAAGAAGTGGCCTGCATTCAGGGCATCAGGGTGTATCCGGCAAACAGCCTCCGTACGGTGGTCAACCACCTGAAGGGCAAAGAGCGCATCCCGGCGCAGATTCAGCGCACCTATCAGGAGATTTTACAGAAGTCTTTCTGCCCAGTGGATCTTTCTCAGGTGCAGGGTCAGGCGGGCGCCCGTCGGGCGCTGGAAATTGCCGCTGCCGGCGGCCACAATATGCTCATGGTGGGCGTTCCCGGTTCTGGCAAAACCATGTTGGCACGGTGTCTGCCGGGCATTCTGCCGCCTCTGACCTTTGACGAGGCGCTGGAGACTACCCGCATTCATTCCATTGCCGGGAAATTGACTCCGGGCAGCGGCCTGATGGCTACACGGCCTTTCAGTGCGCCCCATCACAGCGCCTCGGTGGCCAGCCTCATCGGCGGCGGCTCCAATGCACGGCCTGGTGAAGTCTCACTGGCCCACAATGGCGTGCTGTTTCTGGACGAACTGCCTGAATTCAGCCGCAATGCACTGGAAGCATTGCGCCAGCCGCTGGAAGATGGTGTGGTGTCCGTCACCCGTGTGCATAATCAGGCCCAGTATCAGTCCAGTTTCATGCTGGTGGCCAGCATGAATCCCTGTCCCTGCGGCTTTTATGGCAGCAAGCAGCGCCAGTGCCGGTGCAGTCAGCATGAAATCCGGCGGTATCTGGACCGGGTCTCCGGGCCACTGCTGGACCGCATCGACATCCAGATTGAAGTGGATGCCGTACCGGTGAAGGAAATCAGCACCGGCAGCGAAGCGGAATCTTCCGCTGTGGTGGGCGCCCGTGTACGCAAGGCGAGAGAGTTGCAGCACAAGCGCTACCGGCTGGATGGCATTCACTGCAACGCCCAGCTGGACGCACGGCTCATCAAGCGCTATTGTGCTTTGACACCGGAAGCCACGCAGATTCTTCACATGGCTGTCGATCGCATGGGCATGAGTATGCGTGCATATAACCGTGTGCTGAAGGTGGCCCGTACCATTGCCGACCTGGCAGGGGAGGAGAACATCACTACTGCCCATGTCGCCGAGGCCATCCAGTATCGTGAACTGGACGGAAAATATTGGCGCTAAGTGATATCAAGCGGCTATCCTGTAAAGGGTAGCCCTTTTCCTTTTGGGTACACAAAAAGAACAGGCGATTGATGGTTGATTCATTGCAAATATCCTGATTGTGTGGTAGCATGGAAACAATTCATGGCCCGGTATTTCGGGCGTGCGGAAGGAGGAAATGCTGTGAATCAACCTGTTTTTGATGTCAACAGCGGATTTCTGTATACCCTGACTGTGATTGTGATTCTGTTTGTGCTTGCCCAGTCCGTGTTTTTCCTTTTGAAGGCTTCCCGTCGGGCGAAGGAACTGGGTATCACCGGATCTGTTATCCGCAAGACGGTGGCGTCCAGCGCCCTGTTCACCATTGCGCCTGCTGTGGCGATTCTCCTGGGCGTGATCACCCTGTCCCAGTTCCTGGGTCTGCCTTTCCCCTGGCTGCGCCTGAGCGTGCTGGGTGCACTGACCTACGAGCTGCCCGCTGCCACGACAACGGCTTCTGCCATCGGCATCTCCACCTCCCAGGCGGTGTCTTCTGCTGCTGATTTTGCTGCCATTGCCTGGGTGATGACCCTGGGCATCATCCCCGGCATCTTCCTGGTGCTCTTCGGCCTGAAGAAGATTCAGGGTGGGCTCAACAACATCCGCCAGCGGGATACCAAGTGGGGCAACATCATGATGGACAGCCTTTTCATGGGCATGATTTCCGCCTTCACCGGCCTTTTGTTTGCAGATATCCGGGAGGGTCTGTCCGGCTATGTGCCTCTTGTGGTGGCGCTGATTTCTGCTGTCATCATGGGTGTTTGCGGCATTCTGATCAAGGTGTGCAAGATCAAGTGGCTGGAGCAGTACGCCATGCCCATCAGTATGCTGGGTGCCATGGCGGCCTCCATTCCTGTGACGGCCTTGATGGGAGGTGCTGTGTGATGAAGCGTGATTACATTTCTTCCGTGCACTTTTACGGGCGCATCTGGGTGGCAACAGCCATTGCCATGTTCCTGATGGTGCCCATGGCGGTGTGCCTGTATTACGGCGTGTGGCCCCAGTGGGAGCACGTTCTGAAAGGCCTGTTGGGCGTTGCACCCATCTTCTGGACCGTTGGCATCATTGAGGTGCTGACTTTTTCGCCCATGCTGGGCACAGGCGGAACGTATCTGGGCTTTGTGACGGGGAACCTGACGAACCTGAAGGTTCCTGCGGCTCTCAATGCCATGGAAGCCGCCAAGGTCAAGGCTGGCAGCGAGGAAGGCGAGGTCATTTCCACCATCGCCATCGCCACTTCTTCCATCACCACCACGCTGGTGATTGCCCTGGGCGTGCTGCTGCTGGGGTATCTGCAGCCTGTGCTGCAGTCTCCTGTGCTAGCGCCCGCCTTTGATAACATCATGCCGGCATTGATTGGCGGTCTGGGTGTGGTGTATATCTCCAAGAGCCCCAAAATCGCTGTGGCGCCTCTGGTGTTCATGGTGGCACTGTTCCTGGCTGTACCGTCTCTGGCAGGCAGTGTAGGCGTGCTGGTGCCCGTGGGCGCACTGATCTGCATGGGCGTGAGCCGCATCCTGTATAAGAAGGGCAAGCTGTAAGGAAAGAGGTTGATTTCGGGTGCTTTGGCTGATTGTACTGGCTATCGTGGCGCTGCTGGCGGTGATTATCGTCCGTGCGGCATTGTTCACGCCCAAGGAAGAAGAAACGGTGGCTCCTGCGCAGGAAGCCTTTTCTCAGGAGGATGCTGTCAGGATTCTTCAGGAAATGATTCAGATCAAGACTGTTTCCTATCGGGACGGCTCTTTGGAAGACGAAAGGGAATTCGCTCGCTTTGACGAAATGCTGCCGAAATGGTTTCCGGGTGTGTTCAGCACCTGCAGCCATGAAAAGGTCTCACCCCGCAGCTGGCTTTTCTGCTGGAAGGGCGAATCTTCAGACAACCCCGGCGTGCTGATGGCTCACTACGATGTGGTGCCCGCCAATGAGGACGCCTGGGAGGAGCCGCCGTTCTCCGGCACCATCAGGGATGGCGTCCTGTGGGGCAGGGGCGCTATCGACACCAAAATCACCGTCATGGGTGTGCTGCAAAGCGTGGAAACGCTGATCTCCGAGGGTTTTCAGCCGCAAAACGATCTGTATCTCGCCTTTGCTGGCAATGAGGAAATCTCCGGCGACGGCGCTCCTGCCATCGTCCGCTGGTTTGAGAAAAAAGGCATCAAACCCGCCTTTGTGCTGGATGAAGGCGGCGCTGTGGTGGAGAAGGTCTTCCCCGGCGTGTCCCAGCCTGCTGCCATGGTGGGCATTGCGGAAAAGGGCCCGACGGACGTCACTCTCACCATCGAAACCGCTGGCGGACACGCATCCACCCCGCCGCCCCGAACTTCTGTGGGACGGCTGGCAAAGGCCGTTACCCGCATTGAGAAGCATCCTTTCCCGTTCACGCTGACGCCGCCTGTCAAGCAGCTATTTGACCGCATGGGCAGGCGCTCCACATTCCTCTACCGGGTGATTTTTGCCAACCTGTGGTGCTTTGCACCGCTGCTGAACTTGATTTGCAAACTTTCCGGCGGTGAACTCAACGCCCTGGTGCGCACCACGGTGGCCTTCACCCAGATGCAGGGCAGCAGCGCCTCCAACGTGCTGCCGCCTAAGGCGACTGTGGGCGCTAATCTGCGGCTGATTCCCGGTCAGACGGTGGAAGACGCCCGGGAATACCTTCAGAAGCAGACCGGTGACAATGATATCCGTGTGGACGTGGTCTTCGGCATGAATCCTTCGCCGGTCAGCACTACAGAAGGCGCTCCGTGGGAGCATCTGGAAAAGGCCATCCGTGCCACCTGGCAGGGCGTCATCGTCACGCCGTATCTGATGCTGGCCTGCAGCGATTCCCGCCATTATGGGCAGATCTGTGACCGTGTTTACCGTTTCTCCGCCATGGCTCTGACCAAGGAGGAACGGGCTATGATTCACGGCAACAATGAGAGGATTCCTTTGGAAACCATCGCAAAGACGGTGACATTCTACCGCCAGTTCATCAAAATGTGCTGATGTTTCATTCTCGGGTCCCATCCAGCTGGATGGGACTTTTTCTTGTATTCTCAACGAAAGTTGATGTACAGTTGACCGTCAGTTGCATTTGATGGATTATACTTGTAACGTACCCGAGTTTTTCCTCAAGGAGACGCATTTGATGAAGAACAGACAAGTCCTTTTCCGGGATACAAAGCCCGCTTCGAAGATTTTCACCATCCCCAATATCCTCTCCATGGTGCGCCTTGCGATGATTCCTGTAATTGTTTGGGCATACTTTGCTTTTGAAAGCAAGGTGCTGGCAGCAGTGCTGCTGCTTTTATCCGGCCTGACGGATATCGTGGACGGCTATATCGCACGGCATTACAATATGATCAGCGACCTGGGCAAGGCACTGGACCCCGTGGCGGATAAACTGACACAGGCATCGATGATGTGCTGTCTGGCGGTGGATCATCCGGGCGTCCGTTTGCCTTTGGTTTTGCTGGTCATCAAAGAAATTCCATCGGCATTGGCAGCACTGGGAGCCATTCATAAATCCGGCAAGGTAGAAGGCGCCCAGTGGCACGGAAAAGTGACGACGGTGTTGATTCACACCATGATGATCCTCCACCTGCTGTGGGAGGAAATGCCCGACTGGGCGTCGAATGTTCTGATTGCTGCGTGTGTGGGCATGATGCTGTATTCCTTTGTCAGATATCTCACCCGCAGCGTCAAAACCATGCGGGAGGAATCCAAATGACCTATCGTCCGTCTGTGCTGGAAAAACTGGAACGAAAGCTGAGACCCTACGCCGTCCGCAATCTGATGCTGTACATCGTTTGCGCCATGGCGACGGTGTATGTGCTGGATTATCTGCTGTATCCCAGGTTTCAGTTCACCGCATCCCATTGGCTTTTCTTTAGCCGGGACGCTATTTTCGCCGGTCAGGTGTGGCGGCTTGTTACTTTCATCATCGTCCCTTCCCATGACAATTTCGTGTTCGTTGCCTTGTCGCTGTATCTGGATTATCTGGTGGGCTCGGCGCTGCAGAATCAGTGGGGGAGCGTGAAGTTCAACCTGTATTACCTCTGCGGCATGGTGGGCGCCATCATTTCCGGCTTGATCACCGGGTTTACCACCAATATGTACCTGAATATGTCTCTGTTCTTCGCCTTTGCCATCATTTATCCGAATTTCGAATTGATGGTAATGATGCTCCTGCCCGTGAAGGTGAAGTTCCTCGCCATTCTCAGCGGCATCAGCGTGTTGCTGTCGCTGATTGCCAGTGGTTGGGACGATCGGCTGGCGATTGTGATGTCCCTTGCCAATGTGGCGCTGTTTTTCTGGAAAGACGTGTACAACCTGATTCATAACGCGTACAGACGGTATCAGTGGAAAAAGAACTGGCGCAGATGATGCGCCTCCATTCAAAAGGAGATTTTTGCGGTGTTCAAGATTCTGATTGCTGAAGACGATACGGAGCTGCGACAGTTGTTCACCCATGTGCTCAACCGCAACGGTTATGACGTGGTGGGCGTGGATAACGGCCACAAGGCTATGGACGCTCTGCTGGCGGATTATTACGACATGATCATTTCCGACATCATGATGCCCGTGATGGACGGCTATGAACTGGTACGGGCCATGCGGGAGAGCAACATCAACATTCCCGTGATGATGATCACCGCCAAAGACGCCTTTGATGATATGCGCATGGGCTTCCTCTCCGGCACGGATGATTATATGGTCAAGCCTGTCAACGTCAACGAAATGGTGCTGCGGGTGGGGGCGCTGCTGCGCCGGGCACAGATGATCTCCGAGCGAAAACTGACCATCGGTCAGACCACGCTGGAGTGTGATTCCATGACCATGATTCATCAGGGAAAGAGTTCCATCCTGCCGCAGAAGGAATTTATGCTGCTGTATAAGATGGCTTCTTTCCCGGGAAAGATCTTCACACGCCAGCAGCTGATGGACGAAATCTGGGGTTATGAGAGCGAGACGGACAGCCACACGGTGGATGTGCATATCGGTCGCCTTCGGGATCGACTCAGGGACAACGAGGACTTCCGCATTGTGACCATGCGTGGCGTGGGATACAAGGTGATCAAGCAATGAAACAAAAATCAGGCCTGCAATTGAATATCCGCCTGGTGTTCATCCTCGTGGCCTTGTTGGAGATTATGGGCACGCTGGGCGCAGCGTCTCTTCTGACGTATCTGCTGGAAGATGTGTTGAAAATCAACGTCGAACTGCATCCGGCAGTGTGGCTTGCAATCTTCTCCGTAGGCATTGGCGTGGCGGTTACTGTCGTGGTGAATGTTCTTCTGCTTCGTCCCATTGTGCGGATGAACCGGGCCATGAAGCAGGTGGCGTCGGGCGATTTCACTGTGCGGCTGGAAAGCAACAGCTTCGTGCGGGAAGTGCAGGATTCCTGCAGCAGTTTCAACACCATGGTGAGCGAACTGGGCAACACAGAAACGCTGCAGAGTGATTTCGTGTCCAACGTCAGCCACGAATTCAAAACGCCGATCAACGCCATTGAGGGCTATGCAACGCTTCTGCAGGGCGCACAGACCAAGGAAGAGCAGGACACTTATGTGGAACGCATCCTGATGAATACCCAACGCCTTTCCACGCTGGTGGGCAATATTCTGCTCCTGTCCAAGGTATCCAATCACACCATTCCCATGGCGAAAGCACCTTATCGGCTGGATGAACAAATCCGCCAGGTGCTATTGCAGATGGAATCCCGCTGGACGGAAAAGGAAATCGAGTTTGATGTTGATCTGGATTCCGTCACCATCAATGCCAATGAAAACCTGCTGTATCATGTGTGGAGTAATCTCCTGAGCAATGCGGTGAAATTCACTCCGGAAGGCGGGCTCATCTCCATGCGATTGACGGCGGAAGGGGAGTACATTGACTTCGTGATTGAAGACAATGGCCCCGGTATCCCTGAAGCGGCTATGGAGAAGATTTTCCACCGGTTTTATCAGCTGGACGGCACCCACCGTCAGGAAGGCAACGGCCTGGGTTTGGCGCTGTGCAAACAGATTCTTGATACCTGTTCCGGCTCTGTGAAGGTGGAAAACCTGCCCACGCAGGGCTGCAGATTCACTGTCAGACTCCCGAAATAACCCTTCATCCCGGCAATTGCTGCCGGGATTTTTTCACCCCTGATGACACTTCTTCATACAATGAAGCGTAGCGGAGCAGCAAAGTGTTTCTCCGCTGTAAAGGAGGAATCAGGGATGGCAACGCCCTTTACAAATCAGGCTACCATTTCTTATCGCAACTGTCTGGCTGCGTCCAATGTGGTCAGCGGCATTCTTCAGGACGAACTCACCATGACGAAAACAGCCATCAGCGAGGGCTATCAGTCCTGCTGTGGTATCACCTATGCTGTGAGCATCGTCAACAGCGGTCAGACTGTCTATACCGGCCTGACGCTGACGGACGACCTGGGCGCTTATACCCTCGCCGGCGGAACCTCTGTCACGCCTTTAACCTACGCAGACGGTTCTGTAGTGATGTATCAGAATGGCGTGCTGACAACGGTGCCCACTGTTGCTGGTGAGGATCCGCTGACGCTCACGAGCATTACCGTGCCTGCCGGCGGCAATGTGCTGATTCTTTACCGCGCCACGCCCAACCAGTATGCGCCTCTGGGCACGGATGCCGTGATTACCAACACCGCAGCGCTCACTGGCGCTGGCGTGGACAACGTGACCGCCTCTGCCACCACCAATGCGGCCACCGGCCCCAGCCTGACGATTCTGAAGGCCGTGGATCCCGCTGTGGTGACGCCTGATGACACTGTGACGTACACCTTTACCATTCAGAACTACGGCCCTGAAGCAACTGTCGCCACGGATAACGTGGTGCTGACGGATGTGTTTGATCTCATCCTCACCCTCACCGATGTGACGCTGGACGGCGCCGCTCTTATCTCTGGGCTGGATTATACCTACGATGAAGCCACTGGCGAATTCACCACTACGATTGGCACCATTACTGTGCCTGCGGCGGCTTATACCCAGAATGCAACCACCGGCGAGTGGACCGTCATACCCGGCGTGACCACTCTTGTGGTGACGGGAACGGTGTAATCTGATCGGGTCTGCCCTGAAAATGGGCAGGCTTTTTCTTTATGTGCGATAAAAAAACAATGATAAACTTTCATCCCTCGTTGATTTTTTGAAAAAACTGTGATAGCATAGGGGGCGTTGAGGCGAACCTGTTTTTCTTAAGAAGTTTACAAAACCGCCTCGCACTGGCAATATATGGAAATTCTGTGTTGAATTCCCGTAATTTTGCCAGAAAGGATGAAAATGCGCTACAAAAGAGAAGATGGCTGCCGTGCATGGCTGACCCACGGGGAACTCCCACCGGAGACCTTGCGGGAAATCCTGAGGGAATATGGCTCCTGTGAAGCGCTGTATGAACGCTTTGTCGCCACCAAGGGCAGTTGCCTGCAGGGGAAAGTCACCTCCCTCCAGCTGGAATGGCTGCGCCGTTATGCCCAGCCAGACGAGATGCACCGCATGATGCAGACGATGAAGGATCATGATATGGGCATCCTGTCTGAGGAAGACTTCGGCTTTCCTGACACGCTGCGGGACATTCCCGACGCACCGGTGTTTCTGTTCTACATCGGCAATCCCGACGTGCTGATGGGCCGCTGCCTGACCATGGTGGGCGCACGAAAGGCGTCTCCGGCAGGAAGCGACGCTACCCGCACTGTGGCACGGGAACTGAGCCTGCAGGGTGTGACCATCATCAGCGGTCTGGCCATGGGCATTGACACACAAGCCCATGAAGGCTGTCTGGAAGGGGAGTCCCCCACGGTGGGCGTAATGGCCTGCGGACTGGATATCGATTATCCCGTGGAAAATGCAGCCCTGAAGAAAGAGATCATCCAGCGGGGTGGTTTGCTCCTGAGCGAATATCCTCCTGGCACACCGGCGCTGCCGTTCCGCTTTCCGGTGCGCAACCGAATTCTGGCGGGACTTGGCCGGGCGGTGATCATGATGGAATGCCAGATCAAGTCCGGTTCCATGACCACCGTTACCCATGCCCTCAATCAGGGCAAGGACGTCTATGCCTATCCCGGCATCCCCGGCACACCCTGGGCGGAAGGCGCTCATCAGCTGCTGCGGGAGGGCGCCAGTTTCTTCGCCAAGGCAGAGGACATTCTGGAAGACCTCTCCTGGCTGGATGACAAGCCCATGCTCAAACAGCAGGCTGCGGAAGCACTGCCGTCCCTGACGCCGGATCAGCGCAAGATCATGATGATTCTCACCCAGGGCGAACAGTCCTTTGATCAGCTTTGCGCTGCATCGGGTCTGGACACATCAACCCTGTCTGCCTCGCTGACCATGCTTCAAATTATGGGGCTGATCAAATCCCTTCCCGGCAAGAGTTACATCAGGGCATAATTCACTCATTCACCTGAATTCAGGCTTTTATGGAGGCTACCGATCATGGCTGCTACGAAACAGAAACTCATTATCATCGAATCTCCCGCCAAAGCACGCACCATCAGCAAGTTCCTGGGCAAGGGCTACAAGGTGGAAGCGTGCCAGGGTCATGTGTGCGATATGCCCAAGTCCCAGATTGGCGTAGATGTGGACAACGACTTCGAAATCAAGTACATCACGATCCGCGGCAGGGGAGACATCCTCAGCCGCATTCGCAAGGAAGCCAAGAATGCTTCCCAGATTTATCTTGCAACTGACCCGGACCGTGAAGGTGAAGCCATTTCCTGGCACCTGTCTCACATCCTGGGTATTGAGCCGGAGAAGGTCTGCCGCATTGAGTTCCACGAAGTCACCAAGAAGGCCGTGCAGGCAGCGCTGAAGCAGCCCCGTTCTCTGGACATGGGCCGTGTGGACGCCCAGCAGGCCCGCCGTGTGCTGGATCGCCTGATTGGCTATAAAATCAGCCCCCTTCTGTGGGCGAAGGTGAAAAAAGGCCTGTCCGCCGGTCGTGTACAGTCCGTCGTCACCCGGATGGTGGTGGCCCGTGAACAGGAGATCGAGGAGTTCATCCCTGAAGAGTACTGGGATATTTCCGCCCGGATGCAGTCCGTGCAGAACAAGGGCCGCAAGTTCAAGTTCACCGCCCGCCTGAACACCATCGACGGCGAAAAGGTGGAAATCACCAATGCAGAAGACGCCGCCAAGGCCGTTGCCCGCATCGAAAAGGCGCATTTTGCCGTGTCTTCCGTCAAGAGCAGCATCCGTCGCAAGATGCCCGCTGCACCCTTCACTACCTCCAGCCTGCAGCAGGAAGCCAGCCGCAAACTGGGCTTCACCACCGCCAAGACCATGCAGGTGGTGCAGAACCTCTATGAAGGCGTGGATCTGGAAAATGAAGGCACGCAGGGTATTGTCACCTACATCCGTACCGATTCCGTCCGCGTGAGCGACGAGGCACTGTCTTCCCTGCGGGCATTCATTCCCCAGCGCTTCGGCGAGGAATATCTGCCGGAAGAGCCCAATGAATTCCGTGGCAGGAAAAACTCTCAGGATGCCCACGAGGCCATCCGTCCTACGGACATCACCCGTACCCCTGAAAAGATCAAGTCCTCCCTGACGAAGGAGCAGTATAACCTCTATCGCCTGATTTACAACCGCTTCCTGGCCAGCCAGATGATGCCTGCCCAGTATGAAACCCTCACCGCTGAACTGTCCGGCGATGGCGTGTCCATGCGCTTCTACGGCGAGCACAAGACCTTTGCCGGCTTCACTTCCGTGTATGAAGAGGGCACCGACGATGAGGTCGCAGCGGCTGATATGACCCTGCCTGCGCTGACGGAAGGCGCTGCCGTGTCGCTGGAAGAAGTGCTGTCCGAACAACATTTCACCCAGCCGCCGCCCCGATACAACGAAGCTTCCCTCGTCCGTGCCATGGAAGAAAAGGGCATTGGCCGTCCTTCCACCTATGCGCCCACCATCACCACCATTGTGGCCCGTGGATACGTCAGCCGGGAGAAGAAGAGGCTCTATCCCACAGAACTGGGCCGTATGATCACTGGCATGATGGAAGAATACTTCGCCGACATCGTCAACACGGAATTCACTGCCGAGATGGAAAATCAGCTGGACAAGGTGGAAGAAGGCGAGTTGGAATGGAAGCAGGTCCTGCGGGATTTCTATCCGCCCTTTGCCAAAACGCTGTCCCTTGCTGAAAAGAAGATCGAAAAGGTGGAAGTCAAGGACGAGCCCAGCGACGTACCCTGCGATAAGTGCGGCGCCATGCTGGTGTACAAGATGGGCCGTTTCGGCCGCTTCCTGGCGTGCCCCAATTTCCCGGATTGCCGCAACACCAAACCCATCATTCAGTACATCGAAGCGCCCTGTCCTGCTTGCGGCGCCCGCCTGATGGAAAAGACCAGCAAGAAAAATCGCAAGTTCTACGGCTGCGAGCATTATCCCGAGTGCGACTTTGTGTCCTGGGAGAAGCCTGTGACGGAGAAATGCCCCCAGTGCGGCTCCTACATGGTGGAGAAGTACAACCGCAAGGGTGAAATGTGGCATCTGTGCGCCAATGAGACCTGCCGCTGCCGTGTGGAAGTGAAGCAGAGAGAGAGCGAGGAAGAATAATTGTCAGAACAACTCAAAGCCACCGTGGTGGGGGCAGGTCTGGCGGGCTGTGAAGCGGCATGGCAGCTTGTCCGGCAGGGGATTGCCGTGACGCTGATCGAGATGAAACCGGAGAAAAAGTCTCCTGCCCATCACAGCGATCTGTTTGCGGAACTGGTGTGCTCCAACTCCCTGCGCTCTGACCGCCTGACCAACGCCGTGGGCCTTCTCAAGGAAGAAATGCGGATGTGCGACAGCCTGATCATGAAAGCGGCTGATGCAGCCCGTGTGCCCGCCGGAGGCGCATTGGCGGTGGATCGTAACACCTTCTCCGGGTATATCACCAAGGCACTTCGGGAAAATCCGCTGGTGACTGTGGAGAGCCGGGAAGTCACGCAAATTCCCGATGGCCCTGTCATTATCGCCACGGGACCGCTGACATCCGACGCCCTGTCTGATGAAATCGCCAAGCTGCCGGGTCTGGAAACGCTGAACTTCTATGACGCTGCTGCGCCTATCGTTCATGCGGATTCACTGAACATGGACAGGATTTTCCGTCAGTCCCGGTATGACCGGGGCGACGATTACCTCAATTGCCCTATGACCGAGGAGGAATACAATGCCTTTGTGGATGCGCTTCTCAGCGCTGAAACGGCGGAAATCCACGGCTTTGAGGAAAAGAAAGTCTTTGAAGGTTGTATGCCGGTGGAATCCATGGCCCGCAGAGGCCGTATGGTGCTGGCCTTTGGCCCCATGAAGCCGGTGGGTCTCAGAGACCCCCGCACCGGCAAGGAAGCCTTCGCAGTAGTACAGTTGCGGCAGGACAACAATACAGGCAGCCTGTATAATATCGTCGGTTTCCAGACGCGCCTCAAGTGGCCGGAGCAGAAGCGAGTTTTCGGCATGATTCCCGGTCTGGAAAACGCTGATTACGCCCGTTACGGCGTGATGCACCGCAACACTTTCCTGCAGTCTCCGGGCTTCCTGAATGCCCATTTTGAGATGATCAGCCGTCCGCAGTGCTACTTTGCCGGGCAGATGACGGGCGTGGAGGGCTATGTGGAAAGCGCCGCCAGCGGCCTGCTCTGCGGCTTGTCGCTGGGCCGTGACCTGAAGGGTCTGGGCACAGTGGAACTGCCGGGTATCACGGCGCTGGGCGCCATGGGGCGCTACATTTCCACGCCAGCCAAGCATTTTCAGCCCATGAATTGCTCCTTTGGTCTGATTGACGGTCTGGTGGTGGACAAGCAGCACAAGAAAATCCGCAGCAAGGTGCAGCGGTATGAGATCATCGCTCAGCGCTCCCTTGATTTCATGCGGGAATGGTGCAGGGAAATGTACCCTGATGTAAACCATCAGGAAGTTCACAGTGATTTCACCGAAGGATAATACAATGAAAGCATCGGCAAGGGAGGCAATCGTGCCGATCCTGCCTGCTTTTTGATGGAGGAACAACTATGAGCAGCGAATTCCGTGGAACGACGATCTGCGCCGTAAAAAAGGACGGCAAAATCGCCCTGGCCGGTGATGGTCAGGTGACCGTTGGGCAGAGCGTGATTTTCAAGTCCAACGCCCGTAAGGTGCGCAGGCTGTATAACGATCAGGTAGTGGTCGGCTTTGCCGGCGGCGTGGCGGACGCCTTCACCATGTGCGAAAAGTTCGAAGAAAAACTGACCCAGTGCGGCGGTAATCTGGAAAGGGCCGCTGTGGCCATGGCGCAGATGTGGCGGGGCGAGCAGTCTATGCGGCAACTGGAAAGCCAGATGATCGTTGCCAACAAGGAATCCCTGCTGGTGCTGTCCGGTTCCGGAGAGGTCATTGACCCCGACGAGGGCGTCATCGCCATCGGCTCCGGCGGCAACTATGCGCTGGCCGCAGCCAGAGCACTGACGGAGAACACCGATCTGTCCGCCGCTGAAATCGCCGAAAAGGCGCTGCGCATTGCGGCGTCCATCTGCGTGTTCACCAACGATCACATCATCGTGGAAGAAGTGTAAGGAGGGGCAAATCATGGCAGAACTGACGCCCCGCCAGATCGTGCGGGAACTGGATAGGTACATCATCGGTCAGGACGAAGCAAAAAAATCCGTGGCCATCGCCCTGCGAAACAGGTATCGTCGCTCTATGGTGGATCCCGCCATGCGGGAGGAAATCAGCCCGAAGAATATTCTTATGATTGGTCCCACCGGCGTGGGCAAGACGGAAATTGCCCGCAGGCTGGCCAAACTGGTGGCAGCTCCCTTCGTGAAGGTGGAAGCCACCAAGTTCACCGAAGTGGGCTATGTGGGCCGGGATGTGGAAAGCATCGTGCGGGATTTGGTGGAGAACGCCATCCGCATGGTGAAGGACGAGCACAGCGCCCGTGTCGCCCCCAGAGCGAAGGTTATCGCCGAGGATCGTCTGGCGGAACTGATGGTGCATCCTCCGAAAAAGCACAACGGCTTCTCGCTGGATTATCTGCTGGGCCGCAAGCCGGCCGAACCTGCACCTCAGACGGATGACGTCCAGCTGGCCAATGAAAAGGAAGACATTCGTCTTCGGCTGATGAGGGGCGAACTGGAAGACCGGGAACTGGAAATCGAGGTGGAAGAAGCAGCGCCCTCTCTGGATGTGGGCGGCGGATCCATCAGCCTGGGCGATATGATGGGCAACATGATGCCTCGCCGGACGAAAATGCGCCGTGTGAAGGTCAGCGAGGCCCGCAAAATTCTGGAATCCGAGGAAACGGATAAACTCATCGACATGGACGCCGTGCAGGATGAAGCTGTGCGCCGTGCGGAACAGAACGGTATCGTGTTCATCGACGAGATTGACAAGATTGCCGGTCACCGTGGCGGCAGTGGCCCCGATGTGAGCCGTGAAGGCGTGCAGCGGGACATCCTGCCCATTGTGGAAGGTTCCACCGTTAACACCAAGTATGGCCCCGTCAAAACGGACTATATGCTCTTTATCGCCGCCGGAGCTTTCCATGTGGCGAAGGTCAGCGACCTGATTCCCGAACTGCAGGGCCGTTTCCCCGTGCGTGTAACGCTGAAATCCCTGACGAGAGAGGATTTCCAGAAGATCCTGACCCAGCCGGATAATGCCCTGACGCTGCAGTATCAGGCGCTGCTGGCGGTGGACAAGGTGCTGCTCACCTTTGAAGACAGTGCCATCGAGGCCATTGCTGATGCTGCTTATTCCGCCAACGAAACGGCGGAGGACATCGGCGCCCGCCGCCTCCACGCTGTGTTTGAGCAGCTGCTGGAGGACATCGCCTTCAACGCCGGCGATGAGGATATGCCCCCGGTGGAACTGAAAATCAACGGCGATTACGTCCGCAGCCACCTTTCCGGCGAACTGCGACCCACTGATCTCAAAAAGTACATTCTCTAACCAAATCCGAAATAAAAAAACAGCTGCACTTTTCCGGTGCAGCTGCTTGTTTATGTGGCTGAAAGAAATTAGGCTGTCTTTCTGCGCTGCCAGGTGCGGACAATCAGCAAGCTGACCACCAGCAGCAACAGGGAGAAGGGGAGGGACAACAGGGCCGTCTGGCTGCCAAAATGGTAGCCCAACACGCCCGCCAGCAGGTATCCCACAAAGGAGATCACTGCTACGAAGATGGCGTAGGGCAACTGTGTAGAGATGTGGTTGACATGGTCGCAGTTCGCACCGGCGGAGGCCATGATGGTGGTATCGGAAATGGGGGAGCAATGATCGCCGCTGACGGCGCCGGAAAGGCAGGCCGCAATGGAAATGATCATCATATCAGGCGTTGAACCGAAGACGTCGCACACGATGGGAATCAGAATGGCGAAGGTGCCCCAGCTGGTGCCCGTGGAGAAGGCCAGGAAGGCCGCCACCGCAAAGATGATGCAGGGCAGGAACATCTGCAGGCCCATGGCGGAAGAATTCACCAGGTTGTAGACGTATTCCTTGGCCCCCAGCAGGCCTGTGACGCCCGAGAGCGTCCACGCCATGGTCAGAATGAGAATGGGAGCCACCATGGCCTTGAAGCCCTCAGGAATGGTTGCGGTGCAATCCTTGAAGGACAGCACGCCCCGGCAGATGTAGAACAGGAAGGTGAACACAAGGGTGATCATGCTGCCCAGCACAAGGCCGGCAGAGGCATCCGCATTGGCAAAAGCATCGATGAAGTTCACGCCGGAGAAGAATCCGCCGGTGTACACCATACCCGCTACGCAGGAGAGAATCAACACCAACACGGGGATGATCAGATCGATCACCTTACCGGTGGAAGAAGCGGTCTGTTCGGTCTCGGCCTCGCCATAGGGGCGGTCGGCGGTGGTGAACAGGTCACCGCTCAAGGCATTCTGCTCGTGGATACGCATGGAGCCGAAATCAACCTGCATCAGGCTGATCAGGAGAATCATCGCCAGCGTGCACAAGGCATAGAGGTTGAAGGGAATCGTCTGTAGGAACACGGAGAAACCGTTGATGTCCATACCTTCCGGCACGGAGGATGTGACGGCTGCCGCCCAGGAAGACACCGGTGCAATGATGCAGATGGGCGCCGCCGTGGCGTCGATGAGATAGGCCAGCTTGGCACGGGATACCTTATGTCGGTCCGTCACAGGCTTCATAACAGAGCCCACCGTAAGGCAGTTGAAGTAATCATCCACGAAGATCATGACACCCAGGGCGAAGGTGGCAATCTGGGCGCCGACTCTGGACTTGATGTGAGCAGATGCCCAGCGACCAAAGGCTGCAGAGCCGCCCACCTTGTTCATCAGACACACGAGGATGCCCAGCACCACCAGGAACACCAAAATGCCCACATTCCAAGTGTCGGCCAGTTTGAAAATCATACCGCCGTCCTGATTGAAGAGCATGGTGTTGAACATCAGTTCCATGTTGCCGTTGGCGTAGAGCAGCGCACCAGCCGCAATGCCGATGAAGAGGGAAGTGTACACTTCCTTGGTCACAAGGGCCAGCACAATGGCGATGATGGGCGGCAGCATGGCGCTGAAAGTGCCGTAGACCGCAGGGGCATAGGCGGCAGTATCCACCGTGCCGGGCTGGGTACAGGTGAAGTAGATGACAGTGCCAGCCAGAGCGGCTGCCAGGATGAGAAGAAGAATCCGACCGGTCTTACTCATGGTAAGAGCCTCCTTTGTTTGGAGGGAAAACGAGCAGCCATCGGCCTTTCAAAAAGAAAAAGCGCCAGACAGCTGCGTCTGTGCGCTTGACATACATGGTTGTATGAAAAAGTCGTACACAGCGCTCCGCCTCAGTATTGTGGCGACAGTTGAACGCATATTCTGCGAGCAACCAGCATTTGAGCCTTCAGGGAGGCTGAAACACTTCGGCGGAGATCCCTTTCGCTGCGCCCGGCTCCTGACCTTGGGCGACAGGTACTGATGATATCCGCACCTCTGCGGGAGGAAATATAACACAGATTGCAAAGAGTGTCAAGAATAAATTTTGTATTTTTATGGTTTTGCATAAATGGCGAAAAGGTCTTTCCAACCTTGGAGATTCATGGTATAATAGGGCAAGATGAACGAAAGACGGTGATTCTTCGTGCTGAAACTGGGTTTTGTGGGTGCCGGCAACATGGGCAGTGCCATCCTCCGTGGCGTGATCAGCGACGGATACCTTAAGCAAAGTGACGTAGCCGTGTGCGACGTCAGCCGCCGCAAGAGGGAAGACCTGTCCGCTGAATTCCCCGGCGTGACCTTCGTGCCCGACGCCTATGATCTGGTGGATATGTGCGACATGGTCATCCTTGCGGTGAAGCCGCAGTATCTGGAAGGCTTGTTGGAAGACGTCAAAGAAGTTCTGAATGGCAAAGCCGTGATTTCCATCGCTGCCGGATGGACCGTGGAGCAGCTCGCCCGCATTCTGGAGCCCGCTGGCGCCACTTATCTGCGTGTCATGCCCAATACGCCTGCCATGGTAGGGGAGGGCATGACGGCCATTTGCGATGATTCCACCTTTGAGAAGGACGATTTTGCCTTTGCCAAGGGCATTTTCGACGCCTGTGGACGCACGGTTATCCTGCCGGAGAACCTTTTCGACGGCGTGATCGCTATCAGCGGCTCCAGCCCGGCGTATGTGTTCATGATGATCGAAGCCATGGCGGATGCTGGCGTGAAGGAAGGTCTTCCCCGGGCGTGTGCTTATGAAATGGCGGCTCAGGCCGTTCTGGGCAGCGCATTGATGGTGCTGCAGTCCGGCACCCATCCCGCCAGCCTGAAAGACGCCGTATGCTCACCCGGCGGAACTACCATCGAAGCCGTGGAAGAACTGGAACGCAAGGGTTTCAGGGCGGCCATCATGGACGCTATCGGAGCCTGTGCGACCAAATCCCGCAAAATGTCCGAAAAAGACTAAAAAGCAGCCAATTCGTGCATCATTTTGACCATATTTGAAGGGAAAGACGACATTGACGCAAGTTCAGCCCCGCAAGAAAGTCAATATTTATACAGACGGCGCCTGTTCCGGCAATCCTGGCCCCGGCGGCTGGGGCGCCATCCTGGAATTCGGACCGCATCGCAAGGAAATCAGCGGTCACATGGCTGGCACAACCAACAACCGCATGGAGGTTTTCGCCGCCATCAGCGCACTGGGCGCATTGAAAGAGCCCTGCGACGTCACGCTGTATTCTGACAGCAACTATCTGGTGCAGGCCTTCAACGATCACTGGATCGAGGGCTGGCAGCGGAAGGGGTGGAAGACCTCCAGCGGCAGCCCGGTGGAAAATCAGGACCTGTGGTTCATTCTGCTGGCACAGACCCGCAAGCACAATGTGACCTTCGTGAAGGTGAAAGGGCATGCGGACCATCCGCAGAACAATCGCTGCGACGAACTGGCGAGGGCTGCCATTGAGGAATACAGGCGCATCAACACGCCGCCGGAAGAAGAGTGAGCCATTTTGCGGCAGGAGAGAGTATTTCCTGCCCTGGGGATATATTTGTCCAACTATTCGCTAAACCATAGTTTTACGAATAGTTGGGCCTGTAAATAAGGCGTTAGGAAGAAAGGAGGCTCCCTATGGCTGAAAAGACGTCCTATCGTGAACAAGCGGACCAGCGCTGCATTTTGCAGATGCGTGAGATCGCCAAGGGGCTTCCTCCTGCTTGCGGCGACTTTTTCCGCAACATTGCCATGACCACCCGTGCGCTGACTCGTCTGGCTTATGCTCTCGATCTCCGCACCTTCTTTGAATTCCTGCAGACCGAGAGACTGGGATTTCATGACAAGCCCCTCACATCCTTCGATGACCGTGACTTAGAACGCGTCTCACAGCGAGATTTGGCGGTCTATGTGGAGTATTTGACGTATTACGTCAAGTCGGACGAATCTGACGGCGATTCCTTCAGGGAGTTTGTGAACCACGATCTGTCCATCAAACGCAAACTCTGCGCTGTCAGATCGTTCTACAGTTTCCTGTTCCGAAGTGAACGCATCTCGTCCAATGTAACAGACCTTGTGCCTTTGCCGAAAATTCACGAGAAGCCCATCATCCGGCTGTCTCAGCCTGAATTGCGCAAGATGCTGGAACAGGCCGCCACTGGCGAAGGCCTGACCGAATATCAGCAGCGTTTTCAGAAAATCACAGCCAAGCGTGATTTCGCCATGCTTTCGCTGTTCCTGGGCACAGGCATCCGTGTGTCCGAATGTGTGGGCCTGAACATTGACGACATCGACCTGGATGAGAATGCCTTCCTGGTGACCCGCAAAGGCGGCAATCAGGCCGTACTGTATTTCCCGCCGGAAGTGGCTGAAGCCCTGGCTGATTACATGGAGCAGCGCAAGGAAATCGAGCCTCTTGAAGGCCACGAAAACGCATTGTTTCTCTCCATGCAGCGGCGGCGCATCACGCAGCGGGCTGTACAAAAATTAGTGAAAAAATATGCAGCCATAGCAGCACCGCTGAAGCCCCGCATCAGCCCTCACAAACTGCGGAGCACATTCGGCACCAACCTCTATCACGCCACCGGCGACATCTATCTGGTGGCGGATGTGCTGGGACATTCTTCTGTGGATACAACTCGGAAGCATTATGCGGATATGACCCAGGAAAGGCGCCAAAAAGCCGCTGAATACGTCCATTTGCCGGACGCTGAGGGCAATATTTCAGCGGATAACGAGGAAAATATGGGCATAAAATAAGGACGAGGAAGACAATGCTCTGTCTCCCCCGCCCTTTTTTGATGCTCATTTATCGGTTTCCAGCTCATTTTCCAGCATGATGGCGTCCACAACAATGCTGCGATACTCTCCGTCGCCCATGCATTTCATGCAGTTATCGCACATCTTGTCAGGATCCAGATCGCATCGGTCGCATTCGCCGCAACCTGTACAGACCCTGTCATACATCACACATTGCTTCACCAGTGCCATTTTGCATCCCTCCGATGGCCTTGATTATACTACAGAACGTAGAAATCTGCAATAATTTCACGATGTTTTACGAAAATCGAACAGATGTTTGACTTTTGGATTCCGCTTGTGCTATAATACAAATGTTCCCCTATGTTCTCATTTTCAGAAATACATAAATATGCAGATAAGGTGGAGATAATATGCAAAGGCCCCGTGGCGATAATCAGCAGCGAATCCTTGATTTCATCAAGTCCGAGATTCAACAAAAGGGATACCCTCCGTCTGTGCGGGAGATCGCCCAGGCAGTGGGCCTCAAGTCCACTTCCACTGTTCACGGCCACCTGCAGAGGCTGGAAAAGCGGGGGCTTCTTCATCGTGATGCCATGAAACCCCGTGCCATGGAAGTGACCGGCGACCCCAACTTCACCCGCAATAATTCCACCGCTGTGCCTGTTCTGGGCCGTGTGACCGCCGGTACGCCCATCCTGGCGGAGGAAAATCTGGAAGATTACGTTGCCATCCCCGACATCATGCTTGGCGACGGCGAGCATTTCATTCTGTTGGTCAAGGGCGACAGCATGATCGAAGCGGGCATTCTGGACGGCGACTACATCGTCGTGAAAAAGCAGCAGGAAGCCCGCAACGGCGAGATCGTCGTGGCGATGATTGACGATTCTGCCACTGTCAAGCGCTTTTATAAGGAAAACGGGCGCTTCCGCCTACAACCGGAGAATTCCTCCATGGAGCCCATTTACACCAAGGAAGTGACCATTCTGGGCAAGGTGATATCCCTGTATCGGGTCATCTGACGCCCTTTCATCAAAGGAGGCTTCAGATATGACCCAAACTGCCGGGCGCAAGCTGGGCATCCCTAAATATACCTTATGTGAAGAGCTCCTCAACAGTATTTCCCACGGCGTCGGTGCGCTGATGGGCATTGCAGCACTGGTGCTGTGCATCATCAAAAGCTGCCAGCCGGTAGACGGTTATAAGATCGCATCCAGCATCATTTTCGGCTTGACCATCACCCTTTTGTATTTGATGAGCTGCCTGTATCATGCGCTGAAGGTCAACCGGGCGAAGGCGGTATTCCGGGTGATCGACCACTGCACCATCTTCCTCCTGATTGCCGGCACTTATACACCTTACACGCTCGTCACCCTTCGTGGCGTTACGGGATGGGTGATTTTCAGCATCATCTGGTGCGTGGCTGTGCTTGGCATCGTGCTCAACGCTGTAAGCCTGAAGAAATTCGCCAAGATTTCCGTCGCCTGTTATCTGCTGATGGGCTGGATGATCCTCTTGGCCTACCCGCAATTGACTGCAGCGCTGCCGTCTGGAGGGCTTCAACTGCTGATTGCAGGCGGCATCGCATATACCATCGGCGCCGTGCTCTACGGCATCGGCTCCAAGAAGAAATACTTTCACTCCATTTTCCATTTCTTCTGCCTGATTGGTTCGGCGCTGCATTTCTTCTCCGTTTACCTCTACGTGCTCTAAGGAGACGCTTATGGCCCACGAAACGCCCTTCTGGCCGGAAAACCCGGCGGAACTGTATCCCCTTCTTTGCCAACAGATGGACGCCCTTGCGCTCCCCTCTCCCCTGCCGACGCTTGCCAATGCAGCGGCGCTTTTGTGGTCTGCCCTTGATGGCATCAACTGGGCCGGATTCTATCTCTGCAAGGGCGAAATGCTCCTGCTGGGCCCTTTTCAGGGCAAAGTTGCCTGCACGGAGATTCCCTTCGGTCGAGGTGTATGCGGTACGGCAGCTGCCACCCGGAAAGTGCAGCTTGTGCCGGATGTTCACGCTTTCCCCGGGCACATTGCCTGCGACAGTGCTTCCCGCTCGGAAATCGTGATTCCGCTCATCAAAGACGTCAAACTACTGGGCGTGCTGGACATTGACAGTCCTCACCTCGCCAGATTTGACGAAACTGATGCCAATGGCCTTTCCGACTTCTGCAGCGTCATCATGGCGAAAACCGACTGGAGCGGAGGGCTGCTGTGATGGCTGACAAACGTCTGCTGATCGGCACAAACAATCCGGCTAAGCAACGATTTTTTCAGGAGAATTGCCTGAAAAATGCGGACATTGAATTGCTCACACCTGGTGATGTCGGATGCCATCTTGACATCCCTGAAACCGCCGGAAGCCCCCCGGAAATCGCCCTGCAAAAGGCCAAAGCGTGGCATGAAGCCACCGGACTGCCTGTGGTGGCGCAGGATTCCGGGATGCTTCTGCTGGATTTGCCCGAGGATCACCCCGACCAGCCGGGTGTGATGGTGCGCCGTGTGGCGGGACGAGAACTGACTGACGACGAAATGACCGGGTGGTATCTCAATCTGGCCCGCAGGCACGGCGGAATGCTGCGCTTTGCCTGGGTGTGGGCGTGGTGCTTCTACATGAGCGAAGATGCGTATGTGATTAAATCGCCCAGCAGGGCTGATCTGGAACACAATGCGCTGTATCTTGTGGACGAAGAGTGCCACACCAAGCACGAGGGCTGGCCCATCGACAGCATCACAAGAATCAGCCCGGATGGCAAATACCTGTCTGAACTTGCCTATGACGAATTGAACTGGGAGGAAGACAGCAAAGCGTTCTTCCCGGAATTCCTTAGGGACATCCAGCGGATGCTGAAATGAGTCAAATCAAATAAGGGCAGAGGATGCGCTCCCCTGCCCTTTTGCAATGCATATTTATGCCTGATAGCCCAGGCTTTCCATGAATCGCACAAAGCCCGCCTGACCATCTTCGTCGGCCTTATACACGCCTGCATCCGCCAGCACCTGTGCGCAGACGTAGGCAACTTCCTGCCGCAGCAGCGCTTCGGCCTGGGCGTCATCGGCGCAAAGACCATTGCGGCTGACAACGTCGCACAGCCAATCATAGTGCTTCTCGCAGGGGTCATCCGCGTCAGGACGCTCCATGGGGCGCTTACCGGTGAGGAAATCCTGCATCAGTGCCAATTCCGTCTTCAGGCGGCCCGGCAGGATGAACAGGCCCATCACCTCAATCAGGCCGATGTTCTCCTTTTTGATGTGATGCAGCGGCGCATGGGGATGGAAAATACCCAGCGGGTGCTCGTCACTGGTGCGGTTATTGCGCAGAACCAGCGTCAGGCTGTACACATCGCCCTTCTTACGCAGAATGGGCGTGATGGTGTTGTGGGGCGTTCCTTCGGTTTCAGCAAAGATACCGCAAGCAGGATCACTCCAGGCGCGCCAGGCATTCAGGATGCGCTCGGCTTCGTCCACCAGCGCAGTTGCATCGGTGGTAGTGATCTGCACGGCAGACATGGGCCAATCGAGAATCGCGGCGTTCACGCCATCTACAGGCGCTTTCAAAGCGGCACGGACGCTGGCTTTGTCCATGGGGAACGTGTAGCGTCCGCCCTGAAAATGGTCATGATTGAGGATGGAGCCGCCCACGATGGGCAGATCAGCGTTGCTGCCGATCATGTAATGGGGCAGTTGATCCACGAAGCTCACCAGGCGCTCAAAGCTGCCCCGGCTGATCTTCATGGGGATATGCTGGCTGTTGAAGATGATGCAGTGTTCGGAATAATAAGCGTAGGGCGAATACTGCAGATACCAGTCCTGCCCGGCCAGCGTGATGGGCACCACCCGGTGATTCTGCCTCGCCGGGAAGTTGCTGCGACCTGCATAACCGGGATTCTCTATGCACAGCATACACTTGGGATAGCCCACGCTGGGGGCATTTTTCAGTTTGGCGATCTCCTTGGGGTCCTTTTCGGGCTTGGACAGGTTGATGGTGATTTCAAGTTCGCCGGCAGGGCTGTCAGCAAAGTACTGCACGTTCTGGCTGATGGCGTCCACCTTGATGTAATCGCAGGCGCGGCACATATCATAAAAGCGCTGCGTAGCGGTTTCGGGATGACCAGCAGCAAGATTCTCCATAAAAAGAGTGCGGACTTCCTTGGGGGAAGGCGTCAACAGGCCCATCACACGGGCAGAAAACAGGTCTCTGGCGTAGCCCATGTCTTCGATCAAACCCTTTTCTACAGCCAGATCACACAGAGAAACAAGCATACTTGTGGCCGTGGACGGAATGGGCTGTTCATCGCAGGGAACCTCCTCCGGGGCGTTCAGACCCATCACGTCCAGCAGCAGATTGAAGTAATAAGGGGAATCTACAACCTCAATCAGCTGATTGTCCACAGCAAAACGAATCAGGCGATTCAGCACACAGGTGACCTTGCCAGCCCAGTTCATGTTCATTCCTCTTTTCATCGGTGATTGCACAACAAAATACAAAACCATTATAAATCAACCTTCCGTCCGTGTCAATGAAGTTCCGTTTTTCAGACACCAAAAATACAGTGCATCTCCTTCCTGTTTTATATGCAGGAATCCACGTCTCTCACGGCGAAAACAAGCAGGGAGAATCACGAAAAGCGGCGCAAACCATGCGCCGCCGGGAGGAATGTATGGACACTGGCTGGTTTGCGCCCCTGCTGGAGAGCCACATGAATGCTCATCCTGCCATGGAAGCCATCGATGTGGTCAAACTGGCGTTTCAGGCGGTCTTGGGCTGCGGACATCTGCTGGCGGATGAGTCTATCGTCATGGCGAGAATCGAAACTGAAATGGCCTCTGTGACGCCGGATGGAGAAATGCCGTTATTTGAATCCATCGGGCCTGACTATATCCGGGTGAATCTCTCCCGCTGGAAGGCGGAAAATCTGCCTGTTGCATGGCTGGCCCGAATGATGCTCCTGTCCGACAGTGCAACCGAGTATAAAACAGACCGGAAGTCGGTTATTGCCGTACTCAAGTCGGTTTTTGACGAGAGAACGGATGCCCTGCCTGATAACATTTCCCGTCTCTGTGATCGCCTGATGTCCGAACCTGACTGGCTCCCCAGTCACTCCGCTGCCTATAACCAGGCGTATCAGCCGTCTTACCGGGTTGTTTCCTGGAAATTTACGCCTCTGATGCCTGTTTTGCAGGCGGTATCCGATGCACTTCATCACCACGGACGCATTCTCATGTGCATTGACGGACCATGCGGCAGCGGAAAATCCACGCTGGCTGGCGTTTTGCAGCGAATTTTCGATGCGGCTGTCATCCCCATGGACGACTTTTTCACCCCGCACGCCCAGAAAACGCCTGAAAGACTGGCCATTCCTGCGGGAAATGCCGACATTGAGCGCATCGTTGCAGAGTGCGTTACTCCATGGCAGAAGCATCAACCTATTCAATATGCGCCTTACCTGTGTATGAAGGACGCATTCGGGCCACCCATCATGGTGGAGGACAAACCTGTCACCATCATCGAGGGCAGTTACTCTCTGCACTCGGAAATTGCGAAATCCGCTGCTGTAAAGGTGTTTCTGTCAATCGACAGGCAGGAACAACTGCAGCGGCTTGCCCGGCGGGATGGCACCGAAATGCTGAAGATGTTTGAAACCCGCTGGATTCCCCTGGAAGAAGCCTACCATCAGGCGTTTCAACTGCCGGACGAGCACTGCATCGTGGTGAATCAGCAGGGCGTGTAATCCCCTGCCCTGCCGATGGCCTGGCGCATTTTCTTCAGCACCGCATCATACTGGCTGTGATGCGGCCTCTGCAGGACGATTTCCGGCGGTTTATCCTCCGCAGGCAACAGCGTTTGCTCCACTGGCGTCAGCGCCTCCCGGTCGCATTGCCACTCAATCCATCGCTGTTGCTGTTCCTGCCTGGTTTTGCTCGCAAAGGGCGATTGTTCAGGTTTCATGGCAGCCCCTCCTTTCATCCACCACCATTTATGCGCCGCATCATGCGGATGTGCGCCCAGCGACTTCGATCAAGGAGTGAATACACATGACAGGAAAAAGCAAGATCATCACTGTGGAAGGCGTTGAAATAACGTATTTCAACCAGCGCTGCAAGGACTGGACACATCCCTATGAGTGGCAGCACAACGGCTCCACCCTGTCCAATGCGGGCTGCGGCATCTTTTCCCTGTGCCACTGCGCCCAGTGGCTGACGGGCAAGGTGCAATCGCCTGAAGCGTGGGCTGATTTTGCCTGCACCTACGGCGGACGGGGCGATGACGGTACCGATCGCCCGGAACTGCTGCACACGCTGATGGTTCACGGCAAGGCGCAGGAACTGGGCTTCCGCTATGAAGAAGACGGCCTGCGCAACGACAAGGAAGCACTGTTTGATTTCCTCCTAAAGGGCGAAGGCGTGGCCATGTGCAACCTGCGCGTGGGGCACATTGTGGCCTTGCTGGGCGCGCGTGTGAAGGATGGCCACCGGGAAATCCTTGCCGTGGACAGCTACAGCGAGAGCGCCTCTGAAAAGGTGCGTGACGCCGTCACCGAGGTCATTCCCGGCACAGAGGTTGTCTATCCCGTGAAGAACACCCAGGGGCTCATCGTGGGCGAAAATATCGCTTATGCCGCCTTCTGGGTGGATGCTGACCTTCCCATGGATTTCAATTTCCTGCATCGTATTTGAGTAGTCTCGTATATCAAAAACAGCCGATGAGATGCGTCATCGGCTGTTTTTATGCAGAAATTTATGCAAAAAAGCCGCCCGGCATTCACCGGGCAGTCATTTTGATGCAGCAGATTATTCCTGAACTTCCTCAGCGGGTTCTTCGGCAACTTCTTCAGCGGCCTCTTCAGCCTCTTCAGCGGTTTCTTCCGCTTCTTCAGCAGCTTCTTCTTCAGTTTCCTTGGCTTCCTTAGCGGCCTTCTTGGCAGCTTCGGCTTCAGCCTTAGCCTTGGCAGCGGCTTCGGCCTGCGCACGGCGCATTTCTTCCAGCTGCTTATCGATGCCTTCGATTTCTTCCATCAGGGCAGCCAGTTCTTCGGGCAGTTCAACGCCCTGTGCACGCAGGTTGCACACGCAATCGCCCAGGGTGGAGAAAACTTCCTTGCGGCGGTTGATCAGATTGAGCTCATCAATCTTGAAGCGGGTGGAGTTGGCGATGTTATTCGCAGCGTGGTTGACGGCCTTAACGCCCTGCACCAGCAGAGAACGCATGGACTTGACGATATCAGACATGATGGCACACTCCTTTTTGATTTGCAGTGGAGAAACAATTTGATCGATTGAAAATTTCGCCGCATCCGCCGGTGATTCCTTCCTGATTCCGGCGGGGACGAAAATTTTTCCTGTTCAAAACTTACCAGAACATCAGCAGCCGACCGGGCTGAATGGAGAACGTCGCCTTGTCCATGTGCTGGATCTCGCCATCAACATTCAGCGTCATGCCGGGAGAAACGATCTCCACATTCTTGCAGCGGCGATGGGTGGTTACGCCGAACTTGAGCACCTTGCCCATCAGCAGGCCCGGCAGATAGAACGGAATCACCCAGCGGGGACGATTCTCCACAATCACCAGATCCAGTTCGCCGTCATCGGGACGGGCATCCAGGCAGATGGGAATGCCGCCACCGATATAGCGGCCGTTGGCGATGGAGCACACAAGAACGTCCCGCTCCTGGGTGGCGCCATCCACGGTGTATCTGACGTGCACCGGGCGATATTTGAAAATGCCCTTGATCAGGCCAATCAAATAAGGAAAGATGCCCCGGCAATACTTCTTGGCGCTCAGGGTGCATTCCAGCACCGTCACGTCAAAGCCGGTGCCGCAGACGTTGAGGAACATTCTGTCGTTGAGCTGCCCAACGTCCACAGGCCGTGCGGGATGGGTCAGGATAAAGTCCAGCGCCTCCAGCGGCTTTTTCGGCGTGTGAATGGTCTTGATGAAGTCGTTGCCCGTGCCCACAGGGATGATGCCCATGGGGACGCCGGTGTCCAGCATACCGCAGGCCACTTCATAGGCGGTGCCGTCGCCACCAAGGGCGATCACGCCAGTGCAAGCGGGGATCCGTGCTGCTTCAGCAGCCAGCGCAGTAGCATGGCCAGGCTGCTGGGTGAAGAGCATCTGATACGGCACACCCCTGTTTTCCAGTTCCCGGCGAATGTTTTCGGCTTCCTGAGCTGCATAGCCGCTGCCAGCAGCAGGATTAACGATCAGCGTCAGCATGGCGTGGAACCTCTTTCCTGTCATTCATTCGTATGCATAAGGTGAATCGGGTAAAAGGTCAACGGAAATTGAACTTTCTCTCCTATATGCTACTCCATTTTTCGACAAATGTCAAAGGGAAAAGACAAAAAATTTGCAATTGTAGTCGAAACTGGTCAATTTGTGGGCAGAAGCGCCAAAGATAATGAAATAATGTATTTCGACTGTATTTTTCCGAAAAAATCTTGCATTTTTATGCAATTTACCCTTGACAAAAATGCATACCGGGCGTATAATGCGTCATGTACTCCAAACGCAGAGCGTTAGGACAGAAAGAGGAGGTTATTCCCTATGAAGAACAAGAAACTGCTGGTGGCCCTGATTGCAGTTGTTGCTGCGATTGTCGTGGCCGTGGTGCTCTACTTCACCCTGGGCAAGAACGCTGAGAAGCCCACCCTGATCATGGCTACCAACGCCACCTTCCCCCCTTATGAATATTATGAAGGCGAAGAAATCGTCGGCATCGACGTGGAAATCGCCAAGGCTGTGGCCAACAAAATGGGCTACGAGCTGCAGGTGGACGACATGGAGTTTGAATCCATCATCCCCGCCGTTCAGACCGGCAAGGCTGACTTCGGTTTCGCCGGCATGACCGTCACCGAAGACCGCGCGCTGCTGGTGGACTTCACCAACACCTACGCCACCGGCGTTCAGGTGATCATCGTCAAGGAAGGCTCTCCCATCACCTGTAGTGATGACCTGTTCGTGGAAGGCAAGAACTACACCATCGGCGTGCAGCTCTCCACCACCGGCGACCTGTACTCCACCTGGGACCTGGAAGACGAAGGCCTGGCCACTGTGAGCCGCTTTGCTTCCGGCATGGACGCTGTGATGGCCTTGAATTCCGGCAAGGTTGACTGCGTCATCATCGACAACGAGCCCGCTAAGGCTTACATCGCTTCCAACCCCGGCCTGAAGATTCTGGAAACCGAGTATGTGACCGAAGATTACGCCGCTGCTATCAAGAAGGGCAACACCGAACTGCTGGACGCCTTCAACGCCGCCCTGCAGGAGCTGATTGATGACGGCACCGTGGGCAAGATCATCGACAAGTACATCCCCGCTGAATAAGATGAATCCGTCAAAGGAAGGGAACGGGCAACCGTTCCCTTCTTGTTGCGATTTCTCCCCTCCCCTTTTTCCGCATTTTCCTCCATTTTGAAAGGAGATTCCCTTCCATGGAACAAATCATGCTCTGGTTTGAGCAACTCAAGGACCAGTTCCTTGTCTGGTTTGAGCAGCTCAAGATGGAATTCGTGCTGAATTTCGTCACGCAAAACCGCTGGAAGCTACTGCTCAACGGCCTTGGCAATACGCTGGTGATGACCATCTTTGCACTGGTGATCGGTGTACTGATCGGCGTGACTGTGGCAGTGCTGCGCAGCACCTGGGAGACCAACCACACCAAGATGAAAAGCGGCGTGGGCAAGTTCTTCTTCTCCCTGGCCAACAGAATTTGCATCCTCTATACTACCATTATCCGTGGTACGCCTGTGGTGGTGCAGCTGCTGATTCTGTACTACATCGTCTTTGCCACTTCCAAGAACGGTATCGCTGTGGCGACCTTCGCCTTCGGCCTCAACTCCGGCGCCTATGTGTCGGAAATCGTCCGCGGCGGCATCCTGTCCATCGAAAAGGGGCAGATGGAAGCAGGACGCAGCCTGGGCCTCAATTATGTGCAGACCATGTGGTATATCATTGCGCCTCAGGTGTTCAAGAATATTCTGCCGACGCTGTGTAATGAATTCATCTCCCTGCTGAAGGAAACCTCCGTGGCAGGCTATGTGGCGGTGGCTGACCTGACCTTTGCAGGCAACCGTATCCGTGGCGTCACCTACAGCCCCTTCATGCCGCTGATCGCCGTGGCATTGATTTATCTTGTCCTTGTCACACTGCTGACATGGCTGGTGGGCAAACTTGAAAGGAGGCTGCGTCAGAGTGATAACCGTTAATCAGTTGGAAAAGAACTTTGGCGACCTGCAAGTGTTAAAGGGCGTCAATCAGCATATCAAAAAGGGCGAAAAGGTGGTGCTGATCGGACCTTCCGGCTCCGGCAAGACTACCCTGCTGCGCTGCCTGAACCTGCTGGAAGAACCCACCGGGGGTACCATCTTCTTCCAGGGTGAAGACATCACTGCGCCCCAGTGCGACATCAATAAAATTCGCATGAAGATGGGCATGGTGTTCCAGCAATTCAACCTGTTCCCTCATCTCAGCATTCTGGGCAACATCACCCTGGCGCCTGTCAAACTGGGCCTGAAGACGCCTGAAGAAGCGGAAAAGGACGCCTATGAGCTGCTCAAACGGGTCGGCCTGCAGGACAAGGCGCTGAACTACCCCC
Source organism: Clostridiales bacterium (assembly GCA_015056085.1). GTDB lineage: Bacteria > Bacillota > Clostridia > Christensenellales > Aristaeellaceae > UBA11524. The sequence goes on from SVHA01000001.1 coordinate 202,833, forward strand.
GTCAGCTTTCCGGTGGCCAGCAGCAGCGTATTGCCATTGTCCGTGCGCTGGCGATGAACCCCGAAGTGATGCTCTTTGACGAGCCCACCAGCGCCCTTGATCCCGAAATGGTGGGCGAAGTGCTGGACGTCATGAAGCAGTTGGCGGCGGAAGGCATGACCATGGTGGTCGTCACCCACGAAATGGGCTTTGCCCGGGAAGTGGCCGACCGTGTGGTTTTCATGGATGAAGGTGTTGTGGTGGAGGAAGGCAGCCCTGAACAGGTTTTTGGCAATCCCCAGCAGGCGCGCACTCAGGACTTCCTCAAGAAGGTGCTCAAATGAACGCGCCGGACATCAAGCCGGGCATCTACCGGCACTTTAAGGGCAACCGCTACGAGGTTGTGGGGCTTGCACGCCACTCCGAAACGCTGGAATGGATGGTGGTTTACAAAGCACTGTATGGCGAAGGCGGCCTGTGGGTACGCCCTGCCTCCATGTGGCTGGAAACCGTGGAAAGAGATGGGCAAATTTTTCAGCGATTCACGCTGGAATCGCAAGAAAATGTGTAAATCATTCGTTACATTGGCGAGCAGACAAAATCTGCCCGCCTTTTTGCATCCTATGCAGGGATGCGACACGGAGTCGTCGAATATTATCAACAATCCATGATGCGGAGGGAAATATATGCAGAATCAGCCTTTCAACGGTATGCCCCAGCAGCCTGTGCAGTATGCACCTGTACAGGATCCTAACCAACCCATGATGCCGCCCCCGCAGATGACATACACTGCCCCCATGCAGCCTGTGTACGACCCTACTGCACCCATGCAGCCTGTTTACGACCCTACTGCGCCCATGCAGCCTGTTTATCCCCAGGAGCCGATGCAGCAGCCGATGTATCAGGATCCCATGATGATGCCGCCGCCCAGTCAGACGGCACCCATGCAGCCGCTGGTGGCCCCCATCACCTACGGCAGCCCCAATTCTGCCCCCGAAACCCTTCAGGACAAGCTGCGGGACATGAACTTCCTCTTCCCGCTGATTGCCTGCGTCCTCAGCGTGGCGTATGCGCTGTTTGCCACCATTTCCTTCGGCCATGTGGGCGCTCTGCTGCCCCATTTCCTGGTGGTGTGGGTCACTTCTCTGGTCAGCGGCGCAGCAGGCTATCTCCGCCAGCCGATTCTGAATCTGGTGGCGGTGGTGGGCTATGTGCTGTCCATGCTGCTGTTCCTGAATTACGCCTACCTGCTCCTCCCCTCTCTGGCCCTGTGCGGCTATCTGGTGTACAAGACCTTCAAAGCCTCCGCAAGATAATCAAATTCCAAAAGATAATCCCCGCCTGCCAGACGCAAGCGGGGATTTTTGTGTGGGTTTATTCAGTTTGCAACTTCCTCATTGTGGCGTTCTGCATCCGCTTTGAGTGCCAGTTCCGTCTGAATTTTCTGATACTCGATCAATTCACCAAAACCATACAGCAGAAAGGATCCCGCCCAGGATGCCAGGGAACCGATCACCAGCGTCAGGATGCCCACGAGGATCAATTCTTCCATGAAGCACATGATGATGCCCGCCAACACGGAAACGCCAATGCCGCACCAGCACAGAAACTGCGCCAGCGCCTTGATTTTGCTGTCGATGTTCTCAAACATAATTGTTCCTCCTCGTCACTTCGTCTGACGCTTTTCACGGTACATTTCCAGATATGACTTGGGCTCTGGCTGATTCTCCCCTGCCTGAGCATGATCGCTGGCGGTGGCTTCAACCTTCACAAAGGACGCAGCAAACCCACTGACGGAAATCATCACGAAAGGCAGCACGGAACCAGCCACATCCCGCAGCGCAGAGGCAACAGCGACGCCATTGAGGCCAATTTTGAAAACATTCACAAGCAGCGTCAGCAGCAGTACGCTCAGCAGGGTCATCACGGCGCCAATAACCAGCGTCAGCCACCAGTGGAATTTTTTCAGGCCAAACTGCCCCAATACAATGACAGCGGCTGTCATCAGCATCAGAGACAGCAGGTATGTCCGCAGATATCCGGCGCTCATGTCAATCAATTCCGGCGAAACAGCAATGGCTCCAAGGCTGTTGTCAGCAAAAATCATCAGTGCAATGGAAATGATGAAATACAGCCCGCAGAAGGCCATCAGCAAACCGAAGTGAAGCGACTTTGCCGCCGCAATGCGCCCGGATTCCGCCTTGGCTGCAACAAACAGGCACGCCAGCACGGGAATCAGCGCCGGAATCCAGAACAGGGACGCCGCCACATTGGTTGCGGTGCTATAGGCAGCCAGCGCCTGACTTCCAATTTCCCCTGTCTTGATGGTGAAATAGGTGACAGGGAAAGAAGTCAGCCGCGGCAGCAGCAGAATAGGAATCAGATACGGAATCAGTTTTTTGATGTTCATGGTTACCTCCGAAAATCAATAAAGAGAAAAACGGCGCAGCAAAGGCTGCGCCGCTACATTTGTTAACCAAGCACCCGCTGGGCAATCTGCTTGCCGGTCAGGCCGTATTCCTCCAGCAGTGCAGCAGGCTTGCCGGACTGGCCGAACACGTCGTTGATGCCGATCTTCTCGAAGCGATCCAGTTTCATGCCGCACAGGGCGGAAGCCACCGCATCACCCAGACCGCCGATGATGGAGTGTTCCTCCACCGTGAAGACCTTACCGCACTTTTCAGCATAGGAGCGGGTCAGTTCCTCATCAAAGGGCTTCAGGGTGTGGAAGGACACCACAGCGGCGTCAATGCCCTGCTCCTTGAGCAGTTCTGCTGCTTCCAGGCAGTGCTCCAGCATGATGCCGCAGGTGAACAGCACCACGTCCTTGCCGTCCCTAATGACATTGCCCTTGCCCACGGTAAAAGGCCGGGGATCATACACAGGAGAAGGCAGGCGGGCCGTGCGGATGTACACAGGGCCGTTGATTTCAGCAGCGGCTTCCACGCACTGATAGCACTCGTTGGCGTCGCTGGGCACAAACACGGTCATGTTGGGCAGCACACGCATCAGGGCGATATCTTCGATAGCTTGATGGGAGCCGCCGTCCTCGCCCAGTGTAATGCCCGCATGGGAGAAGCCGAACTTCACGTTGAAGTTGGGATAGCACACGCCGTTGCGGATCATGTCATAATTGCGACCGGCAAACACCGCAAAGGTGGAGCAGAAAGGCGTCAGGCCCATGGTAGACATACCAGCAGCCATATCCACCATGTTGGCTTCAGCAATGCCGCAGTCCACAAAACGATCCGGGAAAGCCTTCTTGAAACCATTGGTCATGGTCGCCGCCGCCAGATCTGCATCCAGCACAACGACCTTGTCATTCTTTTCGCCCAGCTTGACGAGGGCCTCGCCATAGGCAACGCGTACAGCTTTCTTTTCCATCGTCTCAGTCCTCCAGTTCCTTCAGTGCACGGGCGGCTTCTTCAGCATTGGGGGCCTTGCCATGCCAGCCCACCTGGCCTTCCATGAAGGAAACGCCCTTGCCCTTGGTGGTGTGCAGGTGAATCAGGCGGGGCTTTCCGGGACAGGCAGGCGCATGAAGGGCGTCCAGTACCTGCTGCATATCATTGCCGTCTTCCACTTCGATCACATCATAGCCAAAGGCACGCCACTTGGCGCCGATATCGCCCAGGGACATGACTTCATCGTTGGAGCCGTCAATCTGCAGCCCGTTGTGGTCGAAAATGACGGTGAAGTTGTCCAGCTTGTAATGGGCTGCAGCCATGGAAGCCTCCCACACCAGACCTTCCTGGGATTCGCCGTCGCCGATGATGGTATACACATGGCAGGGATTGCCGGACAGTTTGGCGCCCAGCGCCATGCCGGCAGCAATGGAGATGCCCTGCCCCAGGGAGCCAGTGGAGGCATCCACGCCGGGACACTTCTTGGCGTCAGGATGGCCCTGCAGAATGCCATGGAGCTGACGGAAGGAATCAAACTCTTCCCGGCCAAAATAGCCACGCTCGCACAGCACGCCGTAAAGCGCCGGAGCGGCATGGCCCTTGGACAGCACGAAGCGGTCACGGCTGGGATTCTTGTCATCCTTGGGGTCGATGTTCATCACATCGAAATACAGCGCCACCAGCGCCTCGGTACAGGAGAAAGATCCGCCGGGATGACCCGCGCCGGCCTTGTTGGTCATGGTGATCACATCCCGCCTGACCTGGCGGGCGACATCTTTGAGAGCCTGAAGTTCCATGAAAACCCTCCTCATGAAGTAAGGCTGTAGTTCAGAAAAAGTGAACTGCTTGTCCTTTTGCATTATAGACTTTATCCGGCTGATTGTCAATCAAATCAGCCGGAATCACTTCCCTTTTGTGATTCTTTTTTCTGAATGAATCCGATCATCTCCCGGGCGCACATTCCCGGCTGATCGAGGCATATACTCACCACGCTGGCTTCGTCCAACACGCCCAGAATCTTCGCCGTCAATTGCTGAAGAATCAGGAAAATGGTGTATTTGCCGGGTTTTAAGCGGTGCATCATGTCAAGAGCCGTCTGGGTTTCATTGACGGCTACCAGAGCACAGGAAACAGGCCCGGAACAGGAGAATCGGTCCTTGCGGGCCATATATTCCCGCAGCAAGATCAGCGCCCGGGGCGCCGTTCCGCCGGAAGCGCTGTAAATGAGGAAGCACCCGGCACAAGCCAGTGAAATTCCACCGCCAATGCGCATCAGCCACCAGAGATTGACGCCAATGCAGATCAGGCCGATGATTGTTCCCAGCACCTTCATGGTCTTTGCTGCGGCTTTCGGGGAAATGATTCTGCCCAACAGTGCCATCAGCAGCCGACCGCCGTCCAGCGGCAGCGCCGGAAGGAGATTCACCAGCACCAACGCCAGATTGGAGAGAAACAGTGCCCTGCCCACTTCCAGCGGAAAGGCCTCCCAGCGGCTGATCAATACCGACAGAAAGGCTATCAGCAGGCTCATTACAGGCCCTGCAAGGATGACCGGGATGCGCTTCACAAGCGGCATGGCAGTTTCATCATCCATGCGCATGAGCGCCCCCAGGGGCGTCAGTTCCATCTCTGACGGCGGATGGCCCATCAGTGCAGCGACAATCGCATGGGCGCCTTCGTGGAGCAGGACAGAGGCAACGGCGCATCCCGTAAACAGGCCCTGACCGCTGAACAGGGACGCACCCACGGTGACCAGCGTCGCAGGATGCACCATCACAGCGGTTTTTCCGATGGCAGCGATTCTGATTCTCATGGCGACAACCATCCGGTGGGGTCAATCAACACGCCGTTTTGCCGCACCTCCATCACGCACGCCATTCCCGGCAAAAGCGTGCCCAACACATCGCCCTGCTTCACCCGCTCCCCTTCTGATACAGAAAGTTCCTGCAGATTGCCATACAGACAGGCAATGCCGTCGTCCCCCAGCACCTGCACCAGCCGCTCGTCGCCGTTACCATGATACACGCCGATCACCTGGCCCGCTGATGAAGCCGTGACGGTTTCGACGCTCGTTGCCCATTCCAGATAGGGTTCACTTTGCGACCAGGTGTGCACCAGTTCACCGGCGCTCACCGGCAAGGAAAGAGCGTCGGCCTGCTCCCCGAAAACACTCTGCGCCTGGGGGAAGAAGTTTCCCACGAAGGTCAGTTTGCCCAGAGCATCGTTCAGCAACTCGTCGTTGCTCACCGCTGTCACCACAGCATCCGCAGCGCCGGAAAGGCCTGGAAATGTGCCCTGACGCAGCAGTACCGCGCACAGCAAAAGCGCCGCCGTGACCGTCAGATTTCGGCTGAGCTGATCGCCGAAACAGCGCTTCTTATCCTCAACCCATTCCACCTGCGGGTCGCTTTGCTGTGTCTGCCGATTGACAACCGTCATGGGCCCGCAAGTCGTATTGTCCGCTGCCCAGTTTGTTTCATCCAAACGGATCACCTCCCCGATCAGGGTATGCCGGGAAGCAAATGAAAAGCACACAAAAAGAGCCTTCCGAAATGGGAAGACTCCTGTGTTGATGTCGATTATTCCAGCGTCAGCGCGCCGGTGTCCACCATGCGCTGAAGCGCCTGACCCAGCGCTATGCGCCCGTGGGCGTAGGTCAGACCGCCCTGCAGATACGCCGTGAAAGGCTCTCGCATGGGGGCGTCGGCAGACAGTTCCACCGATGCGCCGGAAACGAAAGTGCCTGCAGCCATCACCACGGGATCGTTGTAACCCGGCATGGCCCAGGGCTCAGGCAGCGCCATGGAATCAATGGGCGAGGCCATCTGAATGCCCTGACAGAAGGCCACAAGACGCTCGGGTGTTTTCATTTGAATGGCCTGAATGATGTCGGCACGGGGCTCGGTGGAGGCAGGAGTAGTCACCATGCCCAGGTCTTCAAACACCCTGGCAGCCAGGCAGGCCGTCTTGATGGCCTGCGCCACGGTATGAGGCGCCATGAACAGACCCTGATAGAAGGGCTGATAACTGGCGGCGTAGGAGCCGACTTCCAGTCCGATGCCGGGCGCCGTGAGGCGATAGGAAATGCGGGTAACTGCCTCTTGTGTGCCGACAATATAGCCGCCAGTGGGGGCAATTCCGCCGCCCGGATTCTTGATGAGACTGCCCACACACACATCAGCGCCGTAATGGGAGGGCTCCTTCTCGCAGACAAACTCTCCGTAGCAGTTGTCCACCATCAGGCGTACGCCGGGATGCTTCCTGTGGAGCATTTCAGCCAGTTCAGCGAAGTCTTCCGGCATGAGAGAAGGCCGCCAGTCGTAGCCACGGCTGCGCTGAGCGATGACCAGTTTCGTGTTGGGGGTGATGGCACGGTCCACGGCGTCAATGTCAATGCGTCCATCCTTGAGTTCCACCTGACCGTAGGTAATGCCCATTTCCTTCAAGGAGCCCACAGGGGCCTCCCCTGCGCCCCAGCCAATGATGTTTTCCAGCGTGTCATAGGGCATTCCTGTGGCGGAAAGGATGTGATCGCCCGGCAGGGTCAGGCCGAACAGGCACAGGGAAATGGCATGGGTGCCGCTGGCGATGGAAGGCCGAACGATGGCTGCCTCGGTGCCGAAAAGGTCAGCGAAGATCCTTTCCAGCGTGTCACGGCCCACATCGTCATAGCCATAGCCGGTAGTCGGGGCAAAATGGCGATACGCCACCTGATGCTCCTGGAATGCCTTCAGGATCCGGCGAGTGCCGGCTTCCTCAATGGCTTCAATGCGGGCAAACTGTTCTTTCAGGGCTTCCTCTGCCCGGGCAATACGCTGCTCGATGGTCATTGTTCTTCTCCTCTTGTCAACCAGTTTTGGATGGTATCGTAAGCGTCCGGCGACAGGGCGTCCACCCAGCAGACGTCTTCTTCCCGGCGCATCCATGTCAATTGCCGCTTGGCGTAGTGGCGGGTGCCTTTTTTAAGTTCATACACGGCCTTTTCCAGCGGCCATTCGCCCTTCAAAACAGGCACGATCTCCTTGTACCCCAGTCCCTTCATGGCTTGTGCATCCGCATGAACGCCACTGTCCAGCAACCGCTGCACCTCTGTAATCAGCCCTTCATCCAGCATCTGGTCCACCCGGCGCTCAATGCGCTCATACAGAAGCGCCCTGTCCATGGTGAGGCTCACGACCCTGTATTCAAAGGGCGACTCCTGCTCCAATTGCGGTTGTTTTGAAAAAGGCGTACCTGTCAGGCGGTACACTTCCAGCGCCCGCACGACCCGGCGCACATCATTGAGGTGCAGCCGAGCAGCGGTGTCGGGGTCGGCCTCTTCCAGCAGGCGGTGGAGGGTTTCTTTGCCGCCCACCTCAACCGCAATGGCTTCCAGTTCCCGGCGCAGGGAGTCATCCCCTGCCACCTCGCCCATGGCCATGGGGTGGCGCAGCGCCCTGAGATACAGACCTGTGCCGCCCACAAAGATGGGCTGTTTCCCCCGGGAAAGGATGTCCCGGACACACGCTTCCGCCATTTCCTGATATTTTGCCACAGAAAAGGCTTCGGTGGGGTCAGCCACATTCACCATGTGATGGGGCGCTGCGGCCAGTTCATCTTGGGTGGGCTTGGCGGTGCCGATATCCATGCCCCGATAAATCTGCATGGAATCCATGCAGATGATTTCGCCCTGATGCTCTCTGGCCAGGCGAAGGGACAGGGCGGTTTTGCCGCTGGCAGTGGGGCCTGTCAGCACCCAGACAACAGGTTTACTCATCAACATCTCCTGAAGATCACTGAATACGCTTGAAGCGCTTGTCCATCTCCGTGTGGCTCAAAGACACCACCAGCGGCCGCCCGTGAGGACAGGTGGGCGTGACCTTCTGATCGATCATCTTCTCCACCAGTTCACGGATTTCGCTTTCGGAGAGGGAATCGCCGCCCTTGACGGCCTTTTTGCACGCCATCTGCAGGATGGACGCCCGGCGCTTCTCCATGGTGACGGCACCCCGTTCCCCTTCCAACTGATCGAGAATCTCCCGCAGGAAGGCTTGCGTCTGGGGCTGACCGAGGATCATGGGAATGGAGCGGATGGAGACTTCCGTATCGCCGAAAGGTTCCACCGTCAGGCCGATGCCCTGCAGCAGTTCTGCGTGTTCCTGCAGGAGCTGCTGCTCCCGGCGGGTCACAGAGACGATCATGGGCAGAAGCAGTTCCTGACCACACTGTTTGGTGTCAAAGGCAGACATCATACGGTCAAACAGCAGCCGCTCATGTACGGCGTGCTGATCGATCATCAGCAGATGGTCCTCATATTCCACCAGAATGTATGTGTTGAACACCGTGCCGATCAGCCGCATGGGTTTGGGGGCGTCCGGCAGGAAGGAAGGCTGCTCCTCCTGAACAGGAGCGGCAGTCGCTTCCTGCTTCCTGATTTCAGGCACAGGAGGCTTCACGACAGGTGCTGCCATCGGCTTCGGAACAGGCGCCGGAATGGGCTGCATCGGCGCAGGACGGGGCGCAGGCGGCGGCACGGTAGCTGCCGAGCGCATATATGTCGCCACCACCGGGGCGCTTTCCTTCAAAACAGCAGGCTGCGGCTTCGCTTCAGGAATCGGCGCCCGGGTAGAAATCGCACGCTCGACTTCGTCGTGCTGGGAAACAGGCGCAACCACCTTTTTCGTGACAGAAACGGGCGTCACCGGCGTTTCCGGCGTCAGGAGCATCTGGGCAGGGCGTTCCAGGGCGTCACGGTCCCGCAGGGCGTCCCGCACAATGACTTCAATGGCGGCGTGAAGGGCGGGCTCGTTCTGAAAGCGCACTTCCAGCTTGTTGGGATGCACGTTCACGTCGACAGATTCATAGGGCATGGTCAGATGCAGCACGCAGGTGGGATATTTGCCAATCATCACCCGCTCACGGCAGGCGCTTTCCACCGCCGATGACAGCAGCGCGGATTTCATGTATCTGCCGTTGATGAAGAAGGACTGATGGCCTCGGTTGCCTCTTCCGCTTTCGCCGATGCCCACAAAGCCTGTGAGCATCACGCCGCTTTCGTGACCTTCCACCTTTCGCATGGTGCGAAGCATTTCGCTGCCGTAAATGGCAAACACAGCCGATTCCAGCTTGCCGTCACCGGCAGAATGATACAGCACCTTGCCCTGGCTGATGTACCTGAAGGATACATCGGGCCGGGAGAGAATCAGACGCATCATCAGGTCAGACACAAGGCCGGCTTCCGTGGCGGGCTTTTTGAGGAATTTGAGGCGCACGGGGGTGTTGAAAAACAGGTCCCGCACGGTGAAAGTGGTGCCCTGGGGGCAGGCGGTTTCCTCAATGGAGGTGATACGCCCGCCTTCGTTCACGACCTTGACGCCAGTTAAGTCATTCGCCGTGCGGGTGGTGCAGGTCACCTTCGCCACAGCGGAAATAGAAGCCAGCGCTTCACCTCGGAAACCCAGCGTACGGATACCGAACAGATCCTGGCTCCGGGTGATTTTGCTGGTGGCATGGCGCTCAAAGGCCAAACGGATATCGCTCTGCCTGATGCCGCTGCCGTTGTCCGTGACACGGAAATAGGAAATACCGCCGTCACGGATTTCCACCGTCACAGCGCTGGCACCTGCATCCAGGGAGTTTTCCACCAGTTCCTTGATGGCCGCCGCAGGGCGTTCCACCACTTCACCGGCAGCGATTTTTCCGATGACCTCATCGGTCAGCAGCTGAATCTTGCGTGCTTCCCCTGCCACTTTCGTTCCGTCCTTCCTGTGTTTGTTAAATCATTTAAGACATTGGTCGGTTTTTGCAGACTTCGGTCTGTTTCAGAGTTTTCTTGCCTTTTCCCTGAGGAGGAACAGCTTGTTGATGGCGTCCATGGGTGTCAGCGCCATGATGTCGATGGACTGCAGTTCATGGATAATCTCCGTGCGCTCATAATCAAAGAGATTCACCTGTTCATCGGGGCGCTTCTGATCGCCTTCCAGAATGTTCTGGCCGATGCCCTTCTGGTTGATGTCGCTCACTTCCAGACGGGCCTGAATTTCATGGGCACGCACCAGCACTTCCTTGGGTACACCTGCCAGCCGGGCCACGTGTACGCCGAAACTCTTGTCAGCGCCGCCCCGCTCAATCTTGCGCAGGAAGATAACGTCCTCGCCGTGCTCCTTGACGGAGATGCAGTAGTTCTCCACGCCCTCCACATGGCCTTCCAGTTCAGAAAGTTCATGATAATGGGTTGCAAAGAGGGTCTTTGCGCCGGACTTATTCTTGTCACAGAGGTATTCCACCACCGCCCAGGCGATGGCCAGGCCGTCAAAGGTGGAAGTACCTCTGCCGATTTCGTCCAGAATCACCAGCGAGTTCTTCGTGGCGTTGTGGAGGATATACGCCGTCTCGGACATTTCCACCATGAAGGTGGACTGGCCGCTGGCAAGGTCATCGCTGGCGCCCACACGGGTGAAAATGCGGTCCACAATGGGAATGCGGGCCTCTCTGGCGGGAACGAAGGAGCCGATGTGCGCCATCAGGGTGATCAGCGCCACCTGACGCATATAGGTGCTCTTACCCGCCATGTTGGGGCCGGTGATGATGCACATCCGGCTTTCCTCACCGGACATATGGGTGTCATTGGGCACAAAGACGCCGTCGTCCATGGTCTGTTCCACCACGGGGTGGCGGCCATCAACGATGTCCATCACGCCGTCCTGCGCCATTTCAGGCCGGACGTAGTGATTCGCCACAGCCACCTTTGCAAGGGACAAAAGGGCGTCCAGCGTTTTGAGAGCCATCGCCGTGCGCTGAATCCGCTCGATGTGGGCAGCAATGTACTCCCTGATTTCCGTGAACAGTTGCAGTTCCAGCCGCACGGACTGTTCCTGGGCGCCCACGATCTTCTGCTCGATCTCCTTGAGTTCGGGCGTCATGTAGCGCTCGCAGTTAGCCAGCGTCTGCTTGCGGATGTAGTGTTCCGGCACCATGTCATAGAAGGACTTGGTAACCTCGATGTAGTAGCCGAATACACGGTTATACTGCACCCGCAGGTTGCGGATGCCCGTGTTCTCCCGTTCCCGCTGCTCCAGCTCCAAAATCCACTGCTTGCCGCCGGCAGAAGCCGCCCGGTATTCATCCAGCATGGGAGAATAGCCATCCCGGATGATGCCGCCCTCGGTGATGACGATGGGCGCTTCGGGGTGAATGGCACGACGGAGCAGGTCAGTCAGTTCCTCCAACGGGTCAAGGGATTCAACAATCTCCCTGACGGCTGTGGATTGCCCGCCGGAAAGCAGTTCCCGGATGGCTGGCACCTGCCCCAGCGAGTTGCACAGGGCCAGGCAATCACGGGCATTAAGGGACTTGTACGCCACCTTGCTCAGCAGGCGCTCCACGTCATAGACGTTTTGCAGATTTTCGCTCAGCGTCATGGTCAGCACGTGCTGACCGGCAAATTCTTCCACCGCATCAAGGCGGTAGTTGATTTTGTCCAGATTGTTGAGAGGCTGCTCAATCCAGGAGCGCAGCAGTCGTCCGCCCATAGCAGTGGACGTCTTGTCCAGCAGCCACAGAAGCGACCCCTTACGGTTGCGGCTCCTGATGGATTCCGTCAGTTCCAGATTGCGCCTTGTATTTCTGTCCAGCAGCATGGTGTCCTGGCTCTGATAGATTCGCAGGGAGGTGATGTGTTCCAGGGCATTCTTCTGGGTGTCGGAGAGATAACGCATGAGCGCACCGGCAGCGCAGGCGCCGGACTTGTATTCCTCGTGCAGGCCCAGAGAAGCCAGGTCATTGATGGCAAAGTGCCGTTTGAGAGCGTCACTGGCATTCTGGAACTGATACCACACGCCGGGCTGTTCCGAGGTGGTCAGGTCTTCCCGGCGCAGGCAGCCCCGCAGGCGCACCAGATCATTGGTGATGATTTCCATGGGGGAAATGCGGGCGATTTCATCCCGGAGGGTTTCTTCCGCCCGGCCAATTTCATGCACGTAGAATTCGCCCGTGGACACATCCACAAAGCTCAGACCCGCCTTGTCGCCCATGAAGCACACAGACAGGAGATAGTTGTTCTCCCGCTCGTCCAGCATGGCAGGATCGTTGACGGTGCCGGGGGTGATGATGCGGATGACGTCCCGCTCCACCAGGCCCTTGGCCAGCGCCGGATCCTCCATCTGTTCGCAGATGGCCACCTTGTAGCCCTTGCCCACCAGCTTTTCCACATAGGTATTGACGGCATGATGAGGCACGCCGCACATGGGCGCACGCTCAGGCATACCACAGTCACGCCCGGTGAGGGTCAATTCCAGTTCCCGGGACGCTAATTTGGCGTCGTCAAAGAACATTTCGTAGAAATCACCCAGGCGGAATAAGAGAATACAGTCCTGATGCTTTGCCTTCAGATTCAGGTACTGCTGCATCATTGCCGTCAAGCCAGCCATGAAAGGGCCTCCTGTTCAGGTAAATCGAGATCTTTTGCAGGGAAAAATCAATGGCAGCCGCCGCAAGAGGAGCAGGAGCCGCAGGAGCCGCAATCACCGCTGCAGCCTTCTTCTTCATCCGTTTCGCCGGTGATGACCAGACGAAGGATGCGGTTGACGTTTTCCATCATGGTGGAAAACTCCTTCCGGGACTGCTGCAGTTCCTTCACCAGAGCGCACTCGTTCATGGCCTTTTCCGCTTCTTCCATGGCCTTGCCGGCCTTGGCGAGCGCGTCATGATCGAGATTGTTGGAAGCCAGAATGTTTTCCACGGCGCTTCGCTTTTCCATGAAGGCAGCGATGGCACGGGTGGCCTCTTCGTCAGAGTTCAGGCGGATTTCGGCGGCCTTCATCCGCTGGCAGGTTTCGCTGTTCAGGATGGCTTCTGCCAGTTCCTGGGCTTTGTTCATCACATTGTGCATATTGAATACCTTCCTTTCAATCGTTGAGAATCATTGATAGCCGTTCCGCCTGAAGAGTGTTGTTCTTCATGGCGGTAATCCGGACACGGACGATTTGTCCGATGTCGTCATAATTGCCGGGGAACGTTACGGAAATACCGTGGCGGCCCTTGCCGGATACTTCCTGCTCGCTGCGGCGGGACAGGCCCTCCACCAGCACTTCTTCCTCCATGCCGAGGAAGCGTTCCATCGCCTTGCGCTGACCGGCTTCCTGGGCGGCAATCAGACGCTGAATGCGATCCGTCGCCACGCTTTCCGGCACCTGAGCGTCCATTTCGGCGGCCCTGGTGCCCTTGCGGGGGGAATAGATGAAGGTGAAAGCGGAGTCATACCCTACCTGCTCCACCAGCGACAGCGTATCCAGGAACTGTTCCTCCGTTTCGCCAGGGAAACCCACGATGATGTCCGTAGTCAGGCCGATGCCGGGCACAGCCTCCCGGAGTTTGCGCACCTTGTCAAGGTACTGCGCTGAGGTGTAGCGGCGGTTCATCACCCGGAGGATTTCATCGTTGCCGGACTGCACCGGCAGATGGAACTGCGGCAGGATGTGACGGCTCTCGCCCATCACTTGAATCAGTTCGTCGGAAAGATCCTTGGGGTGGCTGGTCATGAAGCGGATGCGCTCGATGCCAATATCGTCCAGTTTCCTGAGCAATTCAGCAAAGGTGACATTGCCATCAAGGCCCTTGCCGTAGCTGTTGACGTTCTGTCCCAGCAGCATGATTTCCTTCACGCCGCTTTCCTTGAGCTGTCTGGCCTCAGCCAGAATGTCCTCCATGGCGCGGGAGCGTTCCCGACCCCGGACATAGGGCACGATGCAGTAGGAGCAGAAGTTATCGCAGCCGTACATGATGGTGATGTAGGCCGCATCGTTTCGCAAGCGCTTCACCGGCAGATTTTCTGCGATGGTGTCTTCGTCTTCCACCTGCACCACAGGTGCAGCGCTGTTGAGCGTCCGCAGCAGCAGTTCCGGCAGGCGGTACAGGTTGCAGGTGCCGAAGGCCAGGTCGATAAACTTATACTGCTTCAGGATTTTCTCGGCCATGCCGGGCTGCTGAATCATGCAGCCGCATACGGCGATGATCAGATTCGGGCGCTGCTTTCTGACTTCCTTGAGCCAGGTGACATTGCCCAACGCCCGGCGCTCGGCGTTATCCCGCACGCAGCAGGTATTGAAGATCACAAAGTCGGCGTGCTCCCGGTCGGTGGCTTCCGTCATGCCGCACTGACGCAGCATACCCGCCAGAATCTCGCTGTCATGGGCGTTCATCTGGCAGCCGTAAGTGACCACAAAGTAGGTTTCCGGTTTCTGGGGCAGGCTGCGGATTTCCAAGGCGAATTCCTTCTGCTGCTCCAGCATCTCCGGGGTGATATGCACAGGCTTTCTTTCAGCCATGAATGTCCTCCTTGATTCTGCCGTCGCCCTTGCAGGCGGGGCAAGGCTGCGTCCATTCGTCCCGAAGGGGCCGCCTTGAACGCTTCCGGGTCATTTCCACCAGACCCAGCGAGGTGAAACCATGAATAACCGTCTTCACCCGGTCGTGGGAGAAGGCTTCCTGCAGGGCTTCCAGCACCTGCTGACGGCTGGATTCTTCCTCCATGTCGATCATGTCGATAAGGATGATGCCGCTGATGTTACGCAGGCGCACCTGCCGGGCGATTTCACCGCAAGCTTCCAGATTGAGCTTGATGATGGTTTCTTCCAGCTGGCGCTTGCCGGTGAATTTGGCGGTGTTGACGTCAATCACCGTCATCGCCTCGCAGGGATCGATCACCAAGTTTCCGCCGGATTTGAGCCACACACGGCGAGCAAGCACCTTATCCCGCTGGGTTTCCCAGCCCATCAGCGCCATCACATCTGGCGGGGAAACCACCGTCTCGCAGACGGAGGAAAGGGTTTTGGCCAGTTCCGGGTCATCGGTGTGAATGCGGTGAATGCCCCGGGGACGATAATCATCAAGAAGGGCGTCCAGTACGCTGCGGGGCGCATACACCATGCTGGGCGCATGAGCCACCGGCGCTTTGCGAGCGATCTCCTCCCACACGGCGAGCAGTTCGTCGATTTCACTGCGAATGGATTCTTCGGGCGCATCCACGGACGAGGTGCGCATCACCACGCCGCAACGGCCGTCAGCGGCTTCCATAGCGAGGGAACGCAGGCGTTCCCGGTCTTCTGCATCGGTAATGCGGGCAGAGACACCCACGGCCCGGTTGAGGGGCATCACCAGCACGTATTCGCCGCAAAGGGAAATATCCCGGGAGAGAAACGCGCCCTTCTCCCCTGCCGCTTCCCGCTTCACCTGCACCAGAACGTGCATTCCGGCCTGAAGTTTCTCGCCGGAGTGTAGATTCTTTTCTTCCAGAGGCAGAAAGCCGTTTTTTTCCTGGCCGATGTCCACAAAGGCAGCCTTCATACCGGGAACGACCCGTTCCACCTTGCCCAGATAGACGCCTTCTGCGGAAGCAGACGCTTCATCCGTCAGATATTCCACCAGTTTGCCGTCTTCCACCACGGCGATTTCCCGGCGGGGTTGTCCAGCAATGTAGATTTCTCTCATGTTCATCACGATTACAACGTTTCCAGCGCTGTCAGTTCACCCTGGGCGTTTTCACCCAGCAGACCGTTGCGCACGGTGAGGAAGCGGGGCACTTCGCAGCCGGCAAAGCGGCACAGTGCCCGTACCAGCATATCCGGCTTGCAGGAGGTAGTCTCCCGCAGCGTCAGCACGGCATGAATCTGATTGCCCTCCACCGCCAAATGGTGAATCAGCGGGCGGATGTCGCATTCCTTCAGGCCGGACTTTGTCTTGCGCATTTCCATGATGGTTTCCTGAGCAAGGAAGCCTTCGACAGATTCAGCGCACTTCCTGGCGGCATCATCATCCGTCAGGGTCATGGTGTAATCAGCCGCAGCCACCTGGGCCATCAGCGCCGGATGCTGATCTTCCAGCGTGCGGCAGAAGGAAAGTTGCATATCCGGCGGCAGAGCGGCGTTCATGGCCTGGAGGAACGTTTCAGGGGCCACGTCTTCCCGGAGGGTGACATCCATCAGTTCCTTTTTGCCCCAGGCGCCGGTAGAGAGCGCAGAAGCGAAGGTCACCAGAATGTGGGGATTGAAGCCCTGAGAATACTTGACCGGCATCCCGGAGCGGCGCAGCGCCCGCTGCATGGCCCGTTGAATGTCCAGATGCCCGATGTGCCGCAGGCGCTCGCCCTTTTCAAACACAGCCATCATTCGCACAGCTTACACACCCCCTTGTACCGCTGCAGACCGCAGCCGTTGCAGCCCTTGCGGCAATCTTTGGTCACTTCGGCCCGGTCTGCCTTTTCCTTCTCCCGCCACAGGAAGGCCTTGGTCACGCCGCAGTCGATGACATCCCAGGGTAGAAGTTCATCCTTTTCACGGCGTCGATAGGCGTAGAAGGCGGGGTCAAGGCCGGATTCTTCAAAGGCTTCCAGCCATTTGTCGTATTTGAAATGCTCCGTCCAGCCATCCAGCATACAGCCTTTTTCGTATGCCTTGCGAAGCACCTGGCCCAGACGACGATCGCCACGGGCAAAGCAGGCTTCCATCAGGGACAGGTCGGACTCGTGATAGTTGAAGTTAACGCCCTTGATTTTCAGCACTTCACGCAGGTGCTGCTGCTTTTCCCGGACCATGTCACGGGTATCCTGCGGCTCCCACTGGAAGGGCGTGAAGGGCTTGGGCACGAACACAGAAGCGCTGCAGGTGACCCTGAGGCCCTTGGCACGCTGCCCCTTGGGCACGGCGAAGTAGGCGTCCACCACCTTGCGGGCCAGATCGGCAATGCCGTCAAGGTCCTCGGTGGTTTCCGTGGGCAAGCCCATCATGAAATACAGTTTCACGCTGCTCCAGCCGCCCTGGAAAGCGTCAGACACCTTCTCGATCAGGTCTTCCTCCGTCACGCCCTTGTTGATGACGTCACGAAGGCGCTGGGTGCCGGCTTCCGGCGCAAAGGTCAGGCTGGTCTTGCGCTCCTTCTGGGTGGCTTCCAGGGATTCCTTCAGCACGCTGTCCAGTCGCAGGGACGGCAGGCTGATGGAAACGTGCTTTTCGTTCAGGCGCTTAAGTAGTTCACGAATCAGTTCCGCCAGACAGGTATAATCGCCGCTGGAGAGGCTGGACAGGCTGATTTCTTCGTAGCCCGTGGCGCTTTCCAGTTTTTGAGCCAGTTCCACCAGATGCTCCAGACTTCTCTCCCGGACGGGGCGATAGAGCATACCCGCCTGACAGAAGCGGCATCCTCTGGTGCAGCCGCGCATGATTTCCAGCATGATGCGGTCATGAATGATTTCCGTATAGGGCACGGGAATCTCCGTGGGATAATAGGCCTCATCCAGGTCCTTGATAATGGCCTTGAGCACCTTTTCGGGAGCTTCGGGACAGTTGGGCTTCATGGAGGCCAAGGTGCCGTCTTCGTTGTAGGTGACGTCATAGAGGGCGGGCACATACACGCCCTGCACCCTGGTCAATTCACGATAAAGGGCGTCCCTGCTTTCGCCGGACTTCTTCCAGTCGCTGATGACCTGGTTGAGTTCAATGATCTGCTCCTCGCCGTCGCCCACCATAAAGGCATCGATGAAATCCGCCAGAGGTTCTGGATTGAAGGCACAGGGGCCGCCAGCCACCACGATGGGGTCTTTATCGCTCCGCTCCGCACGGGTGAGCGGGATGCCGCCCATGTCCAGCATGGCGAGGATGTTGGTGTAGCTCATCTCATACTGGAGCGTAAAGCCCACCACGTCGAAATCCTTCAGGGGGCGGCGGCTTTCCAGAGAGAACAGCGGGATGTTTTCTTCCTTCATCAGGGGCATCATGTCTACCCAGGGCATACACACACGCTCGCAAAGTTGCCTGGGCTGCAGGTTGATGGCGCCGTAGAGAATCTTCATGCCCAGGTGGGACATGGCGACCTCATAGGTATCGGGAAAACAGAACGCAAAATGGAGATCGGCTTCCTCCCAGGGCTTGATGATGGTATTCATCTCGCCGCCGGTGTACCGGGGCGCCTTCTGGACTTTTTCCAGCAGGGCTTCGATCTTCTGAGAATACAAGGCGGAAACCTCCTGTACTTGACTGTGACTTGGCGGATGGTGACTGACATATATCCGCACCTTATAATGTACCATTTTTTCAGCGTAATTTCAACCTTGCAGCGCTCATTTGGGAGATTTTTTCGCCTCCAAAAGCCTTTTAATCAAAAACAAATGCCGATGAATCACCCCCTGCGACATTTGAGGCAGAAAGATGTATCTCTCAGCCCTGTGCTCTTCCCTTTTTCCGGGAATTATGCTATGATTTACTCGTCGAAATTGCCCGGTGTTTCGCCGGGCGACGGGAAAGGAGTATGTCTTATGAACTTCAAAATGCCAAAGAAAGGCGTGATCATCGCAGCCGCCGTCGTGGTGCTGGTGGCGCTGATCGCCTGGAGCGGCTTCTACCGCGTCGGTCAGGGCGAAGAAGCACTGGTGCTGACCTTCGGCAAGGTGACGGACAAGAACGGCCCCGGCCTGTACTGGCACGTTCCCTTCGTGCAGCGGGTCATCAGCGAGTCCATCACCCAGATTCACACCTGTGAGTATGGTTTCCGCACCACATCTCAGGGCAGCATGGGGCGGCCTTCCACCTACATGGATGAAACGGACGAAGGCGTGATGCTCACCAACGACAACAGCATCGTGGCGCTGGAAGCAATCTACCAATATACTATCCGGGATGTGGAGCAGTACACCTTCGACGTGGACGACCCGGAAGGCACCCTGCAGCTGGCCTTCGAAGCCGTCATCCGCCGCAACATTCAGAATCGCTCCCTTGATGATGCGCTTTTGAACAAGGAAGAAATCGAGCAGGAAGTGCTGCCTGATTTCCAGAAACTCATCGACAGCTACGACATGGGCGTGAAAATCAACAACGTCCGCATCCAGAACATCACCGTGCCCTCTGATGTAGCCAGCGCCTATGAGGATGTCAACAACGCCATGAACGAAAAGACCAAGCGTCTGGACGAAGCAGAGCGTTACAAAAACAACGTCCTGCCCACCGCCCGTTCCAACGCCTATCTGATGACGGCGGAAGCGGAAGCGTACCGGGCGGAGACCGTGGCTGCTGCCCAGGCGGATGTTGCCGCTTTCAACGCCATCTATGAGGAATACAAGTCTGCGCCGGAAATCATGCGCACACGCCTGCTGATTGAAACGCTGGAAAACGTGCTGTCTTCCTCCGGCAGGCTTTACATCGTGGACGGCGAAACCACCCGGCTTCTCAACCTTTCCGATATCCCTGCGGACGTGGCTTCCGCAGCCGTGGCAGGAGGTGATCAGCAGTGAGTCAGTTCCAGAGTTTCTATAGCGGTTCCCAGACGCCCCCGCAGCCCCAGCAGAATGTCAACACCTTTACACCCTTCATGAAGAAAAAGGGCTGGAAACTGATTCTCGCCGCTGTCATTGCCATTTTCGTGCTGATTCTCCTGAGCGAGAGTATGTTCATCGTGGGTGAATCCGAGCAGGCTTCCGTGTCCCGCTTCGGCGTCATCAAGCGGCTGATTCTGAACGTCGGCAATGATTTCCACACCGAGTACGCCGAGCAAATCAAGGATGAAATCACCGCTTCCGGCGATGTGGCCATCACCTATGGCTCCGGGTTGCACTTCAAGGTGCCCTTCGTTGACAAGGTGGAGACCTATTCCGGGCGCCTGTTCACCTATGTGTCCAACTCCGAAGTGGTCAACACCCTGGAAAAGAAGCAGTATTACATCACCACCTATGCCCAGTGGCACATCACCGACCCGGCCCTGTTCTCCCTGAAACTGGGCAGCATGGGCGCTGCGGAAAACCAGCTGGACAACATCATCCACCCGGTGATTGTCCAGGCCATCAACCGCATGATGGCGGCTGATTTCATCAGCAACAAGGACGCTCTGAACGATGCCCTGAACGAGGGCCTCAGGGCCATCAACGAGGATATGTGCGTCCGTGGCATCGAAGTCAAGGACATCCAGATTCACCGCACCATCCTGCCCGCCGCCAACATTGATTCCACCTACGCCCGGATGCAGGCCGACCGAGCCAAGGTCGCCCAGCAACTGCGTTCCGAAGGCAACGAGGAATACAACAAAGCAGTGGCCGCCGCTGACCTGGAAGCAAGGCAGATCGAAGCTGCCGCCATCAGCGAGGCCGGTACCATCCGGGGTGAAGCGGACGCAGAAGCCGCCGGCATCTATGCCGATGCCTACGCCGCCGATCCCGCCTTCTACGCTTACTGGCGGGCATTGCAGGCGCTGGAAACGGCCATCGACCAGGACGCCACGCTGGTGCTGGATCAGACCAATCCTCTTTTTGCGGACCTGATGCAGTTCATCACGGAATAAATCACCTAATACACTTGGTCAGTCAAAGCTGATCACTCAGATGATAGGGGAAGAAAAATGAAAAAGACTAATCGTGTCATATGGGGCATCGTACTCATTACCGCAGGCGTGGTGTTTGCCCTGAACGCAACGGGCGTCATGGATATTAACATTTTCTTCGACGGCTGGTGGACGCTGTTCATCATTGTTCCCTGCGCTGTGGGTCTCTTCTCCGGAAAGGATCCCCGGGGCAATGTGGGCGGCCTGATAGTGGGCGTCATTCTGCTGCTTTGCTGCCAGAATGTGTTTGATTTCTCCATTCTTTGGAAAATCCTGCTGCCTGCCTTCATCATCCTGGCGGGCGTGAAGATGATCTTCACCGGCGTCACCGGCAAGAAGGAGCCCGAATTCGTGAAGAATTTCAGGCACAACTCCCAGAACGCCCAGTCCGGGAATGCCGTCTTTTGCGGTACAGAACTGGACTTCTCCGGCCAGACATTCGAAGGTGCGAAACTCCGTGCCCTCTTCGGCGGCGTGGACTGCGACCTGCGCAACGCAATCATCGAAAAGGACGCCGTCGTGGACGTTTCCGTGCTCTTTGGCGGCATCGATATTTTCGTTCCTGACAATATCAATGTGAAGGTCAGCACGAGCTGCCTTTTCGGCGGAATTTCTCACAAAAATCCCGCGAATGTGGATGCCCCCACCCTTTACATCACCGGCAGCTGTATGTTCGGCGGTGTGGACGTCAAGTAAAACCAAAACAAAAGGACGGACAGCGACAACTGTCCGTCTTTTTTTGCTATGTATGACTGGTTGATGACCGGCGCACCCTGTTTCAAAAGGAGTTGACCCGAATGATCCGACCCTTTCTGACGGGCGCAGTAGGCTACCCGATGCTGGAAATCCTCTGGCGGCGCAGGACGCACCCCTCCATGGCGCTGGCGGGTGGGCTGTCCATGATGCTGCTCCATCGTCTGTCGAAATTGGACAAGCCCGGTATGTTGTTCAAGTCCATGATGGGCGGCGCAGGCATCACCGCCATTGAGTACGCCGTGGGCCACATCTGGAACAGGGAGCATCAGGTGTGGGATTATCGCAGGATGCCCATGAACATCAAGGGGCAGGTGTGTCTCCCCTTTTCCCTTGTGTGGTGCGGGTTATCCGGTGTGGTGCTGATGGTCAGCAGGAAGAACATCAAAGGCCGGAAGTAATTTCTGCGGCAATTTTACCCAGTTCGATGCCGGTAGCATCCAGCAAAGCAAGAACATCCGCGCCGTCCAGATCAAGGCCTTGTGCGCTGGCTAAGTAAAAATCAGGGATGCCCAGTGCCTGCATGACTGCCCGGATATACCCGGTGCCCCAGTCGTTTTCCCCGATGGGACTGCCGGAGGTGGTGATGTACACGGCGCATTTGCCCCGGCACAGGCCCTTGCATACTGGCCCTTCGTAGGTGAAAGTCAAATCTCGCACCCAGATGTTCTCCACCCACACCTTGACAATGGCCGGGAAGGAATAATCCCAGTACGGCGCAGCGATGACCACCGCATCCACCTGCTGAAACATCAGTGCCTGCTGTAGTTCCGGGCGGGACCAGTCCTGCTCATCGCACCAGACATCCTTTTTCGCAAGAGCAGCGGCGTCCATGGGCTGCAAATTCAGGGTGTTGAGGTCGGCTTCAACAATCTCTGCATCAGGGCGCAGGGCACGCACTTTATCAAGGAATTTCCGTGCCAGCATCAGCGTTCTGGACTGCTCCCCTCTGGGGCAACCGTTCACAAAGAGAATTTTCGGGTTTTCAGCCTTCATCCGCCATACCTCCCCGCCTGTTTTTCACAATGTTTACATCAACAAAGGAACACAAAAGTCGTTTCAAAGAATTTTTCGCCGCAGAGATATGTAAATTCCTCCTTTCATCAAAAAATTGCAGGAATTTTCCCGGAAGGTACAGAATTGTATAATACGAGTATCCTGCGCCATGCGCAGATGAAGGAGGTTGTTCATCCTATGAAAAAGCTGTTAGCAATGGTTCTGGCTTGTGCGCTGTTCCTGGGATTGATTCCTGCAATGGCAGAAGAAGTGCCTTCTGTGGCGATTGTCGTCGCCGGCACGCTGGGTGACCGTGGTTTCTACGATTCCTCCAATGCTGGCCGTCAGGCGCTGGAAGCTGATTTCGGCGTCCGCACCACCGTGGTGGAATGCAAAGAGGACGGCTCCCTGTATGAATCCAGCCTGATCAACGCCGCCGAGGAGTACGACGTTGTCGTGCCTGTGGGCTGGCAGTTCTGGGATTACCTGGAAGGCGTTGTGGCGGATTATCCCGAGACGAAGTTCATCTTCATCGACAACGGCCTGGATGGCGTGGGCGACAACCTCATGTCCATCATCTACAAGCAGAACGAAGGCTCCTTCCTGGTGGGCTACATCGCTGCCAAAATGACCAAGACCGGCAAAATCGGCGTGGTCGGCGGTGAAGACGCTGCCACCATCAATGACTTCATCGTGGGCTATGAGGCCGGCGCTGCCTATGCCAACCCGGAAGTCACCGTCATGAAGAAGTACACCGACACTTACGAAGACCCCGCCCGTGGCAAGGATGCGGCTCTGAGCCTCTACGGCAGCGGCTGCGACATCGTGTTCGCTGTGGCCGGCAAGACGGGGGAAGGCGTGTTCGAAGCGGCAGCCGAAACCAACAACTACGCCATCGGCGTGGACTCCGACCAGAAGTTCATCAACCCCGACGTCATCCTCTGCTCCATGATCAAGCGCGTGGATAAGTCCATCTACGACGTGGTGGCCGACATGGAAGGCAAGTTCCAGCCCGGCCAGATCTGGTCTGCCGACATGGCCACCGGCTATGTGGATGTGGGCTACGGCACCGATGAAATGCCCCAGCAGATTTCCGACGACCTCAAGGCGGAAGTGGAAGATCTCAAGCAGAAGATCATTGCCGGTGAAATCATCGTACCCACTGCCCTGAACTGATATTTTCCAAACTCCCATGCGGGGCAGCGGATTCGTCCCTGCCCCGCTTTATGATACCCCAGATGTGAGATGTAAAGCGAGGCGATGGTTTTGTCTGACCAGAGCATTGTGTCCTTCCGCCATGTGTCGATGCAGTTCCCCGGCGTATTGGCCAACGACGACGTGACCCTTGATATCAACAAGGGAGAAGTTTTCGCCCTTGTGGGGGAAAACGGCGCCGGCAAGTCCACGCTGATGAATCTGCTCTACGGCATGAACACGCCCTCTGCCGGTGAAGTGTATATCAAGGGCGGGCAAGTGCGCCATTTTTCGCCGGGACACGCCATTTCTCAGGGCGTGGGCATGGTGCATCAGCACTTTATGCTGGTGCCCTCCTTTACCGTGGCGCAGAACATCTGCCTGGGGTGCGAGCCGAAGAAATTCGGCTTCCTCAGCGACTTTGACAAAATGAATCGCATCGCTTCCGACCTGAGCGAAGAATACGGCCTGGAGGTGGACCCCCATGCCCGCATTCAGGACCTGAGCGTGGGTCTGCAGCAGCGTGTGGAAATCCTGAAAACCCTGCACCGGGGCGCTGATATCCTGATTCTGGACGAGCCCACTGCCGTCCTGACCCCCCAGGAAACGGACGAACTGTTCTCTGTCATCCGCCGCATCGTCAAAGAAAAGCAGATGACCATTATCATCATCACTCACAAGCTCTATGAAGTGATGGCCATTTCCGACCGGGTGGGCGTGATGCGCTCCGGCAAGCTGGTGTCCGTCTGCAACACGAAAGACGTCAATGAGCGCATTCTGGCCTCCATGATGGTGGGCCGGGAAGTGCTGCTGGATCAGCTGGACAAATCAGACACTCATGAAATGACCGAGGTCGCCATCCACGCAGAAAACCTTTGCGCCGTGGATAACCGTGGGCTTCCAGCGCTCCGTGGCGTGACGTTTTCCGTGCGCAAGGGCGAGATTCTGGGCATTGCCGGCGTGGAAGGCAACGGTCAGAGCGAACTGGTGGAGGCCATCACCGGGATGCGGGACATCACCGGCGGTCAGGTGACCATTGGCGGCAAGTCCATCGCCGGGATGACGCCCGGTCAGGTGCGCTCCCTGGGCGTGGCTCACGTCCCGGAAGACCGGCTCTCCACCGGCGTATCCTCCCCTGCTGACGTCACTGACAACCTCATCGTCGGCAAGCACCGCCAGAAAGATTTCTCCTTCCTGGGCGTCCACATGAAGCGCAAGCCTATCCGTAAATGGGCGAAGGAACTCTTTGACAAATACGACATCCGGGGCGCCGGCGTGGATGTGCCCGCCGGTTCCCTTTCCGGCGGCAATATGCAGAAGGTGGTCATCGCCCGGGAATTCTCCTTTGAGACGCCCGTGCTGATCATCTCCCAGCCCACCCGTGGCGTGGACATCGGCGCCATGGAATCCATCCATCGCCTCATCATGGAAAAGCGCAACGCCGGTTGCGCCATCCTGCTGGTCAGCGCCGATCTGGATGAACTGTTCCGCCTGTCTGACCGCATCATGACCATCTACGAGGGCAAAATCACCGGCGAATTCCAGCCGGAAAACATCACCAAGTCGGACATCAGTTACTACATGACCGGCGCACAGAAGGAGGCAGAGGCATGAAGGGACGCAAACTTGCTGAATACCTGATTGCCCTGTCCGTGTCCGTTGTGCTGGCGCTGGTGCTGGGCGGCGTCATCATGGCACTGAGCGGTCACGACCCCATCGAAGGCTACTCCCTGATGATTCAGGGTGCTTTCGGCAAGCCCCGGCTGGTGGGCGACACCTTCGCCAAGGCGGGCACGCTGTGCCTGACAGGTCTGGCTACAGCGGTGGCAGCGCAAGCGGGCATCTTCAACGTGGGCGGCGAAGGCCAGCTGTATCTGGGCGCCATGGCCTCCGCCATTGTGGGCGCAAAGCTGACAGGCGTTTCCCCTATCATCGGCGTTCCTCTGTGCCTGTTGGCTGCCATGCTGGCCGGTGGCCTGTACGCCTTTGTTCCCGGCGTGCTGAAGGTCAAACTGAAGGTGGATGAAGTCGTCACCACCATTTTGCTCAACAGTGCGGCGATTTACTTCTGCTCCTATCTTGCAAACGGCCCCCTCAAGACCATGGACAGGGGCGTGAATGCCGGCACGGACAAGGTGGATCCGGCCTTCATGTTCGACAAGCTCATCCGTTCCTCCAGCCTGACCCAGTCCATCTTCCTCACAGCCATCATCGCCCTGTTTGTGTGGTATCTGATGCGCAAGACCACCGCCGGTTTCGACATGAAACTCACCGGCCAGAACGGTCGCTTCGCCCGGTATTCCGGCATCAAGTCCGATCGGTTGGCAATCTTGAGCATGGTGATTTCCGGCGCCATCTGCGGCCTGGTGGGTATGTTTGAAATCTTTGGCCTGCACAAGCGGTTCATCACCACCGTCAGCCAGGAATTCTACTATGACGGTATGCTGGTGGCCATGATCATGCGGTACAATCCCATCGGCATCGTGATGATGAGCATCTTCTTCGCCGCCATGAAAATCGGCGGCCTGACCATGGAATCCTCCGCCGGGATTCCCTCGTCCCTCATTATCATCATCCAGTCCATCATCATCTTCTTCATGGCGGCTGAAAACGGCATCCTGCAGGCCTTCCGTTCCTGGCGGGCAAAGAAAAAAGTCGCCCTGACGCTCAGGAAGGAGGGTTGAGCATGGATGTAATCTTCATTTTGCAAAATACCCTCCGCACGGCAACGCCTGTCATTCTGGCAGCCCTTGGCTGCCTGATGACCAATCATGTGGGCATGATGAACATCGGCGTAGACGGCATGATGCTCATCGGCGCCTTCAGCGCTGTGATGGGCAGCTGGGTGGGCGGCTCCTGGCTGATGGGCCTTGCCTTTGCCCTGGGCTTTGGCTTGCTTCTGGGCCTTCTCTACGGCGTGTTTGTCATCAAACTCCGCAGCGACGAATTCATCATCGGCGTGGCGCTGAATATTTTCGCCGGCGGCGTGACCACCTTCCTGCTCCGGGCCATCACCGGACAAAGCGGCACCTTCCACGCCCCTGGCGGCGACGTTTCCACCATTCCGCAGCTTAGTGCCCCCTTCCTGGACAACGTGCCTGTGCTGGGGCAGCTGCTGAACAATCACACCCTGCTGGTGTATGTGTCCTGGGTGCTGGTGATCCTCTGCTGGGTGCTGATTTACCGCACGCCCTTTGGATTTGCTCTTCGTGCTGCCGGAGAACACCCCAAGTCCCTGCGCTCGGTGGGCAAGAGCCCGGAGGGCATGCAGTTCATCGCTTCCCTCATGTGCGGTATGCTGGCAGCACTGGCGGGCGCCCATCTGTCCCTGGGGTATCTTTCGACCTTCTCGGAAAACATGACCAACTCCCGTGGCTTCATTGCCGTGGCGTGCGTCATCTTCGGCCGGTCGAATCCCCCGATGGTATTCCTGGCGGCGCTGCTGTTCGGCTTCATTGACGCCCTGGGTATGCAGCTGCAGGATTACGGCATTTCTTCGGCGCTGACGTCCATCTTCCCCTATGTGGGTACGGTGCTGATGATGATTCTGGTCGTCCTCCGCAGCAGGGCGAAATCCCGCAGGAAAGCCTCTGCCTGACGAATCACTTCCCGCCGCTGTGCTGGGGATCCTCCCCTTCCTCCGGCTTCTTTCCAACCAATCCGCCGGTCGCTTCCCGAAGGTTGCGGCTGGCTTTTTTCATGCCGCCCTTCAGAGACCCGCTGGACAGGATGCACAACAAAAGTCCGCCGCCCAGCACCACAATCAGCAGCCAGATCATCCCGGAGCCGCTTCCCTTTCCGTCCTCCGAAACAGGCACGGGATCAGGATCGCCCTGGGTCACGCCGCCGGATTCATCACTGGCATTGCCTTTGACGTCGCTGGCGCCCGCAGAGCCTGTCACGCCGCCGTACAGCGCCCGCCTGAGCACATTGGCCATCAGCGGCATAGAGGCCATCACACGCTCCTTTTTGAGGGTGTAGGTGCCGCATTCCAGCAACAGGCTGTTGGGAGACAAATCCTGATTGAACGCTCCCTTGCCCATGTAGATGTCCTTGATGAGCCCCGGATACACATGATCAGCCACCGCCTTGATGGTCAGAGCCATCTCCTTGTTGACAGCCATGTTCTGATTGCCCCGACCCACCAACAGGCGGATTTTGCTGCAGGGCTTGCCGCCAATGGTTGCTGCGTATTCATCCGGGTTGGGAATACCATCCCGGTGGATGTCCAGCAAAGCGTCGGGCATTCCCTGTTTGAGCAGCGCCACAGCCGTCTGCCGGGAACGCCTGTACGCTCCGGCGTCGTGGGGGTGATGCAGGCTGTCCGACACATGAACGGTGACGCCGTCCTCTTCCAATGCATCAGCCAGTTCATGGGCAATTTCATAGATGCTGCCCCGCTTGTCATTGGAATATGTGCCATCGGAGGGCTCGTAACTTTCATCGGAATGGGTGCAGTACAGGCAGATCAGCCGCTCGCCGTCCATCACAGACACCGGCACGACTTCCTGACCGTCCAGCCAGGAAACATCCGGCAATGTGACGTCTCCTGCCTTCTCCACAATGGCCTTGTCGCCTGAAATCTCCACCACCCGATAGAGCACATTGTCCCCGGAAATATACTCGTCGCCTTTGTCCGGCTCGTAGGCAATCTGCGTCAGGACTGTGCCTTCCTTTGTGATGAGGCTCCAGAAGTTTTCTTCGGCTTGGGCAGCGCTGCAGAAAAGCATCATCAGCAGCGTAAGCAATGCAATGCGGATTTTCACGGCGTTTCCCTCCTTTTCTTCCTGCGGACGATTCTTTCGGTGATTTCCCCCACGATTTCCGCCACAATGACGCCAAACACGCCGGAAAGCACCACAGCGTCCGCCACACCGGCGCCGCCCAGCACCAGTTGCTGGGATGCCCCCTGCATCCGCACCATGACGCCTGTGGCAACGTCCGCCAGAATCATGCCAAGCACGCCGCAGATGAACGCTCCCCGGCGGCTGCGGCCTATCACCCAGGCAATGACGCCGCCCGCAAGGCCGTAGAGCAGCATGGGATCAACGGGCAGTTCCTCTGCCTCTGGTGGCAAGAGTTTGGTAATGCCGAAAATGGCTGCGCCTGTCAACACGCTGCCCAGCAGCGCACGAATGCGTTCCCGGCCTTCATCGCAGCGAATCAGCAGATAGATGCACACCCCCACCGGAATCACCGCTCCGCCAAGATTCACTAAGACCGGCCCCAGAGACACATCCGGCAAAAGCGTGCCGACAAACATCAAAAAAGTGATCAGCAGCGCCTGCCTGTCTGTGAGATACATTCGGTCCAATACCCGCTGCAGGACGCCGAAAAAAATCAATACGGCAAGCGCCGTAAGAATCACCATGGAAAGCGACATAATGACCTCCCCGTAACCCAATTTCATCGTTATAGGGCGATTTCAACCCTTATGATGGCGATTTTCGTTACAAATCATTCATAAAATACGAAAGAAGAACGATTTGGCACTTGACTGTTTCGGTATAAAATGGTACAATTTTTACAAATCGAGGGAAGTTATTTATTTCCCGTCGTTAACTTCATTATGGAGGATTTGCCATGAACTGCGACCGGGACCTAATCCTCTCTTTCATTGAGGAAGACAACATCCAGCGGGCTTATTTCCGTGTTCGTCCTCTCCTGACCATCCATGGTGATGTGCAGGAGGAAGCTGCTGCCAACTGGCCGGATAACGCCTGCCTGCGCATCGTGCCCGACAGGAACGAACAACATACTTTCAAGGACAGAATGCGTTCCCTTGGATCTTATTGCATCGTGAATCTGCTGGGCATCCCCCAGGATGCCAACAAAATCCGCACCAATAAGAATTATCGCCCGGAGCGGGGAGAAACCAATCAGTTTATTCTCTATTCAGACGCCGTGCAAGCCTTGCCGGACCATACGTTCTTCCAGGTGCTCAAGGGGCAGGTGGCTGATTATGCCGCCCTCCGTCAGAGCGCCATTACGCCTGTGTGCTATATTCAGGATGACGAAACGCTGTATGGCCCTGTCACCGCTGAAACATCTGATGTCCCCGCAGCTGCTGAAATCTACGGCAAAACCTATGACGTTTCCTGCCCCGATTGCATCAGCCGCACCTTCCTGTGTCTGCCCACACCGGAATCTGCCTGGCTCAAGGCTCCCGTTGCCGAAGTCAAGCCCGCCGAGGCGCCTGTGATCAAGGCTCCTGAAAAGCCTGGCAAGGTAGAAGAAACCCCGGTCAAGGCTGCTCCTGCCGTGGAAGCCCCCAAGCCCGCTGTGGAAGAGCAGCCCAAGGCAGAGGAGCCTAAAAAGGAAGAAGAATCCCTGCCCATCGGCACCACGCTGAACATTCTGGACAAGAAACTGGACTTTGAGCAGACCCTGCAGCAGATCGGTCAATCTCCCCTTTCCAGCACGGCGAATCTGCTCCACGATGCGCCTTCCTCTCTGGAAGATGAAGTGGTGGAAACGCCGCCCATCCTCTCCGGCACGCCCCTTGTGCCCGCCCAGATGCCCACAGCCACACCCCAGCCCAAGAACAAGACGCAGGAATTTGTATCGGCTCAATGGCGTGTGGTCAAAAATGATCCTCCGGCGGCGCCTCTGGCCCCCAATGCCAAACTGTCCACCGTGGAAAATCCCATCGAGAACGCCATGACCGCCCTGAAGCAGGCTTGGCTGATGCGGGATTCCCGCTCCCAGTTGGTGCAGTTCCTGCTGAGTCTGGACGGAATGCGCTCCTTTGTCGACCCGGCCTCCCCTTCTGCTGAAGTTACACCCCTGCAGCGTCAGCTTCGCCAGCGGCTGGTGGATCTGGAAGCCGAGCGCCTGCAGGCGCTGGTGCAGCTGGATCAGGCCAAGGCGGATTATGAATCCTTCCGCAAAGAAGCCGCCCAGCAGGTCGCCAGGCAGCTTCGGGAGGAAATCGCCACCCTGACGGCCACCAAGGAAACGCTGGACAAGCAGATCGCCGACCTCAAGAGTCAGGTGCTTGTGTTCAGCCAGCAGCGGGACGAAATGCTCCGTCTGGTGGATGCCCTCTCACATGACGCTGTGCCCGCAGCCATCGCCAAGGCCATGGCCGATGCAGCGCTGGTCACGCCTGTTCACGGTGTACCCCTGCGGCTGACGCCCGTACCCGGCGAAAAACTCACCCTGGATGAACTCATTGCCCGGCTGAACAAGGCCATGGAAGCCAGCCGTCAGCCCGCATATTCACGTAATGCTGCCATTGCCCTGCTGCTGCTTTTGGCCATCTGCCCCAAGTTTGCTTTTAAGGGCGCCAGCACCCCCGCCGCTTCCACGCTGATGGGCAATATGATCCGGCACATGGGCTGGCAAAGCAGCTTTGCCCTGCAGACGGACACCATGCAGCAGCCGCTGCTGGCCCTGCAGCCGCCGGACACCACGCCTTCCCTGTTGCTGACCACCATGGGCGGCGTGCCTGCCCGGGAGGGCCTGAAAGTGGTGCTGCTCCAGCCCATGCTGGATCACCGCAAGGTGGACGCATGGCCGGTGTATCCGCTGAACCTGCAACCCGCCAACGCCTTCGTGCCCATGTCCAACCAAAGCGGCACACCAGTGAGTGATGCTTCTCTCAAGGCGCTGATTCAGCCTGACGCCGTCAAGGCCGTAGAGATCGATCAGGCCCTGAGCAACATTCTGTCCAAGCTGCCGCCTCTTTCCGGCAAGTCCTACAAGGAAATGTGCACTTTCATTTCCAGCGCAGCCACCGTGATGGACGGCGGCCTCCCCTCCGCCATCGACTGGGCCGTGGCCATGTGGATGCTCCCCGGCGTCCACGTCGCCTCCCCTGCCCTGAAGGAAGCCCTGGCGGAACTTCCCATGTGCTGCAAGCCGGTGTAAACCTCGCACAAGCAAACAGGCCGTGTATCGCTTTGATACACGGCCTTCAATTGTTCTGAAGGGCTTTATCCAACGCCTCCACCAGCGCATCCGCCAGATAGGGAATCCCCCGCAGCACCTCTTCCAGTGTGTTTTCATTGGTGCCACATTCCAGAAGCAGGCACAAGGGTCCGATATGCTGATTATACCTCCCCGTTTTCACCTTCACATCCCGGCACAGGGAGTCGCACTGCTGATTCAGCGCATCCGTGACCATCTCTGCCAGCTGAAAATTCGTCTCCCAGTCTGGCTTTTCGTTGTAATAGGTGCCCTTGCCCACCAGCACCATAAAGCGGGCCACCTTTTCCCCGCCAATGGTCACGGTGCGCTTGATGGTGGAAGTGGAAGCAATGCCGTCCCGGTGGACGTCCAGATACAGGTCGTATGTTTCGCCGGAATTCTTCCGGGACGTCAGCATCGTCAGCGAGCGATCATAAGCGTCTGACAAATCAGGCGGCTCAAAGGCGGTGGTATCATGCACAACGTTGCAGCCAAGGGCCGAAAGTGTGCTGGCCAGCGCCTTTCCCACGGCAACCATATTGACAGTTTCATCCTTGCTGCGCCACTTTTCCGTCTCCACATAGGGCGCATCGGGGACCTGTTCATAGGCTTCCCAGGTGTGGGTATGATAAATCAGAATCCTGTAAGGAGACTTGCTTTCCAACGCTGCTTCGTGGGTGATGACCTCTACCCGGAAGGTTTCTGCTGATTCCACCAAGGGCGGCGTTTCTTTCGGGTCGAAGGTGGATTCAACCGAAGAAAACACTGCCACGGCTTCCTGATCGTCAGCATTTTGGCGGGTCAGGGTGAGGAGGCAGGTGGTGCTGTTGAAGGCGCTCCAAGCAAGGCATAGTACCATCAGCAGCGCCGCAACGATGTTTCTCCTCCTGCCCATGAAGCCGCCCCCTTCCATGCTGTATTGTATTCACAGCATAGCGGCGGTAGAATCTCAATGCAGGCAGGCAGCGATGTCCTCCATGGTCAACGTGGGCTGTAATGCGCTGTTGATGGCCAACGCCAGCATATCCGCCAACCCCTGCACCAGCTCGTCAATGCCTCTGGGCGTCACCACCAGATCGTCTGACAGGGAGCGACACAGCGCATCAGCCATGTCTTCCGCCTGATCGGCGTTTTCACTGGCAATCATGCGGGTGAGAGCGTCCCGGACGATGGTGTTGGCGTACACCACCAAGGGGATACCGATGGCGATCACGGGGATGTGCATGGTTTCCGCCGTGATGGCCTTTCGGTGATTCCCCACGCCGCTGCCGGGATGGATGCCTGTGTCCGTCACCTGTACGGTGGTGCAGATGCGGCTTGTAGCCATGGCCGCAAGAGAATCCACCACAATCACCGCAGCGGGATGGATTTTCTCTGCAAGACCCAGTGCCGCTTCGGCGGTTTCGATGCCCGTCACCCCCAGCACGCCGGGTGACACGGCGCACACGCCCCGCAAATTCTCCTGCTGCAGGTGCCTTGTGACCATCATGCCGCTGACCACCTTGTCCCCCAGGGCATCCGCTGTCATGCGGCGGTTGCCCAGCCCCAGCACCAGCACATCCCCCTCGGGCGGCAGCAGAATCCGCAGCACCTGGGCGATCTGCCCAGCGATGTCCATGCGCTCCTTGGGCGTCATCAGCGGCAAATGGGGATGGGACAGCGTCCAGTAGCGCCCCTGGGGCTTTCCCAGTCGCCGCTGTGCTTCCGGGCTGAGCACGTGTACCCACGTCACCTCTGCGCCGCCTTCTTGGCGGGTATCCACCACCAGCCCCGCCAGTTTTTCCGCCCGG
Source organism: Clostridiales bacterium (assembly GCA_015056085.1). Lineage (GTDB taxonomy): Bacteria > Bacillota > Clostridia > Christensenellales > Aristaeellaceae > UBA11524. The sequence goes on from SVHA01000001.1 coordinate 236,194, forward strand.
TTTGCCGTTGATTCCAACGCCAGATCCGTACGCATCTGATTGTTCTCACCCATCTGACCGCCCCCTTTATTCATAGGGTGAACCGATATTGCGAATGGATGCTGTCAAATCAAGTCATTTCCACACAAAAAAGGCAAGCCCGAAGACTTGCCTTAATGTTGCTATAGTGCAATCAGCCGATGATTTCGCCCTTGGAGTTGAACAGGGGCAGTTTTTCCAGATAGATCAGGTCGGTGCGCTCCTGGGCGTCGCCTTCGGCCAGAATAGCCATGCGGCCGCAGATTTCGCCGCCGGCCTTCAGCACCAGTTCTTCCAGCGCACGCAGGGATTCGCCGGTGGAGATGACGTCATCCACGATGAGGATGCGCTTGCCCTTCATGGCTTCGGCGTCGTTGCCGTCCAGATACAATTTCTGCACGGCGGCGGTGGTAATGGACTTCACTTCCACGCTGAAGAGGTTCTGCATATACAGCTTGGGACCCTTGCGGGCCAGCATCCACTTGGCGTCGCCATGCTGGCGGGCCATTTCAAAGGCCAGCGGGATGCCCTTGGATTCAGCGGTGATGAGGTAGTCGTATTCCGGGGCCAGTTTGAGCAGTTCAGCAGCGCAGGCGCTGGTCAGTTCGCAGTCGCCAAAGATGACGAAAGCGCCGATGGACAGGTTTTCGTTCACGGGGCAGATCGGCAGGTCACGCTGCAGACCGGCGATGGTCATGGTGTGTTTAAGCATGATGATCCCTTCGTTTCTCTTGTTATTTCGTACATTTCTGTATGAGTTTACGTGATTCGCCAAGGTGTGGCGTATTACAACTTATTTTACCCCGAAGCGGCAAAATTGTCAATCGATTCCACTGAAATCATGAAATTCTTCTTACAGCAGAATGCAGATCATGCCGCCATCGCCATCGTTGATGATTTTGGTCAGCGTCCCCTGCATTTTCTCCCTTGCATCCTCCGGCATACGAAGCAGTTTATTGCTCAGGCCCTCACGCACCATATCATGCAGGCTCTTGCCGAAGAAGTTCGTCTGCCAGATCTGCTGGGGATCGCTCTCGAATTCCGACATCAGATACTTCACCAGTTCCTCGGATTGCTTCTCCGTGCCCACCACCGGGGTGACTTCCGTTTCGATGTCCACCCGGATGAGGTGCAGCGACGGCGCATGGGCTTTCAGTTTCACGCCGAACTGACTCCCCTGCCGGACGATTTGCGGTTCTTCCAGCGTCATTTCCGACATGGCAGGCGTGACCAGCCCATACCCGCTGGCCCGTACGTCATTCAATGCCTGGGCCACATGGTCGTATTCCTTCTTGGCGGAGACCAGTTCCTTCATCAGCGCCAGCAGATGAGCGTCGCCTTTGATGTCAGCGCCGCACTGTTCGCTAAGAATCCTGTTGAACAGCCCAGGCATCAGCGGCAAGGTAAAGTCCAGTCGGCCTTCACCGGGGTTGGCGGCGTCCAGCTGCACATCTTGCGCATATTCAGAGTCAGCGAACACCTCGGTGAACACATCATTCTCTCTCATGCGCCGGGACTGGTTGCCAGCCTCCCTAACGCCCTTCAGGATATGCGCCACCAGCCAATGATTGGTATCCAGCGCCGAAAGCCAGTCGGGCACGGACAGGTGCGCTTCCCTCAGGGGGAATTCCATCAGCAGCGATTCCAGCACCCGCTGAATGTCCCTCACCTGCATTTCTTTGGCATTGACCAGCATGACGGGCACCTGGTATTCGTCCTCCATCTGATCCCGCAAAGTGAGGGTATCGGCGCTTCTGGGCGATGCGGAATTCAGCAGCACCACAAAGGGCTTGCCCAGAGACCGCAGTTCGTCGACAACGCGATGCTCTGCGTCCACATAGGCGCTGCGGGGCAAATCAGCAATGCTGCCGTCGGTGGTCACCACCACGCCGATGGTGGCATGGTCGGTCATCACCTTCCGGGTGCCGATTTCTGCCGCCTGCTCAAAGGGAATGTCCTCCTCCGTCCAGGGGGTGTGCACCAGCCGCTCCTGACCGCCGTCCGTCGCCCCCTGTGCGCCGGGCACGAGATACCCCACGCTGTCCACCAGCCGGATACGCACCTGGGTGTTCTCCTGCAAGGACACGGGCACCGCCTCGGACGGCACAAACTTGGGCTGGGTGGTCATGATGGTCTTGCCGGAGGCGGACTGGGGCAATTCGTCCGTCAGGCGGTCCTTCTTGATACTTTGCGGGATTCTGGGCAGCACAAGCTGCTCCATAAACCTGGCGATAAAGGTACTCTTTCCCGTGCGCACAGGGCCTACCACGCCGATGTACACATCGCCATCCGTGCGCTCAGCTATATCCTTGTAAAGATTGAAAGCCGCTTCCTTTTCCATGGATGTCCCTCCTCATGTGCGGATGCTTGTCACATGATTATGGGATCTTCCATCAGAATATGCCCCGGTGAAAGCACAAAAAAAGAGAAGGCCGGAGCCTTCCCTTCTTTTTGCAGTGTTTGCATGATGCAAGGAAAAGTGCGATTAGACGCGCTTGACTTCCTTGATCTTGGCAGCCTTGCCCTGCAGAGAACGCAGGTAGTACAGCTTGGCGCGACGGACCTTGCCGTGACGGATCACTTCCACGCGGCCAACGCGGGGAGAATGCACCGGGAACACGCGCTCAACACCGATGCCGTAGGACACGCGGCGCACAGTGAAAGTCTCACGGATGCCGCCGTTGCGCTTGGCGATAACGGTGCCTTCAAAAGCCTGCAGACGCTCACGGTTGCCTTCCACAACCTTCACCCACACGCGGACGGTATCGCCCACAGCGATGGCGGGAATGTCAGTGCGCAGCTGCTTCGCTTCGATAGAACGGATAATTTCGCTCATGATAGTTCCTCCTTCCTTCATAGACGTTCGTACCTGGTTCTGCATGAGGCCAGAATTCCAGGCAGCGGACCGCCCGTATGTCACACCGGGTATTATATCATAAATCCAGCAGGGATTGCAAGAGGAAAATCACGAAAATTTCCGCATTTTTGCAGGAAATCATGGCATTTTCCGCTGATTGCACACCGTTTTCCGGATTCAGACGTCCATAAACTTGCGGAATTCCGGAAGAATACCGATGCCGTCGGGATAATGGGCGGCGAACTGGGGTACGGCGTGGCTGGGGAAGCTGTTGCCTTCAATGAAGGTGGGGCCGTCAGGGGTGATGGCCACGTCCCAGGCCACAAAGCGCATCTGAGGCACCTTTTGCGCCGCTTCCAGGCACATCTGCTTGGCTTCCTCCCAATACGGGATGGTGAAGCCGATGATGGGCGTGCCGGTGATGGGATGATGGGTGAAGGTGTTGCCCTGCTTGTCAGCGCCCACGGTGAGAAGCTTGCCGCTTTCCAGGTCAATGCGGGCCGCCATGCCGCCGCAGTCCACGTTGTCCACCACTTTGCCGTTGCCGATGCGCAGGAAGCCGTAGACGATGCCCTGCTGTTTGTCGCCCAAGAGCGTGGCAATGCGGCAGGTGTTAACAGAGGAAGCGCACAGGGACGCCATGGTGGGATGCTGCACCACCATCTCTTCCAGAATGCCGATCCCCTTGTCTTTCAGCAGCTGCAGGAATGCTTCCTCGCCCTCAGCCCAGTCATCGGGCGTGAAGCGCTCAATACCCTGCCCGCTGGAGCCTTCCAGAGGCTTACCAATCAGCTGGGGCAGCGTCATCATGTCCGTCAGATCAGACGCCTTGGTGCTTTCATTGATCAGCAGCCACTTGCGGGGAATCCACTGACGGAACAGTTCGTTGAACTGGGTCTTGTCGTCAAAGAAGTGCCAGTAGGCCTTGTCGTTCATCCGGCGGACGATGCTGTTGGAAATGCCCCTCGTGATGACCGTACGGCGCTGGGCGTCATTCAGTCGATACATCTGGGCAATCTTGTAATCGATATAGCCAGCGTTATACTTGATGGCGCAACGAAGCATATCAGCAAGCAGCCACAGGCGGCTCTTGCCGGAGCGCTCCTTAAGCAGCGCCGTGGTTTTCCACATGGCCTTCCAGTCCATCTTCACAAGACGCTTGAAGAAATATGTCAGCCGACTCATATTTCAGAACCTCTCTTCTCTCCGGATAAGCCCGGATGATCAGACATTGAAGCGGAACAGCGTAATGTCGCCGTCCTTCATCACATATTCCTTGCCTTCGGAGCGCACCAGGCCCTTTTCCTTGCAGGCAGCCATGGAGCCCAGTTCCACCAGCGTGTCAAAGGGCACAATTTCCGCACGGATGAAGCCCTTCTCGAAGTCCGTGTGAATCTTGCCGGCGGCTTGCGGGGCCTTGGTGCCGTTGACGATGGTCCAGGCACGGCATTCGTCTTCGCCCGCAGTCAGGAAGGAAATCAGGCCCAGCAGACGATAGCAGGCAGTAATCAGTCTGTCCAGACCGGACTGGCCAATGCCCAGTTCCTCAATGAATTCCGCCTTCTCTTCCGGGTCCATCTGGGCGATTTCTTCCTCGATGGCAGCGGAGATCACCAGCACCTCGGCGTTTTCACTCTCAGCGATTGCCTGCACCTTGGCAATGCCGGGGATATCCGCAGGATCTGAGCCGAGATCGTCTTCGGCGATGTTGGCCGCATAGATGACAGGCTTGGTGGTCAGCAGAAACCAGCTGTCCACGATGGCACGCTCGTCTTCGTCCATCTCGCAGGTGCGGGCGGGCTTGCCGGCTTCCAGATGGGCATACAGGCGGTCGGACAGATCGACTTCGACGCCGGCCTTCTTGTCGCCGCCGCGGAAATTTTTGAGGGCTTTGTCCTTGCGGCGCTGCACCGTTTCCATGTCAGCGAAAATCAGTTCCAGGTTGATGGTCTCGATGTCCCGGGCGGGGTCGATGGAGCCATCCACGTGGATGATGTTCTCGTCCTCAAAACAGCGCACCACATGAACGATGGCGTCCACCTCACGGATGTGGCTGAGGAACTTGTTACCCAGGCCTTCACCGTGGGAGGCGCCCTTCACAAGACCGGCGATGTCCACAAACTCGATGGTGGTGGGGGTCACCTTCTTGGGGTGATACATATCAGCCAGCACATCCAGGCGGCTGTCAGGCACCAGCACCATGCCGGTGTTGGGCTCAATGGTGCAGAAGGGGTAATTGGCGGCCTGTGCGCCCGCCTTGGTGATTGCATTGAACAGGGTGCTCTTGCCCACATTGGGCAGACCCACGACGCCAAGTTTCATTCGCTTTGCTCCTATTCCATCTCCGCCGAAGGGGTGTTTCCGGCGGTTTCATCAAGTTTTGCCGTATGCATCATTGCATACCTATGTATTATAAACGCAAACGGCAATAATTGCAATCTCCTGACAGGGTAAATCAAGAAAGAATAAACAAAAAACATTCAGAATTTCCACGAAAAACCACTTGACAGACAGCCTTAGGGAACTTAAAATTACATGGTGGTAGTTTGTGTCTGAACCGATTACGGTTTGATTGTTAAGGAGTGATTGGGTGATGGCGACCAAGTTTGTGTTTGTCACTGGCGGCGTTGTTTCTTCCCTGGGCAAGGGCATTACGGCTTCTTCCCTGGGGCGTCTGTTGAAGGCCCGCGGCTACAAGGTATCCATGCAGAAGTGCGATCCCTACTACAATGTGGATCCCGGCCTGCTCTCTCCCCTGCAGCACGGCGAAGCCTTCATCACCGATGACGGCATTGCTGCTGACCTGGACCTGGGTCACTATGAGCGCTTCATCGACGAAAATCTGCGGGGCGAAGCCTCCGTGACCACCGGCAAGATTCACAAGGCCATCATGGAGCGGGAGCTGCGGGGCGAATACCGCGGCGGCACCGTGCAGGTGATTCCCCATGTGACCAACGAGATCAAGAATCGCATTCGTGCAGCTGCAAAGAATTCCGGCGCTGATGTGCATATTGTCGAAATCGGCGGCACCGTGGGCGACATGGAATCCGCTCCCTTTATGGAGGCCATCCGCCAGATGAAGTGCGAAATGGACTCCTTCGACACCTGCTTTATCCACGTCACCCTGCTGCCCTATATCGCCGCAGCCGGTGAAATCAAGACCAAACCCACCCAGCATTCCGTCATTTCCCTGCGCTCCATCGGCATTCAGCCCGACGTCATCGTGTGCCGCACGGAAATGTCCATCCCCAATGACGCCAAGGAAAAGATCGCCCTGTTCTGCAACGTCAAGGCGACCAACGTCCTGCAAAACGCCGACGCCAACACCCTCTACGACGTGCCCCTGATGATGGAAGAGGAAGGCCTGGCGAAGGTGGTGTGCGCCGAACTGAATCTGGATCCCCGCACGCCCGACCTGACCGACTGGCAGGAGACCGTCACCCGCTTCACCAACCCCAAGGGCGAAGTTCGCATCGCTCTGGTGGGCAAGTATGTGGCCCTCCACGATGCTTATCTCTCCGTGGCGGAAGCCCTCACCCACGCCGGCATTGCCCATCAGGTGGCTGTGAAGCTCACCTGGATTGATTCCGCTGACATCACCGTGGAAAATGCCGCTGAAAAACTGGCTGGCTATCAGGGCATCATCATGCCTGGCGGCTACGGCAGCCGCAGTGCGGAAGGCATCATCGCCGCAGCCCGCTATGCCCGCACCTCCAACGTGCCCTGCCTGATGATCGGCTACGGTATGCAGCTGGCCACTGTGGAAGCCGTGCGCTCCCTGCTGGGCGCCACCGGCGCCAACTCCACCGAGGTGGACTTCGCCTGCTCCCCCGCTGTGGCCAATGTGCCCGAAGGCCGCGGCGTGATGCCCGATGGCCGCAGGGAAGCCCGCAACGGCGGATATGACATCAGCCTCGCCGATGGTCAGATTGCCACCCTGTACGGCTCCAACACCATCCACGAGCGTCACTCCAACCGCTATGAAATCGACGCTGATTTCGTGGAGCCGCTGCGCCAGAAGGGCGTATGCTTCACCGGCATGAGCGTGGAAGGCAACTACCCCGAAGCCTTCGAAGTGCCGGAGCATCCCTTCTACATCGGCGTGATCTATCACCCCGAATTCATCTCCCGCCCCAACAAGGCTCATCCCCTGTTCGTGGGCTTCATCGGCGCCGCCATGGGCTGCTGAAACTGAAAATCAAAAGGCTGATTCCGAATTGGAATCAGCCTTTTTTGTGTGCGAATGATGCTTACTTTTCGTCGTAGCCCAGGGTGCGCAGGTCGCTGAGGCGATTGCGCCAGTCAGGCCGCACCTTTACCCACAGTTTCAGGTTGACGTGCAGGCCCAACAGCTTTTCGATGTCCGCACGGGCTTCCGTGCCAATCTGCTGGAGCATGGCGCCCCGCTTGCCGATGATGATGCCCTTGTGGGCGTCCCGCTCGCAGTAAATGGTGGCGTGAATCTCCATGAAATTGTCGCTTTCCTTGGTCATGGCCATCATTTCCACGCCAATGCCGTGGGGCACTTCGTCACGGAGGTGCAAAAGCGCCTTTTCCCGGATCATTTCAGCGCAGATCAGACGCTCGGGCTGGTCGGTCATCATGTCGTCGGGGAAATACTTGGGGCCTTCCGGCAGGCCCTTGATGAGGGCAGCGGTGAGTTCTTCCAGACCGTCACCGCTCCTGGCGCTGATGGGAATGATGGCGTCGTAGCCGCTCTCAGCAAAGGAGGCAATCAGCCCCAGCAGTTTTTCCCGGGGCAGCAGATCGATCTTGTTCAGCGCCAGAATCTTCGCCACCTTTTTGGCGGCCATGTCGGTGACAATTTGACGGTCGTGTTCTCCCACCTGAGTGGCATCCACCAGCACCAGAATGCCATCCATGCCGTCCATGGCCTCCTTCACGGAGTGCATCATGTACTCGCCCAGGCGGGTGCGGGGATTATGGATGCCAGGGGTGTCCAGGAAGACCATCTGGCATTCGGGACGGGTCATCACGCCCATAATGCGGTTGCGGGTCGTTTGAGGGCGGTTGGACACGATGGCCACCTTCTCCCCCACCAGCGCATTCATCAGCGTGGATTTGCCCACATTGGGCCTGCCGACAATGGTGATGAACCCGGAGCGGAATTTCTGCGTATTTTCGGACATATTATTCTCCTGCAAAATCATTTCTCGTAAGTATTCAGGTCGTTAGGGCCAAAGGAATGAGGCAGCAGCTCCGGCAGCATCATTTCGTACTTCTCGTTGTCGCCCCAGGTGACGATGACACGGATGTTGGGCGCAAACTCATTGAGCACCTGACGGCAGGCGCCGCAAGGCCAGGGGGCACTTTGCGGGTTGGCGATAGCGATGGCGGTGAATTCCCGGGCGCCTTCGCTGATGGCCTTGAACATGGCGGTGCGCTCGGCGCAGTTGGTCAGGCCGAAGGAGGCATTCTCCACGTTGCAGCCCTGGAAAATTCGTCCGTCAGCGCATAGAAGGGCCGCTCCCACGGGATGATGGGAATAGGGGGAATAACTGCGCTCCATGGCCTGACGGGCGAGTTCCATGAGGATTTCGTCGCTGACGGCAGCATTTCCGTCTCTGTCCATGCCGATGGCATTCAGAATTTTTTCTTCCATTGCCCGCATTTCCTTTCTTTCATCGTCTTCGATATGGTCGTAGCCCATCAGGTGGCACAAGCCATGCACCGTCAGATAGGCCGTTTCCCTTTCGGGGCTGTGGCCGTATTCTTCGGCCTGCTGAAGTACATGGGGCACGCTGATGATCAGATCGCCCAGCATACAGGCGTCCAGTTCGTCGTCATATTCCCGGCGCAAGTACTTGTCAGCCTGCCCGGCGGTGATGCCCTTGGGGTAATTCACCGTGGGGAACGACAGCACGTCAGTAGCCCTGTCCACGCCGCGATAGTCCCGGTTGATTTCATGGATAGCGTCGTCATCGCACAGACGGATGTTCACGGCGCAGTGTCTTTTCACGCCCTCCATGTGCAGGGCAGCGTCTGCGGATAACTGCATGAGGGACAGCCACCGGGGATCCACCGCCGTTTCCACTTCCCACAGAAGGGTCATCAAGGCGCATCGGCCTCCTTTGCGGAGGATTCCTCGCAGGCATCATCCTGTTCAGGAGCGGACTCTGCAGCCTCTTCAGGGGCAGGCGTATCCTGCACAGGAGCAGCCTCCTCCGCAGGTGTTTCGGGGGCTTCTACAGCGACTGCCGGGGCTTCAGCAGGCGCAACAGGGGCAGCAGGAGCCGCCGCAGGCTCAGAAGGAGAAACAGGGGCAGGCTGCGCCACAGGAGCCGCAGGGGCCGCCACAGGAGCCGCAACGTAGTGGGGCACGTTCACCGTGGGATACTCAATGCGCTCGTGGAAGACGCCGTTGAGCACCGTGGAGAAGGCGGCGCAGATGCCGTCGATATCCCGAAGCGACAGGGGGCAGTCGCTCAACTGACCGTCCTCGATTTTGCCTCTGACCAGCCGCTCGATAAACCGGGCGATGGATTGAGGCGTGGGGTCAGGCATGGAGCGCACAGCGGCCTCGATGGTATCCGCCAGCATGACGATGGCCGCTTCCTTGGTGGCGGGCTTTTGACCGTCATAGCGGAAATTGGCGATGTCCACCGGGTTGCCATTAGCCATCTGCAGGGCCTTGTGGTAGAAGTACATCACCGGGGTCGCACCATGGTGCTGACTGATGATGTCCTGAATCTCCCGGGGCAGACGATACTTCTGGGCAAGCTGCACGCCGTCCTTGGTATGGGAGGTCACAATCGCCGCAGACACATAAGGGTCTGTGCGGTCATGGGGATTATCGCCCATCTGGTTCTCCTTGAAGAACATGGGGCGCTTGAGTTTGCCGATGTCGTGGAAATAGGCGCCGGTACGAGCCAAAAGGGGATTAGCGCCGATCTTTTCAGCGGCGGCCTCGGAGAGATTGGCCACGACGATGGAATGATGATACGTACCGGAAGCCTCAATGAGCAGACGGCGCAGCAGGGGCTGATTGGGGTTGGCAAGTTCCAGGAGTTTGCTGGCAGTAGCCAGGTTGAAGGCCGTCTCAAACACAGGCTGCAGACCCATGGCAAAGCAGCTGCTGAGGATGGCGCCGCCCATGGCCCAGATGGCCTTTTCCATGTTGGCGTACATATCAGAGGAGGTCAGCAGACCAATAGCCATCATCAGCGCCAGATTGCACAGCGCCACAAGCACGCCGCACAGCAGCATCCGCACACGCTGGGGGCGACCCCGCAGGAAGCGGATGGCGGTGATGCTGCCCACCAGACCCAGCAGGAGCAAATGGAGCATCTCATGAGAACTGGTGCTGGAGCTGGCTGCCGTGAGGCCGGAAGTCAGCAGCGACATACTGATGCTGGCAGAGAGCGCCACACGGGAATTCAGCAACGCCATCAGCAGCATACCGCACAGCGCCACAGGAGTCAGATACACATGAATGACCTTGATCGTCAGCAGAGACAGGGACAGGGTAATGATCATCACCAGCATGATGACCGACATCACCCGCACATCGGAGAAGGTCTCCTTGGCCTGCAGGCGCAGAAGCAGTACCATCACCAGCATGGAAAGGGCGGTCAAAAGCGCAGCACCGCCGTAGGCAGAGAAGTCCATGCTGACATTTTCCAGCAGGCCCAGAGAACGCAGCATTTCCAGCTGATTGACCGTGACCATTTCGCCTTCCACGATGATGTTCTGACCCTGCAGATACATCACCGGCTCCACCGCCTGACGGGCCGCCGTGCGGGCGTCCTCGGTGGCGACGTTTTCAATGGCCATGTTGGGTTTGATGACCAGATTCAGCACCGTGGGCACGATATTTTGGACCAGGGTGATGTCCACCTTGTAGCTCACCAGCTGACGGATGGTGGAGATGGACTGGCTGATTTGCCCTTCACGGATGGTGGTGTTGAGAGCGCCTTCCACCGCAGAGCGGAGGTTGGTGACCATGGTTTCAAATTCGGCGTCCGTGGTGCGCATGAGGATGGTGGCCTGCCAGGTGCTCAGGCTGAAAGAGGTCACCAGAGACTGGGCATAGGCCTTTTCTGTATCCCTGAAGACAATCTGGCTGCGGGTGGTCACGGTCGGATCCACCAGCGTGGCGCCGTACTGCTGCACGGAGCGCAATTCCAGCATCACCGCATCCAGGTGTGCCAGCACTTCCTCCGAAGCGCCTTCCACCGGGTGATAGATGGGCTCAACCGAGTTGGCCGCAGCCGCCCGCCGTTCTTCGGTGGCGATGATATCTTCCACGTCCCTGGTGGCGGTGATGGTCTCGTGGGAAATGCTGCCCACGCTCAGGTCATACCGCTCGGGGGAAGAGCCCAGGCACAAAATGCCCAGCAGTATCAATGCCCCTGCCACAAAGATGATGTAGCACCGGGTTTCCTTCTTTTTCAGCCAAAACTTGAAACTGTTCAACATCTCACGCAGTGAAAACTTGTTTTGCTTGTTTTCCTTACGCATATCAGGATTGCTCCTTTCCCTTGGTATAGTAGGCGTCATATGCCTGCACAATCTGCTGCACCAGTTCATGGCGCACCACATCCTTGTGGGTCAGGTGCACCATTCCGATGGCGGGAATATCTTTCAAAACTTCCACGGCTTCCGCCAGACCAGACTTCTTGCCATAGGGCAGGTCGGTCTGGGTGATATCGCCGGTCACAACCACCTTGGAGTTAAAGCCCAGGCGGGTGAGGAACATTTTCATCTGCTCGGAAGTGGTATTCTGCGCTTCATCCAGAATGATGAAGGAATCGCTGAGAGTACGACCGCGCATATAAGCCAGGGGCGCCACTTCCACAACGCCACGCTCCACCAGTTTCTGATAGCTGTCCACGCCCATAAAGTCATAGAGGGCGTCATACAGCGGGCGGAGATATGGGTCCACCTTCTGGGTAAGATCGCCAGGCAGGAAGCCCAGTTTTTCCCCTGCTTCCACCGCCGGGCGGGTCAGGACAATGCGCTCGATTTCCTTGTTCTTCAGCGCCACCACGGCCAGGGCCATGGCCAGATACGTCTTGCCGGTGCCGGCAGGGCCGATGGCGAAGGTCAGGTCGTGATCCCGGATGGCCTGCACATATTCCTGCTGACCAAGGGTCTTGCAGCGGATCTGCTTGCCCCTGTGGGTGATGGCCACCACCGTGCGCAGGATTTCGTCGATCATATCCACCTTGCCTTCTCTGGCAAGGGCAATGGCATAGCGGATTCTGGTGCGGTCCACTAGTTCATGGCGGGAGATCATCTCCAGCAGCTTGCTGATGACGCTGGAGGCCAGCTGCGTGGCTTCTTCCTCGCCGGAAATAGCCAGTTCACTGCCCCTGAGGGCAATGGTCACGCCGCATTCCTGCTCCAGCAGGGCCACGTGCTGATCGTTCATGCCGAACAGGGACAGATAGGCGTCCATGGAATCCACCGTGAGAGGCATTTTCAAGGTATGGGCCAAAGGGAACCTTCTTTCTTGCGGAAGCGGTGCCGGATAGGGTACATTCCGCCGTGTGATGCTCGCCGCAGAAGCGGTGCGGCCATGCCGGAGATCAGGGCTGAACAGGCGCCGTAATGTCGATGATGCGCTCGCCTGTGGCTACAGCCAACAATATCTCAGCATCTATCATACTATAATCTACCCATTTTGTCAAAAAATCATCGCCATTTTGGCAATTAAATTGAAGTTTTTGCAGGGCTGCGAGGCCGCTTTGGGCTTCCAGTGTCTCTCTTGGCAGCGTCCGGCGCTCGAAATCAGCTTCCAGTCGCGTTTCCCATCGGATGGTGAAGGGGAAAAACAGCCCGCCCAGCGGCTTTTCTGTCACATGAATGTCAGATTGCTCAAAGGTACATTCCGGCGTCTTCCACAGGTCAAAGAGCGGCGTCGTGACAGTATACGTCTCCTGCTGCTGACCAGTGTATATGGTGGTGATCTCTGTTGTCGGAGTCATCACTTCGGCTTGTTCCCACACCCGGGCGAAAACCTTGCCCCGGGCGACCACAGGAACATTCTCCCCTGCTGATGACCTCTCCTCCCCTTTGATAAGCACCTGACCTCCCCGGACAATATCACCCGGCGAAACCATCGGTGTGCCGCTGAGGGTGATCACTCTCGTCACGATGCCGCTGCGGGAAGCCAGCACATCCCCGCTGGTGATGGCAAAGTCCGACTCCCCTGCCGATGTGCCCTGATGGAACCGCACCTGCAGCGTCATGCCCCGCCAGCCGCATTCAATCCACGCCACATCAGGATAGCGCCATTCCAACAGGCTGCGAAGGTCGGACAAATCAACCGATTTGCGCCATGCACCCGGTGAGACGCCGCACTGTTCCAGATACACCCGTGCATCCGCCGCATACACCCCTGCATCCAGCACATTCACCTGCCACACAAATCGTGTGGACAACACCGCCGCTAACAGGAGTGCCACTGCCATCAGCAGCAGAAACCGCCGCCGGAAGGCTTCTCTGACCCACACAGCAGCGCCCCTTGCGCCATGGAGCGTCAGCCGCCAGCCTCCTTCCTGCACCTTTTCTGACAGTGCACGGACGTCCCGGCAGCCCACCTCGCCCCGGATGCAGTCTTCCCGGCAGGAGAGGTTTTCAAAGGCAATGCCCGCCCCAGCGGCCCTGTCCAGCAGTTTTTCAGCCCCCATGCCTCTGACGGTAAAGGCAATGCGGCCCACGGGGCAATCTGCCCCGGACAGCCGCCTCATGCGGTGTGGGCGTCGCCGACGGTGACGGTATCGATGCGCCCGATGACCACGGCTTCAGAGGCAGTGTAGCGCTTCAGGCGCATATCGCTGCCCGTCACCTGCACCCGCCCAGCGCCGGAACGGAACACCACCCTCGTGGGCTGATAGGTGGTCAGGCCCTTGTGCTGTTCAATGAGAAAGCGCTGATCGCCGGTCAAAATAATGCGGGGAATGTCGGAAATCACTTCGTTGGGAAAAAACGGATGCGCCATATTGATATCGCCCTCCTTGTGTCAGACACTGGGAATATGTATGCGCCGCAGCGGAAAATCAGCACATTACAGCGCCCTTGATGTCACGATTTTGAAAAAAAGGTTTGCGTTTCCAGCATTACATGGTATAATAAGCGGTAGAATCCTACCCTCAGGGCAGACAGGAGTGATGTTTATGGCGCAAGTGAGTGACCTGGGTATTGATCTGGGAACATCCAATGTGCTGATTTATATGAAGGGCAAAGGCATCGTGCTCAACGAGCCGGCGGTGGTGGCCATCGAGCGGCAATCCAAGCACGTGCTGGCCGTGGGCACCGACGCTTATCGCATGATCGGCCGCACCCCCGGCAATGTGCTGGCAGTCCGCCCTCTGCGGCAGGGTGCTTCTTCCGACTTTGAGCTGACCAACACCATGCTGCGCTACTTTGTGGGCCATGTCATCGGCAAGCGCTTCTTCGCCCGCCCCCGTGTGGTGATGAGCGTGCCCACCGGCGTCAACGATGCGGAAAAGCACAATCTGGTGCGCATCATGCTGGACGCCGGCGCCAAGCACACCCATCTGCTGGAGAGGCCCATCGCTGCTGCCATCGGCGTGGGGCTCCCCTTCCAGGAAGCCTACGGCACCATGATCGTTGACATGAGCGCCGGCGTGACGGACATCGCCGTTCTGTCCATGGGCGAAGTGGTTTCCGCCAGCTGCGTGGCCATCGGCGGCGATCACTTCGATGACGCCATCATCCGCTATCTTCGCAAGAAGCACAACCTGCTTATCGGCGAGCGCACCGCGGAACAGATCAAAATCAACGTGGGCAGCGCCGTGCCACCCATCAGCGATGTGGGCACGGACGTCACCGGCCGCAACCTGCTTTCCGGCCTGCCCAAGACGCAAACCATCATGAAGAGTGAGATTTACGAGGCCCTCAAAGACCCGGTGGCCGACCTGGTGGACGCCATTCAGGCGGTCATCGAGCGCACTCCGCCCCAGTTGGCCTCGGATATCTTCGATGAGGGCATCGTCCTCACCGGCGGCGCTGCGGCACTCTCCGGCCTCTCTGAAGCCATCTACCGGGCGCTGCGTGTGCCCTGTGGCGTGGCGGATGACCCGCAAAACTGCATCGCCCTGGGCTGCGGCAAGGTGCTGGAAGATCTCTCCCACCACAAGCATCTGCTCAACGACGGCCACCGGCGCTTCTTCTAAAACAGACTCGGTGTTATCAAAACAGACTTCGGTCGGTTCCTGCGGGAGCCGGCCTTTTTTCGTGCTGATGAACAGACAAAGCGCATACACTCCCCTGAGGTGAATTGCATGAGCGATCTGGAATTGTTTGCCCGGCTGATTCAATGCGAAGCCGGGGGCGAAGGCGACAACGGCATGAAGGCCGTGGCAAGCGTGGTAATGAACCGTGTCAGGACGAGAGTGGGCGAATACGGCAGATACAACACCCTGCCGGACGTGATCTATCAGGCGGGGCAGTTCAACTGTGCCAGAACAACCCTGGGCGGACGGGAAAACCTGCAAAATATCTACAACATGACGCCCCAGCAGATTCACTACGACATTGCCTCCTGGGCCATCAACGGCAACCGTCTGCCCAATCTGTGGGAGGCGCTGTGGTTTTACAACCCCTACTCCCCCACCTGCGCCAACAACTTCCCGTCGGCAGTGGGGTATTTTCAAATCCGCATCGGCGATCACTGCTTCTATAATCCAGCGCCATCCTACGCCCAGACGTGATTCCCCCTTGGCGAAATGCCCCTGCTGTGGTACAATGTCGCTGTGAAACAGAAAGGGGCGTCACCATGGCCTGTGCCTATACATTTTCGGATGTAACCATCTTTTACAGCGAAAAAGAACTGATGAACCACGTCAATCTGACGATTTCCGACGGAGACCGCATCGGCGTGGTGGGCCGCAACGGCGCCGGGAAATCCACATTTCTGCGCCTTCTGGCCCGGACGGAATCCCCCGACAACGGAGAAGTCATCGTCCGGCGTGGGCTTTCTGTGGCGTATCTGCCCCAGACGCCCGAACTTCGAAACGAAGATACCATTACCCAGGCGGCGCTGTCCTATCTGCCGGCCCAGCCCGGCGAGGATCTCTCCGGCGCTGCTTATGAAGCCCAGACCATCCTGACCCAACTTGGTTTTACTGACCTGAATCAGCCGGTGAAGGAACTCTCCGGCGGTCAGCGGATGCGGGTGGCGTTGGCGGGTGCTCTGTGCCGGGAAAGCGACGTCCTGCTACTGGATGAGCCCACCAACCACATCGACCTGGAAATGTCCCAGTGGCTGGAAGACCGGCTGATGCGCTATCGGGGCACGCTGGTGGTGGTCACCCATGACCGCTACCTGCTGGACAGGGCTTTCAACCGCATTTTCCACGTGGGCGGCGGCAAGGTAGACACCTATCAAACCACCTATTCCGGATATCTGGAAGAGCGTGCCCAGCGGGAGGAAATGGAGGCCGCCACCCTCCGCAAGAACAAGTCCCTCTATCGCAAGGAACTGGCTTGGATCCGCCGGGGCGCACAGGCACGCTCCACCAAGGCCAAAGGGCGCATTCAGGCCTTTGAAGCCCTTTCAGACGCCATTGCCGTGAAACCCCAGG
The DNA here is from genome assembly GCA_015056085.1 of Clostridiales bacterium. Taxonomy (GTDB): domain Bacteria; phylum Bacillota; class Clostridia; order Christensenellales; family Aristaeellaceae; genus UBA11524. Next base: position 252,643 of record SVHA01000001.1, read on the forward strand.
AGGAATCCCTCACCATGAAGAGCGTGGCTTCCCGCCTGGGCAGAAAGATCATCTCTTGGGAAAACCTCTCCTGCGGTATCGGCGGACAGACGCTGGTGGAGGATTTTTCCTACACCCTCCTGCGGGATGACAGGCTGGGCATCATCGGCGGAAACGGCACCGGGAAAACCACGCTGCTGCGGACGCTCTGCGGCGAAATTACGCCCATCAGCGGCGTGATTGACGTGGGTGAAACGGTCAAAATCGGGTACTTCTCCCAGCATTGCCCGCAACTTCCGCCGGATACACGCATCATTGACGCCGTGCGGGATGTAGCCGTCAATGTGTACACCCCGGACGGCAACCTGTCCGCCTCCCAAATGGCGGAGACATTCCTGTTCCCCTCTCAGATGCAGTATCAGAAGGTGGAATCCCTTTCCGGCGGTGAAATGCGCCGGCTGCATCTGCTGCGGATTCTGATGGCGGCGCCCAACGTTCTTTTGCTGGACGAGCCCACCAACGATCTGGACATCGAAACGCTGAACGTGCTGGAGGACTATCTGGAGTCTTTCCAGGGTGCGGTGATTGCGGTCAGCCACGACAGATACTTCCTTGACCGCATCTGCGGTCACCTTTTCGCCATTGAAAACGGGCGCATGGTGCCCTACATCAGCGGCTATCAGGCCTATCTGGACGCCCGGGCTGCGGAGCGGGAGCGCCTTGCGCCGGAGAAATCCACCGCCAGGGAAGCAGCACCCCAGCGCACGAAAACTCCCGGAAAGATCAAGTTCACCTTCCGGGAGCAGCGGGATTTTGACACCATAGACCACACCATTGCCGATCTGGAAGCGAAACTGGAAACCCTGCAAAGCGAAATCGACAGGCACGCCTCTGATTACGCCAAGGTCTCAGAACTGATGGCCCAGCAGGAGCAGACCCAGCAGAAACTGGATGAAGCCATGGAGCGCTGGATGTTCCTGCAGGAAAAGTGGGAGCAGATTCAGAATCAGTGAGGGTCACGACCACACACGAGGTGAAGAATGATGCAGACGTTCAGGCATCCCGAAAAATGGCGGGAGACCATCGATCCCTTTGCGCTCCATTTCCACACCTTTTCCCTCACGGAAGTGCTGGGATATCCCCATGCGGGCAACGATGTGTTTCAGGTCAAAGGTGTGTTGGGCGGTGCGGAAACCGCTGCCTACATCAAGGTGGCACGGCGAAAGGACGCAGCCATCGAAAACGAAGTGGCGCTCCTTCGCCAGTTGAAGTCGCCCGTCATTCCCCGCCTTCTGGATTGCGATTTCGGAAAGCATCCCTATTCCGTGACCAGCGAAATGCCCGGAATGCGGCTGTCCCACATTCTTGGGGGAAACGAAAACATGGATTCCCTTTCCTACATGGAGGAATACGGCGCAGCGCTGGCAAAGATTCACGCAATCAAACCCGACGCTCAGCCTGTCATGGATCGGAAGTTCTTTCACGTTCCTTCCGATGAAGTGCTGGACAGGCTGAATCTCGGCTTTCTGAAAAAATACTTCGCCAACAGCCCGACGGAGACCTTCACTGTATTCTGTCACGGCGATTTCCATTATGCCAATCTTCTGTGGGAGAATCATCACATCAGTGCCATTCTCGACTTTGAACTGGCTGGTTACGGCAACCGGGACTATGACATCGCCTGGGCGATCATCCGCCGACCCGGACAGCGTTTCATGAAAACCAAAGAGGAACATGATTTGTTCCTGAAGGGATATGCCAGCCAGGGTCCATTCAACGAAGCAAACATCCGATACTACATGGCACAGATTTATGTGTATTTCATGGACGCCAACGAAGAAGACACGGAATACTGCGAGTTTGTCTGCAGCTGGCTGACGGAAAACTGTCGCCATGCCGCACGGGATTGATTGCCCCGAATGCCCTTTTACATTCAGGAGGACAGGATGAACAAAGTGCTTGTCATCGGCAACACCGGCGCCGGGAAAACCACCTTCTCCCAGGCGCTGCATGAAAAAACCAGCCTTCCCCTCAAGCATCTGGACAAACTGTACTGGTGCGGCCAGTGGGAGCACGTCAGCCGGGAGGAATTCGACGCTGCGCTGGAAAACGAACTGGCACAGCCTGCATGGATCATCGACGGCAACTTCCACAGGACGCTCCCCCGTCGGCTGGAATGCTGCGACACGGTTTTCTTCTTTGATCTGCCCACCCTTGTGTGCCTGTGGGGCGTCACCAAGCGCATTTTCACCCATTACGGCAAAACGAGGGCGGACATGGGCGGCAACTGCCCGGAATACTTCGACAGGAACAAGATTTCCCTGTATCGGGCAGCCCTTGGCTTCAACAAAACCCACAGGAGGGAGTATCTTTCCACGCTGGAAAATACGCAGGGAGTGCAGGTGGTCATCTTCCGCTCCCGGCGAGAGGCACGGAAGTATCTTGATGCCCTTTCCTGAAAATCAGCACAAAAATGGCCCGGATAGCCGAAATGCTATCCGGGCATTCGTTTATGCCGTTTCGATGGCGTTGGCTTCGTGGAGTTTCAGATATTCCACGGCCCATTCACGCATCTTGTACTTCTGAATCTTGCCAGCGGCGTTCATGGGGAAGCCGTCCACAAAGGCGACGTAGCGGGGCGTCTTGTGCTTTGCCATGTGGGTCAGCACATATTCCTTCATTTCCGCCTCGGTGCTTTCTTCGCCCTCCCGCAGGATGACGCAGGCCATGATTTCCTCACCGTACTGCTTGTCCGGCACGCCGATCACCTGCACGTCCTTCACCTTGGGGTGGGTGTAGAGAAAGTCCTCGATCTCCTTGGGATAGATATTCTCGCCGCCGCGGATGATCATGTCCTTGATACGTCCGGTGATCTTGTAATAGCCGTTTTCATCCCTGCGGGAAAGGTCGCCGGTGTGCAGCCAGCCTTCGCTGTCAATGGCAGCGGCGGTGGCTTCGGGCATCTTATAGTAGCCCTTCATGATGTTATAGCCCCTTGCGACAAACTCGCCGTCCACGCCATCGGGCACAGGCTGATTCGTCTCGGGGTCCACAATACGGCATTCCACGCCGAAAATCGCCTGACCGACAGTGTTCACACGGGCTTCAATGGAATCGGAGGTCTTGGACATGGTGGTGGCGGGACTGGCTTCCGTCTGACCGTAGGTAATGCAGATTTCATCCATGTGCATCTTTTGGATGACCTCTTCCATCACCTTGATGGGACAGGGGCTGCCCGCCATGATGCCAGTACGCATATGAGAGAAATCCGTCTTTTCAAAGTCTTCATGGCCCAGCATGGCGATGAACATGGTAGGCACACCATGGAAGCAGGTGATTTTTTCCTGATTGATACAGGCGAGGCCCCTGCGGGGAGAGAACGCCGGGATGGGGCTCATGGTTACGCCGTGGGTCATGGAGGCGGTCATGGCCAGCACCATGCCGAAGCAGTGGAACATGGGCACCTGGATCATCATGCGGTCCGCAGTGGACAAATCCATGCAGTCGCCGATGGCCTTGCCGTTGTTGACCACGTTGTAGTGGGTCAGCATGACGCCCTTGGGGAAGCCGGTGGTGCCGGAAGTGTACTGCATATTGCACACGTCATGCTTGCTGATGGCATTGGCACGGCGAGCGACTTCTTCATAAGGCACACGGTCGGCAAAGGAGAGGGCCTGATCCCAGGAAAGGCAGCCAGGCTGCTGGCTTTCCACAGTGACGATGCGCCTGAGGAAGGGGAACTTGCGGGTGTGCAGGGGCGCCATGGGATCGTGATCCGCCAGTTCGGGGCACAGTTCCTTCATGATGCCCACATAGTCGCTGTCTTTATAGCCGTCCACCATCACCAGCGTGTGGGTATCGCTCTGGCGCAGGAGGTATTCAGCCTCGTGAATCTTGTAGGCGGTGTTCACCGTCACCAGCACGGCGCCGATTTTCACCGTTGCCCAGAAGGTAATGTACCACGCGGGAACATTGGTGGCCCAGATCGCCACATGGTCGCCGGGATTGACGCCCATGCCGATCAGCGCCCGGGCGAACTGATCCACATCATCCCGGAACTGGGAGTAGGTGCGGGTGTAATCAAGGGTGGTATAGCGGAAGGCATACTGGTCGGGGAATTCCTCCACCATGCGGTCCAGCACCTGGGGGAAAGTCAGGTCGATGAGGTGATTCTTCGGCCAGACGTACTTGCCCGTCTTGCGGATGTTATCCTGCAGACGGCGGCTTTCCGCCGTGCCGGGCAGGAACTGCTCCATATAGTTGGCAAAGTGGGGGAACACGATGCCGGCGCTTTCCAGATCGGGCGCATAGGCGCGCAGCCATTCCAGGCTGATATATCCTTCGTAGTTGATGGAATCCAGCGCACGTACCATCTGGGCCACAGGCAGATCGCCCTCGCCCATCATGCGATAGCGCACCTTGTCGCCTTCCATCACGGAATCCTTGATATGCACGTGTTTGATGTACATACCCAGATTCTGCACGGTGGTTTCCGGCTTTTCGTTCATGAACCGATAGGGGTGATGCATATCCCACAGGGCGCCCACGGAATCGGACTTGGTACGGATGAGCAGCTCATGCAGGCGAGCGGTATCAGCATAGACGCCGTTGGTTTCCACCAGCAGCGTGACGCCCTTTTCCTCGGCAAAGGGCAGCACTTCCATCAGCGCAAACAGCACCTGATCGTCATCCACAGGTCCTTCCACATCGGCGTTGCGGTCGCCCAGCAGGCGGATATACTTCGCCCCCAGGCGGCTGGCGAGGTGAATATACTCGATGATCTCCGCCTTGGTTTCGGGCCAGGTTTCGGCGTCCTTCAGCACGCAGCCGGTGGACAGGCAGGGCACTTCCAGGTGCATCCGCTTCAGGGTCTGCACCGTCTGGTCGATGTACTTGTCGGTGAAGGGCTTGGCGTGAATGGAGAACATCTCGTTACGCAATCCGCGCACTTCAATGCCGCCAAAGCCAAAATCCTTAGCCATGGCATAAATGTCGGACCATTCAAAATCCGGGCAGCCCAGGGTGGAAAAACTCAGTTTCATGGTATGACCTCCTCTTGTGCCAGTGCGGAAACATCAGGCAACAAAAAATGCCTCCATCTCCGCAAACCCATATTGCTTGCAAGAGACGAAAGCGACATCGGACAAATCCGTTCTTCTTCCGCGGTACCACTCTTGTTGACGGCTCATGCCGCCCGCTCCGGCATCCTGAAAAATGCCTCTCCCTCTCACGGTGGAATCCGTCCGGCTTTACCGGGATGCAAGCATCCTTTGAGCCGACCGCTCGGAGGCCAGTACCGATGGGTATCCCCGCCTGCTCGCACCACCGCAGGCTCTCTGATGGCGGACACGTCACCGTTTCTCCCCGTCTTGGCGTTTATGGGAGTATATTACCATTTCACTTCAATGCTGTCAAGGTCGTGATTGTATTTTTCTTGTACGATTTCACAGGTTTTTCAGCCTCTGACTTCCTCTTCTGGCAGGGTGATTTCCTCAACCTGCGCTCCCAGAGACCTGAGCATTGCCGGCAGGTTTTCGTACCCTCTTGCGATGTGCCCATAAGGGTCAGAGAGCAGCGTCTCCCCTTCCGCCAGCATCCCCGCCAGCATCAGCGCGGCGCCGCCCCGTAGATCGGGTGAAGTCACCGGCGCACCCGCCAGAGGTCTGCCGCCCTCCACCAGCGCGATTCTGTCCTCGATGCGGATATTCGCTCCCAGGCGGGCCATTTCTCTGGCGTGCATGAAACGGTTCTCAAAGATGGTTTCCAGGAACACGCTCGTCCCTTTCAGCCCCAGCGACAGCGCCATCAGCGGCGCCTGCAGATCAGTGGGAAAGCCGGGAAAAGCCAGCGTCCTCACATGGACTGGCTCTCTGGCCCTGCCGGACAGGCGCAGTCCGGCGCTGTCCTCGTGGAGCACAACTCCCGTTTCCGTCAGTTTGTGGAGCATCGCCCTGAGATGTTCCGGCCTGGCACCTCTGATGAGCACGCTGCCTTCCGTCATGGCGGAGGCACACAGAATCGTACCCGCTTCGATTCGGTCGGGGATGGGCCGATAGGTGCAGCCGTGGAGTTCCTTCTGACCCTCAATGGTGATGGTTCCCGTGCCGCCTCCTGTGATGCGGGCACCCATTTCGTTCAGGCAGGTGCAAAGATCCACGATTTCCGGCTCTTTGGCGGCGTTCTCGATTCTCGTGGATCCCTTGGCAAGCACCGCCGCCAGCAGAATGTTCTCGGTGGCGCCGACGCTGGGGAAATCAAGATACACGTTCCCGCCGGTCAGTTCCCCCTGAAGCGTCACAGAGCCCGGCGTGGTGGTGGCCTGGGCGCCCAGCGCCTGCATCCCCCGGATGTGCAGGTCAATGGGTCTTTGGCCGATGGCGCAGCCGCCCGGCAAGGCCACCCGGGCATACCCGGTACGGGCCAGCAGCGGACCCATCACCAGCACTGACGCCCGCATACGGCTCAATAGCGTTTCAGAATGGGGGGACACCGGCTCATCCGACCACAGGGTCAATTCCGGGCCATTCCTGCGGACATTCACGCCACATTCGGAGAGAATCTCCACCAGCGTTTCCACGTCTTTGAGCACCGGCACCCGCTCGATGGTCATGGGCTCCCTCGTCAACAGAGAGGCGCACATCAGCGGCAGCACGGCATTTTTCGCCGAATGAACCGTCACTTCCCCCTGAAGCCGCTCACAGTGGCGGATGCGATAGGTCGCCATGCCATGCCCCCTTTTTTGATGGGTTTGCCCATGCATTCATGTCCTCATCGTTCCCCGAAAAGCGAAAGATGATACGCAGGAATTTCAGCATGATTTTTCCCATCAGAACGGTCGCATCTCCTTGACTTTTGGCGCATTTTTCTGCATAATAAATAAGATATGATGCGCAAGTATGCTCATATCAGTCTCTCGTAAAAAGTTCGGGCATTCAGTGCAGTAACTCGCCGTCAGCAGACATAAAATCGAAAACTGACGAGCCCCTTCGGGACGATTATACGGTGCGAAGCCCCCTGTGCGTCAGTTTTCGTGCGATTTCGTAAGAAATCGTTCCCTTACACGGAGGAACGCCCGTCAGGGCTGCTTGCAGCCCTGACAGTGACGAAGTGCAAAACTCGAAAAGTACCTTCAGCACTTTTCCGAAACGCTGTGATGCCCATGTATGCGCATCTGTAAATTGCGGTGGAAATCATCCATCAGAAAGGCGGGATTTGATGCCCAGCGCCATCACCCATGTGCAGCCCGGTTCCATCGCTGACAGGCTCGGTCTCCAGCCCGGTGATGTGCTGATGGAGATTGCCGGCGAGGAAATCATCGACCAGATTGATTATCAGGCCCTGACGGCTTCCACCAAGTTCGATGTGGTCTATGCCCGCCAGAATAAAAAGCACACCGTGAAGGTTCGCAAGCAGGACTGGGAGCCTCTGGGCATCACGCTGGATCAGTCCATCGTGTCCAGCCCCCGCCCCTGCAGGAATCACTGCATCTTCTGCTTCATCGATCAGATGCCCCCCGGTATGCGAAAGACGCTGTATGTCAAGGATGATGACTGGCGGCTGTCCCTGATGATGGGCAACTACATTACCATGACCAACATCGACGATCAGGAGTTTGACCGCATCATCCGCAGGAAGGTCAGCCCGCTGTTTATCTCCGTCCACACCACCAACCCGGATTTGCGGGTGATGATGCTACGCAACCCCCGGGCGGGCGAAGTGATGGACAAGATGCAGACGCTAAAAGAAAAGGGCATCCGTTTCCACTGTCAGGTGGTGCTGTGCCCCGGGTGGAATGACGGTGAAGAGTTACTTCGGACGCTGGCAGACCTCAAAACCCTGCGCCCCGCCATTGAATCGGTAGCGCTGGTGCCCATTGGCCTGACCAAGTACCGGGACAACCTCCCCTACATCAAGCCCTATGACAAGGATATGGCCGCACAATTGCTGGACATGATTCGCCCCATGCAGGAAGCGTATCTTTCCGAACTGGGCACAAGGTTTGTGTTCCCCTCGGATGAATTCTACTGCCTCTCCGGGTACACGCTGCCCACGGATGAGGAATACGAGGACTATCCGCAGATTGAAAACGGCGTGGGGATGCTTCGGATGTTCGAAACAGACCTCCAGTATGCCGTGGAAGACCTGCCTGCACCAGACGGCCCCCGGCAGCACGTCGTCATCGCCTGCGGCACGTCCGTAGCGCCGTTCCTGCAGCAGATGGCGGACGAATATGCCCCGGATCACATCACCGTGACAGTGCAGCCCATCATCAACCGCTTCTTTGGGGAGACGGTCACTGTGTCGGGGCTGATCACCGGCGGCGATCTGGTGGAACAGTTGCAGGGCGTGAAAGCGGATAAAATCTGCATCGTGCGCAGCATGATCCGTGCAGAAGGCGACCTTTTCCTGGATGATATGACCATTGACGAAGTGCGTCAGGCACTCCCCGCCACCCTGTGTATTGTGGAAAACACCGGCGAGGGATTCTGGCGCGCCATTTCCGGACAGGAGGAGTAAACTATGGCAAGACCTCTGGTGGCCATCGTTGGCCGACCCAACGTGGGTAAATCCACCTTTTTCAATAAAATGGCGGGCAAGCGCATCTCCATTGTGGAGGACACCCCCGGCGTGACCCGTGACCGCATCTATGCGGACGTGGAGTGGCAGAACCGCAAGTTCACCCTCATCGACACCGGCGGCATCGACCCCCGCAGCGATGACGTGCTGCTCTCCCAGATGCGGCGTCAGGCGGAAATCGCCATGGACACCGCCGACGTCATCTGCTTTTTCGCCGATGGACGTGACGGCCTGACCGACGACGACCGGGAAGTGGCCAACCTCCTGCGCAAGACCCACAAGCCTCTGCTGCTGGTGGTCAACAAGGTGGACCACATCAGCCTCAACGATAACATCTATGAGTTCTACGAGCTGGGTCTGGGCGACCCGATGCCCATCAGCGCCGTGAATATGCTGGGTCTGGGCGACCTGCTGGAAGAAATCTGCAATCGGCTGCCTCCCCAGGATGAAGACGAGCTGGAAGACGACGCCCATGTGCTGCAGCTGGCTGTGGTCGGCCGCCCCAACGTGGGCAAGTCCTCGCTGGTGAATAAACTGCTGGGTCAGGAGCGCACCATGGTGTCCGACATTGCCGGCACCACCCGTGACGCCATCGACACCCGCTTCACCTCCCAGAACGGCACGGAGTACAACATCATCGACACCGCCGGCATCCGCCGCAAGCGCGTGGTGGAAGATGAATCCCTGGAGCGCTACAGCGTGCTGCGCTCCATTGCCGCCATCCGCCGCTGCGATGTGGCCCTTTTGCTGATTGACGCCCAGGACGGCGTCACCGAGCAGGACACCAAGATCGCCGGTCTCATCCGGGAGGAAGGCAAGGCCGTCATCGTGGTGGTGAACAAGTGGGACGCCATCGAAAAGGAAACCGGCACCCTGGAAAACTACAAAAAGCAGGTGCTGGATGACCTGAAGTTCATGGACTATGCCCCTGTGATGTTCCTCTCCGCCAAGACGGGCCAGCGTGTGCACACGGTGCTGGACATGGTGGATCAGGTGTGGGCGCAGGCCTCCAAGCGCATCCCCACGGGCGTGCTCAACGATATTCTCAACGACGCCACCGCCGACCTGCAGCCCCCGGCCACCAACGGACGCCGCCTCAAGATTTATTACATCACCCAGGGCTCCACCTGCCCGCCCACGTTCATCCTCTTTGTGAACGAAGAAAACCTGATGCACTTCGCCTACGAGCGCTATCTGGAAAACTACTTCCGCAAGACCTTTGATTTCACCGGCACCCCGATCCGCTTCATCCTCAGGGAGAAGAAAAAGGAGGCGTAACCGATGATGTACCTTCCCTATGTGGCCATTGCCGTCATTGCCTATCTGATGGGCTCCTTTTCCACGGGCCTGCTGGTGGCGAAGATTCATCACGGCCCCAACCTTCGCCAGGTGGGCTCCAAGAACACCGGCGCCAGCAACGTGTTGCGCACCATGGGCCTCAAAAGCGGCGCCATCACCTTCCTTGGGGATTTCCTCAAGGCGCTGCTGGCCTGCGTGATCGGCCTTGTCTGGATGGGTCACAAAGGCGTGCTGGTGGCGGGTCTGTTCGCTGTTATCGGACACAACTGGCCGGTGTACTATGGCTTCAAGGGCGGCAAAGGCGTAGCCAGCACCTGTGCGGTCATCCTGATGGGATTCTGGTGGCAGGCACTGATTTGCTACGGCGTCACCATTGGCCTCATCGCCAAAACGAAGTACATCTCCCTTGGCTCCATGACGCTGGCGGGGCTGTATGCGGTGCTGGTGACCATCACTGCCTGGGGCGACTGGATGGCCATCCTCTGGGCATGGTTGCTGGTGGCACTGTGTGTGTGGCGCCACAGGGCGAATATTCGCCGCTTGCTGAACGGAACGGAAGCCAAAATCGGCCAGAAGGCCAAATAAACCACCACATGATCCGTTATTGATACTTTCCTGCCCCGCAGGAAGATGGAGGAATCACCTTGTCTGAAAGACTGAGCAAGATTCGCAACTTCTGCATTATCGCCCATATCGACCACGGCAAATCCACGCTGGCCGACCGCCTTCTGGAAAAGACGGGCGTGTTCCAGCAGCGGGAAATGGTGGAGCAAATCCTTGACAGCATGGAGCTGGAAAGGGAAAGAGGCATCACCATCAAGAGCAAGGCCGTCAGGATGCAGTACAAGGCCAAGGACGGCGAAACCTACACCCTCAACCTCATTGACACCCCCGGCCATGTGGACTTCACCTATGAAGTCAGCCGTGCGCTGGCGGCCTGTGAGGGCGCTTTGCTGGTGGTGGACGCCACTCAGGGCATCGAGGCCCAGACGCTGGCCAACTGCTACATGGCGCTGGATCACGACCTGGAAATCATCCCTGTCATCAACAAGATCGACCTGATTTCCGCCCGCCCGGATGAAGTCAAGAATGAAATCGAGGACGTCATCGGTCTGGACGCATCCTTTGCTCCCTGCGTGTCCGCCAAGACCGGCCTGAACATCGAGGACGTGCTGGAGGCTGTGGTTCAACACATTCCTGCCCCCAAGGGCGATGACGCCGCTCCCCTGCAGGCGCTGATTTTCGACGCCTTCTATGACAATTACCGGGGCGCCATCTGCTTCATCCGTGTGATGCAGGGCACCCTCAAAGCCGGTATGCGGATGCGCCTGATGGCCACCGGCGGCGAATTCGACATCGTGGAAGTGGGCACCTTCAACCCCGGCTATCAACCCTGCGATGAGCTGCGTCCCGGCGACGTGGGCTATGTGGCTGCTTCCATCAAGGACGTGCGGGACACCCGTGTGGGCGACACCATCACCGATGCTGCCCGCCCGGCGGAAACGCCCCTGCCCGGCTATCGCCAGGTGACGCCCATGGTGTACTGCGGCGTGTATCCCGCCGACGGCGCTGATTATCCTGCCCTCAAGGACGCCCTTGAGAAGCTGCGGATGAACGACGCTTCCCTCACCTTTGACCCGGAAACCTCCGTGGCGCTGGGCTATGGCTTCCGTTGCGGCTTCCTGGGCCTTCTCCACATGGACATCATCACCACCCGTCTGGAGCGTGAATGGGACCTGAATCTGGTCACCACCGCCCCCAGCGTTATCTATCGTGTCACCAAGACGGACGGCACGGTGCTGAACATCGACAATCCCACCAACCTGCCCCGGGTGGACGAAATCTCCATGATGGAAGAGCCTTTCGTCCACGCCACCATCTACACGCCCCAGGACAGCGTGGGCACGCTGATGGACCTGTGCCAGGACAAGCGTGGCATCTTCCTGGATATGCAGTATGAAGGCAGCCGGGTGAAGCTCAACTACGATATGCCCCTGAACGAAATCATCTTTGATTTCTTCGATCAGATCAAATCCCGCAGCCGTGGCTATGCCTCCTTCGACTACGAAATGAAGGACTACCGGGAAAGCGACCTGGTGAAGATGGACATCCTCCTCAACGGCGACATCTGCGACGCCTTCTCCATCATCGTCCACAGGGACAAGGCATACGGCCGTGGCCGTGGCATTGCAGAAAAGTTGAAGGACGTCATTCCGAGGCAGATGTTTGAGATTCCCATTCAGGCTGCCATCGGCGGCAAGGTCATCGCCCGTGAGACCGTCAAGGCCATGCGTAAGGACGTGCTGGCCAAGTGCTACGGCGGCGACATCACCCGCAAGAAGAAGCTGCTGGAAAAGCAGAAGGAAGGCAAGAAGCGGATGCGCCAGTTCGGCACCGTGCAGGTGCCCAGCGAAGCCTTCCTGGCTGTGCTGAAAATGGATAAGGACTGATTCCATGCGAAAATTCAGGCCCACACAAAGAGCCAGCGAGATCATCAAAAGAGGGACGGACGCCAAATCGTCTGTCCCTTTCCCGCAGGGCGCCCTGCATGAGCGCTCCTCTTTCGTGAGCCGTGAATCCGTTATTTCCGCCCTGCAAAAGGACGACTCCGCACACCTGACGCCCCCTGAAGTGCGTAGGCGGCACAGCGTGTGCTTCACCGGGCACCGGCAACTGGACCCGCAGGCCTTGCCCCAGATCACCCTGCGGCTGGACGCCGTGCTGGAAGCGTGCTACTTAAAGGGCTTCCGGGAGTTCCTCTGCGGCGGTGCGCTGGGCTTTGACGTGCTGTGCGGCGAGCGGGTGCTTCACCTGAAAAACCGCCACAGCGATGTGCGGCTGATTATGGTACTGCCGTGCAGCAGCCAGAGCATTCGCTGGACGGAGGCAGACTGCCAGCGCTATGAGCGGCTGATCTATGTGGCAGATGAAACCCGTGTGCTCTCCCCTGCCTATTATTCCGGGTGCATGATGGTGCGCAACCGCCACATGGTGGACCACAGCGACCTGTGCATCTGCCTGATGGAGAAACTAAAAGGCGGCACGGTATCCACCGTGGCGTATGCCCTGCAAAGCGGGATTCCCGTGCTGAACATCGCCATGGCGCAAGCCTGTGCCACCTTTGTGAAAAATGCTGCGCCGCCTGTGTGACGGCGCAGTTTGTCCATCTGCCATCTGGTTGATGGAATCGACTTATTTCTTACCGAAAAGCCGCTTTTCGGGCCGCTTTTCGACCACGTTGCTGCCGGGCAGATGCCTTTCATCCCGCTTTTCCTCCTCGCTGATTTCCCAGTGCAGAAGCAGCGTCAGCATCGCTCGCAGCACAATCACGGCGCCGAGGATAGCCAGTTCGTTCCATTCACGGACGATGACGGTACGCAGCACCTCGCCGCCCAGCTTGAATTCCAGCGCCAGAGCGATCCCGTGAGCCAGTTCAAGGCGGATATGCTCATCATGCCGGATGTAATTGATAAAAGACTTCACTGCGGTGAACAGCAGCACCACGATGCCCGCCAGTTCCACCAGTACAATGCCGATCTCCACGGCATAATGCACGACATTCTCCAAGAATTCCAGTACGGCGTCCATGTGCGTCCTCCTTATCCCGGTTGACGGGCTTCTCTATTTGTTGCTATCATATCACACTTTTCGCCATATTTCCACTGATGGAGGTGATTTTCTGGTGAAATTTCAGGCAAATGCAACATCAAACAGCAATTTACTGCCCATGGAACTGTATATCCATCTCCCCTTTTGCCGCAGCAAGTGCCGGTACTGCGATTTCGCCTCCTGGGCCGGTCAGGACGGCCTGATGGCCCCTTATGTGGATGCCCTGCTGAAAGAGGCCGCCGCTGTCCAACAAAAATTGCCGGAAAACGTGGGCATCATCACAGTGTTCATTGGCGGCGGAACGCCCTCCACCCTGCCCGAGCCGCTGCTCAAGCGGCTGTTGTCCGGTCTGAAGGAAACATTCCCGATCAATGCTGACGCTGAATGGACCACAGAGGCCAATCCCGGCACGCTGACGCAGGAATGGCTGGACACCGCTGTTTCCTTTGGCGTGAACAGGCTTTCTCTTGGAATGCAGGCGTATCAGCCGGAAATGCTGAAAATGCTGGGACGCATCCATGATTTTTCCCAGGTGGAACAGGCTGTATCCATGGCAAGACACAGCGGCATCAGCAACATCAGCCTTGACCTGATGTTCGGCCTGCCGGGGCAAACGACTGAAATGTGGCTGGAAACGCTGGAAAAGGCACTGTCCCTGCAGCCGAAGCACCTGTCCTGCTATGGACTGATTCCCGAAGAAGGCACGCCCATGATGGTCGACCTGACCTCCGGACGGCTGACCCTGCCCGACGAGGAAACCGAGCGTCAGATGTACGACGACACGCTGGGCATCCTCCAATCACACGGCTTTGAGCAATACGAAATCAGCAATTTTGCTTTGCCGGGATACGCCTGCAGGCATAATCTGGGCTACTGGCGGCAGGTGCCCTATATCGGGCTGGGTGCGTCGGCGGCATCCTGTCTGCCGGGAGATGGCTGCGCCTACCTTCGCAGGAGCAATCCGCCATCCATCCGGGAATATATCGAATACGTGCACAGCGGCTCGCCCAAGCCCGCTGAGGAGAAAATCAGCCACGACGACGCCATGTTTGAGACGCTGATGCTGGGGCTTCGCACTACGAAAGGCGTAAGTGAAACCGATTTTGCCACCATGCACGGCGTGAGTCTGTCAAATTATCGGGGCGAGACACTCAGCGAAATAGGTGCTGCCGGGCTGATGGAACACATCGACGGCTGGTGGCGGCTGACCCGCAAGGGCATGGATGTGCAGAATGCCGTGCTGGTGCGGCTGATGGACAAATAACAAGTATTGTCAAAAAAGTGGCGTTAGCCACTTTTTTGAGTTTTGCACTCCGTCACCGTCAGGGCTGCAAGCAGCCCTGACGTCCGTGACTCCGTGTTCAGTCATCTTTTGCGTATTGTTTGACTACTAAAACACAAAAAAGCGCCGGGATTTCCGGCGCATGGGGATATGGGATCGTTCCGCTGGGTTACTTCCGCAGCAGCGCCTGACGATAGGCTTCGTCATACAGCAGGTTCTGGCTGGACACGGGGTTGTCCGTGCCGGGATAACGGCGGGTGTAGGAGCCATCGGGCTGCTGGTCACGGGCCTGCACGTTGTCCTTCCACATCAGGTCGAACATGGCGTCAATGCGCTTTTTCAGTTTCGGGGCAAGGATAGGTGTAGCCACCTCCACACGGCGCAGGGTGTTGCGGGTCATCCAGTCGGCGGAAGAGATGTACATCCGGGCTTCGTCGCCATCGCCGAAGGCATAGATGCGGCTGTGCTCCAGGAAGCGGCCCACAATGCTGATGATGCGGATGTTGTCCGTCATGCCGGGCACGCCGCCCCGCAGGCAGCAGATGCCGCGAATGATCATTTCAATCTGCACGCCCGCCTTGGAGGCCTCGATCAGTTTGCGGATCAGCGTCTTGTCCGTCAGGCTGTTCATCTTCAAACGGATGTGACCCTTTTCGCCCGATTCCGCTTTCCTGATTTCGCCGTCGATGAGGTCGATCAGCTTGTTCTGCAGGCAGTGGGGCGCCACCAGCAGCGTGGACATATAGTCCACCGTTTCGCCCCGGATGAGGGCTTCAAACACCTGCGCGGCTTCATCAGCGATGTCTTCCCGGGCGGTCATGTGACTCAAGTCAGTGTAAAGGCGGGAGGTCTTCTCGTTGTAGTTGCCGGTGCCGACCTGCGTCACCCGCTGGATAGTGCCATCGGCCTTCTGACGGGTAATCAGGCACAGTTTGCTGTGCACCTTCAGCCGCTCAATGCCATAGATGACATGGCAGCCGGCCCGCTCCAGGCGGCGGCTCCATTCGATGTTGTTCTCTTCGTCAAAACGGGCTTTGAGTTCCACAAGCACGTCCACACGCTTGCCGTTTTCGGCGGCTTCCACCAGTGCTTCCACCACCTTGGAGTCCCTGGCCAGACGGTAGAGCGTCATGCGGATGGAGGTCACTTCCGGGTCCTGGGCGGCTTCATGCAAAAGCCGCAGGAAGGGCCGGATGGACTGATAAGGATAATGCAGCAGCACATCCTTTTCCAGAATCTGATCAAACACAGGGCGCTTGTCGTCAATGTCAGAGGAATTCTGGGGATGACGGGGCGCATAGAACAGTTCGCCGTGGGAACGCAGCATATCCTCAATCTGGAACAGGAAGGACATATTCAGCGGCGCATCGTACTCAAAGACACGGTTGAGGTCCAGTTTCAGATGCACGCAGAGCATGGACACGATGTCCGCATCCAGCTGCCGGGACAGTTCCAGGCGCACAGGGCACAGTTTTTGGCGCAGACGACACACTTCCGCCATGTGATCCCGGTAGTTGAGGTCCTCGTCATAGATGCTGTCGGCGTCGATGTCCGCATTGCGGGTGACACGGGCCAGCGCCTTGGCGGCAATGCGATAGCCGGGGAACAAGAGCGGCAGGAAGTGCAGGATAAATTCCTCGCACAGGATGTAGCAGCCCTTGCGGTCCGGTACTTCAATCAGCCGGGGGAAGTTTTCCGACTCGCAGGGCACCACGCCAATCTTCTTCTTTTCGCCCCTTGTTTCCAGCACTGCGAAGGCATAGATCTGCTTGTTGTTCAGGAAGGGGAAAGACTGCTTCTTGGTGACGACCACAGAAGACAGCACCGGCATGAAGTCCTTGCGGAACATCTTTTCCAGCGCCCGCTCCGTTTCCTTGGTGATGCAGCGGAAATTGACCACAGACACACCCTGTTCTTCCAGCTTTTCCATCAGGCCATGATAGGCAGCGTCACGGCGGCTGCAAAGCTGCCTGATGCGATGAGTGGCAGCGGTGATCTGCTCGCCGGGAGTCATGTGGGTCTTGTTTTCCCGGGCTTCCTTGTCCAGCAGCATCTGGTCATGCAAGCTGCCGATGCGCACCATGAAGAATTCATCCAGATTGGACTGGAAAATGGACAGGAAGGTCAGCCGCTCGCACAGCGGCACCCGCTCATCCTCGGCTTCTTCCAGCACACGCTCATTGAACCTCAGCCAACTCAGTTCCCGGTTTTCCAGGCAGGTCGATTCCATCAGGCAACTTCCTTTCATGTTTGACACAGCGGCTCAGTTGAGCGCCACCTGTTCCAGTTTTTCCCGATAATGTTTGAGGGCCTCTTTTTCCACGATTTCCCTCTCGTCAAGGAGAGAAGTATCCTCCCGCAGACGCTTCATGCAGTTGGCGGCCTCTTCCAGCAGACGCACATCGCCGTCCAGCAGGAAATCCGCCATTATCTCGCCGGACTGCCTCGTGCCCATCAGGTCGCCGGGGCCCCGGATTTCCAGGTCCTTCTGGGCCACAACGAAGCCGTCATTGGTGGCGGTCAGCGTCCGCAGGCGCTCATTGGGGCTGGACAGCAGGAAGCACCAACTTTCCGCAGCGCCCCGGCCCACACGGCCTCTCAGCTGATGCAGCTGACTCAGGCCATATCGCTCGGCGTTTTCAATAATCATCACGCTGGCGTTGGGTACGTTCACGCCCACCTCGATCACCGTGGTGGACACCAGCACGTCCGTTTCGCCTTTTGTGAAGGCGTCCAGCACGGCGGCTTTTTCATCCGCAGGCTGATTGCCCCAGGTCAATCCCACCCGGAGGCCTTTGAGTTCCCCGGATACCAGTGCGTCATAGGTAGCCCTGGCGGAACGCACGTCTTCCAGCATTTCGCTGTCTTCCACCAGCGGGCACACAACGTAACCCTGGCGGCCTTTGGCTACCTCCTGCCGCAGGAAACCATACATATCGCTGCGCTTTTCTTCCGGCACAATGCGGGTCTTCACCGGCGTGCGACCGGGGGGGAGTTCATCCACCACGGATACGTCCAGATCGCCGTAGAGAATCAGCGCCAGCGTGCGGGGAATGGGCGTGGCGCTCATCACCAGCACATGGGGCGCCTGCTTGCCGTCAGAGCCCTTGTTTTGCAATGTGCTGCGCTGATGCACGCCGAAGCGGTGCTGCTCGTCCGTAATCACCAGCCCCAGGCGCTGATACTGCACCTTCTCGCTGATGAGAGCATGGGTGCCGAAAACGGCGTCGAACTCGCCCATTTCACAAGCCAGATGAGCGGCCCGCTTGTCTTTTGCCTTCATGGAGCCAATCAGCAGCCCGCAGCGGATGCCCATGGGGGCAAGCAGCGCTTTGGCGGCCTCATAATGCTGCCTTGCCAGGATTTCCGTGGGGGCCATCATGGCGCACTGATAGCCCGCCTCATGGGCCAGGTAGATAGCACCAAAGGCCAGGGCTGTCTTGCCGCAGCCCACATCGCCCTGAATCAGCCGGCTCATGGCCCGGGGGCGGCGCAGGTCGTCCGCCACTTCGCCCAGCACCCGCTTTTGCGCCCTGGTAGGCACGAAGGGCATCATATACCAGAATTTTTCCGTCTGATCTTTGGGGATTTCCATGGGGAAGCCGTTTTCCTGATGACGCCTAAGCAGCGACAGCGCCGCCTGATACATCAGCATCTGCTCAAAAGCCAGACGGCGGCGGGCCAGTTTCAGGTTTTCCAGCGAATCAGGAAAATGCGCCTGTCGGATAGCAAAATTGAGTTCGCACAGGGAATGGCGCAAACGCAGGGAATCCGGCAGCGTTTCCGGGCAGCAATCCTCCACCTGCGTCAGGGCCGAGGCCATCATTTCCCGCATGAGTTTGCCAGGAACGCCTTTAATCGCCCGATACACAGGCTGAATGGACGGCTGCATGACCCGCTGGGGATTGAGCATTACCCGGCGGCCGTTTTTTTCTGTCACCCGACCAAAGAGCATGATGCTCTGCCCCACGGGGAGCTGCTGCATCACCCAGGGTTGATTATACCAGGCCAGGGAAAGTTTGCCGGAATCATCCCGGATGGACGCCGTGACCCTCGTCAGGCCATTGAAGCGGCTGAGTTTGGGCGGGTTGTCCACCACACCCAGCACCAGAGCCTCCCCCGCATGGCACAGGGCGCAGGGGGTGACCTTCGTTCTGTCCTCATAGCGCAGGGGAAGGCAGTATAACAAATCGCGCAATGAGCATATGCCCACTGCGCGAAGTGATTCCAGCCGGGTTGGGCCAACGCCCTTGATGGCGGAAAGTTCCATGATGTTACTCCACAGAAATCAGATAATAGTACAGGGGCTGACCGCCGAACATACACTCCACATCGCAGTCGGGATAAGCAGCGGCGATTTCATCAGCCATGGCCTGAGCGTCGGATTCGGTGACGTCAGCGCCGTAATACACGGTGATCAGCTCGTCGTCCTCACCCACCACGGCCTTCATCATTTCCATGGCCACGTCGTGGACGCTGTTGCCGGAATAGGCAATCTGGCCGTTGTGCATACCGATGATGTCGTCCTTGTGGATCTGCACGCCGTTGTACTCGCTGTCACGCACGGCATAGGTGACGGTGCCGGTGCGCACGTGCTGGGCGGCTTCGTCCATGCGGCGGGCATTTTCTTCGGCGCTCACATCCGTCTGGAAAGCCACAGCGGCAGCGATGCCCATGGCCACGTTCTTGGTGGGGATGACAAACACCTGCTTGTCCGCCAGTTCAGCGGCCTGCTGGGCTGCCAGCACCACGTTGCCGTTGTTGGGGAAGACGAACACGCAGCGGGCGTTGACGGAATTGATGGCACTGAGGATGTCATCAATGGAAGGATTCATGGTCTGGCCGCCCTCGACGATGTGATCCACCGCCAGGTCACGGAAGATGCTGGAGAAGCCTTCGCCCAGGGACACGGCCACCATGCCGAAGTCCTTCTCGGGCTCTAAGGGCTTGGCGGGCGCGGCGGGAGCCTCGGCGGCTTCCTTCTCACGCTTCATTTCCAGCATATTACGGATTTCGATACCCACCAGTTCGCCCAATTCGATGCCGTATTCCAGAGCGCTGCCAGGCGTATTGGTATGCACGTGCACCTTGGTCAGGTCCATATCACCGGTGACCACAACGCAGTCGCCGATGCGCTTGAGGCGGCGGCGGAAGGAATCCACATCGCCCTCGGTGCAGTCTTCACGGAAGTTCTTGACGGCAAACTCCACGCAATAAGCATAGCGGATTTCGCCGGACAGGTCGTGAATGTCCTCGAAAGTCTCGCTGGTGTCGCCAGCCATCAGGGCAGCGGGATCTTCGATCTCCTCGCCACGCAGGACAGCCGCATAGCCGGTGTAAATCAGCAGCAGGCCGCGTCCGCCGGAGTCCACCACGCCAGCCGCCTTCAGGGCGGGCAGCATTTCGGGGGTGCGGCGCAGGATTTCCTCACCGCTCTTGAGGATGACGTCAAACAGGCCATCATAATCATCGGGAGCCTTTTCCACCTGCTTGAGGGCGTCCTCAGCCACCACACGGGCCACGGTGAGGATGGTGCCTTCCTTGGGCTTCATCACGGCCTTGTATGCCTTGTCAGCGCCTGCCTTGAGGGCCTGGGCAAACTGCACAGGGGTGATCTTTTCCACACCCTTGAGGGCGCTGGAGAAGCCGCGCAGCAGCTGGGAGGTGATGACGCCGGAGTTGCCGCGGGCGCCCTTGAGCGCACCCTTGGAAATGGCAGCGGCGGCCTCGTCAGCCCGCAGGAACTCCTTGCTGTTCACCTCACGGGTGGCAGACTGCATCGTCAGGGACATATTGGTGCCGGTATCACCGTCAGGCACAGGGAACACGTTGAGGGCGTCCACAGCCTCCCGGTTTTTTTCCAGCAGCGCTGCGCCGGCGACAACCATGTCACGCAACAGCAGGCCATCTATGGTCTTATGCTGAATCAACTTTCTTCCTCCGTTCAGACAATCCGCCCAAGGGCAGAAAGCGTCTTATTGCCGCCTGAAAAGCAGGGCGGCATCGGCGGTGTTATTTAGCCTCACCGGCATATCAACACCACCTGCAAATCTCATCTCAGGGCCCCCTGTGTCAGATGCGAAGACCTTCCACCGAGATGTTGACCTTGCGCACCGTCACGCCGGTCATGCTTTCCAGCTTGTAGCGCACGGTGTCCACAATCGTCTTGCAGACCTCGGAGATGGAAATGCCATATTCGACAATGATGAACAGATCCACATCCAGCATATCGCCCACAGGACGGATCTGGACGCCACGGGCGAGATTTTCCCGGCCCAGCCATTCCACCAGGCCGTCCTTGGCCCGCTTGGAAGACATGGCAACAATGCCGTAGCATTCCAGGGCAGCATAGCCCACGACCTTGAGCATCACGTCCTCGCTGATGAAGACCGTACCGATGTCGTTCTTGATTTTACATTCCATGCGTAAGTACCTCCTTTAGGGAGCAATCCCTCCAAAGAACAGTTTGCCCCAAAAGCAAACTTATCCATCATCAGGGTCTCATATAGTATACAGCGTTTTGGCCTGTTTGGCAAGGATTTTTTGCATTCATGAGCAGTTTCTTCCTCTTCTTTGGCTGTTTTTTCTTGTAAGGGCGAAAATTCGGCTGATTTTGCCCCGGAATTCTTGACAATCTCGCAAAAGTTGCCTATAATGCACTCTGTCAGCTTCATCTGATGCGATGACGGGAAGAGTACGTCCAAAGCGGGTTTCAAGAGAGTTTCCGTTTCGGTGCGAGGAAACAGCCCCATGGACCGAATTACACCCCTGAGCCATCCGCTGAACCGCTCTGAATGGTCAAATCCATCAGACGCTCAGGCGGCATCCGGTGCGCCGGTTACAGCGCAGGGCATATATGCGATGCCCATGAGGGCCGGATGTTTCCGGCTGAACGGAAGTGGTACCGTGGCAATTTCAACATGATTTGTCGCCTTCCCCGCAGGATGAATTTATCCTGCAGGGAAGGCTTTTTTCATCGGAATGATTGAACAGAGCCACAAGGAGGTATGTATGAATCTGGATGACATCCGCTATGCCGAGAGGTTTGACGGCATCAGCGGCTCAGCGATCAGGGAGATCTTCAAGCTGATCGCAAAGCCCGGCATGATCTCTTTTGCCGGGGGCAATCCCGCCCTGTCGGCCCTGCCGGACGACGTGGTGGGCAAAATCGCCGCCGAGGTGATGCAGCAGGACGGCAAGCGCATCCTGCAGTACGGCGCCACCGAGGGCTATCCGCCCTTTGTGGAGAGCCTCAAGGCCTACGCCAGCGCCCAACTGGACTGCAACATTCCCGCCGTGCTGCCTGTGACCGGCTCCACTCAGGCGATGGATTTGCTGTGCAAGGCGCTGATCAACCCCGGCGATGTGATTCTGGTGGAAGACCCCACCTTCCTGGGAAATATGCAGTGTATGCGCCTGTATCAGGCCAAACTTGTGCCTGTGGAAAGCGACGACAACGGCATCATCCTGGAGAAACTGGAAGAAGCCATCCTCACCCATCACCCCAGGATGCTCTACACCATTCCCACCTTCCAGAATCCCACCGGCAAGACCCTCGCCGCTGACCGCCGGGAGCCCATCGCCAAATTGGCCGCCAAATACGGCGTGGTGGTGGCGGAAGACGACCCCTACCGGGATTTGCGGTATGAGGGCACTCCCCTGCCCGCCATCAAGCACTACGATACTGATGGCTGGGTGGTGTTCCTGGGGTCCTTCAGCAAGATCATCTCCCCCGGTATGCGGGTGGGCTACATGGCGGGCGATCCCCTCATCCTGCGCAAGTGTACCGTGGGCAAGCAGAGCAGCGACCTGCACACCGGCAACCTGAATCAGGCCATTGTGGATCAGTTCCTGCGGCAGAATCTGCTGCCTGATCACATCGCAGCCATCAGCGCCAGTTACAAAGGGCAAATGAACGCCATGCTGGAAGAACTTGCCGCCTTCCCTGCCGGTACTTCCTACACCAAGCCTGAGGGCGGCCTGTTCATCTGGGTCACCCTGCCGGAAGGCATAGACGCCAAGGCGCTGCTCAACAAGGCCGTCGAAAAGGGCGTGGCATACGTTCCCGGCACGCATTTCTATGCAGACGGCGGTCACGACAACACCCTGCGGCTGAACTTCTCCAATTCCACCATCGAGCAAATCCACAAGGGCATGGCCATTCTGAAGGACATCTTCGCTGAAGCCCTTGCCTGACACAAAACAAACTACTCTTCACACCTGAAAGGAGCAACCACCATGCAGCACGTACTTGACACCCTTCGTGAACGCGGATTCCTCGCCCAGATGACCTTCGAAGACGAACTCTACGAGCAGCTCAAGGAGCCCACCACCTTCTACGTGGGCTTTGACCCCACCGCTGATTCCCTGCACATCGGCCATTACATTCCGATCATGGCCATGGCACATATGCAGAAGGCCGGCCACAAGCCCATCGCCCTGATGGGCGGCGGCACCGCCATGATCGGCGACCCCTCCGGCAAGACGGATATGCGCAAGATGATGACCGTCGAGACCATCGACGATAACGTGGCCGCCATCAAGAAGCAGATGAGCCGTTTCCTGGATTTCTCCGAGGGCAAGGCCATCATCGTCAACAACGGCGACTGGCTGCGCAACCTGAACTTCATCGAGTTCATGCGGGACATCGGCTCCATGTTCTCCGTCAACACCATGCTGCGTGCTGATTGCTACAAGGCCCGCATGGAATCGGAAAACGGTCTGTCCTTCCTGGAATTCACCTATATGCTCATGCAGAGCTATGACTTCCTGGAGCTGTTCCACCGTTACGGCTGCCGGCTGGAAATGGGCGGCAACGACCAGTGGAGCAATATGCTGGGCGGTGCTGATCTGGTGCGCCGCAAGGATCACGAGAAGGCCTTCGCCTGCACTTTCCAGCTGCTGCTGACCCACGACGGGAAGAAGATGGGCAAGACGGAAAAGGGCGCCCTGTGGCTGGATCCCAACAAGTGCTCTCCCTTTGATTTCTACCAGTACTGGCGCAATGTGGACGACAAGGACGTGGAAAAGTGCCTGGGCCTGCTGACCTTCCTGCCCATGGACGAAGTGCGCCGCCTGGGTGCACTGGAAGGCAGCGAAATCAACGAAGCCAAGAAGGTTCTGGCCTTTGAAGTGACCAAGCTGGTGCACGGCGAAGAGGAAGCGCAGAAGGCCGCAGAGGCCGCTCTGGCCTTGTTTGCCGGCGGCATGAATGCCGCCAACGTGCCCACCTTTGAGATTTCCGCCGCTGATCTTGCCAATGACGCCCGTGTGACCACCATGCTGGTGGCTTCCGGCCTGTGCAAGAGCCAGTCCGACGCCCGCAATCAGATCAAGGCCGGCGCCGTGACCCTGGCAGATGAAAAGGTCACCGACATGATGGCCACCATCGACGCCGCCATGTTCGGCGAAGAAGGCGTCATGCTGCAGAAGGGCAAGAAGGGCTTCCGCCGTCTGATGCTCAAATGAGCACGGCACCGTATAAGACGCTGCGCCTTGAGGCCAGCGACGAAGTCATCATCAACAAGAGCCGGTTCATCGGCTATGCCTGCCCTTGCGAGACGGAAGAGGAAGCCCTCGCCTTCCTGCAGAAAATCCGCACCCGCCACAAAGACGCCACCCACAACTGCTACGCCTATGTCATCGGCAGAAATGCCGGCGTCATGCGCTATTCCGACGACGGCGAGCCCGGCGGAACAGCCGGACTGCCCATGATGGAAGTGCTGAAGAATCAAGGTGTGGTCAACTGCTGCGTGGTGGTGACCCGCTACTTCGGCGGCGTGCTGCTGGGCGCCGGCGGATTGGTCAGGGCATACACGCAGGGTACGGTCATCGCCCTGAAGGCTGCCCAGGTGGTGCGCATGGAGCCCAGCCAGCGCTATCTTTGCGAGGTGGCCTATCCCCTTTGGGACAAGGTACAGCACGCCATGCGCTCCCTCCCCCTGCAGTTGGTCTCCAGCGAATTCACCACCGCTGTTTCCTTCACCATCCTCACAAGGGAAAAGGACGCCGATTTCATCCTCAACGAACTGACCCGCATCACTGACGGGCGGTTTGAATCCCTGCTGGAAGAAGAATCCTTTCAAGCATGGGATGAGGAAACCTGAATCATACGATTTTGCCGCAGGAAGTCTCCTGCGGCTTTTTGATTGTCTAAATGATTCGTGCTTCATTTCCAGTTCATATCAGTCCTGTATATTCATGGCAGGCCCCTCCATTGAAGAATCGGGCCCGATATGGTATAATCAAATCAGGAAAGACGAAACGAAGGACATACAATGCTGAAAATCCCCGCACGAAAGGAGTTTCCGCCGTGTTTACTGTGATGGTTGTGGAAGATGATCTTGCCCTCAGGCGCATGATGTGCGCTTTTCTGGGGAAGCACGGGTATACCACCGTGCCTGCCGATGACGGCGAAAGCGCTCTGGACGCCATTGAGAAAGTGATGCCCGATCTGGTGATCGCCGATGTGATGATGCCCCGCATGGACGGCTGGGAACTGACCCGCATCCTGCGCCGGATGCATCCCCTGCTGCCCATCATGCTGGTGACGGCCAGGGACACGCTGGAAGACAAGCGCATGGGCTTTTCCCAGGGCGCTGACGACTATCTGACCAAGCCCATTGATCTGGACGAACTGCTGCTCCATGTCAAGGCCCTGCTGCGCCGCTCTCAGGCCATGACGAGCCATCAGTTGACCATCGGCGAAACGCTGCTGGACTACAACGCCCTCACCGCCACCAGAGGCGACACGGTGCTGTCATTGCCCAAGAAGGAATTCTACCTGCTCTTCAAACTCCTCTCAAGCCCGATGCAGATTTTCACCCGCAGGCAGTTGATGGATGAAATCTGGGGCATGGACGCCCAGTCGGACGAGCGCACGGTGGACGTACACATCAAGCGCCTGCGGGAAAAGTGTGAGATCTTCCCGGATTTTGCCATCGTGACCGTGAGAGGACTGGGCTACAAGGCGGAGAAGCGACATGGGTAAACTGCGGAAATTTTTCAAACCGTATACCTTCCGGGACAGGCTGATGCTGGCGCTGCTGATCGCCTCTGTTTTGGCTGCCATCATCTCGTTAGTTTTCTCCTACAGTTTCAGCCATGCCGATGTGCGGGACGAACTGATCAAAAACCAGACCGACGCCGCCGGGTATCTGCTGGATTTGTCCCGCAAGACGGATCTCTCGCTGGATGACATGATGACGCTGACCCGCAAAGACGGCCTGAGCATCCGGGTGCTGGACGCCCGGAGCCTCAAACTCTCCCCGGATACGCTGGTGAAACTGCAGCGGGGCGCCATCCACACCGTGCAGCATTATGTGACAGAGTTGCCGGTGACTTATGTGATGGTCGATCAGATGATGCTGCAGATCAGTTCCACCGAGAACGGCAATCTGGTGGTGCTGGCGCTATTCCGGATTCTGTTTGCCACCATTTCCTTCCTGCTGGTGTTCGCTGCGCTGTCCATTGTTGCGGCACGGCGCATCGCCAAGCCTATCACTGTCATGACCCATGCCACCCGTGTGGTGAAAAACGGCAATTTTGACGTACGTCTGCCGGAGAATCTCCCCGGCGAAGTGGGCGAACTGATGTCGTCCTTCAACAGCATGACGGAAACGCTGGGGCGCACGTCCTATCTGCAGAAGGACTTCATCAGCAGCGTTTCCCATGAATTCCGCACGCCCATTGCTTCCATCAAGGGATATGCCAAACTGCTGAAAATACCCGATCTTTCCGAAGAAGAGAGAGAAGAGTACATCGATTACATCAGCAAGGAAGCAGACCGCCTGTCCCGGCTTTCGGAGACGCTGCTGCGCCTTTCTGCGCTGGAGCAGCAGTCCGGCCCGGCAAACCTGACCACCTTCCGGTTGGACGAGCAGCTCCGCCAGGCCATCGTGCGGCTTGAACCCGCCTGGAGCAACAAGAACATCAGCTGGCAACTGGAACTGGACGAGATGCTGGTGGAAACAGACGAAGCGCTGCTGATGCACGTTTGGAGCAACATCATCCACAACGCCGTGAAGTTTTCCCCCGAGGGCGGAAACATCACCATCCGCCTGACAGGGGAAAACGCCGCCGTGGTGGAAATCACCGACGAAGGCCCCGGCATGGATGAAGCCACTGTAAGCCGCATTTTCGACAGATTCTATCAGTCGGACGCCTCCCGCCACAAGGAAGGCGTGGGGCTGGGCCTGTCGCTGGTGAAACGGATTCTGGACATTCTGGGCGGCAAGGTGAACGTGAAGACGCAGCCAGGCTGCGGCAGCACCTTCCGGGTGGAAATCCCCCTCCACCCAACGAGAAACATCTGACAACAAGGAGGCGATGGTGATGGATCCCATCAGAAAAGCCCAGGAAGCCATGGCGGACAGGTTCAAGCGCATGGTGGACGACTTTTTCTCCATTCAGGTCCGCTATCAGTCCGCCATCCGGGAAGTGGAAACGAAACTGGCCATACTGGACGATGAATACAACACCCGCCACCGGCGCAATCCCATCCACCATATGCAAAGCCGCATGAAATCCATCCAGTCCATCATGGAGAAACTGGAGCGCAAGCGCTATGACGTGAACATCGATTCCGCTGTCAAAAACCTGATGGACATCGCAGGTATCCGGGTCATCTGCTCCTATGTGCAGGATGTGTACACCGTGGCCAATCTGCTCACCAAGCAGGATGACATCCGCCTCATCGAGGTGCGGGACTACATCCAGCACCCCAAGGCAAACGGCTATCGTTCCCTGCATCTGATCATCGAAGTGCCGGTGTATCTGTCCTCCGGCAAGGTGGATGTGCCGGTGGAGGTGCAAATCCGCACCATCGCCATGGACTTCTGGGCGTCGCTGGAACACGACCTGCGCTATAAGGCGCCGGAAGTGCCGCAAGACATTTCCGACGAACTGCAGCGTATCGCCAACGACATTGCAGCCCTGGACGACAGGATGCAGCGCCTGCACGATCAGGTGGACGCCCTGCCCAGGCCTGACAATTTATAAGCAGCAACATCAACATCAGGCATATTCTTCCCGGCATCGGGGGACCCTGTTGCATCATAGGAAAGTGATGCAAGGAGGGATCACCATGCTGGGATTTTTGTATGCGCTGATTGCCGGCGCCGCCATGAGCATTCAGGGCGTGATGAACACAAGGCTGGGCGACCGCATCGGGGTGATGGAGGCTAATGCATGGGTGCAGGGCACGGGGTTTCTTTTGGCCATGGCGGCGGCGCTGTTCTTCGGGAAAGGATCCATGACCCAGTTCCCCGGTTCGCCCTGGTATGCGTATCTCGGCGGCGTGCTGGCGCCTGTCATCACCATCACGGTGATGCTGTCCATCTCCGGGTTGTCGCCCACGGTGGCTATATCCACCATCCTGCTGTCGCAACTGACGGTGGCGGCGCTGATTGACGCCTTTGGCATCATGGGGGCAGAAAAAACGCCCTTCACCTGGCCGAAAATCATCGGTGTGGTGCTGATGGCGGGCGGCGTAGTGCTGATGAAGTGGAAATCGTGAGGATTTCGCCCTCTTTCGGCCTCTTGTGACAAAGGCAGCCAACATCCGAGGAAGGATGCGACAAACCTTCGGGGGAATCCATACAGAGCAACCAAACTCACCCTATGGAGGAATCATCATGCTGCAATTCATCAGAGACGGCGAAAGCGTTCTGGTGCGCCTGACAGGCGAACTGGACCACTGCTGCTGCCAGCAGGTACGCCGGGAACTGGACGCCCTCATCGCCCAACCGGGCGTCAAGACGCTGATTCTTGATTTTTCTGCGCTGCAATTCATGGATTCGTCAGGCATTGGCGTGATGCTTGGCCGCTACCGGCTCATGCGGGACAAGGGCGGCGCCATGGCCGTCATCCACATGAATCCGCTGGTGACCCGCATTTTCCGCATGGCCGGATTGGACCGGGTCATCAGGAACATGGACGCATCCCCAAAAGGTCAAAACCGCAAAATGCCACAGGAGGTTCCCTCACGATGAACGAATCCATTCTTCAGCAGAAGCGCAGCGCACCCGCCCTCAGGAACGAAATGGAAACCCACTTTCTCTCCATCCCGGAAAACGAAGCCTTTGCCCGGGTGGTGGTGGCGGCCTTTGCGGTGCAGCTCTCCCCCACCGTCAGCGAAGTGGCTGACCTGAAGACCGCCGTGTCTGAAGCCGTCACCAACGCCATTGTCCACGGGTATGAGGGCGTCACCGGCGTGGTGACGCTTCGGTGCCGCAGTGACATTCGGGGCGTCATCACCATCGAAGTGGAGGACAAGGGCTGCGGCATTCCCGATGTGGAAAAGGCCATGGAGCCCTTTTACACCACACGTCCCGACCAGGAGCGCAGCGGCATGGGATTTTCTGTCATGCAGACCTTCATGGACCAACTGGATGTGACCTCCCTGCCGGGACAGGGCACGCTGGTGCGGATGAAAAAGCGCATCCGGGGCTGCGTGGAATCCTGATCATATTGTTTGATACGATCAACCTTTTTTGAAGTTCAGGCATTTTTCTTGACACAGGAAAATCTGCGCAGTACAATGGAGTCAGAGAGAATTTGATGAGGAGGATGCGCATGAAACTGACTTTTATCGGCGCCAATCATGAAGTGACCGGCAGCTGCACGCTGCTGTCCTGGCAGGGGAAATATGCCGTCATCGACTGCGGCATGGAACAGGGCCAGAACGAATACGAGAATGCTCCCCTGCCCGTTCCGGCCAGTGCGATTTCCTGCGTGTTTCTGACCCACGCCCATATTGATCATACGGGGAATCTGCCGCTGCTTTATCGTCAAGGCTTCAGGGGCAAGGTGTACACCACCCGTGCCACCACGAACCTGTGCGCCATCATGCTGGCGGACAGCGCCCACATCCAGATGCAGGACGCTGAATACAAATCCCGCAAGGCGCAAAGGGCCGGCAAGCCCCCTGTGGAGCCTGCCTATGACATGAATGACGTCCACGAGCTGCTCAAGTGCTTCCGCCCCTGTGATTATGACGAGGATATCTGGGTGGATGACGGCCTGATGGTGCGCTTCACCGACGCGGGGCACATGATGGGCTCGGCGTCAGTCTCCCTGACGGTACGGGAAGGCGATGCTCAAAAGAAGATCGTCTTTTCCGGCGATGTGGGCAACCTGCATCAGCCCATCCTGAAGGACCCGGTGCTGGTCAAATCCGCCGATTATCTGGTCATAGAATCCACCTATGGCGACAGAAGCCATCAGCGCAGTGAAGTCAATCCCACGCAGTTGCTGGCGGACATCATCCAGCGCACGCTGGACAAGGGCGGCAACGTGGTCATCCCCGCCTTTGCGGTGGGGCGCACCCAGGAAATGCTGTACATGATCCGGGAAATCAAAATGCGTGGCATGGTGAAGGGTCACGACGGTTTCCCGGTGTATGTGGACAGCCCGCTGGCGGCCCAGGCTACCGCCGTGTTCCTGCAGTGCGACGCTTCCTGCGTGGATCCGGAGACGCTGGAAATCATGGAGCAGGGCGAAAACCCCATCGCCTTTGATGGCATGGAAATCACCGTCTCCGCTGATGAATCCAAGGCCCTCAATGCCAACAAGACGCCCAAGGTCATCATTTCCGCATCGGGAATGTGCGACGCCGGACGCATCCGCCACCACCTCAAGCATAACCTCTGGCGGGCGGAATCCGCCGTGGTGTTTGTGGGCTACCAGGCCCAGGGCTCCATGGGCAGGATGCTGCAGGATGGTCGCAAGGAAGTGCGGCTCTTTGGAGAAACGGTGCAGGTGGCCTGCGAAATCCAGACCCTCCCCGGCGTCAGCGGCCATGCGGATCAGGAAGGCCTGATGCGCTTTGTGGACGGCTTCACCGAGAAAATGCCGCAGCAGATTTTCGTCAACCACGGCGAGCATGAGCCCGCTGAAAACTTCGCTGCTGATATCAGGGAGCGGCATCATGTGAAGGTGGATGTTCCCTACAGCGGCAGCACATACGATCTTGTCACGGGTCAGTGGGAACATCAGGCCTCCGGCGTGCTTATTCCCCGCAAAGAGAAGGCTCCGGTACCCTCTGCCTACGACAAATTCGTTGCGACACTTCGCCGCCTGATGGACAGTTGTGAACTGTTCAAGGGCAAGCCCGACCACGAACTGACACAGCACACGTCGGTGCTGGAAAAGATACTGAAGAGAGTCAAATAAGCATTTTGGCACAACAAAAGGCAGGAGAGCGTCTCCTGCCTTGTTTTATACAACGCTTATTTCCCCAGACCTGCCAGATAGTCCTTCAGGCTGAGAATCTCCCGGCCGTCGAGGGCTTTGTCTGCCTCAGCATGGAGCATAGACTGAAGGATGGCTTCCTCCGCCGCTTCGCCCGCCGCGCGAAAAGGCAAGTCCATGGCGTTTTCCCGGAGGGTGCGAATGGTATCAAAGTCGCCTTCCCGGGTTTTTGGGGCGGTGGTGAATCCCACAGCGACTTCACCGCTGCCATGTCCGATATAACTGCCCAGTCGTGCCATGCCCACGCTGGTGCGCCGAAGCACCCTCTGGAGTTGCCGGGCGGACAGGGGCAAATCCGTGGCGAGAATGAGGATGATGGAGCCCTTGTCGCTGGGGGCAAGGCCTTCCGGCAAACATTCCGGGCGGAAATCAGCAGAAGCGCCGTAATTGCTCTGCACCAGCACGCCCAGGGTGAAGGTTTCCTCCCCCAGGTGAATCAACCGGGAAGCAGAGCCGATGCCGCCCTTCATGCCGTAGCACACCGTGCCTCGTCCGGCGCCCACAGCGCCCTGGGCAAAATCAACGCTGGCAGCGTCAATAGCGGCAAACACTTCTTTTTCACCCACAGGGCGCTTTTGGATGTCGCTGATGCCGCTGTCGTTGCACTCGCACACCACAGGGTTGATGCTGGTAAGGTGATGTCCGTCCTGTTTGCAGCGGTCAATCATCCACGAGACCACAGCGTCGTGCACCTTGCCCACGTTGAGGGTGTTGGTGAGGGCGATGGGCGTTTCGATGGCTCCCAGTTCGTCCACCTGCATGAGCCCCGTGGTCTTGCCATATCCATTAAAGACCACCGTTGCCGCCGTGACAGGATGCAGCCAGGGATTTTCGCCGTGGGGCAGCACCACCGTGACGCCGGTGTGGCAGTCGCCTTCATCTACGGTGCAGTGGCCCACCTTCACGCCGGGAACGTCCGTGATGCGGTTTCCGGCGCCCTTGGGCAAGCGACCGATTTGCAGCATAAGCAGGTTTTCCTCCTTGATTTTTTCCCATTTTCAGGGTATGATAGACAGCGTGTACAGGCTGATTTTTTTGCCCGTACCTCCGGGGAAATTTCACCCCTTAAGCAGCCATTTTCCTTGGTTATTTACAAGAATTCGACACTGACCGATGCACTTTCCTGCCACGATTCTGCAGAAGGATGATTTACCCATGAAAAAACCGCTCATTGGCCTGACCTGCTCTGTGAACGAGGATGAATCCCGTCAAAGCGTCAGCCTGAAATTCACCAATGCGATTCTTGCCGCCGGAGCCATCCCGGTGATGATTCCCATCACGGCGGATGAAGCCGCCCTGTCCCAGTTGCTGGACACCCTCGACGGCGTGATTTTCTCCGGCGGCGGCGACATCGACCCCGCTCACTTTGGGGAATACCCGCTGTCCCGGTCGGGGGAAATCAGCCCGATGCGGGACGCCCACGAACTGCTGCTGGCCCGCATGGCGCTGGAGAGAGGCAACCTGCCGATGATGGGCGTGTGCCGGGGGATGCAAGTGCTTAACGTGGCCCTGGGCGGCACGCTGTATCAGGATCTGGATACGCTGTGGACGCAGCAGCCGGGCAAATCTCCCCTGCTGTGCCATCGCCAGCGGGCCAGGGGCGAATACGCCTCCCACCCCATTGACGTGGTGCCCGGCACGATGCTTGCTGATGTGTATCCCAAAGGGACTGTCCAGGTCAACTCTTTCCACCATCAGGCCGTTAAGGAGCCTGGCCAGGGTGTGGTGGTTTCTGCATGGTCGCCGGACGGCGTGGCGGAAGCCATCGAGCTGCCTTCCCACCCCTGCCTGATGGGTCTGCAGTGGCACCCGGAATCCATGGCCCACAGGGATGAATCCGCCCGGGCGATCTTCTCGTTCTTTGCGGACAAATGCAGGCGGCAGATGCCCTGAAATTGGTAAAAAGTACAGGATTTATACAACATTTGGGACCGTTCTCCCGCTGTTTGCCTTGACAGGTTTCTTCATTTAATGGTATGCTGGAAATGTATTTCCAGAGAGTGCAAACACGCACCAAAATCAGCGCCCTGTGGAGAGGTGAATTTCACATCCCGCAGGCGAGGAAATCAATCACTATGAGGAGGTTTCATTATGAGCAAGCAGAAGTCCCACCGTAACAGGAAGAACGCCAGCAAGCTCCCCATCATCATCGTTGCGGTGGTGCTGGTGGTGCTGATTGCTGCCGGCATCGTGATCTTCACCCAGCAGGGCGACGATACCGCCAAGGACGACCGGAAGATCTACACCGCCCTGTACGGCAGTGAAGTGTCTACGCTGAATTATCTGACCACTTCCAACACCTGGGACCAGACCGTGGGCGCCAACGTCATCGACACCCTGGTGGAGTATGACAGCCTGGGCAACATGGTGCCCGGTCTGGCGGAAACCTGGACCACCAGCGAGGATGGTCTGAAGTGGACCTTCAAGCTCCGTCAGGGCCAGAAGTGGTACGATTACACCGGCAAGGAAATTGCCGAAGTGACCGCCAACGACTTCGTGTCCGCACTGGAATATGTGCTCAATCCTGTCAATGAGTCCAACGTGGCCTATGTGGTGGTCAACGCTGCCAACGTGCTCAACGCCAAGGCTTACAACAACGGTGAAATCACCGACTTCACCCAGGTGGGCGTCAAGGCACTGGATGACTACACGGTGGAATACACCCTGTCTGTCCCCACTCCCTACTTCGCATCCTGCCTGACCTACGGCTGCTTCATGCCCGCCTACGGCCCCCAGCTGCAGGCTGAAGGCACTGCCTTTGGTACGGCTGTGGACAAGATGTACTACTGCGGCGCTTTCATCATGACCGAGTATGAGCCCCAGGTGAAGCACACCTACATCAAGAACGTCAACAACTGGGACGCTGCCAACGTGCATCTGGACGGCATCAGCCGCATCTACAACGCTGAAAGCGAAACGCTGGCGCCTCAGATGGCCCTGCGCGGCGAGGTTGATTCCGCCGGCCTGAGCAATGACATCATTGATGACTGGAAGCTCAATCACCCCGAGATCATCACCCGTGACCGTGCCATCCCCGATTACAGCTACTTCTACTGCTTCAACTTCGACCCCAAGTTTGACGCCGAGTACGAGCCCGACAACTGGCTCAAGGCCGTTAACAATGCCAACTTCCGTCACTCCATCATGAGCGCCTTTGACCGCACCTACGCCATGCGCGCTCTGGAGCCCGATGATCCCCAGTCCCTGCTGCAGAACACCGTGACCCCCTCCGCCTTCACCTCTGTGAACGGCGTGGACTTCACGGCGCTGGAGCCCTTCAATGGCATCGAAGAGAACTTCTTCAACACCGAAAAGGCGCTTGAGTACAAGGAAGCCGCCATGGCTGAACTGAAAGAACAGGGCGTTACCTTCCCCGTTAAGGTGCTGGTGACTTATAAGTCCGGCGACACCGACTGGGAGAACGAGTCCATCCTGCTCAAGCAGCAGTTGGAAGGCGTTCTGGGCACCGATTACATCGAGTGCATCCTCTACGCCGGCCCCTCTGAGTCCTTCCTCAACGCTACCCGCCGTGCCGGCAACTACGCTTTCATGCGCACCAACTGGGGCGCCGACTACATCGATCCCTATACCTGGGCTGATCCCTTTGCCATCACCAAGGATAAGGATACCGGTGCCATCGTGGGCAACAGCTACAACAAGATGGACCTGATGCTGGACAGCGATTACACCCAGACCAAGGAGATCCTCACCGCCTACTATGCTCAGGTGGAAGAGGCCAAGGCAATCACTTCTGATATGCTGGACCGCTACAACAAGTTCGCTGAAGCGGAAGCCATGCTGGTCAACAACGCCATGCTGGTGCCTTACAACATCTCCGCCGCCGGCTACCAGGTGACCAAGCTCAACATCTTCGAAGGCCCCTATGCTCCCTTCGGCATGAGCAACCTGCGCTTCAAGTATCAGACCCTCCACGATGACTTCCTGACCACGGAAGAATACAACAAGGCCTTTGAGGCCTGGCGTGAGGGCATCGCAAAGTAAAACCTGCGAACACCATCAAACATACGGGGGAAACCCAGTCTGCCTTCGGGGAGACCGGGTTTCTCCCTTGCGTTGTTTTTCAAACACACCGTGTCTCCTGATTTTTCCTGACTGCCGGAGGGCTCCGGGAGGAAAAATCAGGAGAGACAGGGCACATTTTGCCCCGATCCCGTCTATCGCCACGCCGGACTTATTCTCCCCTCCCGGATGGCGGAAATCTTGACAAGAGAGGAAGAATTCTATGGCAGCATACCTGGGCAAGCGCTTTCTGCGCTCGTTTCTGACGCTGTTCATTATCCTGAGCATTGTGTTTATCCTCGTTAGGCAGATGCCCATCGAGGGTTATTTCCCCAACATTGAAAAGATGACCGAGGAGCAGATTCAGAACGGCATCGAGCAAATGGGCCTGGATCAGCCCATGCCGGTGCAGCTGTTCAACTTCTTCAAGAATCTCATCACCAAGGGAGACCTGGGCACCTCCCGCATTTATCGCAACAATGTGCCTGTGACGGAAATCCTCGCACCCAAGATTCCCGTGTCCATCAAACTGGGCAGCCTGTCCCTGCTGGTGTCGCTACTCTTTGGCCTGCCCATGGGTACGCTCATGGCCAAGTACAAGGGCAAGTTCTTCGACCATCTTGGCACAGGTTTCATCGTGCTGATCAACGCCGTGCCCGCAGCGGTGTATTATCTGTTCATCCAGCTCTACGGCACGGAACTCTTCGGCATCTCCCTTTTGTTTGACCCGGACAAATGGACCTCCTGGATTCTGCCGGTGCTGTCCATGTCCCTGGGCAACACGGCATATTATGCCATGTGGCTCAGGCGTTACATGGTGGACGAAAGCCAGAAGGATTACGTCATGCTGGCCCGAATCAAAGGTGCGGACGAAAACCGCATCATGTTCCGCCATGTGTTCCGCAACTCCTTTGTGCCCCTGGCCCAGTATATCCCCACGTCCTTCCTCAACACCGTCATCGGCTCCATTTACATTGAGTCCCTGTACTCCATTCCCGGCATGGGCGGTCTGCTGGTGGATGTCATCAAGAAGCAGGACAACGCCATGATTCAGGGCATCGTGCTGCTGTTTGCCTGCGTGGGCGTCATTGGCCTTTTGCTGGGCGACATCATGATGGTTATCCTTGACCCCCGCATCAACTTCTCCAAGAAGGGTGGTGACCGTTAATGGGTCTGATCAAGCACCCCAACCTGGAGCAGTTGGAAGCCTCCTGCACCGAAGCGCTGAAGAACAACCTCTCAAATGAGGAACTGTTTGCCTTCTCCGAGTTTGACCAGGAGGAAGTGGAGCGCACCGGCGTGAGCAACTACTCCTACTGGCGGTCCACGCTCCGTGCCTTCACCCGCAATAAGCTGGCCATGTTCCTGCTGGCCCTCACGGCGCTGATTGTCATCTTCACCTTCATCCAGCCCTATCTGCCCAATCAGTTTGACCCCATCCTCGCCAGCAACGACGCAAACGGTCTGCCGCTGAAGAATCAGCCGCCGGATTCCGTGCATTGGCTGGGCACCAATGATATCGGTCAGGATCTGTGGGCTCGCCTGTGGAGCGGCACGCGCACGTCCCTTTTCATCGGCATTGCTGTTGCCTGTATTGAAGCCGCTGTGGGCATTCTGATGGGCGTGATGTGGGGCTACCTGCGCAAGCTGGACTTCCTGTTCACGGAGATTTACAATGTGCTGGACAACATTCCCAGCACCATCACGCTGATCCTGATTTCCTTCATCCTCAAGCCCGGAATAGGCACCATCATCTTTGCTATGTCCCTGACAGGCTGGATTGGCATGGCGCGCTTTGTCCGCAATCAGGTGCTCATCATCCGTGACCGGGACTACAACGTGGCCTCCCGGTGCCTGGGCACCAGCACCTGGCGCATCATCATGAAGAATCTGCTGCCCTATCTGGTGTCTGTCATCATGCTGCGCATGGCTCTGTCCATCCCCGCCGCCATCGGCAGTGAAGTGTTCATCACCTATATTGGTCTGGGTCTTCCTGCGACCATTCCCAGCCTGGGCAATCTGATCAACGTCGGTCGTAAGCTTATCCCGAACCCTGGTCTTCTTTATCAGCTCATCTATCCCACGATCGTGCTGAGCATCGTGACTGTTTCCTTCTACATCATCGGTAACGCGTTCTCTGACGCTGCCGACCCCAAGAATCACCTGTAAGGACGGAAAGGAGAAATGACTATGCAAAAGCCGATTCTTTCCGTCACTGACCTGCACGTCCACTTTTCCCTGCGGGGCCGCAGCCTTCATGCGCTGCGAGGCGTATCGCTGGACGTGTATCAGGGCGAATCTCTTGCCATTGTGGGCGAATCCGGCTCTGGCAAATCGGTGCTGAACAAGAACTTCATGGGTCTGCTGGACATAAACGGCCGCATCTCCGAAGGTGTGATCAAGTATTACACCGAAGATGACTATTTCTTCGATTCCCCCTATGCGGGCGAAGACGAAAACGGTCACTATGTGGATCTGGCGAAGTTTTCCTGCAACAATGACTGGCTTGACATCCGGGGCAGCGAAATCTGCATGATTCCCCAGGACCCGCTCACCAGCCTCAATCCCCTCAAGCGCATTGGCGCCCAGATCGGCGAAGCGCTGTATCTCCACAGGGGCCTCAAGGGCAAGGAGCAGGAAGCGGAAGTGCTGCGTCTGCTGGAGGACGTGCGCATCGACAATCCTGAAAAGCGGATGCGGCAGTATCCCCACGAGTTGTCCGGCGGTATGCGCCAGCGTGTGGTGATTGCCATCGCCATGGCCTGCAACCCCAAGATTCTCATCTGCGACGAGCCCACCACGGCGCTGGATGTGACCATTCAGGCCCAGGTGCTGGCCCTGCTGCATGAACTGAAAAGCAAGTACGGCCTGACCATCATTTTCATCACCCATGACCTGGGCGTTGTGGCTAACATCGCCGAGCGTGTGGCGGTGATGTATGCCGGCGACATTGTGGAACTGGGTCTGGTGGACGAAATCTTCTACGATCCCCGCCATCCCTACACCTGGGCGCTGCTGTCTTCCCTGCCCCAGCTGGGCCAGCGCGGCAGCGAACTCTACGCCATTCAGGGCACGCCGCCCAACCTGTTCAAGGACATTCAGGGCGACGCCTTTGCCGCCCGCAACCCCCATGCGCTGAACATTGACCACATCGAGCAGCCGCCCTATTTCGAGGCCTCCCCCACCCACAAGGCCAGAACCTGGCTGATGGACGAGCGGGCCCCGAAGGTGGAGCCGCCTGAAGTCATCAGCAAACTGAAAACGCTGGGAGGTGAAGGCCATGAGTGAGAACAAGGACGTCATCCTGTCCGTCAAGGACCTTCACGTTTCCTTCGGCAAGGGCCGGCAGAAGTTCGAAGCCGTCCGGGGCGTGTCCTTCGATGTGTTCCGTGGCGAGACCTTCGGCATCGTGGGCGAATCCGGCTCCGGCAAGACCACCATCGGCCGTGCCATTATCCGGGTATACCCCACTTCCGGCGGCTCCATTGTCTATGACGGCAAGGAAATCACCGGCAAAATCAGCAAGGAACTGGACCGGGAGATCATCAACAAGATTCAGATGATTTTCCAGGACCCCATGGCCAGCCTAAACGAGCGTGCCAAGATTGCTTATATCGTGTCCGAGGGACTGCAGGGCCGTGGCCTTTCCAAAGAGGAAATCCAGCAGCGTGTGGACGCCGCCCTGCAGGCGGTGGGTCTGCTGCCGGAATTCGCCAGCCGCTTCCCCCATGAATTCTCCGGCGGTCAGCGCCAGCGCATCGGCATCGCCCGGGCACTGGTGATGAATCCCGAATTCATCATTGCTGACGAGCCCATTTCTGCCCTGGACGTGTCCATCCGTGCCCAGGTGCTCAACCTGATGAGCAAGTTGCAGAAGGAGCGTGGGCTGACATATCTGTTCATCAGCCATGACCTGAGCGTGATGCGCTTCATCTGCGACCGCATTGCCGTGGTGCACAAGGGGCAAATCGTGGAAATGGCGGACACGGAGCAACTGTTCCGCCGTCCTCTGCACCCCTACACCAGGGCGCTGCTGTCGGCCATTCCCCAGCCCAGCCCGGACCTGGAAAAGAACAAGGTGCTGGAAATCTACGACCCGGAATGCCACCACTACGAGGACGATCCGCCCGTGTGGACGGAAGTGGAGCCCGGTCACTACCTGCTGGCCAACCAGGAAGAACTGGCGGCCCTCTGAATCAAATAAAAAGAGAGGCACATTTCCCGATAAAGGAGATGTGCCTCTTTCATTGCGTATTGGGAGAAGATTCGCTGTCAATCCATGGTCCAGCGGTATTCCCCTTCCTTCACAGGGGTGACAACGGGCTTGCCCTCTGCATCCAGCAGGGGCGTCAGACCGCCGCCGTAACCAGCGCTGCGCCAAAGATAGTTGACACCGGTGGCTTTGTCTACCCAGATTTCCAGCGTACCCATGCTTTGACTGTACACCTTCAAAAACCGTTTCTCCTTGGCCATGATGTTCCCTGCCTTTCTGATATGGATATGTTAACGCACCTGCAGCGGAGAGCCTTCCAAGCGCTTTTTGATGTTGCCGTAGGCCTTTTCCATGTAGCCGATCTGGTCGTCATCCATGCCGAAGGGCGGCTCCTGATCGCTGGCCACGGCCCGATAGTAGTACTTGCCGTCGGCCTTGTAGCGCCAGATGTAAGTGGGCGTATAGGCCACCTTGTTGAAATTAACGCCGCCGGTGCTGTCACAGGTAACCGTCACCTGCAGCAGCATGGAGGCCACGTTGCCGTCCTTGCGGGATTCGTTCATCAGGCTGCCCAGTGAGTAAGCGCACAGCGTCTGCTGCAGCTTGCCATCGGGCGTGGTGCCATTGAGCCACACAGCCTCCTGAGTGACCAGCGTACCAGTGCCCACAATGAGATGCACGCCCATATCAGCCATCTTCTGGGCCAGCTGCTGCTGAGCTTTCGTCACAGCCGTGGTGCCTTCTTTACCCCAGTGCATGGAGGCGATGATAAACCGTGCGCCCTGCTGGCGGGCAAATTCGATATCACTGCGGATGCGGTCTTCCTCCGCCATGGGAACGGCGTAGGTTGCGCCGGATTTTTTCAATTCGGAATTGCTTGTCTTGGACAAATCCTCCGTGTAGTGCATAAGCGCCACCTTGATGCCGTCCAGGTCGAACATCCTGATATTGGCGGCGTCCTGCTCATCCACATAGGCGCCAACAGTGGTCAGACCCGCCTGACGGGCGGCATGCACGGTCTCTGTGAGGCCTTCCTGGCCCTTGTCATAAATCTGGTCAAAACCCAGGCCCACCACATCGATATTGGCCTGAGAGAGGGCTTCCATCACGTCCCTGGGGGCGTTGAGGTTGGATACTTTCACATCCGCAAGGGTGAGGTTTTCCAGCGTCACCATGGTCAGGTCGCCGGTGAACTCGTCCTTGATGAGAGAGAGCATCTCGGAAAAATCATATTTCTTGGAATCGCTGTAATATCCGGACTGGCGCACGGCCTCGTCCATATTCACCGAACCGCCGATGGTCAGGGTGAAGGTGCCCGAGGGGATCGGCGTAGCGGTGGGCGCCTGGGTGGGAGCCTGCGTGGGCGGCACCGTCATCATAGGCGTCACCTGGGGCTGCTGGGGGACAACGGTGGCTTCCACCGGCTGGGGCTGGGCTGTCTGTCCCTGATAAATGGGGATATCGCTCAGCGTCAGTTGGGGCAGATACTCCCCTGCCATATCCAGCACGGAGAACACATTCTCCACATTCATGGAAATATGCGCCGTATCGCCCATCAGCGGCGTCAGCACCCGAACCATGCCCACAAGCACCACAACGGTCAGCACCAGCGCCAGCACTGTGCCCAGCGAGACGCCACGGAATCGCCTGTTGCGCTTCATGGCAAGTCGCCTCCTGCGTCACAATTCATCAGTACACCTGGGACATCAGCGCGGCGATCAGCACGGAGCCGACCATGACAACTGCCACGGCGCAGCACACGATGCGCACCATCAGCTTGCGTCGTTCATCCCTGTTCATCTTCCTGCGGGTAGCCATAACGATTCCCTCCTTGGGTCGATTTGTTGAATTTTTACGCCTGCACGGATTCTTCCACTGCCTCATTGCGGCGGACGCGAATCTGCGTGACACGGCGCTTCTCCATGCGGGTCACCATGCCGGAAAGTTCGTCCGTGGCGAAGGCTGCCCCCACCGTGGGGATGCTGCCCATCACTTCAGCCGCCCAACCGCCGGCGGTATCGGCATTGTACACGTCTTCCACGCCCAGCTGCTCCAGCAGTTCGGAAAGCTGCATACTGCCGTCCACCAGATAGGAGCCGTCATCCATGGCGATACATTCCTCAGCGGAGACTTCGTCATGCTCGTCGTAGATTTCGCCCACCAGTTCTTCCAGCACGTCCTCCATGGTGACGATGCCTTCCATACCGCCGAATTCGTCCAGCACGATGGCCATGTGGGTCTTTTCCTGCTGGAAGAGTTTGAGCATCTTGGTCAATTGCAGCGTAGCAGGAGCCCACACCGGGGGCTTCATGATTTGGGTGATGTCAGTCACGCCGTCATGGGCACAGCGGTAGAAATCCTTCTCATGAAGGACGCCCACCACATGATCAAGGTCCTCATGATACACAGGCAGGCGGGAATAGCCGCTTTCACGGAAAACATCAGCGGCTTCCGCCATGGTGGCAATATCCTCCAGGCCGGTGACGTCCACACGGGGGGTGAGGATGCTCAAAACATCCTTGTCATCGTTGAATTCAATGGCGGAGCGGATGAGATCACCCTCGTGCTCGTCCATGTCGCCTTCATGCTCGGCGGCGTCCACCATGGTCATCAGTTCCTCTTCAATGCGGCTTTCTTCTTCCTGGGCCTTGAAGAGGCGGCTGAGCACCTTTTTCCACTGCACAAACAGCGCATTGACAGGCGTGAGCAATGTACGCAGGAGTTTCAGCACCGGCGCAAAGGCTATAGCCAGCCGCTCGGGAGATTCCTTGGCGATGGCCTTGGGGGACACTTCGCCGAAGATCAGAATCAGCACGGTCATCACAACGGTGGACACCGTAGGGCCGTACTTCCCTGCAAGTTGGGTGAAGAACACCGTGGCCAGCGCCGTACCGGCGATATTGACGATATTGTTGCCCACCAGAATGGTGGTGATCAGACGGTCGTAGTCCTCCGCCAGATCAAGGGCAATACCGGCCCGCTTGTTGCCGGATTGCTGCAAGGTGCGAAGACGCACCTTGTTGGCAGAGGTGTAAGCAGTTTCAGAGGAGGAGAAAAAGGCAGACAGAGCGACGCACAAAAAGAGCGCGCCCAGGGTGAGCCACATTTCAGGCGACATGGAAAATCAAGCATTCCTTTCTTTGGTCGGGGCCTGCAAAGGCGACATGACGGCCTGTGCAGGCAGCGTACTCAAGGGAGGCTGATCCACGAAGCCATCACTCCTTCCTCTGCAATCTTCATGGATAACAAATATTATACCACGCATCCTGAGAAAATGCAAATATTCCGTCGGGTTTGCGGGTTGATTGATGGCGAATTTTTGATTATTCTGCCACTATATTGCGTATTTTGCCATCGCTATTGAAAAAGAGCGGCACAAGGCCGCTCCTCGCAATCAATTCTGTTGCACAGGCTTTCTCATTGTCAGGCTGATGCGGCCCTTCTTCTTGTCCACATCCAGCACCCAAGCGGTGATCACATCGCCCACGCGCACCACGTCGCTGGGATGCTGCACCCGGCGGTTGCCCATCTGGCTGATGTGCACCAGACCGTCCTGATGCACGCCGATATCCACAAAGGCGCCGAAATCCACCACGTTGCGCACCGTGCCCTTGATTTCCATACCGGGCACAAGGTCGTCCATGGTCATCACGTCGGAGCGCAGAAGAGGCGGCGGCAGTTCGTCACGGGGATCACGCCCAGGCTTGGACAGTTCTGCCACGATGTCCCGAAGGGTCGGCTCGCCTACCCCGATTTTATCAGCAACAGCGGCATACCCGGCTTCTTCCACTGCCAGACGCAGCGCACCCGTAGAGGCCTTCGCCGGCGTGAGGGAGAACATCCTCAACAGTTCCTTGGCGGCAGTGTAGGATTCCGGGTGAACGCCGGTGTTTTCGATGAGTTCCTTGCCGCCAGGAATGCGCAGGAAGCCGGCGCACTGCTCAAAGGCCTTGGGGCCCAGTTTGGGCACCTTTTTCAGTTGGGCACGGCTGGTGAAAGCGCCGTTTTCTTCACGATAAGCGACGATATTCTTTGCCACGGAGGCATTGATACCGGCCACATGACGAAGCAGGGACGGGCTGGCGGTGTTGACGTCCACGCCCACGCTATTGACGCAGTCTTCCACCACACCAGAAAGGGCTTCGTCCAG
Organism: Clostridiales bacterium; assembly: GCA_015056085.1. Classification (GTDB taxonomy): domain Bacteria; phylum Bacillota; class Clostridia; order Christensenellales; family Aristaeellaceae; genus UBA11524. The sequence goes on from SVHA01000001.1 coordinate 296,023, forward strand.
TTCGCTTTCTTTCAGGTCGTGCTGATACTGCCCCACGCCGATGGACTTGGGGTCGATTTTGACCAGTTCCGCCAGCGGATCCTGCAGGCGGCGGGCAATGGACACCGCCGAGCGCAGGCTGACGTCGAACTGGGGGAATTCCTCGGCAGCGAGTTTGGACGCCGAATACACCGAAGCGCCCGCCTCGCTGACCACCATGTAATTGACCTGCTGGTCGATTTCCTTCAGCAGTGCCGCAAAGAACTGCTCCGTTTCCCGGCCAGCCGTACCGTTTCCAATCGCCACGATGGACACTCCGTGACGCGCAATCAGCCGCTTCAAGGTATCCTTTGCCTGCTGAATTCTGCCGTGCATGGGCAGCGGGAAAATCACGCCCGTTTCCAGCACACGACCGGTTTCATCCACCACAGCCACCTTGCAGCCGGTGCGGATGCCAGGGTCCAGACCCATGGCCACCTTGCCCTTGACGGGAGGAGCCATCAGCAGGGGCTTCAAATTCAGCGCAAACACACGGATGGCCGCTGTTTGGGCCCTGTCGGTGATTTCGTTGCGCATTTCCGTATCCAGGGAGGGCGCAATCAGCCTCATCCAGGCGTCCTCGCAGGCATGGAGGACGATTTCGGCGCTGGGCGTTTCCCGGACGGAGACATACATGGTGCGGAGAATGGACAGTGCCGCAGCATCCGGCACCTTGACTTCCACCTTCAGTTTGCCTTCCTTTTCGCCCCGGTTGATGGCCAGCACCCGATGGCCGGGAATAAGTTTGAGAAACTCGGCGTGGTCATAATACAGGCGATAAACGCTGTCCTCATCCACTGCCGCCCGGGAGACAATCTGTCCTTCCCGGCGATAGAGGGCTTTGAGTTTCGTACGCACAGAGGCGTCATCGCTGACGATTTCAGCGATGATGTCCATGGCACCCTGCAGGGCGTCCTCGGCAGAATCCACGCCCTTTTCAGCGCTGATGTACTGGCTGGCTTCGTTTGAAGGGTCCTTTCCAGGAAGCTGGAGCATCAGCCACTGGGCCAGGGGCTCCAGGCCCTTTTCCCGGGCGATCATGGCCCTGGTGCGCCGCTTGGGGCGATAGGGACGATAAATGTCCTCCAGTTGCGCCATGGTGGCGGCCCGATCGATCTCCTGCTGCAGTTCTTCCGTCCAGACTTCCAGTTTTTTCAGGGAATCAGAGATTTCCTCCCGGCGCTGCTGCAGATTTCGCAACTGAGTCAGGCGTTGGGCGATATCACGCAGTTTCTGGTCATCCAGAGAGCCGTGCTGCTCCTTGCGGTAGCGGGCGATAAAAGGCAAAGTCGCCCCTTCATCCAGCAGGCGAATGATTGCCTCTGCCTGCCAGGGAGCAATGCCGAATTCGGCACAAAGAATCGAAATCATGTTTCCTCCAAAAGATTATTCTGCCAGCCAGGGCGCTTTGCGGCCATGAAGACCGGCGAGGATGCCGCTGCCAAAGGCGAACATCAGGTTGAATCCGCCGCAGTCGCCGTCAACGTCCAGCACTTCTCCGGCGGCATGGAGATTATCGCAAATGCGGGACATCATATTGGTGGGATCAAACTCTTCACAATCTGCGCCGCCGCCGCTGACCTGGGCATTCTCAAAGCCTTTGACGCCCTGAATCATCAGGGAAAAATCGGAAAGCACGGCTGCCAGCGCCTTTACATGGCGGAGGGTCAATGCGCTGATGGGTTTGTGGAGCATCTCGTCCAGCCCAGCCATGCGGAAGACGGATTGCGTCAGTCGGGTCACGCACAGGCCCGTCAGGAGGGTTTCACAGGGCTTATCGCCCCAAAGGGAAATGCGGCGGTGAATTTCGTTTTCGGCTTCGCCAGCATCACGAAAGCCCATGCCTTCCAGCAGGGACAGATGGAGTTTGCTCCCCTTGAGGGCATACCGGGCGCACTGCATCACGCACACGCCGCTGACGCCATAATCGGCAAACAGCGCCTCGCCGGATTCCTCATGGACGTTTTGCTCATTCCTGGTCACCCATACCCGGCAGCGCACTCGAATGCCGCTCAGGCCCCGGATGGGCGCCGTGTCCGTGACAATCTGCGTCAGGCAGGGAAAGGGCTGCCGGATGGTGTGCCCCAACGAAGCCAAAATGGGCCACAGGGAGCCGTTGGAGCCCAGTTTGGGCTGGGCGCAGCCGCCGCCAGTGACAATCAGCCGCTCGGCATTCCAGCGCTGGTGACCCGCAAACACAGCGTATCCCGCTCGGGTCTTTTCCACACGATCAACGGTTACGCTGGTCACAACGGACACACACAGGGCGTCCATCATCATGCGCAGGGCGTCCAGCACAGAAGAAGCCTGTCCGCTGACGGGATACACCCGTCCGCCGTCCTCCGTGCGCATTCTCAAGCCCAGATGGTGCCAGAAGGCCGTCTGTTCCCGGACGCCGCAATGAGCCAGCACCCGCCGGGCAAAGGCCTCTCCGCCGGGATATTTGAGGGGCGAGACGTTCATCAGGTTGCATCGGCCGTTGCCGGTGGCCAGAATCTTCTTGCCCACCCGGTCCATGCGTTCCAGCACTGTGACCTCATCTCCCACGGAAGCCGCAGCAATCGCCGCCGCCATTCCGGCAGCACCGCCGCCAATCACCAGCACCTTCGCCATGGTATCGCCTCTCCTTCCATGCATATCAGCCCTCTGATTATACCTTTTTTTCGGGAAAAGTGCAATGCTTTCCAGCATCATCCGGCGCTTTTCGCCATAGCCTATGGGAGAGGTGATCGTATGAACAAACTCACGCCCCACGATTGGAAGAGCCTTGCCGTGTTTGAGGGGATCACCCTTGGCAGCGGCGGACTGGTAGCCTTTCTCACCCGCAAGTCCATGGCCTTTTATGATACGGTTGCACGTCCCTCTTTTGCACCTCCGGGGTGGCTGTTCCCTGTGGCGTGGACGGTGCTTTACGCCGCCATGGCCTTTGCCGCATGGATGATCTGGCGGGAGCGACCCGCAAACATAAAGGCTCTTCTGACGCTCTACTTCCTGCAATTGCTGGTCAACTGCCTGTGGCCGGTGGTGTTTTTCACGCTGGAAGCGCTGGGACTGGCCTTCGTGTGGCTGATTCTCCTCTGGGCGCTGGTGCTGGCAACGATGATCGGCTTTTTCCGCACGAAAAAAGCAGCCGGGTGGCTGCTTGTGCCCTATCAGGCATGGCTTACTTTTGCGGCGGTTTTGAACTTCACTGTGGCGAAGATGAACTGACGCTGCCGGAATAAATCTGTTCCAGTTCCGGCGTCAGGCTGCCGTCCTTTTCGTAGATGATCAGCGGCGGCATGGGGTGCAGCATGGGCTTGGCGTCCTTCATGGCCTCAATGAGAACGAGGTTGGCAGGCTTGTCTGCTGCGGGATAAATCAGCCGGAAACGCTTGGGGGCCAAATGGGCTTTTTCCAGCTCCTGCATGGCTTCCAGCATCCGGGGCGCCGGATAAATCATGTGGAAGCGGCCCTTGCCCTTTAGCAGCCGGTACGCCATGCGATACCACCCGGAGAGCCCTTCCGGCGGCTGATGCCTGGCGGTGGACAGGGTGTCTGACGGATTGAGCAGCGTGGTGCCGGGCACGCCGTAGGGCGGATTGCACACGATGGCGTCCACGCTGCAGGGGGAAAGGACGTCAAGCGTCTGTTCCACCTGGCACAGATGCACATGAATCTGGTCATCCACGCCATTGATCAGCATGGTGCGTCTTGCCATGCCGGCCATATCGGGCTGAATTTCAAAAGCATCGAAGCGTTTGCCTTTTTGGCGACCCAACAGCAAAAGGGGCAGAATGCCTGTGCCGGTGCCGAAATCCGCCACGGCGTCGCCTGATTCAATGCGGGCGAAATCCGCCAGCAGCACGGCGTCCATGCCAAAGCGGAAGCCCTGCTCCTTTTGGAGAATTTTCATCCCCGCCAGTTGCAGGTCGTCCAGCCTTTCGCCGGGCCCCCTCAGTAACTGAGTTTCAGGTCCAGATACCGGGTCATGCAATAGCCTTCCATCCCTTCCCAGGAAATTTCGCACCAGGTGTCGCCGATGCGCTTCACCGTCACAGTAGCGCCGCAGGGCACGCTGCCCACGGCAGGGGCAGCGGCATCGCACCAGCTGCGGATGTTCAGCGTGGGCTGAGCCAACACCATGCCCTTCCAGCCGGAGAGGGAAATCAGCGTGGGGTCATACACGGCGGCATAATTCCCCATTGCCTGCTGGGGCTGGCTGTCGGAGATCTGATCCGCCAGATAGGTGGAGAGCACATAGCCGGTGCCATAGGTGCAGGTGATGTACGACCACTGCCCGGACACGGAATTCACCGTCACCTGGGTGCCTCTGGGCAGATTGGCCACGATGGCGGAGGTGGTATCCGGCTGCTGGCGGAGATTGAGACCGCTCACAGAGGTATTGACGTACTTTTTCGTCGTCGTCTGGGTCTGCGTGGGTTTTGTGGTGGTGACATACCGGGAAAGAACGTAGCCTTCCACATTGTTCCAGCGCACATAGGTCCAGTCGCCGGAGGTGCCGGTGATGGTCACCTGGGTGCCAGGCGCCAGGGTGTTGACGAACATACCGCTGGCAGAGGGCGTCTGGCGCACATTGGCGCCGCCGGTGATGGTGGTGACGATCCAGCCCGTCTGGGAGGTTTGGGTGCCCTGTGTGCCGGAATTGCCGGGGAGATCAAGATACCGCTTCATCACATAGCCGGTCAGGCCGTTGTAGCGGACCTTGTACCACAGGTCATGCAGTTCCAGCAGTTCCACCTTCTGGCCCGCAGGAATGACCGCCAGCACACGGGCCGCAGAGGACGCTGTTTCCCGCAGGTTGAGGCCGGAAGAGGCGGAGACGGTGGCATAAGAGGCGGCTTCAGGGAACTTCAGGTACGCCGTGGCGACATACCCCTTGAAGGACTGCCAGGAGATCTGCGTCCAGGTGTCGCCCCGCTTGAGGACATTCACCGTGGTGCCCTTGGGGATAGCGGCCAGCACGGGAGCAGAATAATCAGCGCCCGCACGGAGGTTGAGGTTGCCCGCAGACACGTTGATGACGGCGGTTTCGCCGGAAGGTGCGGGGGTGTCGGGCTTCGTTTGGGTTTCCAGCGTCAGATATTCCGACTTGGCATAGCCGATGAACTGGTCATACTTGACCTTCGACCAGCCCGTGGCGTCCCAGGCGATGACGCCCACCCGGGCGCCCTTGGGGAGCATGGTCACGATGGCACTGCCTGTTTGCGGGCCGCTGCGCAGGTTGAGGCTGCTGGAAGCGGTGGTGACAAAGGCGTAAGCAGTGACCGTGTCGCTACTTTGGGGGAAAGAGAGGTACTGGGTCATCACATAGCCGCTGACGCCGCCGTAGCGCACGGCGCTCCACTCGCCTCCCCTGCTGGTGACCACCACACGCTCGCCCCGGGGCAGCACAGCCACCACGGCAGAGGATGTGGAGGGCGACTGACGGAGATTCAGCGCCGAAGAGACCGTCTTGACCACAGCTTCCACTTCGCCGGCACTCAGTTCCGGCTGGGAAGGCGTTGTGTCCGTTTCAGGCGGCAGGGTGCTTTCGCCGCCAAAGGACAGGAAGCTGGTCATGATATAGCCATTGTACCCCTGCCAGGAAACCTGACACCAGCTGCCGTCGTTGGTCAGCACCTGCACCGTTTGTCCGTGAGCCACGGTGGTCAGCAGTGCGCCGGTGGTGGACGCCGTTTTTCGCAGGTTGACGCTGCCGGAGCCGGAGGGAATCTGCACCGTGGCGACGCTGGCACTGGAGGAAATGTTCCCCGGCCATTCGTAGCACATCCGCAGGAAATCCGTGGAGGCATAGCCCTTCTGACCGCCATACTGCACATGGGCCCAGGAGCCGGACACATCAAACACGCACAGCACAGCACCCTTGGGCATGGAGGAAATCACAGGCGCAGAAAGAGATGCCGTCTTACGCAGATTCAGCGAGCCGGAGGATGCCACTTCCGCCCATTTGGTGATGTTGGTGGCGGCGTGGCTGCTCTGCTGAGGCACCTGCCCGGACAGCCTCACGCTGGAGGTGGGCACATAGCCGATGACGCCGCCCAGCTGGACCTTCGTCCAGGCGCTGTCCTGGGAAAGGGCGGTCATGATGCCGCCGTTAGACACAGCCGTAAGGATTTTGCCCTGCACATCGGGCGTATAGCGGATGGGCAGCACATCGGACGTGCCCACCAGTTTCACGGTGGCGGTGACGCCGCCGGAGGGTGTGATGTCCGCCGGGTTTTCCACGCTGGTGATGGTATCAGACCCCTGCTGGGAAAGAATCGTCTGGGTGAAGGTGCACTGCACCCGCTGGCAGTTTTCGTAATAGAAGCCGAGAATCTGATCGTAGGTATAGCCCAGAGCGCCCATCTGCATGGCGCCCCGCTGGCTCATGCCCACGCCGTGACCGAAACGCCTTGCCTGCAGGACGAATCCGCCGGAAGTGGTGGAAACGGACCACAGTTCGTTTTTCAGAGTGTTGATGGACATCCCCAGCAGTTTTTCAACTTCGTCAAAGATGCTCAGCGTCACCGTCAGGCGCACTTCGCCCACTGTGGTGGACACACTCAGGTCGAAATCCAGCAGCGTATAGACACGGCTGGGAGACTTATACATGGGTGTGTGAGGGGTGATGGCGTTGATGCGGGTGATTTGGGCGCCGTAGGTGTTATAGCCGTTGGCGGAAAGAACCGCCATCGCCCGCTGATTCAGCAGCGTCTGCAGGGATGCATTCTGGCCGTAGGCGTCAAAATCGGAATACACCGTCACCTTCCGCAGCACGGAGGCGCTGTTCATCTTGTCAAAGGGGTCATCCTTGACGGTGAGGTAGTCGTACCCCAGGGTGCCCCAGGCATTGAGGGCGGATTCCGTCTGGCCGCCGTTGGAGGCGGTGTAGAAGGTGTTGGTGAGGTGGCCGCTGTTCATCAGCACGATGCCCTTAGTAGCATTGACGGCGGCGGTGCAGTTGGCGGTGGAATCAGAATTGCCGTAATACACCTGATCGTTGGTGGTATCCACGACGTCGTAGATATATCCGCTGCGGGATTCCATCTTGTTCAGCGTATAGGTGCGGGCAGCCACTGCCTGCGCCTTGAGGGCTTCCATGGCGGAAGAATTGCCCATTTCGTAAGGCAGAACGCCGTAGAGGTAGGACTCCATATACACATGGGCCACGGGATAGAGGCGATAGCCGCCGGAAGCCCACTGGGCAGTCAGAATCAGGTCGCCGGGATAGAGGTTGCCCGGTTTTTTCGCCTGGGCGATTTTGAAGCCGGACACGCTGCTGCCCGCATGGCGGCGCAGGGAGACTTCCCGGCCCATGGAATAGGCAGCGCCGTCCAGATACATGGTCACCTGCCCGGAGGACGACTGAAACACGAAACTCACCGTTTCATTGGAGGCGGTGAATTTTTGATTGCCGGAAATGGTATAGGCGCCGTGCAGGGAAACGTCCAGCCGGGACACCGTGCCCAGCGAAGACAGCATCACCCGCACCATGCCGTTCTTCGCCTCGGTGCTGTACACCATGGGGGCAGAGGCGACATTCACGGAATCTGCAAATGCATTCAGGGGCAGCGCCAAAACGGCCAGCATCACAGCTGTCAGGAGGCTCATTGCCTTGCGGATGTTCACCTGCGCCACGCCCCTTTCGCTCAAAATCGTCATTCCCGGATGTTTGACACCATTGTATCATATTTTCCGCCATTCTTCTACCCTTTTCCCGCTGGTAATTGCGGGAAATGAAAAAAGCCCGCCATGATGGCGCATGGGGAAACTTGTGCTTTTGCGGGGAAGTGTGGTAGGATGTTCAGCGAAAAATCGTCTTCATTTACACATAAGGAGCAATCACCGATGGAACTTGTTCTTGAGATTCTACCGTGGACATGGTTTCTGGGTTGTATTATCACCTGGAGAATCGGCAAATACATTTTGGTGGAAGGCATGGGGATTCGCTCGGCAGAATTTATCATGTTGATTCTTTACACCACAAGCATTGTTTTGTCCCTTGTATTTCCCACCTGGGGCAATCATGTAGTAACGGCAGTTCTTTGCCTGTGGCTTGTTGTCCAGTTCTTCTGTCATTGGTATTATACGCTATTCGGCGCAACGGAACAGAAAATCAAAGGATACAAAGGGGTTGATTGTCTGCGAGTGATTGCAACTCCCTGTATGGAGTTCTAAGGAATGGCACACCACTTTTCTTTCTTAAACTTTGTATTTAAAAAGGCGCCCGATTCCGAAGAATCGGGCGCGTGTTGTTTTTTGGGGTTGTCCGGGATTAGCCCTTGATAGCAGCCTGAGCAGCGGCCAGACGAGCGATCGGCACACGGAAGGGAGAGCAGGACACATAGTCCAGACCGATCTTGTGGCAGAACTCGACGGAAACGGGGTCGCCGCCGTGCTCGCCGCAGATGCCGTAGTGCAGCTTCTTGCCGGTCTCCTTGGACTTGGTGATGGCCATCTCCATCAGCTTGCCAACGCCATTCTGGTCCAGCTTGGCGAAGGGATCGTTCTCGTAGATCTTGGCTTCGTAGTAGGCGTTGAGGAACTTGCCAGCATCGTCACGGGAGAAGCCGAAGGTCATCTGAGTCAGGTCGTTGGTGCCGAAGCAGAAGAATTCAGCCTCGGAAGCCACTTCGTCAGCGGTCAGGCAGGCACGGGGGATCTCGATCATGGTGCCCACTTCATACTTGAGTTCAACGCCAGCTTCGGCGATGACAGCATCAGCGGTAGCCACGACGACAGACTTCACGTACTTGAGTTCCTTCACGTCGCCAACCAGGGGGATCATGATCTCGGGAACGATGTTCCATTCGGGATGACGGCCCTTCACAGCCAGAGCGGCCTTAACGACGGCACGGGTCTGCATAGCGGCGATTTCGGGATAGGTGACGGCCAGACGGCAGCCACGGTGACCCATCATGGGGTTGAACTCATGCAGGGAAGCGATGATGTCCTTGATCTGCTGGACGGTCTTGCCCTGAGTGGCAGCCAGAGCGGCGATGTCTTCCTCAGTGGTGGGCACGAACTCGTGCAGCGGGGGATCCAGGAAGCGGATGCAAACGGGATGCTCTTCCATGGCCTCGTACAGACCTTCGAAGTCAGCCTGCTGCATGGGCTCGATCTTGGCCAGAGCAGCCTCGCGCTCTTCAACGGTGTCGGAGCAGATCATCTCACGGAAGGAACCGATACGGCCTTCTTCGAAGAACATATGCTCGGTACGGCACAGGCCGATGCCTTCAGCGCCCAGCTGACGGGCCTTGATGGCGTCACGGGGAGAGTCAGCGTTGGTGCGGACCTTCAGGGTGCGATACTGATCAGCCCAAGCCATGATGCGGCCGAATTCGCCAGCGATCTCGGCTTCCTTGGTGGGGATCAGGCCGGCGTAGATGTTGCCGGTGGAGCCGTCCAGGGACAGCTCGTCGCCCTCGTGGAAGGTCTGGCCGGACAGGGTGAACACCTTGTTCTCCTCGTCCATGTTGATCTCGGTGCAGCCGGACACGCAGCAGGTACCCATGCCACGGGCCACAACGGCAGCGTGAGAGGTCATGCCGCCACGCACGGTCAGGATGCCCTGAGCAGCCATCATGCCCTCGATGTCTTCGGGAGAGGTCTCCAGACGGACCAGGACGACCTTCTCGCCACGGGCAGCCCATTCCTTGGCGTCTTCAGCGGTGAAGACGATCTTGCCGGCAGCGGCGCCGGGGGAAGCGGGCAGAGCCTTGCCAATGGGGGTGGAGGCCTTCAGGGCCTTGGGGTCGAACTGGGGATGCAGCAGGGTGTCCAGGTTACGGGGCTCGATCATGGACACAGCCTTCTTCTCGTCGATCATGCCTTCGTCCACCAGGTCGCAGGCGATCTTCAGAGCGGCGGGAGCGGTACGCTTGCCGTTACGGGTCTGCAGCATGTAGAGCTTGCCGTTTTCCACGGTGAACTCCATGTCCTGCATGTCACGGTAGTGGTTCTCCAGAATCTTGCAGACTTCCTGGAACTGCTCGAAAGCAGCCGGGAACTTGCTGGCCATCTCGGAGATGGGCATGGGAGTACGCACGCCAGCCACGACGTCTTCGCCCTGAGCGTTGGTCAGGAACTCGCCCATCAGGCCGCGCTTGCCGGTGGCAGGATCGCGGGTGAAGGCAACGCCGGTGCCGCAATCTTCGCCCATGTTGCCGAAGGCCATGGACTGCACGTTAACGGCAGTGCCCCAGGAATAGGGGATGTCGTTCTCACGACGGTAGATGTTGGCGCGGGGGTTGTCCCAGGAGCGGAACACGGCCTTCACGGCGCCCATGAGCTGTTCCTTGGGATCGGAGGGGAAGTCCTCACCGATCTTGGACTTGTACTCAGCCTTGAACTGGGCAGCCAGTTCCTTGAGGTCGTCAGCGGTCAGTTCAACGTCCTGAGTGACGCCCTTGGCTTCCTTCATTTCGTCGATCAGCTGCTCGAAGTACTTCTTGCCGACTTCCATAACGACGTCGGAGTACATCTGGATGAAACGACGATAGCAGTCGTAAGCCCAGCGGGGGTTGCCGGACTTGGCAGCCAGAACCTCAACGACTTCCTCGTTCAGGCCCAGGTTCAGGATGGTATCCATCATGCCGGGCATGGAAGCACGGGCACCGGAACGCACGGAAACCAGCAGGGGGTTTTCCTTGTCACCGAACTTCTTGCCGGTGATGCCTTCCAGCTTCTCGACGTTCTGCATGATCTCAGCCTGGATGTCGGCGTTGATCTGACGGCCGTCCTCATAGTACTGAGTGCAGGCTTCGGTAGAAATGGTAAAGCCCTGGGGAACGGGCAGGCCGATGTTGGTCATCTCAGCCAGGTTAGCGCCCTTGCCGCCCAGCAGCTCGCGCATGGTGCCGTTGCCCTCGGTGAAAAGGTAGACAAACTTCTTCGCCATGGGAATCTCCTCCTCAATGTATCTTGGGCAGAATTGCCCAGCAGATCTTGCCTTGGCTCATGCCAGACAATGCCTCTGCATATCAGATAGATTATACACTGTCTTTGGTATTTTTTCAAGGGGTGAAAGGCTGTTACAGGCATATTATTCCTGATATTTTTGGCGCTATTCCCACTTTTTCAACTCCCCTGCCCTGCATTTTGAGGGATTGCTGATACCAGGCGGATTGATACTGCATTTCGCCACGAAAAAATCCCCACCGCTCAAGCGATGGGGACAGGATTCATGTTGATTACGCCTCGGTCTTGGCTTCTTCCGCCTTGGCGGCAGCTTCACGGGCCGCCTTGGCTTCCAGCGCAGCCTTGATCTTTGCTTCCTGCTCGGGAGTGCGGGCAGGCTTGGCAGGCGCAGGCTGAGCGGTGGTCACAGCATCGGGGGTAGTACCCACCTTGGCATAACGGTCACGGGTATGCTCACGGATCTTCAGGGTGATGCACTTCTTGGGGCACTTTTCCACGCACAGACCGCAGCCGGTGCAGGCAGTGGTGACTTCATGAACCTGCTTGAGGGTGCCGGCGATGGCCTCGAAGGGGCAGTTGCGTTTGCACATGGTGCAACCCACGCAGCTGGCGGGATCGATCTCGGCGATCTTGCGGTTGTCCCAGTCAGCCCAGATGGCGTTGGTGGGGCAAGCCTCGGCGCACATCATGCAGCCGCGGCACTTGGCCATATCGATCACAGGCAGGTTGTTCACCATGGTAATGGCGCCGAACTTGCAGGCGTTGTAGCAGCGCTCGCAGCCGATGCAGCCGATTCGGCAGTTGTCGCTGACCAGGTGGCCTTCCTCAGCCGCACGGCACAGGAGCTTCACAGGGTCGGTGACAGGCATCAGGTCCAGCACGCCCTTGGGGCAGGCTTCCACGCACTTGCCGCAGGCCACGCACTTGTCTTCATCCACCACGGCGATGCCCTTGTTGGCGTCAATGTGGATGGCGTCGAAGGCGCAGGCCTTCACGCAGGTGCCAAGGCCGAGGCAGGCATACTTGCAGGCACGGTTGCCGTCGTTGACGGTGGAAGCAGCCACGCAATCCTGAATGCCGGTGTAATCAAACTTGGGCTTGCACTTCTCCACATCGCCCTGGCAGATGACCCGGGCGACCTTGCGGGAAGAAGCGTCAGGCTTTTCCACGCCCATGATGTCAGAGATGGCATTGACAGCGTCAGCGCTGCAAACAGGGCAGGCATTCACAGGGGCCTTACCCGCAGCGATGGCATCAGCACAGCCGTCGCAGCCGGGATAGCCGCAACCGCCGCAGTTGGCGCCGGGCAGGGCTTCACGCACAGCATCACGCTTGGGGTTGGAAGGCACAGCGAACACCTTGGAGGTGAAGGTCAGCACGAGACCGAAGAGAATGCCCATGCCGCCCAGAACCAGCGCAGCAATGATGATTTCCATACTTCCGTTCCTCCCTTAAATCAGTCCGCCGAAGCCGGCAAAGGCGATGGCCATCAGGCCGGCAGTGATCAGCGCACCAGGGAAGCCTTCCATCCACTTGGGCATATTGGAGATAGCCAGACGCTCACGGATGCAAGCGAACAGCACCATCGCCAGGGTGAAGCCCAGGGCGGCGCAGCAGCCGTTGAAGGCACTCTGCAGCAGGGTGTAGCCGCTATCGGAGTTCAGGATGGCCACGCCCAACACGGCGCAGTTGGTGGTGATCAGAGGCAGATACACGCCCAGAGCCTGATACAGGGAAGCGGACAGCTTCTTCAGCGCCATTTCCACAATCTGCACCAGCACCGCAATCACCAGAATGAAAGCGATGGTGCGCATATACATCAGGTCAAAGGGCACCAGCAGGAAATGTTCCACCACCCAGGCGATGATGGAGGCCATGGTCATCACGAAGGTAACGGCCAGACCCATGCCCAGGGCGGTATCGAACTTCTTGGACACGCCCAGGAAGGGACAGATGCCCAGGAACTTGTTCATGACAAAGTTGTTGACCAGCAGGGACCCAATCAGAATCGTCAGATAGATGTTCATGCCTGGCCCTCCTTTGCACTCGCTTTGCGGGCCACCATATTCTTGATGGCGTTGACGGCAATCAGCAGCAGACCCAGGGTGACAAAGCCGCCGGGCACCTGGAGCATGATCGCCATGGGCTCATAGGTTTCGGGCATCACCTGGAAACCAAAGACGGTGCCAGCGCCCAGCAGCTCACGGATGGAGGCCAGGATGGTCAGGGCGCCGGTGAAGCCAAGGCCCATACCGATGCCGTCAGCCAGGGCCAGAACGGGGGTGTTCTTGAAGGCGAAGGCTTCCGCACGGGCGAAGATGATGCAGTTGACCACGATCAGGGAGATGTACATACCCAGGGTGTTGTAAAGGTCCGGGAGATAGGCCTTCATCAGCATTTCAACCATCGTAACGAAGGAAGCGATGATGACGATGAAGGCGGGGATGCGCACCTTTTCGGGAATGATCTTGCGCAGGAGGGAAATGAAGACGTTGGAGCACACCAGCACAGCGGTGGTGGCCAGGCCCATGCCGATGCCGTTGGAGGCAGCGGTGGTGATGGCCAGCGTGGGGCACATACCCAGCATCAGGGTGAAGATGGGATTCTCGGGAATCAGGCCGTTGAACAGCACCGAGAAGAAGCCCTTGTTGTTCTTAGCCATGCTTCTTCACCTCCCCGAAAGACTTCACAGGCGTAAACTTGTTGATCAGAGGCGTTGCCACGTTCATGAACAGGATGGCGAAGGAGCAGCCTTCGGGATAGTTGGCAAAGGCGCGGATGACAAAGAGGATCAGGCCGCAGCCAACGCCCATGATGATCCTGCCCAGATGGGTGGTGGGGCTGGTGACGTAGTCCGTCGCCATGAAGAAGGCGCCCAGCATAAGGCCACCGGCAAACACCTGGTACAGCGCCACTTCGGCGCCATCCTTGAGCAGATAGCACACAAACACAGTAGCGATGAAGGTGACGGGAATGCGCCAGTCGATGATGTTGCGGACAATCAGATACACGCCGCCCAGAATGATGGCCAGCTTGCAGGTTTCGCCCAGCACGCCGCCCACATTGCCCAGCAGCAGGTCGGCAAACTGAATGTCGCCCACCACGCCGGTATTCAGCGTGGCCAGGGGGGTGGCGGTGGAAACGGCGTCCACATGAAAGACGGTAGCCGGATAGCTGCCCATGATGCCGGACCAGGAGATGAACAGAATGGCACGGGCTGTCAGAGCGGGATTCATGAAGTTGCTGCCCAGACCGCCGAAGACCTGCTTGACCAGAATGATCGCCAGCAGGGAGCCCAGCACAGCCGTCCACACGGGGGCGTTGGCGGGCAGGTTATAGGCCAGGAGCAGGCCGGTGACGGCGGCGCTCCAGTCGCCGATGGTGACCTTCTGCTTGGTCACCTTCTGCCAGGCGTATTCAGCCACCACGGCGGTAATCACCGCTGCGGCGATAAGAATGGCGGCCTGTGCGCCATAGAGGATGACGCCGGCGATGCCAGCGGGCACCAGTGCCAGGAAAACCTCCATCATGATCCGCTGCGTGGACATCCTGTCCCGCAGATGGGGAGAGGAGGTCACGGCAAAATTCTTCTGCATAATTCGTATCCTCCTTACTTCTGCGCTTCTTCAGCGGCCTTTTTGGCGGCAGCCTGCTTCTTGCGGGTGGTGATGACCTTCTTGGCCTGGCGGAAGGATTGGGTCAGGCTGCGCTTGGCGGGGCACACAAAGGTGCAGGCGCCGCATTCCATGCAGTTCATCACGCCGTTTGCTTCCGCTTCGTCATACAGGTTCTTGCGGGTCAGGGCATCCAGCTTGGCGGGAGCCAGCTGCATGGGGCACGCCTGCAGGCAGCGGCCGCAGCGGATGCAGGGGGATTCCGCAGGCTCCTTGGCTTCCTTGCCAAGGGCCAGGATGCCGGAACAACCCTTGGTCACGGGGATGTCGGTGCGGCAGATGGCAGCGCCCATCATGGGACCGCCATAGATCAACTTCTTCGCGCCGTCCTTCATGCCGCCGCAGGCATCCAGCAGATTTTCCACCGTGCAGCCGATGCGCACCATGAAGTTGCCGGGGTTGTTCACCAGACCACCCACGGTGGTCACGCGGCGGGTAAGGGGCTTGCCGGCGCAGACGGCTTCCTCGATGGCGTAAGCGGTACCCACGTTCATCACCACGCAGCCCACTTCCAGGGGCAGGGCGCCGTTGGGCACCCGGCGGCGGGTCAGCGCATAGATGAGCTGCTTTTCACCGCCCTGGGGATAACGCACCGGCAGCGCCTTGACGGTAATGCCGGCAAACTGGCTGGCAGCAGCCGTCAGGGCCTCGATGGCGTCGGGCTTGTTGTTTTCAATGCCGATGATGGCTTCCTTGACGTCCAGGGTCTGCATAGCCAGACGGATGCCGGTGATGACCTCGTCAGCGTGTTCCACCATCAGGCGATGATCAGCGGTCAGATAGGGCTCACACTCCGCGCCGTTAACGATGAGTTTTTCAACAGTCTTGCCCGCAGGAGGCGTCAGCTTGACCACCGTGGGGAAGGTGGCGCCGCCCAGGCCCACGATGCCGGCTTCACGGATGATCTGACGCAGCTGATCAGGCGTGAGGGTAAAGGGATCTGCCGCAGGGGTCAAATCCACCCACGTATCCTGAAAATCGTTGTCGATGATGACAGCGTCGGCAGAAGTGCCATTCGGCATCATGCAGCGCTGCACATCCACCACCACACCGGAGACGGATGCGTGCACGGGCGCAGACACAAAGCCGCCTGCTTCACCGATTTTCTGGCCGACCTTCACATGGTCGCCCTTGGACACCAGCGCCTTGCAGGGCGCACCAATGTGTTGCTGCAGCGGAATCACCACGCGGGGCGGTGCGGGCAGTTCCACAATGGCATTTGCGCCATTGACAGCCTTGCCGCCTTCGCCTTCATGAGGATGGATGCCGCCGGGAAAAAGACGAGCTCCAAACACGGACAGAAGTCCCCCTTCCAATGATCCGGGGCAAAATGCCCCGATAGATTGACAGAGTCTTACAGATATACATTATAGCACACTTGATGCCGTTTCGTACAGTCGATTTTCTGCCAAGGAGAAACCTATTTCTTTTGGTACATTCTGCCAAATTGATTGTGAATCATTTGACATTCTCCTGGCTGCATCAGTTGCCCAACTGCAGTTTTTTCGCCACATCCAGCAGATGGGCCGCATGATCCAGCGCCGACTGCTCCGAGCCGGAGGCTCCGCCCAGCATCCGGGCGACCTCGCTGATGCGCTCCTCGTGCGAAAGCAGCCGCACCCGGGTGTTGGTGCGTTCCCCTTCCACCATTTTTTCCACCAGCAGTTGGTGATCCGCCATGGCGGCGATTTGCGGCAGATGGGTCACGCACATCACCTGACGGTTGCGGGCGATTTTGACCATCTTTTCCGCAACGACCTGGGCCATTTTGCCGGAAATGCCGGTGTCGATTTCATCAAACACCATGGTGCCGATGCCGCCCTTTTCCGCTTCCAGGGACTTGATAGCCAGCATCAGGCGGGACAGTTCGCCGCCGGAGGCAATCTTCGCCAGAGGCTTCATGGGCTCGCCGGGGTTGGGCGAAATCTTGAAGGATACCGTGTCGTCGCCGGTGAGTTGGGGCATCTTCTGCTTGCCTTCAGGGCGGGGCGCAAAGTCCACCTTGAACACCGTGTGGGCCATGCCCAGGTCGGCCAGTTCCGCCATCATCTTCTGTTCAAAGGTGCGGGCCAGCGCCTCCCGGGAGGCCGTCAGTTGCCGGGCCAGACCACGATAGGCCGCCAGCAGCCGCTTGTGTTCAGCGCCCATCTGCGCCACCTGTTCATCCATGGAGGCGTAGGCGTCGTATTCTTCCTGCATCTTCTCCTGATTCGCCAGCACTTGAGGGATATCCTCGCCGTACTTGCGCTCCAGGCGCCTAATGAGATCCAGCCGGGTTTCCACCATTTCCGCCCTGCGGGGATCAAACTCGCCGCCCTGGGCAAGATCACCCAGTTCGTAGGAGACTTCTTCCAGTTCGTAGTAGGCGCTGTGGCAGCGCTGGGCCAGGGAGGCAAAGGGCTCCCCCAGA
This sequence comes from Clostridiales bacterium, assembly GCA_015056085.1. Classification (GTDB taxonomy): domain Bacteria; phylum Bacillota; class Clostridia; order Christensenellales; family Aristaeellaceae; genus UBA11524. The sequence continues at coordinate 313,030 of SVHA01000001.1, forward strand.
GCGTTCAGGCTTTCCAGCGCCAGTGCGGCTTCCTTCACCCGGGAAAGCACGGCTTCTGCGTCCTCCCCTGCCGCCAGAGCGCCGTAAGCAGTTTGCACGGCATTCATGACCTTTTCGGCGTGGCGGAAGCGCTCCTTCTCCTTGGTAAGCTGCTCTTCCTCTCCAGGCTTGAGTTTTGCCTTATTCAGTTCTTCCAGAGACTTTTTTAGCGTCTCCATGCGGAAGGTCTTCTGCTCGTTTTCCTTGACCAGTCTGGCATACTGGCGGTGATTGGCGAGGAAGGCCTCGCAGGCGATTTCCACCTGTTTCAGCAATTGCTGATGGGATTCATCCCCGGAGGCGTCAAGAAATTTCAGGTGACAGGCGGGATTCATCAGGAACTGGCCCTCATGCTGTCCATGGACGTCCATGAGCAGGTCCGCCGTTTCCTTGAGGAAGGACAGGGGCATCACCATACCGCAGACACGGCAGAGGTTGCGCCCGGTGCGGGTGATTTCCCGGTAGAGGGACACGGTACCGTCAAAATCGATTTCCTGATTTGCCATAAGTTGTGCTACTTCCGGGGTATCGGCAGCATCAAACACCGCTTCCACCCAGGCTTTGTCCGTGCCCGTGCGGATCAGTTCCCTGTCCGCTCGACCGCCCAGCACCAGATTGACAGCGTCCACCACGATGGATTTGCCAGCGCCTGTTTCGCCGGTCACGACATGAAGACCTGCGCCAAAATCCAGCGTCAGGTCTTCGATGAGTGCAATGTTATGGATATGCATGGAAAGAATCATCTGAATGAATCTCCTTTGTATATCACGGTTTGATCAATCACAGGTTACAGTCCACAGAACGATTTATTTAATCATTTCATTCAGCCGCTGCAGTACCTGCGGCACATCGCCGTCAGAACGAATCACCAGCAAAATGGTGTTATCGCCCGCCAGCGTGCCCAGCACTTCCGGCCAATGCAGGCTGTCCAGCGCTTCCGCTGCCATGCCCGCAGAGCCGTTGAGGGTCTTGACCACAATCAAGTTATTGGAGGCAGCGACGCTCAGCAAACTTTCCGCCAGCATCCTGACGAAGCGGTCGCTCAGGCCGTTTTCCGCCTTGTCCGCCGTGGCATACTTATACGCCCCGGTGGAGGTGAGCACCTTGAGCAGACGCAGTTCCTTAATATCCCGGGAAACGGTGGCCTGGGTGACCTTCAGGCCCCGGCTGCGCAGTGCTTCAGCCAGTTCCTCCTGGGTTTCCACGTTCTGCTTTTCAATGATGTCCAGAATGGCGACCTGACGTGCTGATTTCATATTGATACGCTCCTTTGAGTGATTCCGTCACCGGGTCCACTGGATGAGTTTTTCCCGCACGGTGCTGAAAAAGGGATGCTTCCCTGTTCTGATGAGTTGAATCTGCTTTGGAGATCGGGCCACGGTCACTTCCATGCCCGCTGTAAGGGATGCGACGCTCTGACCGTCCACTTCCACAGAAGCGGTCTGCTCCGCATCGCTGCCCAGAATGAAGCGGATCTGCGCCTGACCGCAGACCACAGTGGGCCTGTGCTGCAGGCTGTGGGCGCACACGGGCGTGATGACCATGCAATCCACCCCAGGCGCCACGATGGGACCCCCAGCAGACAGGGAATATCCCGTGGAGCCGGTGGGGCTGGCAAGGATCACGCCGTCTGCCACAAAGCGTCCGGCTTCCTCCCCATCCACAAGTGTGGTGACGCTGATGAGTCTGGCGTAACCGCCCCGGGAGATGACCACATCATTGAGGGCCAGAGCGGTGGTATCTCCGCTGATAACCTCCATCAGCGGGCGGGTTTCCAGGGTGTACTTTCCCGCCAGCAGGCAGTCGATGGCCTCTTCGAGGGCGTCGGGCTGAGTGTCCGCCAGAAAGCCCAGTCGTCCGATATTCACGCCCATCAGGGGAACGTCATAGGCCAGGGCAAACTGCACGCACCGCAGGAAGGTGCCATCCCCGCCCAGAGACATAAGCACCTCAGGGCGATGCGTTTCATCAAAAGCGGGCAAGCCGATGCGCTGTGCCAGCAGCGGCTCCGCAGAGACTTCTGCGCCACGCTCCATCAGCAGGGACGTTGTGCGGCGTGCAAAGTCCCACGCCTGTTCCCGATGGGAATGTACCACCAGACCGATATGCATAGCCGTCCCTCCTTTTTTATATCGCTTCGGCAATGGTATAAGTATAGCACACTTTGCATATTCATGCAAGTGTGCATAAAAATCTTTATGAGACTGTGTGAAAAATGGAAGAGAAGTGAAATTTATACAGTTGTTTCCGTTTTGCCGGCTTCCTGATGGGCACGGGCAACAAGGTCGTGAATCATGTCCGGCGTGATGATTTCCGACTCCTGCGTGCGGGGCGTGATCTTGGCCAGGAACTCGATGTTTCCCTCCGGTCCCTTGATGGGAGAGAAATCCAGCGCCTGCACCTGCCAGCCGAAGGTGGGGGCAAAATCGACGATCTCCTTCAGCACATCTTCATGCACCTTGGGGTCCCGCACGACGCCCTTCTTCCCCACCCTGTCACGGCCCGCCTCAAACTGGGGCTTGACAAGGGTATAGAATACGCCTTCCTCGCCCATGAGCTGGGCAGCCACCGGGAGAATCAACTTGATGGAAATGAAACTCACGTCCATTACCGTCACCGTGGGATGCAGGGGCACCATATCCGGCGTGAGATGTCTTGCGTTGGTGCGCTCCATCAGCGTCACCCGGGGATCGTTGCGGAGTTTCCAGGCGAACTGACCATAACCCACATCGATGGCATACACATGGGCGGCGCCGTTTTGCAGGCACACATCGGTGAATCCGCCGGTGGCACAGCCGATATCCATGCACACCTTGCCCGTCAGGTCAGCGGAAAAGGACTTGATGGCCTTTTCCAGTTTCAGGCCGCCCCGGCTGGCAAAGGGATTGGCATTGCCCCGGACGAGCAGGTTGTCCTCCGGGCGGATCATGTCAGACGCCTTGTTGACCCGCTTTTCATCCACATACACCAGCCCCGCCATAATCGACGCCTGGGCCTTGACCCGGCTTTCCGCCAGGCCCCGCTCTACCAGGGCGACATCCGCCCGCATTTTGTCACTCATTCGTTCTTGATTCCTCTTCTGATAAAAACTCGTGATATACTTGAACCTCAGCGACCCATTTTCTCCCGGATGGACTGAGCCATCTGCTCCGGCAGCAGGTTCTGATGCTCCAGCAGCAGCACACGCTTGCCGTGGGGCACGAAATCGTCGCCGATGCCGAACATCCCTGCCGGAGCAGGCTTGTCCATGCGGCTGCACCAGCCGCACACCGATGCGCCGAAGCCGCCCTCCAGGGCGTGTTCCTCCATGGTGAAGACAGGCTTGCCCTCCATGGCGGAAAGCCAGGCTTCATCCAGCGGCTTGACGGTGGAGCAATTGACCACCTCGGCGGAAATTCCCACCTCTTTTAGGAGCAGGCGGGTATCCAGAGCTTCCCGCACCATAGAGCCCACCGCCAGCAGCACGCAGTCGGTGCCTTCTTCCAGCACTTCCCACTTGCCGGGGGTGAATTCCCCGCAGGGGTATGCTTCGTGCTGATCGACGCTGTTGCGGCCATAGCGGATGGCCACGGGGCCGTCGTGACCCTGCGTCCAGCGCATCATCAGGCGAAGTTCTGCCAGGTCTCTGGGGGCCAGCACCGTCATGTTGGGAATGGGCATGAGGGACGAAAGGTCGAACACACCGTGGTGGGTGGGGCCGTCCTCTCCCACCATGCCCGCCCTGTCCAGCAGGAAAGTGACAGGCAGATTCTGCAGGCACACATCGTGAATCATCTGGTCATATCCACGCTGGAAGAAGGAGGCATACACCGCAAAATAGGGCTTCATGCCGCCGGCAGCCAGTCCTGCCGCCATGGTGACGGCGTGTTCCTCCGCAATACCCACGTCAATCATGCGCTGGGGATGGCGCTGGGCGAACTCGCTCAGCCCGGTGCCGGAGGGCATGGCGGCGGTGATGGCCACGATGCGGTCATCTTCATCCGCCATGTCGGAAAGGGTCTGGCCCATCACTTTGCCGAAGGACGGCAGGGCCTTCGTTTTGCGCACGTCGCCCGTTTCCACAAAGAAGGGCGGCGTACCGTGGAACTCCTCAGGATGGGCTTCGGCCTGCTCGTAGCCGTGGCCCTTGCGGGTCAAAACATGGATGACCACGGGATAATCGCAGTCCTTGGCCATAGCGAGCGTCTTTTCAAGGCCGACAATATCATGGCCGTCCACCGGGCCGTAATAATGAAAGCCCAGGGCAGCGAAGAATCCCACGTCGTCCTCCTTCACCAGAAGGGAGCGCACGGTATCCTTGACCTTGTCGAAGAAATGATACAGGGGTTTGCCGATGACCGGCACGCTGATCAGCCCCCGCTTGACCACCTTTTTGGTGGTACGCCACTTGCGGCTCACCCGCAGAGAGGTCAGATGCCGGGACAGGGCGCCCACATTAGGGGCGATGGACATCTCGTTGTCATTCAGGATGACGATCAGACGGGTCTGGCTGTTGCCGGCGTCATTGAAGGCCTCGTAGCACATTCCGCCGGTGAGAGCGCCATCCCCCACCACCGCCACCACATGGTGATCCTTGTGCTGATAATCTCTGGCACGGGCAAGGCCCAGTGCTGCGGAAAGCGCCGTGGAAGCGTGACCTGTTTCAAACACGTCGCAGTCGCTTTCCGACCTTTTGGGGAATCCCGCCATACCGCCGAAGGTGCGCAGGGAGGAGAACTGATCGTATCTGCCGGTGAGGATTTTGTGGACATAGCTCTGATGGCCCACATCGAACACGAACTGATCTTTTGGCGCATCAAAAACACGGTGCATGGCCATGGTCAGTTCCACAACGCCCAGATTGGACGCCAGATGACCGCCGCACACAGAGACCGTGTTTACGATTTCCCGGCGAATTTGCGCCGCCAGCTGCGTCATTTCGTCCATGGACAAATCACGCAGTTGGGATGGATGCTTCAGATCCTTCAGTTCCATGGTACCTCTCCACAGATAAGTGCAGGGCTGACATCTTCATCAGCCCTGATGAATCACGCCTTTTGACAAATCACCACTTGGAGCCCTTGGCGCCTTTGGCACCCTTTGCGCCCTTTGCGCCGCCCAGAGACACGCCCTTCAGGATGTCCGAGGTGAACGCATAATTGCGCATATTGCGGTCCTCATGAGCCCGCATAGCGCAATGCACGAGGCGGTCAATCAGCTGGGAATACTTCACGCCCTTGTTCTCCCACAGATAGAAGGCCAGGGAGCCGGGAATGGTGTTGATTTCGGTGATGTAGATCTTTTCCGTGGCACGGTCGAACATATAGTCGATGCGCACCACGCCCTTGCAGTCCAGCATCCGGAAGATGCGGCAGGACAGCGCCTGAATTTCATCCCGGAGGGTGTCTTCGATGGGAGCGGGCAGCACACGGTGCAGGCTCGCCATGCCCTTGGAGCCGCCGTTTGCCAGATACTTCTCCTTGAAGTCGAGGAAGTCCTCGCCGGAGATGGGCATTTCAATGGGGGATGCCTCCACCTCGTCGTCATAGCCCAGCACGGAGCAGTTGAGTTCAATGGGCTTGTCGAGGCCCTTTTCCACCAGCACTCGGCGGTCGTAATCAAAGGCCAGGTCGAGGGAATCTTCCAGGCTTTCCAGGTCATCTGCCCGGGACACGCCGATGGAGGAGCCCAGATTGGCAGGCTTGACGAACACCGGGAAGCCCAGTTCGGCTTCCACCTTCTTCAGCACTTCTTCCTTGTTGGCCTGATACTGGCTGCGGGTGAACCAGCAATCCGGCAGGCAGGGCAGATCGCCCGCACCCCGGAAGAACTGCTTCATCATCACCTTGTCCATGCCGATGGCGCTGCCGGCCACACCAGTGGAGGTGTAAGGGATGTTGGCCAGTTCCAGAAGGCCCTGCAGGGTGCCGTCCTCGCCGTTGAGGCCGTGCATCACCACCACGCAGCAGTCCAGACGGGCCGCCACCACCTGGGTGGCATGACCGAACAGGCCCTTGCCGGGGCGATTGGCCAGCAGGGCGCCGCTGCCCGCCGTCAGGTCCAGAGAAACCTGCTCCACGCCCTTCATGTCAGGATTGAAGGGGGAATAATTCTTGATGTCCCGCAGCGCCGGGCCGGTGTACCACACGCCCTGTTCGCTGATGTACACGGGAATCACATCATACTTTTCCGTATCCACATGGTTCATCAGCTGCACGGCGCTGATGATGGCCACCTCTCGTTCACAGCTGCGGGAACCATACACAACGCCCAGCTGCATCTTCTTTGCGCTGACCATATTCTGCATCTGCATCCATCCTCCGTTTTCGGGGTTATTATGTCGCAATCGGGGCAAATCAGCCTTCGGAATAATTGTCGGGCAGATCGTTTTCAAACAGGGCCACATCCCCTGCCCTGCCCACCTGGCGAAGCAGCGATGCCGCTTCTTCCAGAGAAGCCACCGGGTGAATGTTTTCTTCCGGGAAGCCCGCTTCCTTCAGGCCTTCAGCAATGGGGCGGGTGTGCCTGGGGCCCACCAGAATCGCCACATCGGCGCAGGAGGCCATCTTCACGCCGAAATCATGATTGAACTTGTCTTCCCCGGCGCCCAGTTCCACCATGCCGGGGGTGATGACGATGCGCCGTCCGGGGAAACCAGCCAGCACATCCAGGGCAGCATTGGCGCCCTTGGGGTTGGAGTTGAAGGCGTCGTCGATGATGGTCACGCCGGCAGAGGGGATCAGCTGCAGGCGATGCTCCACGGGCTGAATCTTCTCGATGCCCCGGGCGATTTGCTTCAGCGTCATGCCCAGATGCACGCAGACAGTGGCTGCCAGCACAATATTCTGAATGTTGTGGGCGCCCAGAAGACGAGTGTGGCAGGCGACGCTTTCCCGCACAGTGTGCAGCATGAAGCTGCTGCCTCTGGCGGAAACGGTCACGTCGCTGGCCCAGACGTCGGCGTCATCGGTGGGACGAATGGAGCAGATGCGCTTATTTTTGACGGTTTTGTCGAACAGTTCCCGGCAGATGCCTTCGTCATCCGGGAAGAAACAGCAGCCGCCGTCGGGAATGGCGTCCATCAGTTCATACTTGGTGGATTTGATCCTTTCCAGCGTGTGGAAGGTATCCAGATGCTGGGGGCCGACGGAGGTCAGCACGCCGTGATGGGGATGCACCAGACGGCACATCTCCTTGATGTCGCCCACATGGCGAGCGCCCATTTCCGCCACAAACACCTGATGGGCGGGCATGAGTTTTTCCCGGATGATGCGGGTGACGCCCATGGGCGTGTTGAAGCTGGCAGGGGTCACCAGCGTCTGGAATTTCTCTTTGAGCAGCGTATCCAGAATGAACTTGACGCTGGTCTTGCCGTAGCTGCCGGTGATGCCGATCTTGATCAGATCCGGGCGGGATGCAAGTTTGCGCTGGGCGTCACGGAAATACAGTTCGCTGACCAGTTTTTCAAGGGGCCAGGCACACAGTCCCGCCAGTGCCAGCCACAGGGGCAAAAGCACCGGAAACAGGCTGCACAGATAGGGTCTGGGCAGCAGGAAAGCCATCAGGGCGCACAGAGCCGTATAGACAATTACCATGGTGACCAGCGTGCGCTTCACACGGGCGGTGATCACCAGCGGCTTTTTCGCCTTGCGGACGCTGAACACGGTGGCACACCACCAGCCGCCGGCAAAGGAAAGCGCCAGCAGCAGAATGGCCAGTACCACCCGCAGGGCGGGCACGGCTTCCCGGTCCAGAGACCGGTGTACCAGCGTCAATGCCAGCAGATACACCGCCAGCACAAGGCCCGGCAAAAGCACCTTGGGCAGATTGCGTTTAAGCGTACGGAAATAGCCGGGAAACTGATAGCTTTCCAGCTGAAAATAGTGCATCAGGCTCCGTCCGGCCACGGTTGAAGCCACCGCCACGGACAGCGCCATCATCCAGGTGACAAAGGTCGTCACCGTTCATCCCTCCTGCCCTGCCGGCATCCCGGCAGATAGATTGCGTCGGTATGAGAGGTCGTGTTCATCCATCAAGGCCGAAGAAATTCCGCACGATGGCGTTGAATCGCCCGACCTGTTCAAGATATGCAAAGTGCGTTCCGCCTTCAAAGATTACCAGGCCCGCATCGGGAATGTCCTTTTCCATCTTGCGGCCCATCCACAGGGGCGTTTCGGTGTCCTGATCGCCCCAGACCAGCAGCGTGGGACTATCCACCAACGGAAGAAGGCTCTCCTGATTGTGGTTGATGACCTTCACGAAGGTCTTGCGCATTTCCTCGTCCAGCGCCACATAATCCGGGGAGCCGTACTTTTTCAGCAGGGCTTCCTCCATCTTCTTCGCTGCGCCGGAGCACAGAGGCAGATTCCCAAAGGCTCGTACGGCCTTTTTCAGCTGCTGATACTGTTTTGTGCGCTTGCTCTTTTCATTGGACGCCGGGGCCCGCAAACCTGCTGCGCCGGTGAGGACGATCTTCTCAAACAGGCGCCTGTTTTCATTGTGCGCCCGGGCGGCCAGTTCTAGGGTGACTCTGCCGCCGAAGGAATGGGCGATCACGCTGCAGGGCAGAAAAGACAACTCTTCCAGCAGTTTCAATGTGCATTCAGCGAAATCAGGCACACCCCAGGGCTCAGGCGGACGGTCGCTCTCCCCGTGGGCGGGGAAATCCACCAGCAGCACCGTCATGTCCTCGCTCAGGGCCTGCGCCACGGGCTGCATCAGCTTGGTGGAACATCCCCAGCCGTGGAGCAGCACCACCCGCTTTTCCCCCTGACCCATCAGTTCATAGTGAATCTGCGTGCCCAGCACTTCCGTCTTCAAAAGGCGTTCCTCCGTCCTGTTCATCCATTTTCCAGATATAGCGGCATTTCACCGGGCTGATTTCCCAGCGGCTGCTGATGGCTTTCGGCACATCCACCGTGCGCTCCAGGGTGCATCCCAGACGCTCGCAGGTTTTGCGGGAAGGAATGTTGTCCGGGTCCGTGGTGATGACCACGGATTGCTTGCCGTAGTGGCGAATCAGCGGCGTGAGCAGCCGGCACGCCCTGAGGGCATAATGGTTTCCCCTGAAGGGCGGATCCACATGATAGCCGATATGCCCGAAATAGTATATGCAGGGACTTTCCCCCAGCCTGAGGGAAATGCGTCCTGCCTCCCGGCGCTGGCCATGGGGGCAAATCATAAAATCAAAGTTGTCGCCAAAGCCCATGTCGTCGTCCGGTGGCCACAGATACAATTCCACCAGATCGATCACGCCGTCTGAGAAAACAGGCTTCCAGCGGCGAAAAGGATTCCCAAACAGCATCGTGTTACACTTCCTGTACGCGGACCTGCTCCAGCAGGCGGAAGAATTCCTCGGCCTCAATGGGCTGGGTGCCTTCCATCTGCACGGTGGCAGCGCCTGCCGCCACGCCGTAGCGGAAAGCCTTGAGCATTTGCCGGTGTTCCAGATAACCCTTCATCAGGCCCGCCACCATGGCGTCGCCGGCGCCCACGGTGGACTTGACTTCCACCTTCACCGCCGGGGCAAAGTACGCCTTGCCGTCGCCGGCAAAGAGAGCGCCCATGCTGCCCATGGACACCACCACGTTCCGGGCGCCCATATCCAGCAGTTTGAAGGCCGCATCCCGGATGGCCCGCATGGTGCGAAGTTCCACACCCAGGGTGGTTTCCAGTTCGTGGAGATTGGGCTTCACCAGCAGCGGGTGGGCAGACAGGCCCAGCAGCAGTTCCTCCCCCACCGCATCCAGAACGCAGGGCACATCGCCCATGGCGTTGATCAGGTCACGGTAGATACCTTGCGGGCATCCAGGGGGCAGAGAGCCGGTAAAAATCATGATTTCGCTTTGGGCGGCTTCCTTCTGGGCCAGGGCAATAAACTGGTCCAGTTGCTCCCGGGAAATTTCCGTGCCGGGCTCGTTGAGTTCCGTCACGCCGCTGCCATCCCGGCTGAATACCTTCATGTTCGTGCGGACTTCGCCATTGACCGGCACAAAGGCATGGGGAATGCCCAGCCGCTTCATGGCGCTTTGCAGCTTTTGCAGGCTTTCTTCACCGGCACAGCCGATGCACTGCACATCCACGCCCAGACGGCGGGCCGTTGCCGCCACATTGATGCCCTTGCCACCCACGTCCTCCCGGACGCTGCGGATTCTATTGACTTCCCCAGGTACAAGCACATCCACTTCCACCGTGCGGTCAAAGCTGGGATTCATGCAGACTGCCGTAATCATGGGTACACCTCCACTCCTATCATCCTATCTATTATATCATGTTCCCCGGGAGTATGCAACAATCATACATCAAAACCATGCGGGGAAAATCAATTTCGCTGTGTAGCTCCATCAAAAAACTGCCCGGAACATCCGGGCAGGAAAGCGCGCTCACATCATCGTCACGGTCAGCAGTGCCAGGAAACCAAAGTTGAACGCAGAGAACAACTTCACATAGTGCCCCGCCTTGCCGGGATTGTGCCTGGTGTATTCCCGGAAGGTAATCAGGCTCGCCAGAGAGGCAATCAGCGTGCCCACGCCGCCGATGTTCACGCCCAGGAGCAGTTCCCGGTAGTTGTCGGTGAACTGGGACAAGAGAATAGCCGAGGGCACATTGCTGATGAACTGGCACGACAGAGTGCTGACCAGCAGGGTGTTCTTTCCCAGCAGACCGGAAAAGAGGTTGTTCACCGCATCAATGCGGCCCATATTGCCCGCAAAGATGAAGAAGAACACAAAGGTCAACAGCAGCGGATAATCCACCTTTTTCAAGGCATCCCTGTCCGCAAAGAACAGCACCGGCGGGATGATCACCAGGCCCAGCCAATAGGGAATTCCCCGGAACACAATGGCAATCGCCAGCACGAACAGCGCCAGATACAGCGCCGTGCGCCGCTTGGGCAGCACGATGCGCTCGTCGGCAATTTCAAGGGGCTCTGCCTTCACGAACAGGCAGCACAGGGTGATGAGGCCCATCGCCACCAGAAAGGGCGGCGCCATGATGCGAAGGAATTCGCCGTTGGAAATATCAAACCGGGAATACAGATACAGATTTTGGGGATTACCAAAGGGGGTGAGCATTCCACCCAGATTGGCGGCGATATTCTGCATGATGAAGGTGAAGGCCATGTACTTGCCCTTGCCCGTGGAGGACAAAACGAAATACCCCAGCGGCAGGAAAGTCAACAGCGCCATGTCATTGGCGATGAGCATGGAACCAATGAAGGTGATATACACCAGCGCCAGAATGCACAGCCGGGCGTTTTTGAAGCACTTGACGATCTTACGGGCCAGCATATAAAAGAACTGGATGTTGCGCAGGGCGCACACCACCGCCAGCACGCAAAACAGGCACGTCAGCGTCTTGAAATCAAAATAGCCCACATATTCCGCGTCCACCGGCACGAAGATGGAGGTGATCACCGCCGCAAAAAAGGCAACCATCATCACCACATTCTCCCGGGCGAAGGACGCCGCCTTTGCAGCGGCAGAGGACAAAGAAGCCATCGGACGTTTCCCTCCCGATATCATGACAAAAGCCCGGCAAGCGGGCGAAAAGGCAACCATGGCATTATAAGCCCCAATTCATGAAAAATCAAGGGGATTTTGGCAGATAATCAAGGTTTTTTCATGACAAATTTCACGCTTGCAGGATGTGGCAAAAAGCCGTCCTGATGGGCCATCTGCACGCAAAAAAGCGGAGGCATTTCGCCCCCGCTATATTCACTTTTGCCGATGATACCAGGCCATGAAATCGGCTGTGTTTTCCTCGGAAACATAGTCCCGGTCGTTTTCCAGCAGCCAGATCATGCGCTGGTCATCCTCGGTGGGATTCTTCTTTTTGTTCATCACCTTGATGAGCACGTTGATCATGGACTTGAAAACGCCCTTGAGGCGGGATTTATCCATGCCACCCTGCAGGGTGAACACAGGAAAATCGAAAGCGAGGCCATTGGCTTTGCGCACGCCCTCCAGCCCGGTGCCGGTGTCGCACAGGCCCACGGCAGCCACGGCCTCCACCCGGAAGCGGCGGGCGGCCTTTTTGTAACCCATGACCATGCTGGCGCACAGCCAGCCCGCATAGATCACCGGCACACCCTTGTCCAGATGGCGGATGGCGTCCTTGAGAGAAAACACCGGCAAGCCGGTCATTTCGCCCAGCATGGCGGCATACCGGGCTGAATGCCCGGCGTTGGATGTATACACAATAGCGTTCATAGTGCCTCCCGTGAGAAGTAAATCAGCGAAATCCTGTGAAAGAGCGCAAGGCTGCGCCGCCGGAAGCGCACCCTATGGTTCAGCATCACTTCCTACGTCGCAGCCAGCGTGTTTGATTGTCCTTTACTTGCCGGTGATTTCCCTCACGGCGTATTGTCCATTTCCGGCATAGGAAACAGCCAGCGCATCCCAGCGGTAGTCTTCCAGCGTCATCGTTTCTTCGACCTGCACGGTTGTTTCTTCATCAAAACTCATGCTGTGCCGGTCAGCTGTGTCATGCTCATCAGGCATTTCCTGAGGAATCCGCATGAGCGTGCTTTGCAGGATGGTTTCCGTGCCATCTTCAGCCGTATAAACCACGATGTGCTTCGCAGCATAATCGGCCCGGTCTTCTTCGGTGAGCAGTTCTTCTTCCACCCTCAGGTACACCATGAACGCAGGCAGCATTTCGGCGATTGCCATCTCCTGATCGTTATAGCGCAGGAACACGCCGACCTCATAGGCCACGCTGCCGTCATCCATTTCCTCAGGCACAATTCTGACCTCGATGTTCATCTGGGAAAGCTGCGCATCGGTGAACTCCGGTTCCGGCTGACTGTCGAAATCAAGGTCTGCCAGCTGATCGGGCTGAATATCCTCGCCGTCAAGCAGCCTGGACATCAGTTTGGCCACATCGCCGGTCATGATCTCTTCCACCGTGATTCCGGCAGTCATGCCGCCGTTTTCAAACACGATGGCGTCCATCTCATGCTCCCGATGCAATCTTTCCATCTGGGCAAGAGAGAGAATCATGCTGTGCTGAGCGACGATCTCGCCTTCTTCGGCGTACACCTGAACGATCATCATGTGATCCTGTTCATGGATTTCGCTGTGTTCGTGGGGCTGATCCTCCCCAGCATTGCGTTTCTCGGGGATGATTGTGTAATCCTGGGGCAGATAATCTGCATCAAACACGATGGACAGCTCTGCCTCACCTCCGCCCGTGCCGATGTATTCGTCATACACAGCAACGCCAATGGTTTCCACGGGTTTGCGAGTGGGTGCAGCCATCGGAGATTCCGTAGACGCCGGAGTCGGTGTTGCCGTAGTTGCAACTGCCGACGTGGCGGTAGGTGCAGGCGTTTCCGTGGGTGCAGCCGTCGGAGTTTCCGTAGACGCCGGTGTCGGTGTTTCCGTAGACGCCGGTGTCGGTGTTGCCGTAGGTGCAACTGTAGGCGTTGCCGCAGGCGCCGGAGTCGGTCTTGCCGTAGGTGCAACGGTAGGTGTTGCCGCAGGCGCCGGAGTCGGTCTTGCCGTAGGTGTAACCGTAGTCGTTGCCGTAGGCGCCGGTGTCGGTCTTGCCGTAGGTGCAACCGTAGGTGTTGCCGTAGGCGCCGGTGTCGGTGTTGCCGTGGAAACGGGGATTTCCTTCCACACCGCTTTGACCAAGGTGTCGCCGTTCACGACGATGGTCGCACCGGGCTGGTACTCCGTGCCGTTTACGTTCCAGGCCTTGAATTCAAAGCCACCAGGTGCAGTGAAGCCACATTCGGGCAGGGGGTAGGGGCTGTTCGCAATAACCGGTACAGGCTCGATCTCTTCGCCCGTGCCGCCGTTCATATCGAAACTGACGGTGTACACGATCTGCTTGAACGTCGCCGTCACGGTGACATTGCCAGCGGGCATGGTGAAGGTGTTGCCTTCGCCCACGGTGACGCTGGTAGCGCCGCACATGACGGTAATCTTGTCAACCACAAAACCGGTTGCAGGAGTCGCCGTCAGGGTGACGGCATCGCCGTAATTGGCAGTCGCCGGGGCGGTCACCGTGCCGTTTTCGGGCTCAGTGACGGTGATGGTGTGGACCGACTTATACCCGGTGTAAATGTAGGGAACTGCGTCATTTTCCCCTACCGCGCTATCCCCGCTGATCCATACGCTCGCCGGAGTAATGCCGTTCAGTTCGAGAAGCAGGTTTTCGTCATATTTAAGAACCTCGTCTTCGCCATTGACGCTGTGGATGACGGAGGTGATGACGCCTCCCTGTTCCGTCACGCTGGCACCGCTTACAAATTTGGCGTTTTCGACGCTTCCGGCATTCGTCATCTCTCCGCCGAAGGTACCGCCGGTAATCGTATTCTCGTTGAGTACAGCGCCGGTGAAGATGCCACTGGCGATCGTTCCTTCGTTGTGTACGGGATCACTATACGCCGCGTCAGCCAGTGCCAGCTTACCGGTGGGATTGACATGGATCTTGTTGTAGTCAGCCACATCCGTGGGCAGGGCGGTCAGGGTGGCGTTGACATACAGGATGTCGTTATCCACATAGTAATCCTTTTCCTTGAGTGCCGCCGTCACGGTGACATTGCCAGCGGGCATGGTGAAGGTATTCCCTTCGCCCACGGTGATGCTGGTCGTGCCGCACATGACGGTGATCTTGTCGGTCTCGAATCCCGTTGCGGGAGTCACCGTCACGGTGACGGTGTCACCGTAATTGGCGGTCGCAGGGGCGGTCACCGTGCCGTTTTCGGGCTCAGTGACGGTGATGGTGTAGTCGATCTTTCTGAATTCTGCCGTGACGCTCACACTGCCGGCGGGCATGGTGAAAGTGTTATCACCGCTCACTTCCACTGCGGTTTCGCCGCAGGTGACAGTGTAGGACACAAATTCATAGCCCGTGGCGGGGGTGTTGGTCAGGGTGACGGTTTCGCCCTCTTCAGCCCTTGCCTTATCCGCCCCGACCGTGCCGCCGGTGACATCTTGTGTCAGGCAGACGTCATAATACACGATCGTGATCGTGAAGGATTTGGTGATGTAACCGTTCGCATCAGCGCCATTGAGGGCATAATCGCCGTCAGTACACATCGCCGTTGCCTTGTATACGCCGCCATTATCAATGGAAGTGACCTCAGTTTCGGTTCCACCTACCAACTTATAGAGTTTTACGCTTAGATTCGTATGCCAGCCGTTAAGATCTTTATAGCTTGCGGTGGGCATGGCGTTCCAGCCGTTGGTGCCCTTATCGCGGTCATCAGCATTGGCCCATACCGCATCCACCTTCTTGGGAATGATCCTAATGTAATGCTGAGCATAGGTCATGGAAGTATTGACAAGGCAATTATTCGTTTTCTTCACGAGCAGACTGTACTTTTCGCCTACTCTTTCAACGCCGCTCACCCGGTAGAAGGTCCCTTCGGCATTCAGCGTATTCTGAATCAGTTCATCCATGCCTTCGGCAAGGACGCCACCGTTGGTCAGGGTGTATTCAGCTTCGAAAACAGGGAAATTTGCCCCGTATTCCTTCTCCAGCTCGAATGTATCCCCTACGCTCTTGAAATTCTTGAGGGTAACACCGATTCCGAGCTTGGCGATGGTGAAGTATGCTTCTTTATTGTTGAAGGTGATGTTTTCGGTGTCCTCAACCTGCGCCACGGCTTTGCAATCTCCGCAGATCGCCTTTTGGGGTTCAAGCTTGATCACGTAATCGTTGCACAATAGCTTCACTTCGGGGGTATACTCAACACCGCCGAGGGTATAGGTGGCGACAGGCTCAGCATCCCAGCCGACGCAGCCGAAGGTCCGATCGTGCACATTCGTCCACTCAATGGTAACCTCTGCCGGATCAACCGTAAAGGTTTCGCTGGTGACATAGCCGTCCACAGCGCCGTTCAGGGCATAGTTGTTGTCATTGGTCTTGGCGGTCACTTTGTAGGTGCCCGCGCCGTCGATGGAATCAACTGCCGTAAAAGCGCCGTTGATATTCTTATAGATGGTCAGGCTGAGATCCGGGGTATCATCATACACCGTTGCATGGCTGGCGGTGGGCATGGTGTTCCAGCCAGCGTCGCCATAGGTGCGGCCAGTGATATTCCCCCACACCAGGTCTACACCCTTGGGAAGAACTTCTATCGCTTCACCTCCGCCAACCACCAACCGAAATTCATGTTGCCGTGTCCGAGTACGAATGTCTGGTAAAATTTCGTGTCGCTGTGAGTAATGACGTCTTCATGAAAGCCTGCGTCAAGCGGCCATTGGACGCCTTCTTTCAAAGAGGTCAGATTTGCCACTGTGGTCTCGATCATTTGCTTTACGGCCGGATCTATATTATTTATGCTCCAAGAGGCTACCGTGCCGACGAGATTCAGGGGATCGCCGTAGGTTCTCTGAATTTTTGCAGAGCTCTGGTTCGCCGCCGCTCCGCCGTATTGATACATTTCGGCGCCGTAGGTCATCACATTGATCGTAAGCCACGTATAGTCATAGTGCGCTTCAGTATTTACAATATTATAATTCTGATAATTCTCAAGCCTTCCGGCCAGACTGTCAATATCCGCTACGGCGGTCCATGTAGGATCATCGCTGCCGCCGTGGAAATCAAACTGCGGATTGTCAAAACCAATATCGGCAGGATCAATGGGATTGCCCTTATATTTCAGATTGACGCCCAATTCGTACGTCACGCCCTGTATGGTTACCTTGGCAACGGGCGGCTGTCTCCAATCGGCCTGGCCATACGTGCGGTTAAGGTGAGACCAGACAATTTGATACTCATCCGTGACCGTGAAGGTGACGCTCTTGGGACTTCCGCCCTTATATCCGCTATAATCTATCCAGCAGAGATCTCCATTAGAGGTGCGAGTTCCTCAGGGGCGACTACAGTGGCTGTATATGTGCCTGCCTCTGTGATTTGCGTCACAACGTTTCCTTCCGAGTCTGTAATCTCTACATCGAGACTTATCGGGTCCTGAGGACGATCATTCGCCAAGTCGCGGAAGATAAAGCCTGCCGTCGGCGGGACGTTCCATCCCTCTTCACCAACAGTGCGCGGAACATCAACGTTTTGCCAAACAACAATAAGAGCTTGGCCAAACCAAGCGGTGGACGGGACAAGATCCGGCGGAAGAGTGAAAGACGAAACCGCGCGCGCATTATTCTGCATCACGGACGCACTGGGATCGGGCGCGGTCCGGGGGGCCGGTTCGCCATAAGGATTTTCGGGAGAAACCGTCGCTTCTGGCGCAGCCGTTGCTTCGGGTGCTTCCGTCGGAACAGGTGAAGCAGATTCAGCCATTGCAGAGCCGATTGGTGCAAACACAGGCAAATTTGCGCACAGCAAGCACAAGCACAGCATCAAGGCCAATGTCTTCTTGATTTTCTTCATCCGGGTATTCCTCCTTGCGCATTTGCGGGCTACCGCAATGATCTTTTTCATGTCGGAAAACACACTATTCCTTTGGCCCAGCTATCAACGAGCGTCAGCGGCCCCTGCTCACCTGATTATATACAGACCAATAAGGTGCAGCAGCCGAGTCTCCACCTACCCGTTTATCTTCTCCCTATTTCTACCACATTGCTTCCGGATATGCAATAATGCTGACGAAATTTCCCATTGCCGAATCCAGAAACATTCTATGCCCCTCGACACAAAAAAGCACGAGCGCTTCTTGCAGAAACACTCGTGCCTTCTGGCGGAGAGTTAGGGATTTGAACCCTAGGTGGGGTATAAGCCCACACACGATTTCCAGTCGTGCGCCTTAGACCACTCAGCCAACTCTCCATATTCACATGATGCTGCGGTGGGTCAACCGCAACGCAGACTATTATAACCGACATCCTCCCGGTTGTCAAGGGGCAAAACCGAAAAATCTGCAAATTCTTCCACCGGGCGCCCCCCTGCCCCCGCCTTCTTTCGTCGTCTTGCGATGAGGGCATCAAAAAAGCCCCCTCCTCATCGGAAGGGACTTGATAGTGCGGAGATTATTCCTGCACAGGAGCGCCCACGGGGCAGGCATCAGCGCAAGCGCCGCAGTCGATGCAAGCGTCAGCGTCGATCACATAGATGCCGTCGCCTTCGGTGATGGCGGACACGGGGCAGCCTTCAGCGCAAGCGCCGCAAGCGATGCAATCGGTGGTAATCTTGTAAGCCATGATGATTCGCCTCCTAACAAATTTCAACAGCAATCTGTTGCTGCACTTATCATACCACCGTCCCAGCGAAATTGCAAGGGGATTGTGTCTGAAAATGCAAACGAATACCGAAAAAATGCAGAATCTGTCTGGCGGTGTCGAATCATGCGGCGAGCAAAATCCCTTTATTCAGCGGAGTCCGCCTGGGCGGCCTTCTTGGCGGCTTCCAGCGCAGCCTTCCAGCTGTTGGCAGGAGCAGCGGGCTTTTCGGGGGTCTTTTCTTCAGCAGGGGGATTTTCCTCGGGAGCCGCCTTCTTTTCAGGCTTATCGGCCTTTTCCTTGCGGACATGGCCCTCACCCTTTTCCTTGCGGGGACGGTTTTCGGCGGCAGTCGACTTCTTTTCCTCAGCCGGAGCATTGCCTAATTCAGGGGCGGCAAGGGCTTCCTCCCGGGCGGGTTTTTCAGCACGGGCAGGGGCGCCCACACGCTGCACGTCTTCCACCGGGTAATCCTTCAATTCGCTGGAATCGCCCTTCTGGATGCGCACACGCACGGTTTCCTTGATGATGTTCAGGTCCCACACCACGCCGTTGCCGTCAGGGGTGATGACTTCCTTGCCCACCTTGGGCATCCGCTTGCGGGTCTGCTCGTAGGTGTCCTGCTCGTACTTCAGGCAGCACATCAGGCGGCCGCAGACGCCGCTGATCTTGTTGGGATTCAGGGACAGATTCTGCTCCTTGGCCATCTTGATGGACACCGGCTGGAAGTCGCCCAGGAAGGCGCCGCAGCAGATGGGACGCCCGCAGGGGCCCAGGCCGCCCAGCATTTTGGCCTCGTCGCGCACGCCAATCTGCCGCAGTTCGATGCGGGTCTTGAAGATGGCAGCCAGATCCTTCACCAGGCCACGGAAATCCACACGGCCGTTGGAGGTGAAGTAGAAGAGGATCTTGCTGTTGTCAAAGGTATATTCAACGCTGACCAGCTTCATGTCCAGCTTATGCTCGCTGATTTTCCGCTGGCAGACAGCGTATGCTTCCTTTTCACCGGCCTTGTTGTCCTTGGCGTGCTGAACATCCTCTGCCGTGGCAATGCGCACAACAGTCTTCAGGGGCGCCGTGAGCTGATTGGATGCGATCTGCTGAACGCCGGTGACCACCTCGCCGAATTCAAGGCCACGGGTGGTATCCACCAGCACAAAATCACCGGGCGTGGGCCAGAGGTTGCCGGGATCAAAAAAATAGAGTTTACCAGCGTTCTGAAAACGAACACCTACCACATTTACCATTGATTTCTTTCCTCCATCAGGCGCAGCAGAAGTTTTTCCACCACTGCCTGCCATGTTACCTGTTGACTGCGAAGCCGCCGTGCTTCCGCCACTGCATCCAGCAGGCGGACAAAAGCGGCCACATCGGCCTTGCGGGCCAGGGTCTGCCATTTTTCGGGGTATCCGGTCAGGGCGCTTTCGTCCCTGTGCCCCAGGCGCACCAGCATCAGCGTGCGCACCATGTCTTCCACATCATTGAGAAGTTCGGATGCGTCGTCCTTGCGTTCCCGCCACTGATTGGAGATACGCAGGATGTCGCTGCGCTTTTCCAGGCTGAAAAAGTCCTGCATCACATCCTGACGGCGCTGCCAGAAGGCTTCATCGTCCGCCACTTCCAGTGCACGGCCCATGGAACCGCCGCTGACAGCGATTGCCTGACGGGCACGATGTTCTTCCACGCCCCGGGCCTTCAGCACCCGCAGCAGGGCGTCATCCGGCCAGGGATGGAGTTTCAGCGCCCGGCACCTGCTGACGATGGTGGACAGGAGCATCTCCGGCGCTTCGGTGATCAGGAGAAACACCGTTTCGCCCAGAGGCTCTTCCAGCGTTTTGAGCAGAGCGTTTTGAGCGCCGGGGGTCATCTTGTGCGCCTGCTGAATGATCACCACGCGCCGTCCGCCTGCATAGGTGTGGCGGGAGGTGATGTCCACCACGGCACGGATGTCCTTGACAGGAATGCTCTTGAGGCCCGATTCCACTTCGGGGCTGATGGGCTTGCCCGGCTGCACCACGATCAGGTCGGGGTGATTGTTCGCCGCAACCTGCTGACAGGCGGGACACATCCCGCAGGGCTTGTCCGGCCCGGTGCACAGCAAAAACTGCGCCATGCATTGGGCCAGCGTGCGCTTGCCCATCCCTTCCAGACCGCTGAGGAGATACGCATGGACAAAGGTGCCCTCCCGCAGGGTATGCACCAGCCCCTCATAGAGGCTGCCCTGGGGGGCAAAGTCATCCAGCGCCACCGGGTGAAGGGACGCCTGGATGCCGGAAAGATCCGCCACGGTTCATCCCTCCCCTTTCCTGACGCAGGATGCTGCGGATGTTGTTTTTGCGGATTACATCTTGATGAACTGGTCCACCGACAGCACGAACACCGTCGCACCGCCCACGGAGACCTCTACCGGCTGGGCAGAATACATACCGGCCATGGCGGAAGCCATGGCGGGCATCTGCGGCGCCACATGACGGCGGGACTTGCAGACCTTCTCGATAATATCCATGGCAGACTGCAGTTTGTCATCATTCACGCCCAGAAGCAGCGTGGTATTGCCCGCCCGCAGAAAGCCGCCGGTGGTGGCCAGCTTGGTAACGGTGAATCCCTCGCTCATCAGTTCATTGACCAGACGGGATGCATCCTCATCCTGGACGATGGCAATCATCAGTTTCACAGTCTCAACCTCCTTCATGGGGAAGGGCACACAAAAACAAGGGCAACACTTCCCTATTGCACAGTATACAGCATCACGGGGGAAAATGCAAGGCAGTTGAGGCCGCTAAGGGATGCATTTTCCCTTTACATTTTCAGGGATGTATCGTAAAATATCCCTTGACAGGAGGAATGAATCAACCATGCAAACCATGATGACATATTTCGCCACTGCCGCCTTCGGGCTGGAGGGCGTGGTGGCTGCTGAACTCAAGCGCCTGGGCATGAAGGACGTGCGGGGTGAAATGGGCGGGGCCCGCTTCACCGCCACGGTGGAAGAGGCCTTTTTGTGCAACCTTCGCCTGCGCAGCGCCGACCGTGTGCTGATGGTGCTGGGGGAACAGGAATGCCGCAGCTTTGAGGAACTGTTCCAGTTCGTCAAGACGATTCCCTGGGAGACGCTTTTGACCAAGGATGGTAAATATCATGTGTCCGGCAAGTGTGTCCGCAGCCAGTTGATGAGCATCAGGGATTGCCAGGCCATCACCAAAAAGGCGATTATCGAGCGGATGCGCACGCATTCCGGGAAGGATGTGTTCCCGGAGACAGGCGCTGTGCATCCCATCGAAGTTGCCCTGCACACCGATGTGGCCCGCCTGACGTTGGATCTTTCCGGTGACGCCCTCAACCGCCGGGGCTACCGCACATGGAACGGCGAAGCGCCTCTGCGTGAAACGCTGGCTGCCACGCTGGTGGAACTGTCTCCCTGGCGGCCGGGAATGCGCCTCCACGACCCCTGCTGCGGCACGGGCACGCTGCTGATTGAAGCGGCTTTCCGTCAAGGCCACCGTGCCCCCGGACTGACCCGCAAGTTCGCCATGGAAGACTACTGCTTCTTCCCCAAAGAAGCTTGCGAGGCCATCCGGCGCCAGTGCCGGTTTGATTTTGAGCCGGAGCGCATCAGCGGTATCAGCGGCTCGGACATTGACGCAAACGCCCTTGATCTGGCAGGCAGGCATGTGCGGCAGGCCGGCCTGGAAGGCAAGATCGAACTGACGCAAACTCCCCTTGAGCAGCTGACTTTGCCCGATGAACAGGGCGTGTTCCTGTGCAATCCGCCCTACGGAGAGCGCCTCAGCGACCGCAAAACGTGCCAGAAACTCTACCGGGAAATGGGCCGCCTGAAGGCCCGGCACCCCGGGTGGAGCCTGTGCGCCATCACGTCTGATCCCGGCTTTGAGCGGGCTTTTGGTCGCCGGGCAGACAAAAAGCGCCGCCTGTACAACGGACGCCTGGAATGTGAATTCCTCATTTACAAGTAAGACCGATTCTTCAGCGGAGGCAGCCTTATGTGGAAGCAGGAATATCCCCGGCCCCAACTGCGCCGGGATCGCTTTCTTTCCCTGAACGGCCCTTGGGTGGTGAACAATCAGACGGTGGAAGTGCCCTTCCCGCCGCAAAGCGCCCTGTCCGGCTGGCAGGGAGATGTGCCCGATGAACTGGCGTATCATCGCACCTTCACGCTGCCGGAGGGATTTCTGAACAAGGGTGAGCGGCTGATACTGCACTTCGGTGCCGTGGATCAGATCGCCGAGGTGTTCCTGAATGGTCACCCCATCATGAGGCACGAAGGGGGCTATCTGCCCTTCAGCGCGGATATCACCGCCGCTGTTTTAGGTGGCGAAAACGCCCTCACCGTGCTGGTGACGGACACCCTCAATCAGGATTACCCCTACGGCAAGCAGTGCAAAAAGCCCCACGGAATGTGGTACACGCCCGTCAGCGGCATCTGGCAGAGCGTCTGGCTGGAGCCTGTGCCCCAAACGTACATCCGCAGCCTTCGCATCACCCCGGCGCTGGACAGCATCACCCTGAATGTGGACGCGGACGCCCCCGACTGCCAGGTGGACATTCCCGGCGTTTTGGTGCAGACCATCCCCTGCGGACAGGACGTCAAACTCCGCATCCCCCAGCCCCATTTGTGGACGGTGGATGACCCCTATCTCTACGATCTGGTCATCACCGCCGGGAACGACCGGGTGGAGAGTTACTTCGCCCTGCGGACGGTGGAGATTCTGCCCCATGGCAATACGCCCGCCATCTGCCTGAACGGAACGCCAGTGTTCCTCAGCGGCGTGCTGGATCAGGGCTACTTCCCCGACGGCATCTTCCTGCCGGAAGATCCCGCTGAATTCGCCCGTGATGTTCAGCGCATGAAGGCGCTGGGCTTCAACCTGCTTCGCAAGCACATCAAAATCGAGCCGGAGACCTTCTATTTCGCCTGCGACCGTTTGGGGATGCTGGTGATGCAGGACATGGTCAACAACGGCCCCTACACCTTCTTCACCGACACGGCGCTGCCCACCATCGGCATGAAAAAGCGCCCCGACCGCTTCCCCTGGGGTAAAAAGCGCAAGGAGATATTCCTGCGCCACAGCGAGGATACGATCCGCCACCTATATAATCATCCCTGCATTGTGGGCTACACCATTTTCAACGAAGGTTGGGGGCAGTTTGACTCAGACCAGTGCTACGCCGTCCTGAAGGCCCTCGACCCCACCCGCTTCTGGGACGCCACCTCCGGCTGGTTCATCCGCCACGACAGCGACCTGCAAAGCGAGCACATCTATTTCCGCAACACGGTGCTGAAGTCTGGTGGCCGCCCGATGCTTTTGAGCGAATGCGGCGGATTCGCCCGCCCGATGGAGAATCACCTTTCCGACAAAAAGCAGTACGGCTACGGCACCGCCGCCACCGAAGAAGCCCTCACCGACCACATCGAACAGATGCACCGTGAAATGATTCTCCCCTCCATTCCTCACGGTCTGTGCGGGTACATCTACACCCAACTCAGCGACGTGGAGGGGGAAATCAACGGCCTGTACACCTATGACCGCAGCGAGTGCAAGGTGGACGTCGAAAGAATGCGGAAGATGGCACAAGGGGCGGAGAGGGCGTTTGCGAGGAGAGCGCAACGAAAGTAACACCAACGCACTCCGAAACGAATGAAAAGAGCACTTGCTTTCGCAGGTGCTCTTTTTCTGTGTGTACTCCACGAAAATACAAACGGGTAAACACAATGTAAACATAACGTTTTAATGAAATCGCGGCTTCACCACGATGAAATCCTCGTTTCACTCGGATGAAATCTGCTTCGCAGATGAAATCAGATCCACCCACCCGGCGTTGAGCCGGATTTCATCCACGCAAGGGATTTCTTCATCGAAGATGATTTCACCCATCCATAAGGGTGGATTTAGTTGAAAAAACTACCAAACGGTGCATAAGTAGGGGTAAAAAACTTAATTTGATACATATAAATGTTCCGAGTTATTGTAATATACTATCCCGTTTATACTTTATCCCAAACCGCTCTCAACACAGCATACAAAACATCACATTCAATGGCGTGCTTCTTTCGATAGTTCGGCGCTTTGCCCAAAACTTGCTTGAACGCACGCAAGGTTGCTTCCGGAATTTTATCGAAAATCGCATCACGCTCAAGCATATCAGCAAGAACTTCATATGTGCCGTTATGCTGCAATACCCAATCGGGTACTCCGGTGACTGCACCAAGCCAAAAAGCGAATTGGAAGTTGTAGGAGCTGTTTATGATACCAACGATCTGCTCCTCCGTCATTGGCGTTAGGGCTTGCCAATTATAATTGAAAGGTCCAACAAATCCACCGCCGAATTCAGACGGCTTTTTAAAGGTGATATATTCGTCAACATCTTTCATAATTTCGTAAGCTCGCTTGACTGCCGCCTTTGCGGTCGCTATATTATCCTCAGTTCGCCATCCCTGCGTAGCAGAAAGAACGCCAATATGGTTTGCACCCGGAAATTTAGCGTTCGGCTTATAGTAACGTTCATTCTTGCCCTTGATAGAAAAATCGTCAACCGAGTTATACTGCAAAACCGTCGAAAGATGTTCAAATGCGAGCGCCTGTTGCTCTGCGTAAATCGTAATATCCTCCGAAGCTTTCGCCATAGCGAGAATGTTGGCAACGATAGCGCGGTCGCCGCCGCGACCTTCTGCATCCAATGCCGCACCGCCGCGAAACCAATTCTTGTGTGCAGATGCGATTTCGGGTGTCAGCAATGCCGTGACCGCTTTTTGAATGGCAGGATGCCTTGCCTCAACGCCCAAGTTCAAAAGTCCGCTGATATGACAATCCATACCGTCGATGCCGTGAAGCTCGTAACCAAACCACCCGTCAGCGTGTTGTGCTGACAAATGCTTTTTTACATTTGACTGAGCCAAAATTTCGTTTTGAAGTGTCACCATAAAAGGCTCGTCCATGTCAGCACCAAGCATATCTCGATGTACCAAATACCTAATACTCGGACAAGCGTTTTCGAGGAGGAAATTTATTTTGTTTTGAAAGTTAAAACCCATATTTACCTCTATTCGCATACTACTGTTTTTTCGCAATATTTTGATATCTTCACCTATATTATATCATGCTTGATAATAAGAATCAAGGCGGAGTCTTGTATATCATCAGTCGCTTGCGACTGTATATCATCAACACGAAGTGTTGTATATCATCATTGCGGAGCGAAATACACCTTCGGTGATGATATACACGCTGACGCGTGATGATATACCATTGCTCCGCAATGCATAAAAAAAGAAGTAACTTTTGGTAGACAAAAGTTACTTCTCTTTTGGTGCGGCAGACGGGACTTGAACCCGTACCCATTGCTGGACACGCCCCTCAAACGTGCGCGTATGCCGATTCCGCCACTGCCGCGTGCCGTAAACAGCATGATGGATTATATCATCATCCCGGAGGTTTGTCAAGGGGAATTGTGGACGGATTGGGCAAAATCAGCAAAATCAGCGCCGCCGGAAGAAAAAATCAGCCCCTGCCGCCGCCCGGAGGATTGACGAGCCACGCCGTCAATGGTATCATAAGGGATGTGATTCATCCAAGGAGGATTTTCGTGATGCAAAAACTGTTTTCGT
Organism: Clostridiales bacterium; assembly: GCA_015056085.1. Lineage (GTDB taxonomy): Bacteria > Bacillota > Clostridia > Christensenellales > Aristaeellaceae > UBA11524. Next base: position 338,803 of record SVHA01000001.1, read on the forward strand.
CTTTCGTGCGGGTGCTTCAGGGCGCACTGATCGGCCTGGGCGCTGTGCTGCCGGGCATTTCCGGCGGCGTGCTGTGCGTGCTATTCGGCATCTATCAGCAGATTATGGCCCTGCTGGTGCACCCCTTCAAAACCCTCAAAGAGTCCTGGAAGACGCTTTTGCCGGTGCTGATTGGCGTGGCAGCGGGCTTTCTGGGCATTGCCAAGCTGCTGGGCGTGGTGCTGGACAAGTATCCGGGGCCGTCCGTGTGCCTGTTTGTGGGTCTGATTGCCGGCATGGTGCCTGCTCTGTTCCGGGATGCCGGTGAACAGGGCCGCGGCAAGGGCGCCTGGATTGCGCTGGTGGCTGCCTTTGTGCTGATGCTGGGCTTCCTGCTGGGGCTCAATGCGGTGAATGTGGTGATTGCCCCCGGTTTCGGCGCTTACCTGCTGTGCGGCGTATGTCTGGCGCTGTCGGTGATTGCTCCCGGCATGAGTTTCTCCACGCTGCTGATGCCTCTGGGGCTGTACACTCCCCTGCTAAACGGCATCAGCAGTTTTGACCCCGCAGTGCTTCTGCCAGTGGGTATCGGCGCCGTGGTGACGGTGCTGGCGCTGGCCCGGCTGATCAACTATCTGGTGGAAAACCACCATGCGATCATCCACCATGCGATTCTGGGCATTGTGGTGGCGGCGACCATCGTGATTATTCCTGTGAGCACCTTCACGGACGTTGTTTCCGCTTTGGTGAATGTGATTTGTCTCGCCGTGGGCGCTGTGATTGCCGTGGGCATGGACAAGCTGGGCGAAAAGGTGAAAAAGGGCTGAGCAGGGGCGTTGCCCCTGCACCCCGCCAAAGGGCTTTGCCCTTTGGAAACCCAGCAGGGGCGCCGCCCCTGCACCCCGCAAGGGCCATTGGCCCTTGACCCATTACCCCGAAATCCTGAAGGATTTCGGGGGTGTTCTTTTTTTGGGGTAATCTTATGGAAATGAATTGTCTTTGCCGGGACTACCAGGGGGCTTTCCTTTGTTGCTTGCTCAAAATTGCAGGTAAGGTCAAGTCGAAGCGGTCCAGGGGCGACCAAAAGCCCCTGGTCGCACCAAAAAAGACTTGAAACAGGAAGTAATACCAAAAACAAAACATCCCCCAAGCCCTTCAGGGCTTGGGGTGATGGGTCAAGGGGCGATGCCCCTTGCAGGGTCCAGGGGCGGCGCCCCTGGTGGAGTGCGGGGCAACGCCCCGCAAAAAGGGTCCAGGGGCGGCGCCCCTGGTGGGGTGCGGGGCAAAGTCCCGCAAAAGGGTGCGGGGCAACGCACCGCAAAAGGGTGCAGTGGCAAAGCCCCTGTTAAATTCCATACATCCGCATGGCGTTTTCCGTGGTAATGCGGGCAAGGTCTTCCAGCGGCATTTGCCGCAGGTCGGCAATCTTCTGCGCCACATGGCGGACATGGGTGGGCTCGTTGCGGCGGCCCCTGACGGGTTCCGGCGCAAGGTAGGGGCTGTCGGTTTCCACCAGCAGGCGGTCAAGGGGCACATTCAGGGCGGCTTCCTGGAGTTTCGGCGCCTTTTTGAAGGTCACAGGGCCGGCAAAACTGATGTAAAAGCCCAGTTTCAGGTATTCCTTGGCAATCTCCCAGCTACCGGAGAAGCAGTGAATCACGCCGCCGGAAATCAGCCCCTTATTGGCCTTGAACAGCTCCAGCATCTCCTGATGGGCATCACGGACGTGATACACCACCGGCAGGTTCAGCCGGGATGCCAGTTCCATCTGGGCAAGGCACACGTCCCGCTGAACATCCCGGGGAGACAGATCATAGTAAAAATCCAGACCGATCTCGCCAATGGCAACCACTCGCTCCCGGCGAGTCATTGCTTCCAGCGCCGGAATGTCTTCCGGGCGGAAGTCCTTCGCCTCGTGGGGATGAATGCCAACGGCGGCGTAGAAACCGGGGTGCTCCGCAGCAAAGCGGACGCAGTTTTCCGAGGAAGGCATATCGCTGCCGATGACGGCACAGCGGGTCACGCCGGCTTCCGCCATGCGCAGGAGTACTTCCTCACGATCGCCGTCAAAGCGGTCGCTGTCCACATGGGAGTGGGAATCAAACAGTTCAATCATCCGATGATCGCGCCGTCCTCAACGCCCTCGCCCACGCTCATCAGGCGCAGATTGTCCTGATCGTCCACAGCGGAGAGAATCATGCCCTGGCTCTCGATGCCGGCGATCTTGCGGGGCGCCAGATTCGTCACTGCCACCACCTGCTTGCCCACGAGGGTTTCGGGCTCGTAATACTTGGCGATGCCGGAGAGGATGGTGCGCTCGCCGTCCTTGCCGAAGGACAGGCGGAACTGCAGGAGCTTGCTGCTCTTGGGCACCTTGACGCACTCCAGCACACGGGCCACCTGCATTTTCACCTTGCAGAAATCGCCGAAGTCGATCACTTCAGGGAATTCGGGCTCCTCGTGCTTCTTTTCTGCCTTCTTCTCTTCCTTCTTTTCAGGCTTCTTGTCTGCCTTCTTTTCGGGCTGGGCTGGCTTTTCCTCGGCGAGATAGAGGGCTTCCAGCTCCTTCTTCACGTCAATGCGGGGGAAGAGGGCCTCGCCCTTTTGCACCTTGGTGCCCGCAGGCAGCTGACCGAAAGTCTTGAGGGAATCCCAGGTCTTGAGAACTTCGTCCTTGACGCCCAGCTGGGCAAAGATGCGCTCGGGGGTGGTGGGCATGAAGGGGTAAATCAGCACGGCCACATAGCGCACGCACTCGGCAAGAGTCAGCAGCACGTTGGCCAGACGGTCCTTCTTTTCGGGGTCCTTACCCAGCACCCAGGGCTGGGTGAGGTCGATGTACTTGTTGCACTCGCCGATGACCTTCCAGATTTCCGCCAGAGCCTGGGAATACTGCAGCTTGTCCATCTGCGCCTCCACCAAGGAAGGCAGGGCAGCGCAGTGCTCCTGCAGGGGGGTATCCACGGAGGGATCCACCGCATCGGTCCAGGCGGGCACATCGCCGCCGAAGTACTTCTCGATCATCGCCACGGTGCGGCTGACCAGGTTGCCCAGATCGTTGGCCAGATCGGCATTCATGCGGGTGAGGAAGGCCTCGTTGGTGTAGTTGCCGTCAGAGCCGAAGGGCATCTCACGCATGAGGTAATAGCGCAGGGCGTCGGCGCCATAACGGGCGACGATGGGCTGGGGATACTGCACGTTGCCCTTGGACTTGGCCATCTTGTCGCCGCCAAAGAGCAGCCAGCCATGGCCGAACACCTGCTTGGGCAGTTCCAGACCCAGAGCGTGGAGCATGATGGGCCAGTAGATGGTGTGGAAGCGGATGATTTCCTTGCCCACCAGATGCACATTGGCAGGCCAGTACTTCTTCAGCAGGCCGTCGTCCTCGGTACCATAGCCCAGGGCGGTGATGTAGTTGGACAGAGCGTCAATCCACACATAGACCACGTGCTTTTCGTCAAAGTCCACCGGCACGCCCCACTTGAAGGAAGTGCGGCTCACGCACAGGTCCTGCAGGCCGGGACGGAGGAAGTTGTTGAGCATCTCGTTGGCACGGGCAGCAGGCTGAATGAAGTCAGGATGGGTCTCGATGTAATCGATGAGCCAGTCCTGATACTTGCTCATGCGGAAGAAGTAGCCCTCTTCCTTCATGGGCTTGCAGGGGCGGCCGCAGTCGGGGCAGACCTTCTCCCCGTTCTTCTCTGCCAGCTGAGAGGGCGTCCAGAAGGACTCGCAGGGCGTGCAGTACATACCTTCGTACTCGCTCTTGTAGATGTCGCCCTGCTCATAGAACTGGCGGAAGATCTTCTGCACGATCCTCTCGTGGCGCTCATCGGTGGTGCGGATGAAATCATCGTAGCGGATGTTCATCAGGTCCCACAGTTTCTTGGTTTCAGCGACGATTTCATCCACGAAGGCCTTGGGGGTCACGCCGGCTTCGGCGGCCTTTTCCTCGATCTTCTGGCCATGCTCATCAGTGCCGGTGAGGAAGTAGGCGTCATAGCCGGTGAGGCGCTTGAAGCGGGTCATGGTGTCCGCCGCCACGGTGGTATAGGTGTGGCCGATGTGCATATTGCCGCTGGGATAGTAAATCGGCGTGGTGATGTAGAAGGTCTGCTTGTTGCTCATGGAATATCCTCCTCCTGATGTTTCGGGGGGGAACAGAAAAAGCCTCCACCCCTTTTGTTGATAGGGGCGGAGACTGTATATCATCCGCGTTGCCACCCTGATTTTTCACTCATCATACGCATAACGGCGCGACCCGTTGCGGACTACTGGATTTCACCCGCAAAGCTCCGGAGCCATCTTCCCGTCCATTCCCCGGCTGCATCTCACCTTCCGCAGCTCTCTTGGCGCTTCCTGCACGGTACTCTTTCCATCAAAGCCTATGGGGGTATTATAGCGACATCGGGCGCTGATTGTCAAGAGGAAGGCGCAAAATCGCCAAGAAAATCAACAAAAAAGAAGGCAGTTTCCTGCCTTCCGTAAGTTTTGACAACGAATGTCCCAAAGTGCCGATGTGCGCCGTTTTTTCACCCGCTTTGTTAAGCAGGTAGGTGCCCTGCCGTTTGTCTCTGCCTTCCCCTGGCGTTATGATAACGGGGGCATGGCATCACAAAACATGGACCCGGGCTCCTTTTTATGAGCTGTGGGTAAAAACAGGCGGACTGTCGTGAACCCCAGGACATTCCCTGATTTCATTATATGCAGCCATGGGCATGATGTCAAGATGATTTGCCTGGTATTTTCAGCCAGGCATCAGAAGCCACGGCCCCGTCCGCCGCCATGGGAGCGCCCGCTGGAGGAACGATGCACGCCGCTGCCGCCTCTGGAAGAAGAGGAAGACGACGTCTGCACCCGGGGTCGCCTCGTGACCGTCTGATTGGCAAACACCTCGATGTTGTCCTTCAGGTCGCAGGAGGTGTTTTCAGCGGCGTTGTAGGAATAGGTGCTGCCCTTGAGGTGATACTTGTTCCACACCATCAGGTACATCAGGCCCGCCGCCGCCAGACCAATCAGCACGGAGACGAGGATTTCCGTCTGTGTCAGGGGATTTTGGCTTTCCGTGAGCCTTTCGCCCGTCTCTTCATCATAGCGGAACTGCCCTTCTGCCACGCCGATGCGCAGGTAGTGCGTCACCCGCTCCAGCAGGGTGATGGTGGAGGCGCCGTAGTTCCCTGCGGCCAGGTCGTCATAACTGCGGTCGAAGAGGTCGTCCAGGCGGGCGTCATTGAGGATATCGATCATCCTGCCGGCGGTGGAAATGCAGGGCACCCGGTTGTGCATATCGATGAGATACAGCATACCAGAAGCCTCTTCATCCAGGCCGAAGCCGCCGTCATCGTAGAAATCATCAGCAAATTCACGGCTGCCGTCCCATTCCGGCTCGGAGGAAGTGACCACCACCACGTCCATCTGCCAGGAATCCTGAATGGCGGTGATGATTTCCTGCATCCGCTGTTCCTCCGCCGGGGTGAACAGGTTTTCCCGGTCAAAAATCCGGGTTTCCGCCAGCGCTGCCACCGGAAGAAACATCACCAGCATGAGCAGCATGATGCGAAGAAGCGTCTTTCTTACCACAGCAGCGCACCTCCCAGCATCAGCAGAGCCGCAACCGCAGCCCCCAGCACCAGCGACCACAGAAGCAGTTTGCCCTTGTTCACAGGGAATCTGCCACACACGTTGCCCGTCTGGCCGTTGATCATGTAGTAATACGGCGTCTGATCCTTCTGCTGCTTCCCCGGCTGATAGGTCATCACCCAGGCAGGGAGCAGATACTGGCTGATCTTCGCCTCCTCGGGGACGAACTCCGTCCGCCCGGTAAGGCTGCTGAAGCCCGTGGAATCAGACATCATATCATGGACATGACTGCGGGCCTCTCCCAGCAGGTCGAAGTCCACAGCCTCTTTCGGGATGTCCCGGCGCTCGGCCAGGAAACCGCTGAGGTAGCCCGCCGCAAAGGGCTTGATTTCGTCCAGGCGATAGGGCGCCACGCCGTCGGAGAGTTTGCGGTTGGCGCTCTTGAGAGCATTTCGCATAAGGCTCCTGACGCTGACGTTGCCTTTCCGATGAACGTGATAGTAGCTGGTGGTGGTGATGATTTCCCGGGGAGTGGAGGTGGTCGTCACCCGCTGACCGGTGCCATCAAAGGTAGCCTCGCCGGCAAAGTCGCCGCACCAGTAGGGGTAATAAACGCCGGAGAAATCCTCCCGGCGGGCGGTCTGATAAAAGGCTTTGTCCACAAACCACTTTTTCTTCACATGGCTGCGGAAAGAGGCCTCTGCTTCGTCCTTGTCCAGCTGGAAGGGAATCACGCCGTCGGGACGGAATTCATCGTCCATCCGGTCCGCCAGCACCACAGGCTGATGGCAATAATAACACCTGGTGGCGGCAGTGGTTTCGCCGGTGACGATCTGGGCGCCGCACATCTGGCAGTTGTAGGTGCGCAGATGGGGCTCTTGAGCAGGTTCATCCTGCCGGGCCTGCTGCTCCAGTTTTTCAGAGAGTTCCACCAGCGTGGCTTCGTCGAAATCAGAGGAACAATGGGCGCACTTGAAGCGCTGGCCTTCAGGGTCGAAGGTCAGAAAGCCGCCGCAGGAAGGGCACTTGAAGGTAATCGTGGGAGGCAAGGCATCTTCTCTCCTTTCAGGGGGAATCAGAAAACAAATTCGTCAGGAATTCAGCGGGCGGCGCTTTGCCGTCAGTTCCGGCACGGTGATTTTCACCACCGCCACCACGCTGACCAGTTTTTCGGTGAAGGTAAAGTCCTTGCCCGTCTGGGTTTTCATCAGGATAGTGAGCGCCTGCATCTTATCTTCGGGATTTGTGACAATCTCCGCCGTGCCCTCCCCCATCACCGAGGAATAGGAAAGCCCGTAAGTGCAGGGGTGCTCCCCTTCAAAGGGAATCAGGTCGGTGTCAATTTCCACAAACACGTTGGGATTTTTGCTGATGACGTCCAGCTTGCGGCCCCGCAGGGCGCCGTGGACATACAGCGTCAGGCAGCCGTCCTCCAGCACATAGCCGTAGTTCATGGGCACGACGTAGGGCCTGTCGCCGTCGATCATCCCTACATGGACGATCTTGCCCCTGTCCAGAATGCCCCTGATCTCATTCAGGTCCGTCACTTCCCGCTCCCGGCGGGTGATACCGCTCTTCATGGCTGCCACCTCGTCATCTTATGCTTGATACTGTCATTATACCATGCCCGGAGCGCAAACACAAGCAAAGCCGCACCGGAATGCGGTGCGGCCTGCTTTTGGGGGCGTCAGGCGGCGTAATACTGCGCCCGAGCGTTCCACAGTTCATTGGATTCATGTGTCAAGGCATCTCATCTGTCAAGGGATGGCAGGTTTTTTGTTCTTCCTGTGTTCACACCCTTGCGCTTACAGTTTTTCCGGGATACAATCGATGTGTATCAATCTGCATTGCAGAAAAGGAGTGCCCCATGGAAAAAATCAAGATGACAACGCCGCTGGTGGAAATGGACGGCGACGAGATGACCCGCATCCTGTGGGCGGACATCAAGAAGCTGCTCATTGAACCCTTTGTGGACCTGAAAACGGAATATTATGACCTGGGCCTGCCCCACCGGGACGAAACCAACGACCAGGTGACCATCGACAGCGCCAACGCCGCCAAAAAGTACGGCGTAGCCGTCAAGTGCGCCACCATCACCCCCAATGCCCAGCGCATGACGGAATACAACCTCCATCAGATGTGGAAGAGCCCCAACGGCACCATCCGTGCCATGCTGGACGGCACGGTATTCAGGGCGCCCATTCTCGTCAGCGGCATCAAGCCCACCGTCCGCACCTGGAAAAAGCCCATCACCATTGCCCGCCACGCCTATGGCGACGTCTACCGCAATGTGGAAATGAAGGTGCCCGGCACCGGCAAGGCGGAACTGGTATTCACCGCTGCAGACGGCACGGAAACGAGGCAGACCGTCTTCACCTTTGAAGGCCCCGGCATCCTGCAGGGCGTGCATAATCTGGACGCCTCCATTGAATCCTTCGCCCACGCCTGCTTCCAGTACGCCCTGAACGTGAAGCAGGACCTGTGGTTTTCCACCAAGGATACCATCAGCAAGACCTACGATCATACCTTCAAGGATATTTTTCAGGAGATCTACGAAAAGCACTATCAGGAGGCCTTTCAGGCAGCCAATCTGACCTACTTCTACACGCTGATCGACGACGCCGTGGCCCGTGTGGTGCGCTCGGAGGGCGGATTCATCTGGGCGTGCAAGAACTACGACGGCGACGTGATGAGCGACATGGTGGCCACCGCCTTCGGGTCTCTGGCCATGATGACCAGCGTGCTGGTGTCCCCCGACGGCAAGTTTGAATACGAAGCCGCCCATGGCACCGTGACCCGCCATTACTACCGTTACCTGAAGGGCGAGGAAACCTCCACCAACCCGGTGGCGACCATCTTCGCCTGGACGGGTGCGCTGCGCAAGCGGGGCGAGCTGGATAGCCTCCCCGACCTGATGGCCTTTGCCGACAAGCTGGAAAAGGCAACGCTGGACACCATCGAATCCGGCGTAATGACCAAGGATCTGGCGCTGATGTGGGACGGTCCCTGTCAGGCGGTCAACTCCCGTGAATTCCTGACCGCTATTGCGGAAAAGATGGTATAAGCCGGTGAAATTCCCTTTTCCGGCAGGAATCCGCCTAAGCAAGGGCGAATACCTTTGAAGCGCTCCGGCGCAATCATGACACCATCAAGGAGGATCATCCCATGACGGATATCAACAACATGGAAGAGTTTGACACCACCATCACCCTGACCGACGACGACGGCAACGAGGTCACCTTTGACATCGCCGACTATGTGGAAGTGGACGGCAAGGAGTATGTGGTGCTGGTGCCCCAGGATGAGGACGACGACGAAGTGCTGATCCTGCGTGTGGAAGACGGCGAGACCGAAGACGAAGAACTGTTCGTGGGCGAAGACGACGAAGAAGTGCTGGAAAAGGTGTTCCAGATCTTCAAGCAGCGCTTCGAGGACGAATACGAGTTCACCGACGCGGAATAATCTCCCCTGCCCCAACACAAAAAGACCCGCAGACAGATGCTTTTCGGAGCCTGTCAGCAGGTCTTTTTTGTTGTTCATTTTGATGTTGCGTCACTGCCCCAGCGGAAAGCGCAGCACCTCGCATCCCAGTTTTTCCGCCTGGGTGACGTCATGGGTGACAAGGATGAGCAGCCTGTCACCGATGTTTTTCCTGATCAGTTCCAGCATCTTGTTCGCTGTATCCTCGTCCAGTTCCCGCAGGGGCTCATCCAGCACCAGCACGTCGCTGGGATGCTTCAATGCCCGCAGCAGGGACACCCGACGGCGCATTCCGCCGGAAAGTTCATCGGGATACAGGCCGGCAATGTCGTGGAGGCCAATGTCCCGCAAGCCTTGCGGGATGTCCTTCTCCGGCATGGTGAGGGCGAGGTTTTCTTCCACCGTATACCAGGGCAGCAGGCGGTCCTCCTGAAAATGACAGGCAAACCGCAGGCCGGGAGACCGCTGGATAGCGCCGATGTCGGGGGTATCCAGGCCGCAGATCAACCGCAGAAGCGTGGTTTTTCCGCAGCCGGATGGCCCGAAAAAGCACACAGCACCGCTGTCGGGAAGAGTCAGGGAAAGATGGCTGATAACCTGGCGCTCTTCAAAGCGTTTGGAGACATTTTCAAGCGTGACGGACACGGCGCAGCCTCCTTTCCTTCAAGCCCCGGAACAAGCGTCGGAGCAGCCATTCCAGCGCAGTGCTCAGGAGAATCACCACGATGGTCCAGGCCAGCAGGACGTCGTTTTCCAGATAGATCTTGGCGTTGTACAACTGGGTGCCGATGGCGTTTTTGGGCGTACCGATGACTTCAGCGGCGATGGTCGCTTTGAAGCACAGGCCCACGCAGGCCTCGCTGGCGGCGATGAGATTGGGCATCACCGAAGGCCAGTACACATGGCGCCACGTTTTGAGATGGGAAAAGCGGAACATCTTAGCCATTTCCAACAGATTTCTGTCGGTGGAGGCGATTCCCTCACGGACATTGGCAAACACCACCGGGAGAACCATCAGCATACCCGCCAGAATGGGTACGTTGCCGGAGGACAGCCACACCAGCGCCAGAATGATAAAGGAGGCCACGGGCGTGGAGCGGATGACCCGCATGGCGGGGCGGATGATTTCATCCACCAGCGAGGACAGATGGCATACAACCGCCAGCACGCAGCCCAGCGCCACGCCCAGCAGGTACGCAAGCCCTGTGCGCAGGAGAGTCATCCCCACCGTGTTCCAGAAAGCCGCTTCTCCCACAAAGACGAATCGCTCCGCCACGCTCACCGGGGAAGCCAGCAGCACGTCGTGGTCCACCAGATGATAGCACACGACCCACACCCCCAGCCAGAAGGCCAGGGGCACGAGCCGCCGCAGAAACCGTTTCACCTGTTTCATCAGTGTTGATTCTCCATCAGCAGGGATTATTCAGCAGGCAGGAAGTAGAAGTCGTCGGCAGGCAGCGTGCCGCCCACGGACTTGGGATTGGCCTCAAACAGCACATCGAAGAAGGGAGCGATCATGGTCTTCATTTCCTCGCCTGCGATATACACGATGTGGCAGTTGGGGATGGCCTTCTGGGCCACGGCGGCCTTGGGGATGATCTCCTGCTCCTGCACCATCTGGGCAGCAGCGGGCACATCCTCGTTGACGAAAGTAACGGAGGCTTCATAGGCCGCCAGGAACGCCTGCAGCTCGGCGGGATGCTCCTGGGCCCAGTCCTTGCGGACGATCAGGCAACCCATGGCCATGGTGGCGCCTTCCTTACCGTCAGCGGCAGCAGCGGCGTTGTAGAGTTCCGTCACGTCCAGGGCCAGCTGGAATTCGGGATTCTGATTCAGCACGCTGGTGACATGGGGCTCGGGCAGCAGCACGATGTCCACCTGATTGGCAGCGGCCAGCGTGGCCAGTTCGGCGTGCTCGGCCTTGTATTCCACCGTCACCTGATCGGTCAGGCCATTGGCCTTGAGGATGTAATTGATAGCATATTCCGGCGTGGAGCCCTGACCGGTAGCATAGAGGGTCTTGCCCGCCAGGTCTTCAACAGCCTTGATTTCGCCAGTCCTGTCCAGAATGTGCAGCACACCCAGTGTGTTCAGCGCCACCAGCTGCACGTTGCCCTTGGTCTTGTTATACAGGGTGGCAGCGAGGTTGGTGGGCACAGCGGCGATATCCGCATTGCCGGAAACGATGGCGGAAACCACCTCGTCGGGGGCGCCCACGAGGGTGAAGTCATAGGTGCCGTCGTTGTCGTTCATCACCTTCACCATGCCGATGCCCGTGGGGCCCTTGAGGGCATACACACGGATGGGCGCAGCGTTTTCCTGGGCCAGGGCGCTGACAGCGCCCAGCACCAGCATCATCACAGAGAGAACCATTGCGAGTAACTTTTTCATGTTGATTGACCACCTTTCAATAATGTGTTCTGATGTTCCACATCAGCCGTTTTGGGGGGATTTGCCCGATTTCGTCATGGCGGATTTGACCGTCACGCCGGGAATGTTGCCCAGTTTGCCGGTCATGGCGCCCACACGGTCGTTGGTGCCTTCCACCACCAGACCGATCACAGCACGCTGCTGCTCCTGGTCGGGAATGCCGATGCGGCCCCTGATCATATCGCCGTACTGGGACAGGATGGCATTGACCTCCCCTGCCTTTTGGCGCTGATCCACCACGATGCCCACAAACCCCAGACGAAGTTCTTCCATGGCTTAAACCTCCACAAAAAAATCAGGCGACTCTCGGATATAGCCGAAAATCGCCACACAAAACACGCTATGTCCCCCTCTCCGTCCTGAACCTTGGAGTCGCCGCAGCGCCCCCTGAGCCCTCAACAGAAAGAAGCATCATAGCCGTCCTGCCTCGCCCGCGCGTCGCCGCTGAGGTCCGGGGGAATCCGGCTACCGTTATTATACCCCACTTTTTCTCATTTGAAAACCCTTTTTGACAACTCTTTGACAATTTTCTTTCCCCATGATGATTGCAATCCGCCCCGCAATGGGCTATACTCAAGAAAACGAATGGGCAAGAAAGGAGGGATACAGGTGGAGCATATCGTGACGGCACAGGAAGACGGCAAAAAACTGCGGGACATTCTCCGGCGCTCCATGGGCGTGAGTTATTCAGCGATGAAATCCGCCAAGTGGGATAACCGCATCCTGCTGGACGGCATACCTGCCACGGTGGACACACCGGTACGTCCGGGGCAGACCGTCACCATGGTGCTGGCGGAAAATGCGCCTGTGTATTCCCTCCAGCCCTATCCCCTGCCCCTTCGCATCGTATATGAGGATGCAGATTTCTTCATCATCGACAAGCCTGCGCCGCTGGCGAGCCAGTCCAGCGCCATGCACCCGGATGATTCCCTTGAAAACGCCCTGTTTGCCCACCTGGGCTGCCCTCACAAATTCATCTACCGCCCGGTGAACCGGCTGGACAAGGGCACTTCCGGGCTGATGGCGGTGGCCCGCAATCCCCACGCCCAGCACCGGCTGCAGCAGTGCCTGCACACGCCCGATTTTGTGCGGGAATACCTCGCCGTGGTGGACGACACGCCGCCTGAAGAGATGGGCGTTATCGACGCCCCCATCGCCAAGGAGAATGCCGCCAGCATCCGCCGGGTGATTTCTCCGGAAGGCAAACCCTCCCGGACGCACTATCAGGTGCTTCACACCAATGGCGCCCGCGCCCTTGTGCGGCTGCGGCTGGACACCGGGCGCACCCATCAAATCAGAGTGCACATGGCGCACCTGGGATGCCCGGTGACGGGGGATTTCCTCTACGGGCGGGAAACGCCCCTTCTGCCGGGGCGGTTTGCATTACATTCTGCAAAAATCGACATGATTCATCCCCTCACCGGGAAACACTTGATGCTGGAAAGCCCCCTGCCGGAGGAACTGGTAAGGCTGATGGAAGCGCCCCTGCAGGGTTGAACGGCAGGAGCATCCATGGTACAATGGGCACAGAGAAATGCACTGATATACGCAAGGAGGTACGACCATGGGACGCACGGTGGTGGTGGCTGAAAAGCCCTCCGTGGGCCGGGACATTGCCCGGGTGCTGGGCTGCAGAGACCGGGGCGACGGCTGCCTGATGGGCGGCAACTGGGTCGTGACCTGGGCCGTGGGTCATCTGGTGACCCTCTGCGAGCCGGACGAGATGGACGAAAAGTATAAGCGCTGGCAGTTTGCCACCCTGCCCATTCTCCCCGAGGACATTCCCCTCAAGGTCATTCCTTCCTCGAAAAAGCAGTTCAAAATCGTCAAGGACCTCATCAACGACAAGGAAACCGATCGCCTCGTGTGCGCCACGGACGCCGGGCGGGAGGGCGAACTGATCTTCCGCTATATTTATCAGCAGGCCAAGTGCAAAAAGCCCTTTGACCGCCTGTGGATTTCCTCCATGACCGACGAGGCCATTCAGGAAGGCTTCCGCAACATGAAATCCGGGCAGGCCTACGACGGCCTGTACGCCAGTGCAAAGTGCCGCTCTCAGGCGGACTGGTTGGTGGGCATGAATGCCAGCCGTGCCTTCACCCTCAAATACGACGCCCTGCTCTCCGTGGGCCGGGTGCAAACGCCCACGCTGGCGATTCTCGTCAAGCGCCGGCAGGAAATCGAGCAGTTCAAGCCCGAAGAATACGCCACCCTGACGGCGGATTTCGGCGACTACACCGGATTGTACTTCCATGAGAAACTGGACCCGGACAGCCACATCCCCACCGGGGAAGCGGCGCAGAAAATCGCCGATGAAATCAAGGGCAAGGAAGGCCGGGTGCTTTCCGCCAAGACCACCCGCAAGAAGGAACTGCCGCCCCAGCTTTTTGACCTGACCAGCCTGCAGCGGGAGGCCAACAAACTGTTCGGTTTTACTGCTGACAAGACGCTGAAACTGGCCCAGAGCCTCTACGAGGACCGCAAGGCCCTCACCTATCCCCGCACGGACAGCCGCTATCTGCCCCCGGACATGATCCCCCGGGTGGTACAGACGCTGAAAATGCTCCCTGACGCTTACGCCACCTATGTGCCCGGCGCACTGCCGGGCGGCAGGCTGCCCGTTTCCGGACGAACGGTGGACGCCTCCAAGGTCACCGACCACCATGCCATCATCCCCACCAACAAGCGGGTGGATCCCTCCACCTTCCCGGAGGATGAGCGCAAACTCTACGATCTGGTGGTTCGGCGGCTATTAGCGGCCTTTCATCCCGCCTGTGAATTCGACGCTACCCAGGTCATCACCCAGGTGGAAAGCCACCGCTTCCGCACCAACGGGCGTGTGGTCATCGTGAATGGCTGGCACGATGTGCCCGCCACATCTGCGCCCGCCAAGGCCAAGAAGAAATCAACAGAAGAGCAAACGGTGCTGCCGCCCCTGCAGGAAGGCGATGTGCGGACGGTCAAAAAGGCAACGGTAAAGCTGGACATGACCAAGCCGCCTTTCCAGCACAACGACGCCAGCCTGCTGGACGCCATGGAACACGCCGGGCGGGAACTGGAAGACAAGGAACTGCAAAAGCAGATGAAGGGCAGCGGCATCGGCACGCCTGCCACCAGAGCCAGCATCATCGAGCGGCTGATTCATGTGGGCTACGTTCAGCGGCAGGGAAAGAACCTGCTGGCTACGGACAAAGGCGTGCGGCTGATTTCCGTCATGCCGCCGGAAATCACCTCCCCGGAAATGACGGGCCGCTGGGAACAGGCGCTGGACAAGATCACAGACGGACAGCAGGACGCCGGCAAGTTCATGGAGAGCATCCGGAAGTTCTCCGCATTTCTGGTGACTTACGCCAAAGAACAGACCGCCCAGGTGCAATTCCCCGACGACCGGGGGCCCAAGGGCCGCAGAGGGAAGTTCGCCTCAAAAAAAGTCCCGGATTGCCTCTGCCCCATGTGCCAGAGTGCCATCGAAGAGACGCCCCTTTCCTACAAGTGCACGAATAAGGAATGCCCCATGACGCTGTGGAAAGACTGCCTCACCCGGGGCGGTGGCCCGATGCTGAACGAAAAGGTGGTGCAGCTGCTGCTGAAAAGCGGCGAAGTACGAGGCTCCACCGGCGTGGTGACGCTCAAAGACGGGCAAATCGCTTTCTGGGCAAACGGCGATAACCGCCCCCGCATCAGCCGCAGCATTGTCTATCATAAGAAGTGACGCCGGCATAGAGAACAAAACAGATACAGGAATCAAGTTGCAATCCCCCTGGTTTTGGGGTACAATGATGGCAACCAATCCCATGATATACTGCCTTTTGGCAGAGAAAGAAGGAATCACCATGGCCAATGAAATCCGCCGCCGCTCAGATGTGGCAGACGCCTACAAGTGGGACCTGACCCATATCTATCCCAGCGATGAAGCCTGGGAAGCCGACCTTGTCAAGGCGCTGGAAGCCGCCAAGGAATTCGCCAAGTATGACGGCAAAGTCTCCGAAAACCCCAAGGAAGTCATCCGCACCTATTTTGACGCCGAAGAAGTGCTCTCCCCCGTGTTCTCCTATGCCTTCCTGCGCAAGGAAACGGACAACGCTGACGGCAAGGCCCAGGAAATCAAGGACAAGGCCATGCAGGCCGCTGTGCAGATTTCCATGATGACCGCCTTCATGCAGCCGGAACTGCTGGCCATGGACGAAGAAGCCCTGAAGGCCATCGCCGCTGACCCTGAAATGACGGATTATGACACCTTCATCGGCGATTTGCTCCGGGAAAAGGCCCATGCCCTGCCCAAGGAGCAGGAGCAGCTGCTGGCTATGATGGGCCAGCTGCAGCAGGCGCCGCAGAACATTTTCGGTATGCTCACCGACGTGGACATGAAGTTCCCCGATGTGGTGATGCCCGACGGCACCACCCGCACCCTCACCGAGGGCACCTACTCTTCCTTCATCCAGGACGCCAACCGGGATGTTCGCAAGCAGGGCTTTGACGGCATCATGGGCACCTACGGCAAGTTTGCCAACACCATCACCGCCACCTATGCCGCCAATGTGCAGAAGGACGTCTTTAACGCCCGCGCCCGGAAGTATTCTTCCTGCCGTGCCGCCAAGATGGAACCCCTTCAAATACCCGAAGCAGTGTACGACAACCTCATCAGCGTCATCCATGAGTACATTCCTGTGCTGAATGAATACCTTGCCCTTCGCAAGGACGTGATGAAGCTGGACGAGCTGCATATGTACGACCTGTACACGCCCATCGTCGGCGATTTCAAGATGGAACTGCCCTACGACAAGGCCTACGACATGGTGCTGGAAGGCCTGACCCCCATGGGCGAGGATTATCTGGACAAGCTGCGGGAAGCCCGCACCGGCGGCTGGATTGACGTCTATCCCACCCAGAACAAGTCCTCCGGCGCTTTCTCCTCCGGCAATCTGCGCAATGTGCACCCCTATGTGCTGCTGAACCACAACGACAATCTCTCCAACACCTTCACCATCGCCCACGAACTGGGCCACTCCATGCACTCCTTCTACTCCAACACCCATCAGCCCGCCCCCAAGAGCGATTACAGCCTCTTTGTGGCGGAAGTCGCCTCCACCTGCAACGAAGCGGTGATGATGCGCTACCTGCTCAAGACCTTTGAGGGCAACAAGAAGGCCCAGGCCTATCTGCTCAACCACTTCCTGGAGCAGTTCCGCACCACGGCCTTCCGCCAGACCATGTTTGCCGAGTTTGAGTATATCGCCCACACCATGGCGGAAAAGGGCCAGCCCCTGACCCGTGACGCCCTGACCAAAGTGTACTACGACCTGAATCAGCAGTATTACGGCGGCGTGTGCGACGTGGACGAACTCATCGGCAACGAATGGATGCGTATCCCCCACTTCTACCGCAGTTTCTATGTGTATGTGTACGCCACGGGCCTGTGCGCTGCCATCACCCTGTCCGACAAGATCCTCAACGAGGGCCAAAAGGCCGTGGAAGACTACCGCAAGTTCCTCTCTGCCGGCTCTTCCGTGCCGCCCATTGAGGCCCTGAAACTGGCGGGCATTGATATGTCCAGCCCCGAGCCCATCCGCAAGGCCATGGAAGTGTTCAAGGCCACGCTGGAGCAGTTCAAGGCCGTGCTGTAATCGCAAAGCCAACATCATCAGAAAACGAGGTGTATTCCCATGATGAACGGATATGACAAGCAGGAAGCCGTGGCCTTTATCACCAAGCGCATCAAGGCTGCCGACCACAAGGAACTGGCGGACCAGATCGAAAAACTGGTGGGTCAGGCCATTGACGCCGACATGAAGTATATGCACGACAACGACGTCATCGACGCTGACGGCAACGCCGGCACGGCCTACTACGAGGACGACGAGGCCTTCGAATTCATGGTGGAAACCATCGTGGCCAATAACAAACTGACCCCCGAACAGGCCGTGAAGGTCGCCGCACTGGTGGATGACTACATGGACTACCAGCAGGCGTATCTGGAAAGCAAGGGCCTGGTGGAATGGGACGACTGACTAAAACCGGAACCTGATGTTTCCCCCTGCAAATAGCAGGGGGATTTTTCATCGGGAAGGTCGCGAATACTTTCAGATGGAACATTGCCCATTCAGCAAATTCGTTGTAGAATGAAGGCAAGCACAACCAAAGATAAACAGGGAGGTCTTTTCATGAACGATAAACTGGAAAAGTATTTTATGGACAGCCAGAAAATGCTGGACGATGCGAAACAGGCCGAGCGAGAAAAGATGCTGTCCGCCGCAGGATTATACGACACCGCTATTGAATACGCCCCGGACGAGATTTGCAACAACCCGGAACTTTGCCGCAGGGCCGGATACACTTCTTGTGTGTTGGTTGACGGGCAGTATAAGTTTTACCGCCAGAAAAAAATATTTTTTGAAATCAGCGATGAGGAATATGAAAAGATCTGCAAACTGGAACAGGCTAAAGCAGCGCTGAAAAGCAAGGAAGAGGCTGCACCAGCACTTGCACCTATGGCAAAAACCATTAAGCAGCCAGAAGAATATAAGATTGAGTCCGATCCGCCCGCAAGCGCAGGTTATGGAGCGAAATACCTCAAGGTACTTTCCTGGATGATATGGATCGGAGGTCTGGGTCTCGCCATTGTCACTGGAAATGTCGAGGAAATTCGCGGCACCTACTACACCTACACAGAAACCGTCTTCCACTGGGAAATTTTCTTTCAAACTCTCGCAACCTACGCTGTTATGGGTTCGCTGACCATGTGCGCTTCTGAAATGCTGGAAAACATCAACAGCATCGCCTGGTCTGTCAAAAAGTACAGGGTTAGGAAGTAACACCACAAGGCGGCCCATGCCGCCTTTTTCTTGCACTCAACACAAAAAGAGGTCTGCCCGCAAGGACAGACCTCTTTGTTTTGCAGATATATCAGTTTCTTACAGCTTGGGGCCGGCTTCCACCAGAGCCTTGCCGGCGTCGTTGCCGGTGTACTTGGCGAAGTTCTTGATGAAGCGGGCAGCCAGGTCCTTTGCCTTCTCTTCCCACTGGGCGGCATCAGCATAGGTGTCGCGGGGGTCGAGGATGCCGGTGTCCACGCCGGGCAGGCTGGTGGGCACTTCCAGGTTGAAATAAGGAATGGTCTTGGTTTCAGCCTTCAGGATGGAACCATCCAGGATGGCGTCGATGATGCCGCGGGTATCCTTGATGGAAATGCGCTTGCCGGTGCCGTTCCAGCCGGTGTTGACCAGATAAGCCTTGGCGCCGGACTTCTCCATCTTCTTGACCAGTTCCTCACCGTACTTGGTGGGGTGCAGCTCCAGGAAGGCCTGGCCGAAGCAGGCGGAGAAGGTGGGGGTGGGCTCGGTGATGCCGCGCTCGGTGCCAGCCAGCTTGGAAGTGAAGCCGGACAGGAAATAATACTGGGTCTGTTCAGGGGTCAGCACGGAGACAGGGGGCAGCACGCCGAAGGCGTCAGCAGACAGGAAGATGACGTTCTTGGCGTCGGGACCGGCGGACACGGGGCGCACGATCTTCTCGATGTGATCGATGGGATAGGACACACGGGTGTTTTCGGTGACGGAACCGTCATCGAAGTCGCACACGCCGTTTTCATCCACGGTCACGTTCTCCAGCAGAGCGTTGCGGCGGATGGCGTTGTAGATGTCGGGCTCGGACTCCTTGTCCAGGTTGATAACCTTGGCATAGCAGCCGCCTTCGAAGTTGAAGACGCCGTTGTCGTCCCAGCCGTGCTCGTCATCACCGATCAGCAGACGCTTGGGGTCAGTGGACAGGGTGGTCTTGCCGGTGCCGGACAGGCCGAAGAAAAGGGCGGTGTTTTCGCCGTTCATGTCGGTGTTGGCGGAGCAGTGCATGGAGGCCATGCCGTTGAGGGGCAGATAGTAGTTCATCATGGAGAACATGCCCTTCTTCATCTCGCCGCCGTACCAGGTGTTCAGGATAACCTGCTCCTTGGAGGTGAGGTTGAAGATGGCAGCAGTCTCGGAGTTCAGGCCCAGTTCCTTGTAGTTTTCCACCTTGGCCTTGGCGGCGTTGTAGGAAACGAAATCGGGCGTAAAGTTCTCCAGCTCCTCAGCGGTGGGAGCGATGAACATATTCTTCACAAAGTGAGCCTGCCAGGCCACTTCCATGATGAAGCGGATGGCCATACGGGAGTCGGGGTTGGTGCCGCAGAACACGTCCATGACGTAGAGTTTCTTGCCGGAGAGCTGCTCCACAGCCAGACGCTTGCACTCGTCCCAGGCTTCCTTGGAAGCGGGCTTGTTGTCGTTCTTGAATTCGGGGGAAGTCCACCACACGGTGTCCTTGGAGTTTTCATCCATCACGATGAACTTGTCTTTGGGGGAACGGCCGGTGTAGATGCCGGTCATCACGTTCACAGCGCCAAGTTCAGTCACCTGGCCCTTTTCGAAGCCTTCCAGGGAAGGATCGGTTTCCGCCAGGAACAGTTCTTCAAAAGAGGGATTGTGGACAATCTCGGTCACGCCGGTGATGCCGTACTTGCTAAGATCAATCAGAGCCATGACGCAAAAACCTCATTTCTTTTCTCTGGGTGTAAAGCCCCGTTCCCACGATGGGATCGGATACAAAACCTTACTCCCTCATGATACATTGTACTATAAGCCAAAGGAAAAATCAAGCACATTTTTGAAGATTTTTTGTCAATCTTTCTCCCCTCTTGCATCAAAAAAACCGGGACGAACAAGCGTCCCGGATGTGATGGTTATCAGACAGGCATGGTCTTTTCTTCGGCGTTGAGCATGGTGGAATCCACCTTGAGCTGCTGGGCAGCACGATACTCAAAGAACTTGGGCGCCACCTTGGGGAACATGGCGTAGGACAGCACATCTTCCTCCTGCATATACCACTGGCGCATTTCGTCCTTGAGTTTCTCCAACTCCGGCGGCACGTCATCGGCATAGCGATGGGTGATCACCTTGGTGTCACCGATGCACTTCTTACGAACATCCTCGTTGACCTCGGCAGGCAGGCGGCCATAGTTGCCCGCCAGCAGGTCCTTGGACTCCTTGGGCACCATCTTGTAGCGCTCGCCGGAGAGGACGTTCATCACGGCCTGGGTGCCCACGATCTGGCTGGTGGGGGTCACCAGGGGCGGATAGCCGAAGTCCTTGCGGACGCGCGGAACTTCCGCCAGCACGTCGTAGTACTTATCCAACTGATTGGCCTGCTTGAGCTGACCGATGAGGTTGGACAGCATGCCGCCGGGCACCTGATACTGCAGGGTCTTGACGTCCACACCCAGCACACGGGCAGGATCACGCCAGCCGTCGGCGGTGAGGCGATCCGCCACAGGGCGGAAGTATTCCGCCAACTGGGCCAGCAGATTCAGGTCCAGGCCGGTATCGTACTCCGTGCCGGCCATGGTGGCCACCAGGGTTTCGGTGGCGGGCTGAGCGGTACCGCTACCCAGGGGGGACAGGCAGGTATCCACCACGTCCACACCGGCCTCGATGGCCTTCATCAGCACCATGTCGCCGGTGCCGGTGGTGTTGTGGGTGTGCAGCACGATGGGCAGTTTGGTGGCGGCCTTCAGGCGCTTGACGAGGCTGTAAGCCTTGTAAGGCAGCAGCAGGTTCGCCATGTCCTTGATGCAGATCAGGTCAGCGCCCATCTTTTCGATTTCCACAGCCAGATTGACGAAGTAGTCTTCATCATGGACGGGGGATTCGGTGTAGGACAGAGCGATTTCCGCAATGCCACCGTACTTCTTGGTAGCCTTGACGGCAGTCTGCATATTGCGCAGGTCGTTCAGAGCGTCGAAGCAGCGGATGATGTCGATGCCGTTCTTGATGGCCAGACGGACGAACTCTTCCACCACATCATCGGCGTAGGGACGATAACCCAGCAGGTTCTGGCCGCGCAGGAGCATCTGCAGTTTGGTGTTGGGCAGGGCCTTACGCAGTTTGCGCAGGCGCTCCCAGGGATCTTCATTCAGGAAGCGCAGGCAGCTGTCAAAGGTGGCGCCGCCCCAGCATTCCAGAGAGTAGTAGCCCACCTTATCCAGCATTTCGCAGGCAGGGAGCATTTCCTCGGTACGCATACGCGTTGCGGCCTGAGACTGATGGCCGTCACGCAGAATGGTATCCGTAATTTGCACTTTCGCCATGGTCGATCTTTCCTCCCGTTACAGTCGGATGACTCTCCTTGCAAGGGGAAGGCGACTCCCCTCCCCTTGCAGGATAAGATGAATGTGAAATTAGCCAAACATACTCAGCAGCACGCCTGCCGCAATGGCAGAGCCGATAACGCCAGCCACGTTAGGGCCCATGGCGTGCATCAGCAGGAAGTTGGCAGGATTGGCCTTCTGGCCCTCACGCTGGGAAACACGGGCTGCCATGGGCACGGCAGACACGCCGGCAGAGCCAATGAGGGGGTTGATCTTGCCGCCGCTGAGCCAGTTCATCAGCTTTGCCAGCAGCACGCCGCAGCCAGTGCCCACTGCAAAGGCCACAATACCCAAGCCGATAATCTGCAGCGTTTCAATCTTCAGGAAGGTGGAAGCGGTGGCGGTAGCGCCCACGGTCACACCCAGGAAGATGGTCACGATGTTCATCAACTCGTTCTGCATGGTCTTGCACAGGCGATCCACCACGCCGCATTCCTTGGCCAGGTTGCCCAGCATCAGGCAGCCCACCAGGGGCGCAGCGGAGGGCAGCAGCAGGGACACCAGAATCGTCACCACGATGGGGAAGAGAATCTTCTGGGTCTTGGTGGCGGGACGGAGCTGTTCCATGACGATGGAGCGCTCCTTCTTGGTGGTCAGCGCCTTCATGATGGGCGGCTGAATGACAGGCACCAGCGCCATGTAGCTGTAAGCCGCCACAGCGATGGGGCCCAGCAGGTGGGGCGCCAGTTTACCGGTGAGCCAGATGGCAGTGGGGCCGTCTGCGCCGCCGATGATGCCGATGGCGCCGGCTTCAGCAGCGGTGAAGCCCAGCACACGGGCGCCAATGAAGGTGAAGAAGATGCCCGCCTGGGCAGCAGCGCCCAGCAGCAGCGTCTTGGGGTTGGAAATCAGGGGACCAAAGTCGGTGCCTGCGCCAACACCCATGAAGATCAGACAGGGATAAATGCCCAGTTTGACGCCCAGATACAGATAGTCCAGCAGGCCGGGGGAAATTTCACGACCGGCCACAGCCACGGCCTGTCCCAGAGCGGAATACACCGTACCTTCGGAGACATAAGCGCCGTTCATGACCACCTGAACGGATTCAAACAGCACCCGGGTGGGATCAGCCGCCGCCACTACAGCACCGGCTTCAGTGAACAGACCGGCTTCGGTGAGGTGGGAGGTGATCTGGCCGATGACCGTGCCATTAAAGAGGATGCCGCCGGCGCCGTTGATGGTCAGTTCAGAGAGATTGAGCAAATCCCCCGACTGCACCAGCATGGCGCCGCCGAACAGCCCCCAGTTGACATGACCGCCGGCGAACAGTTCCTCGTGATACACTTCGCTGCCCAGCAGGTTGGTCAGCAGCATACCAAAGGCGATGGGCAGCAGGAGCAGGGGCTCAAACTGCTTGACGATGGCCAGGTACATCAGCACGCAGGCAATGCCCACCATGATCAGCGCCTGGGGATTGGAAAAATATTGTGCAATGCCTGAGGTCTCCACCAGACCCGACAGGGCATTAGAAAGGAATTCCACAGGATCAACTCACTTTCCTTTGCGCATTAGGATTAAGGGAGCATCAGGCGATGGTCACCAGCACGTCGCCGGCGTTGACAGAGCCGCCCTTGGTCACCACCACGGAGGTCACCTTGCCAGCCTTGGGGGCGGGGATCTCGTTTTCCATCTTCATGGCTTCCAGCACGCACAGCACGTCGCCGGCATTGACGGAATCACCGGCCTTGACCTTCACGTCCAGGATGGTGCCGGGCATGGGAGCCTTGACGGGATCGCCGGAGCCGGCAGCCGCAGGAGCAGCCACAGGAGCGGGAGCAGCGGCAGGAGCGGGGGCAGCCACGGGGGCAGGAGCGGCCACAGGAGCGGGAGCAGCCACAGGGGCAGCAGCCACAGGAGCCACGGTGCGCACAGCAGCGCCGGCGCCGATTTCTTCAACTTCCACCACATAGGTCTGACCGTTGACAGTGATATTGAAAGTACGCATGATGAAATTCCTCCTCAATGATATTTAGTCGATGTTATGTTGATTCAAAGCGTTATGTGCCATTAAAAACGGCTGTAAACCTGTTCTTCACGTCCAGCCTTATTCCAGGCAGAAGCGTTGCTGATGCGGCGCACACGGCGCACACGGAAGGCGGTGCCTTCCCCCATCATGGCAGTCACGGCGGCTGAAATGACGGCAATCAGTTCATCGTCATGCATGGCAACCGCAGCAGTGATGGCCGCCAGCACTTCATCGGAAACAGGGGCGGCGGCAACGGGAGAAGCGGAAGGTGTCGCGGCTTTGTCAGCCTTTTTGACCTTCTTTTCCTTCTTCTGACCCATGCTGCCGGTGGCAATCTGCATCAGCTTGATCAGGCCGATGAGCACCACCAGACCCACGAACACGATGCCGACGCCAATCGCCGTAACCAGCAGGCCTTCAGGCAAAGTATCAAAATGCAATTGCATGGTGTTCCTCTTTCCTTTCCGTTACAGCGGCAGGTTGCCGTGCTTCTTGGGAGGATTGGATTCACGCTTGGAGGAGAGCATCTCCAGCGCAGCGATGACGTACTGGCGGGTCTGGGCGGGGTCGATGACGTCATCCACCATGCCGTCAGCCGCCGCAGCCACACCGTCGGCCACATCCTGAGCAAAACGCTGCTCCAGTTCCTTGCGGGACTCGAGGGGATCCTGGCGGGATTCCATCAGTTCGTCAGCGTAGAGCACCTGCACCGCCGCTTCGGGCGTCAGGGCGGAAATCACCGCGCCGGGCCAGGCGTAGGTCATGTCAGCGTTGGCCTTGCCGCCCATGGCGACATAAGCCTGACCGATGGCATTGCCCACCACCACGCTCACCTTGGGAGCCGTGGCCTCCGCATAAGCGTAGAGCAGCTGGGCGGTGGTGATCATGGTCCAGGACTGGGCCTTCACTTCCGGCACTGCCACGCCCTTGGAGTTGATCAGGGACACGACGGGAATGTTGTAGCAGTCGCACAGGCGGATGAACCTGGCAGCCTTGGCAGCGGCGGCAGGCGTGAGCATACCGTCGTTTTCCTTGGCATTGGAGACCACCATGCCCACCGTGCGGCCGCCCATGCGGCACAGGGCGATGCGGATTTCCTTGCCCCAGTCCTTGTACAGTTCCAGCCAGGAAGCACCGTCAGCCATGACAGACAGGAGGGCTTCGGCGTCAGCGGCGTCCACCTGGGGCAGCAGACGATTCATGTCGTCAGTGTCCACGATGGGGGCGTCCTCGGCGTTGCAGGCAGGGAGATAATCCAGCACCTTCACCGCCAGGGAGATGGCTTCATCCTCGGTTTGAGCCGTCAGGGCAATGCCGCCCTGCTCGGACATGGCCTGAGCACCGCCCAGAGCCTTGGCGTCGTAGGTCTTGCCGGTGATGGCGCTCATCACCTGGGGACCGTAGACCATCAGCTGGCCTACGTTCTCGGCCTCGATGGACACATCCGCCAGCTGAGCGATCATGGCAGCGCCACCCACCACGGGGCCCAGCACCAGTGCAATCACCGGCACAACGCCGCTCATCCTGGCCAGTTTGGCATAGATGCTGGCGTAGGCATTCATGGCCTGAGCGCCTTCATCCACCCGCACACCGGCACTGTCGCACATGGCGACCACAGGAGTGCCCGTCTTGAGGGCCAGGTCCAGCACCTTGCAGATTTTTGCCGCCTGCTGCTGACCCATGGCGCCGCCATGCACGGTGAAATCCTGGGCAAAGACGTACACAGGGCGGTCTTCCACCGTGCCGTAGCCAGTGATGACGCCGGCAAAATCATTGGCCTTGGAAACCAGCACATCCATCTCCACGAAAGAGCCTTCGTCCAGCAGCTTCAGCACACGTTCCCGTGCCGTCAGCTTGCCGGATGCCCGCTGTTTCGCAATCCGGTCTGCGTCTCCCTGCAGGATGGCCTGCTTTTTGGCAAGCACCTGCTTGAGATTCTGCTCACTCATGTCCAAATCTCCCTCCATGTTCAGGAATCTGCCCCGAAGGGCAGGAAGAATAGTGGTACAATTTAACCCAACTTATATTTTTCTCCATCCTCCCCCTATTTCCTGCTGCCGTGGCAAAATTTTGTCAGGTTTTTATCATATATATGCCGCCGCTGAATGGCCTGGGCCACAAAAAAATGCATTGTCCCAAAACAATGCACTCAGTCAGTTAATAAAGTTCGAGCATTCAGCGCCGTAACTCGCCGCCAAACGACTTATAATCGAAAACCATCGAGCCCCTTCGGGGCGATTTAGCGGGGCGAAGCCCCTGTGCGGTGGTTTTCGTGCGATTTCGTCTCAAATCGCTTCCTTACACGGAGTCACGGCCGTCAGGGCTGCTTGCAGCCCTGACAGTGACGGAGTGCAAAACTCGAAAAATGCCTTCAGCATTTTTCGAAATGCAAACTGCATTGCCTAAAACAATGCAGTTTCATCTTATTTTGCGTCTTCCTGAATGAGGACATTGGCCTTGGAGAAAGTGGCTTCCAGATCTGACAGCAGACTGCGCTCCGCCTGATCGCCGGACTGTTGACGATTATCCCCTGCCACATGGGCTTCGAACTTGCTGGGGATGCCCGCCGCTTCCGTCAGGGCCGCAGCGATCATATCCCGCTTGTCCTCTTTATTCAGCACATCGGCATAGAAAGGCGTGGCAGCCGGGGTCTCCCAGTGGTAGGTGGTGCCGTCAGAGCCCACCATGCGCCCGAAGGACAGGAAACCTGCCACCTGGGGCTGGGTGCGCTTGAGGACGGACATGGCTTCCTTCCAGGTGTCAGCGGCGCTGCGTCCAGTGGGGGTCAGCACAGCCTGCACAGGAGCGGCCTTCTCCTTTTGGGGCTCCTTCTTTTCAGGAGCAGGGGCAGGCTTGGCGGCAGCAGGAGCAGCAATAACGCCCTTGCTGATTTTGTCCGTCAAGTCCTGCACCGTCTTTTCCAATTCCACAATGCGATCCTGCAGGGCGGCAGTGTCCACTTCCTTGGTGCGCAAGCACGCCTTCAAAGCGGCATTCTCCAGCACAATGCGGGGAGAAGACGCCCAGCGCAGATCCGTTTCCACAGCCATGAACAGTTCCATCATGCGCATCAGGCGGGCGTCGGTGAAATGCTCTGCCTGAGAGACATATTCCTGTGCATCCTCTTTGGTCAGATCCAGCAGGGAGGCCAGTTCATCGGGGCAGCAGCGGGCCATCAGCAACGCACGAAGGTGCTGGCTGACATCCTTGGCAAAGACCATCGGCTCCCTGCCTGCCCGCATCAGTTCGTCCACCATCTGCATCAGGGAGGCGGCGTCCTCCAGTTCCAGCGCCTCGCTGAAGCGGAACAGGAAGCGCCTGTCGCTGGTGCCCAGCACGCTGCGGACAAGGTCTTCATCCACATCGGAGCGATAGCCCAGACACATATCCAGAATGGACAGGGCGTCACGCATACCGCCTTCAGCGGCACGGGCGATCATATGCAGGGATTCCTCGGTAGCAGTGGCATTGGCGCCCTCCACCGCTTCACGGAGACGTCCGGCAATCTGATGAGCCGGAATCCGCCCGAAATCAAACCGCTGGCAGCGGGACAGGATGGTGGCGGGCAATTTCTGCGGTTCGGTGGTGGCAAGGATAAACACCACATGAGCCGGCGGCTCTTCCAAGGTTTTCAGCAGCGCATTGAATGCCGAGGTGGACAGCATATGCACCTCGTCGATGATATACACCTTGTATTTTCCCTGCTGGGGCGGATATTTGACGGTTTCCCGCAGGTCACGGATTTCATCAATGCCGTTGTTGGAGGCGGCGTCGATTTCAAACACATCCATGGATTCTTCCCGGGCCAGGCGCTGGCAGCTTTCGCATTCGCCGCAGGGATCGCCGTTGCGGGGCTGCTCGCAGTTGATGGCACGGGCCATGATTTTGGCCGTGGAGGTCTTGCCGGTACCACGGGAGCCGCAGAACAGATAGGCATGGGCAATACGCCCGGTGGTAATCTGATTGCGAAGAGTGGCGACGACTGCTTCCTGAGCCACCATGGATGAGAAGTCCGTCGGCCGCCACTGCCGGTACAATGCCTGATACGCCATACTTACTGCCTCCTGGGTGTGATGCTGATTTTTATGCGGATTAATCCCCGATGCAAATCAGCGGCCTGATGTTTTCCAGTGTCTTTTTGCCGATGCCGGGCACGGTGAGCAAATCTTCGGGATAGACAAAGGGGCCGGATTGCTCTCTTGCGTCAATGATGGCCTGGGCCAGTTTCGGGCCCACGCCGGGCAGCGTGTCCAGCTGCTTCAAGTCGGCGGTGTTCACGTTGATGTCGCCCGTGGGAAAATTCGACTGGGGCAGGGAGAAGGTTCTGACCTCTCCCTGATAAGCGTCTGTCTGCCGGGGCTGCGTCCACTGCCCAAAAGGCAGAGCCCAGGCAAGAAAAAGTGCGCAGGCGACCAGGAGCGCCGCTGCTGCTGCGCCCCGAAAGCCTTTCCCACGCACAATCTTTGTCACGATTTACACACCCTTACGGACTTTCTGCCCCTCACGGGTATCTTCCAGAATATAGCCGGCCGCCTTGATGGCGTCCCGCAGTTCATCGGAGCGCTTCCAGTTCTTGTCCTTGCGGGCCTGGGCACGCTCGTCCACCATGGCCTGAATATCAGCAGGCAGGCCATCTTCGTCCTTCTGCAGAAGGCCCAGCACGTCGGTGAGCGCCTTGAGGGAAGCAAGGGCTGCCTCCACCGCCTTTTTGCTGCTGAGGTTGTTCAGCGTCACGTTGGCGTCCTTCACCAGTTCGAAGATGGCGCCGATGGCGTCAGCGGTGTTCATGTCGTCATCCATGGCCTCGTCAAACCGCTTTTCGTACCCGGCAAGGCGGGCGAGGAATTCTTCCTCCTGGGCAGACAGCGGGGCGTCCGCAGCGCCGGAGAGCAGGAACTTCATCTGATCCCGGGCGGTGTACAGGCGGGTCAGGCTGGCATGGGCCGCAGCAATCTGATCACGGGAGAAGTTGATGGGGCTGCGATAATGGGCGGAGAGCATGAACATACGCACCGCTTCCAGATCGTACTCCTTGGAGATATCCCGGACGGTGAAGAAGTTGCCAAGAGACTTGGACATCTTCTGGTTGTCGATGTTGATGAAGCCGTTGTGCATCCAGTAGTTCACATAGGGCTTGCCAGTGGCGCCTTCGGACTGGGCGATCTCGTTCTCGTGATGGGGGAAGAGCAGATCCTTGCCGCCGCAGTGGATGTCGAAGGTATCGCCCAGGTATTCCATGGACATGGCAGAGCACTCGATGTGCCATCCGGGGCGACCCATGCCCCAGGGGGATTCCCAGGCAGGCTCGCCGGGCTTCTGCGCCTTCCAGAGGGCAAAGTCCGCCGGGTCTTCCTTTTCCGTTTCCACATTCAGGCGTTCAGAGGCGCCCATCTCCCGGTCTTCCATCTTCTGGCCGGAGAGTTTGCCGTATCCGGGGAAGGAGGACACACGGTAGTACACATCGCCGCCCACAGCATAGGCGTGGCCGGAATCCACCAGCTTCTTCACCAGAGCGATGATCTGGTCCATGTGCTCGGTAGCCTTGGGATGCACCGTGGCGGGACGCACGCCCAGCGCCTTGGCGTCCTTATAGTATTCAGCGATGAAGCGCTCGCCCAGTTCTTTGACAGTGATGCCTTCCTCATTGGCGCGGCGGATCATCTTGTCATCAATATCGGTGAAATTCTGCACGAAGGTCACTTCGTAGCCTTCCCTCTCCAGCTGGCGGCGCAGCACGTCAAAGGTAATGAAAGGCCGTGCGTTGCCGATGTGGAAGTAATCATACACCGTGGGGCCGCAGGCATAGATGCCCACCTTGCCTTCATGCAGGGGCTTGAATTCTTCCTTCTTGCGGGTCTGGCTGTTATAGATATGCATATCCTTTTCCTCCGTATCAAATGGGCTTTGTGTTTTGAAAAAGTGCTGAAGGCACTTCATCAGCACCCTTGTCTTTCTTCAGATCGGGAATGTCACCCTTAAGGTCCTGCGCAACGGCGCAGCCTTCGCATTCCCGGCATTCCTGATGGGGAAGGCTTTTGAGCAGGCAGGTTTCCAGATGGCGCAGCCTGTCGTAGAGCGCCTGCATCTTTTCCAGCATCGGGTCAGGAAGATTCACCTGATCCAGGTCCACCTGCCGGGGCTGCTTCTTCTGAACGATGCGTCCGGGATTGCCCACCACGGTGCAGTTGGGCGGCACATCCCGCAGCACCACGCTGGCTGCCCCCACCTTGCTGAAATCACCGATGGTGATGGGCCCCAATACCTTGGCGCCTGCGCCGATGGTGACGCCGTTTCCGATGGTGGGATGGCGCTTGCCTGTGTCCTTACCCGTGCCGCCCAGGGTGACCCCCTGATAGATGGTGACGTTTTCACCAATGACGGCTGTTTCGCCGATGACCACGCCGCTGCCGTGATCGATCACCAAGCCGCTGCCGATGACGGCGCCAGGGTGAATTTCGATGCCGGTTTTGCGGGCGCAGCGCTGGGAAATCCACCTGGCAAGCAGATGCCTCCCCGCCTGATAGGCCCGATGGGCACGGCGGTGGGCACGCACAGCCCTCAAACCCGGATAGCACAGAAGCACTTCCAGCGGGGATTTGGCTGCAGGGTCACGGGACATGAAGGCGGCGATATCCGCCCGAAGCTGTTTGAACATACACGGGGTGCGCCGCAAAAAGCAGCGCTGCTCCTTCCCGACAGAGGTATTTTCCATGGCGGAAAACCACTCCGTCCTTATATTATACCAAATCAGGGCAAAGAAATCAATCATACGGGGCAGGAAACCTTGCTCTTCCCATCACGAAAAGGGAAAATTTTTGCATCTCCTCTCCCCTTTTCCTATATACCACCCAGGACGAAAGGTGAATCCGCTTTCCCATGCATATTCCAATCAAAATTCAGCCATGCAAAAAGCGGAAGCCCCTTGTGAGGACTTCCGCCTGATTGATTTCTTAGTGCTGCACGTTCCAGAACTGGGTGGCGCCTTCGCCGTATCCATCGGGATACACGCCCTTCTTCACCAGCACAAAGCCCAGGTCCGCATCATAGTGGCGGCTGGCGCTGTCCACGGTGAAAGGCGCCGTGGTGCCGTCCTCCTCAAGGACGGACACGATCATCGGGAAATCCGTGCGCACCTGCCCGGGCTTGACCGCCAGCGGCCAATGCACCAGCAGGGTGTATTCAGCGGGATAGACATTCTCAAAGCGATAGAAACCGTACTGGTCGCTGACGGTGGACTGCACCGCCACACCGTCCCGCAGCAGGGTGATTTCCACGCCGGGGATGCCGCCTTCGCCCATGTCCTGCAGGCCGTTGTTGTTTTCATCCAGCCAGCACAGGTCGCCCACCACAGCAGGGCTCACGCCGCCGATGTTTAGGCCGGTCAGGTCGTAGGCCATCACCACCTGGAAGCCGTCAGAAGCGCCTTCATCGCCGCTCACGGTGGTCAGGATGCTCTCGTTGCCGTCCTGAGTCAGGCGCACGTCCGTCTGCTCCACCACCACAATGCCCTTGGGCATCCGGGCCTTAACGGCATACATTCCGGGCAGCAGGCCGTTGAAGGCATAAGCGCCGGTTTCGTCGGTGACGGTCTCCTGCAGGGTGTTGCCGTCCATGTCGGTCAGCGTGACCGCCACGTTGGGCAGCGCCGTCACCTGCGTGCCGTCGTCCACCCAGGCCTTGCCGTCCATGCTGGACAGCCGCACCAGACCCAGCGTCAGGCCCTGCACTTCATCGCCCTGGGTGACGGAAATGCTGCGCACTTCCATGCAGCCTTCGCCTTCTGTGAAGGTGGTGTCGCCGGATTTGGGCGCAATGTGGCGGGAATCCAATTCATACACCACGTCAAAGCTGCCGGGCACAAGGCCTTCGGTAGCAAAGACGCCTTCTTCGTCGGTGGTCAGGACAGCAAACACGCTGCCGTTGGTCTGATCGATAATGGTGATGGTCTCGCCGGCGGGGGTCTGCTCGCCATCTTCCATCACGCCGTTGTTGTTTTCATCCAGCCACACCTGGCCCTTGAGGGACGCAGGGATGGAGCCGCCCAGGGGCTGATCCAGCCAACACTGGCCCATGTCGATGGTCATGTTCGCCGTCTGCAGGGACACACCGTGCTTCAGCGGCAGGGTGACGCTGCTCATGCGGGAGGATACATAGCCGTCGGGATACTGCACTTCCAGCGTCCACTGGCCGGGGCGCAGGCCCGTGAGGGCAAAGGCGCCGTCTTCTCTGGTGACCACCTGAATGGCGGCCACATCGTCTCTGACAGGCGTCAGGGTCAGCACCACGCCGGGCAGGAAGGCTTCCTGTGCGTCCATGGCGGCATTGCCGTTTTCATCCGCAAAGGCGACGCCGGTGATTTCGCCCAGCTTCATGCCGCCGCACAGGGGGGCGGTCATTTCGCTGCCGGTGGTGAAATCAAACCAAATGCCTGTGCCGATGGTTTCATCGCCGGAAATGGTGTTGCCCTGAGGCTTCACCCGGGCGAAGATGCTCTTTTCAGGCAGTTCATAGCGCAGATAATAGCGACCGGGCATCACGGCGTCAAACAGGAACTGGCCGTCCTCGCCGATGAAGGCGGAGAAATACTCGCCCTCCTCGCCCATCAGCCGCACCAAGGTGCCCGCAAGACCGTCTTCGCCGGCGTCCATGACGCCGTTGTCGTTTTCATCGGCAAACACGGTGCCGGAAATGCGCCCGGGGAGAATCATGCCGATGTCCTGACCGGTGATGTGCTCGCCCAGGTGCAGGGTGATGGGGGCAGATGCGCCCTCGCCGGCGCCCCGGTTGATGATGACGTTGCCCTCGCCCTTTTTGGTGAAGGCATAGCCTGCGCGGGCGGTGACAGAGATGGTGTAATCGCCGGGGATGAGGCTGTCGAAGGTATAAGCGCCGGACTTGTTGGTTTCAACACTTGCCACCTTCTTGCCGGAAGCGTCCAGCAGCTGCACCGCAAAGCCGTTGGCGGCCTTTTCGCCGTCTTCCCGGATGGCGGTGAAGTTATCGTCAAAATACACATTGCCGGAAATGGAGCCATGCTCCACTGCACCCACCACGAAGGACACATTGGCGCCGTCGGTGATACGGATGTCGGTAACTGTCTGCTCTCTGCGGCCGGGGCGGGCGGCAAACTGATTGCCGGCGGGGTCTTCCGTTACGGCGGTGTAGGCCATGCCCACAGGCAGCAGCGCCTTGACCTTGAAAATGCCGGCCCTCAGCCGGGGCAGCACGAAGCGGCCATCCTCGCCGGAATACGTCTGGGCAATCTCATTGCCGGTGGTCTGGCGGATGGCGGTGAGTTTCACACCGGGCAGGGGCAGGTCTTCCTCATCATAAAAGCCGTTGCCGTTGGCGTCCAGAAAGCACACGCCGGTGAAGGTCGCCTGACGCATCACGCCCACATGGCAGGTGTCCATCACTTCCGCCACGTCCAGAATAATGGCGTCCACCACGGAGGATGCGCCCTCCTGGGTCAGGATGGAGCGGCGATCGCCGCCAGTGGCAGAATAACGGGTGAGCACCGTGCCTTCCGGCAGGGTGTAGCGCATATCGTAACTGCCGTTTTTGATTTGCTTGATGCTGAAGGCGCCCGTTTCGTCGGTGACGGTTTCATACACAAGACCGTTTTTTGTGCCGGTCAGGGTGATGACCACGCCGGACTGTCCGCCTTCTTCATCCTGACGAATGCCGTCGCAGTTGTCGTCCATCCACACAAGGCCCTTGACCTCGCACAGGCGCATCACGCCGATGCCCAGTTCGACAGTCTTGCCCTTGATTTCAACGGCGGCGCTTATCTGCTCCCTTTCAACGGAATTGGTCATGATGCTGTGGCCAGAGGCATTGCGGGTGCCCTTTTCGCCGTAGCCGTAGCCTTCGGGCGCCAGCGTCTTGACCACATACATACCCTCGGGGACGCCTTCCATGGAGGCCTCGCCCTTGCGGTCGGTCACGCCGGATTGCACCACTGTGCCGTCTTCAAGGCACAGGGACACTTCCACGCCAGCAGCCATTTCCTCATAAGTGCCTTTGGTGCCATTATTATTCTGGTCCTCAAAGGCGAAGAAAGTGACCGTCACGCCTTCCGCCTGGGCACATGCCATCGCAAAGAGCATTGCCAGCAAAAGCGCCGTCATCAGAGCTGTTTTTTTCCATAAATGCCTGAACATATTGGGGCCTCCATATCCATTCCTGCCTGAGGCAGGAAAACACTGCATGATTCCACTCTTCTATGTTAATTCAACCGGCTTGGATTGTCAACCCATCCCGGCCCGAATTTACATGGGCGTAAAAAAACCGGCAAAGCCTTTTTGACTGCTTTGCCGGAGAGATTCACTTGGCTTCCCTGATGACCTTGAGGTTAACGCACTTGTCCTTCATGAAGGCCACGAAGGCTTCCTGCTGCTCGGGGGACAGGCCCTTTTTGAACACAGGCAGGTAGCTGTGATTTTTGTTGAAGACGGTGAAGTGCTCCGCCGTTTCAATCAGGCGGCTCATGTAGAAGTAAGGCATGGCCGCTTTGATATTGCCCTTGCGGTTGAAGGCCACGCCTTCATCCTCCGTAAACCAGG
The DNA here is from genome assembly GCA_015056085.1 of Clostridiales bacterium. GTDB lineage: Bacteria > Bacillota > Clostridia > Christensenellales > Aristaeellaceae > UBA11524. The sequence goes on from SVHA01000001.1 coordinate 372,983, forward strand.
TGGTGAACCACACGCCGCCTTCGGGGTTTTCCTTGTTGAACTGCCGGATTTCCGCCTTGCTGACATGGCGGTTGGCCTTGGCAAACAGGGGAAGCATCACCGCCGGATAGGCCACGGCGCCCGCCAGCAGCCAATAGTTGCCGTTATTGAGGAAGATAATCACCATCACGGCGGAAATCGCCAGGGTCATCACCAGACGAATCCACTTGCTGCCCTTGCTGGTCAGGTAAGCAGAGAGCGTCTCCAGATAAGCGGCGTCCACCAGACCGGTGGTTTCAAAAAACTTCTCCTGGATCTCAGGCTGATGCTCAGTCATCTGTGTCTTCATCCTCTTCTTTGTCCTCCCCGTCATCCTCGGGGAGTTTGGACACCAGGGCGAATTCCACCCGGTGATCCTCGATCTTTTCCACCCGGATATTCATGCCAAAGGCGGTCAGTTCCGGCTGGCTGCCATCCTGGGGGATGGTGGTGAACTGGCTGAAGATCAGGCCACCCAGAGTGTCGAAGCCTTCCTCCAGAGGAAGTTCGATGTCCAGGGCGTCGGACACATCCTCCAGCGCCGCAGCGCCGCTGATGCGCCACCAGTCATCATTAACACGGGTGATCTCGGCTTCCGCCTGAGGATCAAACTCATCGTAGATGTTGCCCACGATCTCTTCCAGCAGGTCTTCCATGGTCACAAGGCCGCTCACGCCGCCGTACTCGTCCAGCACGATGGCCATGTGGATTTTCTTCATCTGCATATTGCGGAAAAGCTGGTCCGCCTGCACGGTCTCCGGCACGAAGTAGGCTTCATGCACCAGTTCCCTGAGGGGCTTGGGATTTTCCGCAATGGCATTCATGAGGAACACGCGGGTATTGAGGGTGCCGATGATGTCATCCATGTCCTCATCGTACACCGGGAAGCGGCTCAGGCCTGTTTCCCTGATGGTGTTGAGGATGGTCTCGTTATCGTCTTCCACCCAGATGCTGGTCACATCCGTGCGGTGGGTCATCACATCTTCCGCCGTCCTGTTGTTGAACTCGAAGATGTTCTCGATCATTTCCTTCTCGGTCTCTTCGATGGCGCCGGTTTCGCCGCCCATATCCACCATCATGCGGATTTCTTCTTCCGTGACCTCTTCCGTTTCAGCGTTGGGATCAACGCCTACCAGCCGCAGGATAGCGTTGGTGCTCACAGACAGCAGCCACACCACAGGCTTGAAAATCAGCGCACAGACAGAAAGCACGCCCATGGCCGCCTTGGCCACCTTTTCGGGGTGCTGCATCGCCAGACGTTTGGGCACCAGTTCGCCCAGCACCAGCGTGAAGTAAGAAAGCACGAGGGTAATCAGCACCACGCAGAGGGTTTCCGGCAGATGCGTTACAGCCGCCAGACGGCCTGCGAAGGATTCCGCCGCAAAGGCCGAGCCCAGGAAGCCCGCCAGGGTGATGCACACCTGAATGGTGGACAGGAACTTGTTGGGCATTTCCGACAGGCGCAGCAGTTTTTCGGAGGCTGCATCGCCTTCCTCGGCGTCATGGCGCAGTTTGGCTTCATTGAGGGACAGCACCGCCACTTCCGTAGCGGCAAACCAACCGTTGATGAGAATCAGCACCAGCTGAAGGATTAGGGGACCTCCCCATGGGTCACCGGACACAGATGATCACTCCTTGTCGAATTTACAGGGCGTCCGCTTCCAACAGGGACGCACTGACAGCGGCGGACACGACGTCAGGGCAGCACAAAAGGCTGGGCATAATCGTCCCATTGTGAGATAGTATACCACAGTTTCTGAAGAAATGCAAAGATTTCCTGAATTTATGCATAAGAAAAACCGGGAAGGCATCGCCCTCCCGGATAAGGTATTACATCATTCCGCCGAACATCAGCATCATCAGCAGCTCCGGAGGCAGCTTGGTCATCACCTCTGCCATCCACAGAGCCAGGTCTTCGCTCTTGCCGGCGAAGTAGTCGTTGAGTTCCTCCTGGGTCATGGCGCCCAGGTCAATGGCGTCGGAGGGAATGGCAACGGGCACAGGCTCTTCCGTGGCGTAATCCACCTTGACGCTCATCACGGACTGACCCATCATATTGACGTCCGCCTGAATGGTCTGCTGGTAGTCCTCGCCGTCCACCACCGTGTTGATGATCACGTCGCTGCCCACAGCCGTGGTGATCTCGTTCTCAAACGCCTGCCAGATCTGCAGGCCGTAGAGGTCATTGTACGTTCCGTCCGCTTCCTGCTCGTTCACCAGCAGCGTGACGCCCACCATGGTGCCGGCGGCATCCAGCACAGCGGCTTCGTACACGTCGCCATCCTCGGTGAGCACATGGCCCAGGACGATCTGGCTGACGACCTCGCCCAGCACCAGGTCTTCCAGCTGAATGAGGAGGTTCTGCCGGTCGTTCTGCTCCTGCTCCTGATACTGAATCAGCATCCCCTTGATGGGCTCGCCGTCCGTTTTGGACATCAGATATGCCTCAAGGCGGTCTTCCATTTCGTAGGCTTCCAGGGTGATTTCATTGTCCACGGGAAGCATTGCGCCTGTGGTATCCGTGGCGGTGATCAGCAGAGAGCCGGTGTGGCAGATCACATCGCCGTCAGTGAGGCGGCCATAGGTCACCAGCGTGCCGACTTCTGTAACGACGGGAGAATAGGTGAAATCCATGCTGAAATGGACCGTTTCGCCCTGATCGTCAAAATACTCGACGATGGTATAGTCGCCGTCCAGTTCCGCAAAGGTTTCCCGGAGGTAAGCCGCGAACTCCTGCACGAAGTCCACGCCGCCCATTTCCGCCTGCAGCGCCGCCATCATGGGCATGGACTGCAGCGTCTTTTCCAGCACATCAACAAAGGCCAGCAGATCATCCTGGGTCAGCACCATGGTGTAGGCATAGGCAGCCTTGTCGCAGCCTTCAGGCTGGAGGAAGTCCTCGGTGACCTGCATTTTGGTCTGCATCCGGGCAAAGAAATCCTGCAGTTCGGTCAGGTCGATCTCCATCGGGTCAGCGGAAACATCGGTGCCGGTGGCGAAGAGGTCTTCAAACATGGACATACCCAGGCCATAAGCAGCGCCGGGGCCCGCCTGGGCAGAGGGGACAGTCGTCTCTTCTTCTGCAGGCTGTTCTTCCAGCTCTTCTTCCTGCTGATTAGCCATCAGGTTCGACAGCATGGACTGGCCCAGGCCAGCGGCAGAGTTGGCGCCAGATGTTTCAGTGGCTTCTTCCTCCACGAGGGCTTCTGTACCACTCATGTCGGTCAGGTCGGTGCCGGTGGCAAAGGCATTTCCCAGCGCCGTGATAACCGCCGGGAGCGTCCTGTCCATATCCTCCTTGCGGATGACCCACTGGTCTGCGATGGCATTGGTCTTGAGGTACAGTTCGTCCTCAGTCATGATGGTATCCAGGCGCAGGATTTCAGCGTCAGAGAGTTTCACAGCGATGCTCTCCTGAATGGCCTCGCCCTGCTGGGAGGAAAACTCCACCGTCAGACACTTGAAGAGTTCCTCCAGAATCTGCATCATGGCAGCGCCTTCTTCCGGGGCCTCTTCCCCGGCCATCATCGTGATGCCGGAAGCGTCAAAGCTCAGCGTGCCGGTAATGCGCCGGTCCTCTCCGGTTGCAGAGTCCAGCAGCACATCCAGACCACTGGCCATGGCGAAGGTCGGAATCAGCATCATCACAACAAGCAAAAGAGAAATCAGTTTCTTCATTCGGATCGCCTCCCGTTCCCGTAATTCTATCCGGGCATAGCAATATCATAGCACATCTTTGCTGATTTGTCATCATTTTTCCAGCGGGAGAGGCGGTTTTTACATTGATCTGCAAGTGATCTGCAAGCGCTTTGGGAAATTGCAGCGAACTTGTTTTCACCCCTTGCCACAAAAGGAAAAGTCTGCTATAATGGGAAAAGTTCATTGGACGCAGGGCACACCCCCTGCCTGAAAGGAGTTTCTCATGATGGAATTTGTTACCAAGCTGCTGGGCGTCGGTTCTGCCCTGGCTGATGAAGTTGCTGACGCTGCCGCCACCACCGCTGCGGAAGGCGAAGTCGCCGTGGAAGGCTTTGCTGCTGTCGTGCAGGTCATCGGCACCTTCCTGCCCATGATCCTGATCTTCGTGGTGTTCTACTTCTTCATGATCCGTCCTCAGCGCAAGAAGGACAAGCAGGTCAAGGATATGCTGGCCGCTCTGAAGAAGGACGACCGCATCTGCACCATCGGCGGCATCTACGGCACCATCGTGTCCATCAAGGACGACACCGTGACCCTGGCTGTGGGCAAGGACAACCTGAGCATGGTCGTGGCTCGCTGGGCGATCCGCTCCGTGGAAGAAGTGGCCATCGAAAACGACATGGAGTCCCTCAACTAACTTCTTTCGTTCCATCAGCGCAGCTTCGGCTGTGCTTTTTTTGTGGCTTGATGGTGCTCACACCGTGTCTCTTCACCCTGCATACCATGAAGGGAAACGGAGGTGTATGCCATGATGTTTCCTCCCCCAAACCAGCTGCCCTGCACCTGCGGGCACTGCGCCCCGCCTGGGCCTTCGCCCTGCAAGGGCAGTGCTTTCCTGATGGGGCGTATTCTCTCCAGCGGCAGGCAATGGCAGAAGAATTGCGCCCTGTGCCTGGAAGTGACCGGCCTGCCCGAGCACCTTCCCCCGCCGCTGACGCTGTGTCAGGTCAGCGCTGCGGACACCACAGACTGGGAAGCCGCCGATGACGGCTGCGGGCGGTGTTCGTCGCTGCTGATTGCCATTCCTCTCAAGTGCGTTGTGCGGGATGGCTGCGGATGCCTGCACAAGGGGAATGCGTGCATCACCACGCAGGTGGCGCTGAGAGGCGCCTGTTGCTTACCGGATGGCTGGCGAACCCGATTGGTGATTCTGCCCAGTGTGCGGCTGATGACGCCCTCCTGTCCGGCAGATTGTCCTGTGTTTGACGCGCGGTTGGAAGTGCTTACGGAGGTGTACCTGACAAGGTGGGAGGCAGTGACGGTACCACCATCGCCGTGTGAAGGGCAAGGAGACTTGCCGTTGTACCCGGAGCCTTGCAGGTGCAGGTGATTGCGGGTGCTGCAAAAGGGCCTTGACGTCGCCCGTGAGGGCGAAACCCCACATCGCACAAAGACTTGTTTTGGAGAAAAATCGTGCGGCGGCACAAAGAGAAGCCCCCCTCCGGGAGGGGGCTCCGCCGTCAGGCGGTGGAGGAGCCTGCGGTGCAGCGGGTATGATTTCTTGCAAGTGATAGCATTCGATGGGTGTTCTTTCTCAGGCCTGAGAAAGAACCAAAGAGGGCCAGAGGGGGTGTCTCAATTCATCCCACCCGGAGACACCCCCTCTGGACTCCCCCCTTTCCCCCGGTCTTGTGAGGGTTATTGGGTTGAGTTACCCTCAAGCGCCTCGCAGGGGCGGCCCGTTTCGGGGCTGCTCCGATGGAGTCCGTGTGCGGCGACGGAGCGCCGCACGCCGGAACTGTTGTGGAGATACTTGTCTGATGCCTGTTTCACGGTTTTGCCGCAAGTACCAGGGGGCTTTCCGATCGGTCCGCCTCCGCTTCGCTCCGGAAACTCGCCTTCGGCGACTGCCCACTGGGCAGTTCGTTTCCCCTGGACCCCTTCGGCCTGCATCCTTGTAAGTAGACTTTACCGCAAGTAAAAAACCATTCTCTCAACAAACATGCTAATACCCCTTAATCCGAAGGGGGCCCGAAGGTTTCCAAAGGGCGATCGGAAAGCCCTTTGGTCGCCCGTGAGGGCGAAACCCACCTCGTATAACAACACAGTTTGAATGGAAAAAAACATACAAACAATCCCCCAAGCCTTCAAGGCTCGAGGTGATGGGTCAAGGGCCAAATAAGACTACTTGCATCCGAAGGGGTCCAGGGGGCGATCGGAAAGCCCCCTGGTTCTTCCAGCAAAGCCAAGCCAAATCCGTAAGACTACCCAAAACAAGAACACCCCGGAAATCCATCAGGATTTCCGGGTGATGGGTCAAGGGCCAATGGCCCTTGCGGGGTGCAGGGGCGGAGCCCCTGTCGGGGTGTGGGGCAGAGCCCCACAAAGGGTTTCCAAAGGGCAAAGCCCTTTGGTCAAACAGCGCCCTGAGCCAGCATGGCTTCGGCAACCTTCAGGAAGCCGGCAATGTTGGCGCCGGCGACGTAATCACCGGGGGTAGCGTATTCAGCAGCGGCTTCATCCACCTTGTTGAAGATGTTCACCATAATGCCCTGCAGTTTTTCGTCCACTTCCGCAGCCGTCCAGGACAGACGCATGGAATTCTGCGTCATTTCCAGGGCAGAGCATGCCACGCCGCCGGCATTGGCTGCCTTGCCGGGGGCAAACAGCACGCCCGCCTTCTGGAAGGCCTCGGTGGCTTCAATGGTGGAAGGCATATTGGCGCCTTCACCCACCGCTTCCACACCGCCTGCAATCAGCGCCTTGGCGGATGCTTCGTTGATTTCATTCTGAGTGGCGCAGGGCAGAGCGATCTGGCAGGGAATGGTCCAGATGCCGGAGCAGCCCTCGGTGTAAGTGGCGCCGGAAACACGACTTACGTACTCCTTGATGCGGCCACGCTCCACTTCCTTGATCTGCTTGACCACGTCCAGATTCACGCCGTTGGGGTCATAAATGTAGCCGTTGGAGTCGCTCATGGCCACGACCTTGGCGCCCATTTCGGTGATCTTCTGGGCGGCGTAGATGGCCACATTGCCGGAGCCGGAGACCAGCACCGTCTTGCCGGAAACAGTCTTGCCGTTGCGCTCCATCATGGCACGGGTCAGATAGCACAGGCCAAAGCCGGTGGCTTCCTTGCGGCCCAGGCTGCCGCCGTAGGTGAGGCCCTTGCCGGTCAGCACGCCTTCATACAGGCCGGTCAGGCGCTTGTACTGGCCGTACATATAGCCGATTTCCCGGGCGCCGGTGCCGATGTCGCCGGCGGGCACGTCGGTGTCAGCACCGATGTAGCGGTACAGTTCCGTCATGAAGGACTGGCAGAAGCGCATCACTTCGTTGTCGCTCTTGCCCTTGGGGTCAAAGTCGCAGCCGCCCTTGCCGCCGCCGATGGGCAGGCCGGTGAGGCTGTTTTTCAGCACCTGTTCAAAACCCAGAAACTTCAAAATCGACTGATTCACGCTGGGATGCAGGCGGATGCCACCCTTGTAGGGGCCGATGGCGCTGTTATACTGCACACGGAAGGCACGGTTGACCTGCACCTTGCCGCTGTCATCCACCCACGGCACACGGAAGGAAATAATGCGCTCGGGCTCCACAAACCGTTCCAGCAGACCCGCCTTTTCGTACTTTTCCTCGTTGCGGTCTATCACCGGCTTGAGGGTGGTGAGAATCTCCGTGGCAGCCTGGATATATTCCGGTTCATGGGCATAGCGAACCTTGAGCTGTTCCAGCACACGCTGAGCATAAGACATGGTGAAAACTCCTTTCAAATCAGGCATATCACGGAGAAACGCCTCCGTGCCTGTTTCAACAGGGATATTTTACACGCAGGAAATACTGAATACAAGAGCAATCCTGCGTTTTTAATGTTTTTTCTATCTCTGACGGGAGTGATTTCAGCCGCTGAATGTCCGCCGGAGGGATTCGCCTTTTTTCAGCGAAAAACCCTTGCCAGAACACAAAAAGCGTGGTATAATGCTGCCATACTTCAAAGGCGACGACGGAGAACAATGCCGGAAGTACGCTGCGCCTCAGAGAGGGATGCAAACGCTGCAAGCATCCTGACGCATCGTCCGGAAATTCCCTCCCGAGCTGCGAGGCTTAACGATGCTTGCATCCAGTAGGCCCCGACGGATCAGCCTCCGTTACAGGCAGTGAGCGCATCGCTACTCCTGATTTTTCATGATTAGCCGTGCGGAAGCAAGGGTGGTAACACGCGGCAGGTTGCTTTCGTCCCTGACAGACAGGGAGGAAGGCTTTTTTTGTGGCGTGGACTAAAAAAACGAAATCAATCCCGAAAGGATGGTATTTTCATGGACATGAAGGAAAAGATCGCACAGATCCACCAGCTGGTTGACAATGAACTGGCCCAGGTGGATTCCATGCAGGCGCTGGACGCCCTGCGGGTGAAGGTGCTGGGCAAGAAGGGCGAACTGACGGCGCTCCTGCGCGGCATGGGACAGTTGTCCCCCGAAGAGCGGCCCCAGGCGGGTCAGCTCATCAATGAAGCCCGGGAAGCCCTCACCGCTCAGCTTGACGCCCGTCAGGCTAAAATCAAGGCCCGTGACCGTCAAAAAGCGCTCATGAGCGAGACCATCGACGTCACCCAGCCTGTGCCCGCTCCCCTGCTGGGCAGCGAGCATCCCCTCACCCTGGCCCTCAATGAAGTGGTGGACTGCTTCACCGGCATGGGATTTGAAGTGGTGGAAGGCCCCGAAGTCGAACTGGATCACTTCAACTTTGAGCTGCTGAACATTCCACAGAATCACCCTGCCCGGGATGCCCAGGACACCTTCTATATCGACGACAACATCGTGCTGCGCACCCATACTTCCCCCATGCAGGCGCGCACCATGCTCTCCCGCAAGCCCCCCATCCGCATCATCTGCCCCGGCCGTGTGTACCGTGCCGATGAAGTGGACGCCACTCACAGCCCCGTGTTCCACCAGCTGGAAGGCTTGGTGATTGACGAGGACGTGACCATGGCTGACCTGCGAGGCACTCTCAACGCCTTTGCGGAGCGCCTTTACGGCAAGGGCATCACCACCCGCTTCCGTCCCTCTTTCTTCCCCTTCACGGAGCCTTCCGCCGAAGTGGACCTGACCTGCGTGGCCTGCCACGGCAAGGGCTGCCGTGTGTGCAAGGGCACCGGCTGGATCGAAGTGCTGGGCTGCGGCATGGTCAACCCCAAGGTGCTGGAAATGTGTGGCATTGACTCCACCCGCTACAGCGGCTTCGCTTTCGGCATCGGCCTGGAGCGCATCGCCATGCAGCGCTACAAGGTGCCGGATATGCGCCTGCTGTACGAAGGCGACGTGCGTTTCCTGAGCCAGTTCAAGTAATTCATAAGGAAAGTAAGGAGGGACATTTCCAATGAAAATCCCTATGCAATGGATTGATCAGTATGCGTCCATCCCAGTGGATGCTCAAGTCTATCAGGACAAGATGATCATGATCGGCAACGGCGTGGAAGGCTACGAAGAAGTCGGTCATGAGGTGCAGGGCGTTGTGGTGGGCCGTGTGCTGACCTGCGAGGATCACCCCGATTCCGATCACCTGCACGTGACCACCGTGGATGTGGGCGAAGAAGTGCCGCTGAACATCGTCTGCGGCGCTCCCAACTGCAAGGAGGGCATTCTGGTGCCCGTGGCCAAGATTGGCGCCACGCTGCCCGGCGGCATCAAGATCAAGAAGGGCAAGCTCCGTGGCGTGGCCAGCGAAGGTATGCTCTGCGGCGGCGACGAGCTGGGCGTGCCGGTGGAACTGTATCCCCATGTGGGCAAGGAAGGCCTGCTGATTTTCAACGAAGAATACCCCGTGGGCAGCGACGTCAAGCCGATTCTGGGCATTGACGATACCGTGATGGACTTTGAAGTGCTGGCCAACCGCCCCGATTGCCTGAGCGTCTGGGGCATCGCCCGGGAAACGGCTGTGGCGCTGGGCACCCAGTTCAACAAGCCCGAAATCACCGTCAAGGAAGCAGACGGCGACATCCACGACCATGTGAAGGTGGAAGTGCTGGACAGCGACCTGTGCCCCCGCTATATGGCCCGGGTGGTCAAGAATGTCCGTGTGGCCCCCTCCCCTATGTGGCTTAGGAAGTATCTGAACGGCGCCGGAATGCGCTCCATCAACAATGTGGTGGACATCACCAACTTCATCATGCTGGAGACGGGCCACCCCATGCACGCCTTTGACCTGGATATGGTGGAAGGCAACCACATTATTGTCCGCCGTGCGGTGGAAGGCGAGCACATCACCACCCTGGACGGCAAGCAGCACGACCTGACCCCCGGTCAGCTGGTCATCTGCGACGCTGTCAAGCCTGCCTGCGTGGCCGGCGTGATGGGCGGCGAGGAATCCGAAATCACCGAAAAGACCCACACCATGATGTTCGAGTGCGCCGTGTTTGACAGGGCCGCCACCCGTGTCACCAGCCGTGCGCTGGGCATCCGCACCGAGTCCTCCGGCCGGTTTGAAAAGGGCGTGTCCGTCAAGACGGTGGAAGAAGCCATGAATCGTGCCTGCCAGATGATCAACGAACTGGACGCCGGCGATGTGGTGCCCGGTGTGATCGATCTGTATCCCAATCCCGCCGAGGAAAAGGTCATCACTGCTTCCTGCCAGCGCATTGCCCGCCGCACCGGCGTGGACATTCCCGCTGACGACATCGTGCGCATCCTCAAGGACCTGCACTTTGGCGTGGAGCGTGACGGCGACACCCTCACCGTCACCGTGCCCGATTATCGTCAGGACGTGGAAGGCGAAGCGGATCTGTCCGAAGAGGCCCTGCGCGTCTACGGCTACAGCCACATCCCCGGCACGCTGCTGCGGGGCGACACCACCCCCGGCGGCCGCTCTGACCGGATGCGCCTGAAGGATGAAATCAGCCGTGTGCTCACCGGCATGGGCTTCTATGAGATCATGAAGTTCTCCTTTGTCAGCCCCAAGCAGATTGAAAAGCTGGGCCTGCCTGAAGGCGACGCCCGCCTGAACACCCTGGCCATCCGCAATCCTCTGGGCGAGGACACCTCCGTGATGCGCACCACGCTGGCGCCTGATATGCTCTCCACGCTGGCGCTGAACATGAATCACGGCAACGAGGACGCCCGCCTGTACGAAGTGGCGGCGACCTTTGATCCCCTCAACCGCACGGAAGAAAACCTGCCCACCGAGACCCAGTGGCTGAGCCTGGGCATGTATGGCAAGAATGCTGATTTCTTCGCTCTGCGTGGCGTGGTGGAACGGCTGCTTGAGCATCTGGGCATCACCTGCCAGATCACCGCCGGCGCCGAGCCCTATCATCACCCCGGCCGCTGCGCTACTCTCACCTGCGGCGAAACGGTAGTGTGCACCATTGGTGAAGTGCATCCCGATGTGCGGGAGAAGTTTGATATGCCCAGCCGGGCGATCATTGCGGAGGTCAATCTGGCCGCAGTGGCACTTCTGCGCAAGCCCATGGGCGCTGTGAAGCCCATGCCCCGCTACCCTGCTGTGACCCGTGACCTGTCTCTGGTGATGGACGAGAGCACGCAGGTGGGCCCGCTGATGGCGGACATGGCTAAGGCTGGCGGTGCGATGCTGGAAGATGCGAAGATGTTTGACGTGTATCGCTCCGCCCAGCTGGGTGAAAACAAGAAGTCCGTGGCGTTCTCCTTTGTCTTCCGTGGTGCTGACCGCACCCTGACGGATGCGGAGATCTCCAAGGCGATGGAAAAGATCCTGAAGGCTGCTGCTGAAAAGCACAACGCCGTGATTCGTGGGTAAGCAGGGGCTCCGCCCCTGCACCCTACCAAAGGTCTTTGCCCCGCACCCCACCAGGGGGCTATGCCCCCTGGACCCCCTGTTGGGGGCACTGCCCCCAACACCCCCGCAAGGGTCTTCGACCCTTGACCCTTCAGCGGGGCGTTGCCCCGCACCCCAGTTGGGGCGCTGCCCCCAACACCCCCGCAAGGGGCATCGCCCCTTGACCCATCACCCGGAAATCCTGATGGATTTCCGGGGATTTCTTTTTTTAGAGTTGTCTTATATTCGGTCTTGTCTTTGCCGGGGCTACCAGGGGGCTTTCCGGTCGCCCCCTGGACCCCTTCGGAGTCCCCTCCGTTGTTACTTGTCCGAACAATAAACAAAGGAAAATCCCCTTAACAAAAAATCCCCCAAGCCCATCAGGGCTTGGAGTGATGAGTCAAGGGCCAAATAAGACTACTTGCATCCGAAGGTTTCCAAAGGAAACGAACTGCCCAGTGGGCAGTCGCCGAAGGCGAGTTTCCGGAGCGAAGCGTAGGCGGACCGATCGGAAAGCCCTTTGGTCGCCCGTGAGGGCGAAACCCTGCCTTGCACAAAAGCACAGTTCGAAAGAAAAAACCCACACATAAACAATCCCCCAAGCCCTTGGGCTTGGGGTGATGGGTCAAGGGCCAAATAAGACTACTTGCATCCGAAGGTTTCCAAAGGGCGATCGGAAAGCCCTTTGGTCGCCCGTGAGGGCGAAACCCCACCTTGTATAACAGCAAAATTCAACGAGAAAATTCAACTCAAATAAAATCCCCCAAGCCCTTGGGCTTGGGGTAATGGGTCAAGGGCCAATGGCCCTTGCGGGGGTATCGGGGGCAGCGCCCCCGATTGGGATTCCAAAGGGCAAAGCCCTTTGGTGGGGTGCGGGGCAAAGCCCCGCGAAAGGGGTGCAGGGGCAGCGCCCCTGGTGGTTAATACACCTTGCCCAGTTCCAGGGTCTTCCGGGACTGATAGCCCTTGCGGAGTTCCACCTCATGCCCGCAGTCAGACGCCTCGTGGAAGGCGCACATCAGGTCAAGCACATGGAAGGTCTGCTCATAGCTGCAGCGAGGCATACGTCCCTCCTGCAGGGCTTCGCACATTTCCACCACGCCCAGGCCGCGGCTGTTGTCCCAATAAGTACCCATGATGGGAACTTCTTCATACTTGCTGATGCCGGGACGGAGAATCTTGACGGGACCGCCGAATTCGTTGGGATCAGGAATGAGCAGCGAGCCACGGGAGCCGAACACCTCGACGGTCGCCCAGCGATCATCATAGCAGTCAAAGGAGGTCGTCAGCGTGGCAATGGCGCCGTTTTCAAAGCGCATGACGCCGGCGATATGGGTGGGCACTTCCACGTCGATCATGGTGCCATTGAGAGGCTCGGAAGTGATCTTGCGCTGGGGGAAAGTGATGTTGGTGCAGGCAGTGACAGACTTCACGGGGCCGATCAGGTTGATCAGCGCCGTGAGGTAGTACGGACCCATGTCGAACATGGGACCGCCGCCCACCTTGTAATAGAAACCGGGGTCGGGATGCCAACTCTCATGACCATGATTACGCATGGAGGCATTGGCAGCGACGACCTCGCCGATCCAGCCGTCCTCTATGAGCTTTATGCAGGTCTGGATACCAGCGCCCAGGAAGGTATCCGGCGCACCGCCCAGCATCAGGCCCTTTTCCTTGGCCAGCGCCACCTGCTTCTCGCCGTCTTCGCGGTTGATCGCCAGAGGCTTTTCGCAATAAGCGTGCTTGCCGGCATTGAGCGCCATGGTGTTCACCAGGCAATGCTGATCCGGCGTGGTCAGGTTCACGATCAGTTCGATCTCCTCATCCGCCATGACCTCTTCGTCAGTGAAATACGCCTTGGGAATCTTATAGGTTTCCTGGGCCTTGAGGGCACGCTCGGGGATCAGGTCGCAAACCGCCACCACTTCCACGGCACGGCGGAACTTTTGGGTGAAGTTCGTCAGATAGATGCCGCTGATATTACCGCAGCCGACAATACCGATTTTCATGCGTTTCATGCTTGCATCCTCCATCAATACATTTTTGCATTGTTGACATACTGTTCGGGATCAAGGTTGTTTTCCCGGAAGATGGTCTTGCTTTCAGCCGCCCAGAGCATACCGCGGCGCATCAGTTCCTCTGCCTCGGGAATGTCGAACACATCGTCGTGATGGCCCAGGGAATTGTAGAACACGCGGCCGTGACCCCAGCGCTTTGTCCACACCACCGGCACATCCACAGGGCCGTTGGAGGCGTGGAAGTAGTTCACCAGCGGGAAACGGGTGGTGGCCAGCACTTCGATGGCAGGGTCCACATGGACGTAATACTGCTCGGAGCAGACTTCAAAGTCCTTGATGCCCTCCACCAGGGGGGAAGACGAAGTGCAGATGTTGACGGTGTACTTCACGCCGTCGCCGCCGGGATGGGACACCCACTGTCCGCCGGTCATGAACTGCCATTCCGTTTCCGTGCGGAAGGCGTCGCACATACCGCCGTGGCAGCCAGCCAGGCCCACGCCGTAGCGGCCCACCGCATTGGCAGCGCAGAAGTTCTGCTCCCAGTTCAGGGCGCCGCCGGTCCACGCTGGCACCAGCAGGTCGATTTCCTTGAGTTCATCGAAGTTCTCCAGCGCAGAGAGGGAATCAAAAATGGTCACCTCAAAGCCTTCGTTGCGGAGAATGCGGGCAAAGCGTTCCGATACCTTGTCGGGCTCATGGCCATCCCAGCCGCCCTTGACAATCCATGCCTTCTTCATTGCTGAATCCTCCCGTATATCAGATTTCGCAGGCAATGCTGCGGTTTTCCTTATCAGCCACAAACATCAGGTCGATGACCTTCATCACACGCAGGGCCTGTTCAGGCTTGATGAACAGTTCTTCCCTGCCGTCCATGACGGCAACGATGTTTTCGTAGCACTGGCTCCATTCACCAGTGCTTTTCGGCAGCGGCACTTCTTCCATGGTGTATTCCGGACGGGGCGCCATGGTGCGGGTGGGGCCGGCAGCCGTGTAGACGATGTCATCAGACCAGGTCATCTCCGCATTTTCCTTCAGGCGGCGCAGGGTGCCGTTGCCGGACCACTCGTTGATCTCCAGGGTGCCGCCCGTACCCTGAATGTGCCAGCGGGGGCTGTTGATCAGGCAGTTGGTGGTGATTTCAATCTCATAGGATGCGCCCTTTTCAAAGCGGAGGAACAGCTTGTTGTTGTCGTCCACCTCATTGGCAAAGACCTTGCACAGATGGGCGCCCACGCTGACGACCTTTTCATCGCCAAACATCTGCAGCGCCTGATCCAGCAGGTGCACGCCCCAGTCGTAGAGCATACCGCCGCCGTTGACGGCATAGCCGCGCCAGCCGTGAAGGGACTGGCGGGAGCCCTGCACCTTGCTTTCCACCATGTACACATCGCCCAGCAGACCCTGTTCCTTGCTCAGTTTGGCCACGAGGAAATCCCGGTCCCAGCGGCGATTCTGATGAATAGTGAAGATCTTGCCCGTTTCCTTCTGCACGGCCATGATCTCTTCCAGCTCGGCGGCATTCATGGTCACCGGCTTTTCGCACAGGACGTGCTTGCCGGCCCTAAGGGCGGCAATGGACAGTTCCTTGTGGAAGTTGTTGGGGGTGGCGACGGTCACCAGATCGATGGTCTCATCGCTGAGCAGTTCTTCCAGCGTCTCATACGCCTTCAGGCCCCGTTCCTTCGCCGTTTCGAGGGCTTCGGGGCGGATATCGTAAGCACCAACCACTTCGATATCCTTGATCTTTTGCCGCACGTTTTCTGTGTGCCAGCCGGCCATGCCGCCAAAGCCGATGAGGGCCATGCGATACTTAGCCATTGAGGGTCACTCCTTTGTTTCATGTGTTTTCAGAGTATAGTAAGGATGCCGCCCGGCATCCGGGGATACTGAATGAGGAATGAAACGGAATACAGGAGTATAGGTGTAACGTGACTGTCCAGGCGGGGACTCCCCTGCTCTTCATCACGCCTTGATGTGCTTCATGGTCATTTCAACGGCCTTGTCCACGTGGAGCACGCCCACAGGCAGGAGGGAGGTTTCCACACAGCCGTTGACAGGGCCGGTCCACTCTTCGCCGATGGCATCGGAGCCCACCAGCATACCCACGATGGAGCCGACGGTGGCGCCGTTGCAGTCGGTGTCGAAGCAGGCCTGCACCGCCATGCACATGGACTTGCCGAAGTCACCGCCGCCATAGAGCAGCGCCGCCGTGACGATCATGGCATTGGAGATGGTGTGGCACCAGTCATAGCCATCAGCCTCATTCCAGGTAGCGTGGATGTCCGCAAAGCAGTCATCGGCGCTCACACCCTGATGATACAGGTCCAGGACGTGCTGGATGGACTCATACAGGCGGGAAGTGGCGGGGATTTCCGCCATGCCGCAGCGGATGATGTCCTCGATGGCGTCGGCGCTTGATTCCACCGCCGCACGGGCATTCATGGCGGCGATGTACATTTCGCCGTAGATGCCGTTCTTCACATGAGAAATGCAGGCGTCACGCCAGCCGTATTCAGCAGCGGTGTGAGGATCGCCGGGGCAGATGTAGCCGAAGTAATCGCCACGAATCTGGGCGCCGATGTACTCACGAAACACGTTCTGATAGGAGCCGCTCAGAGGCGGCTGATAGCCACGGGTGAAGTTGAGGTAGGCTACACGCTCGGCAGTGCAGTAGGCGCTGCGGGGCTGCTGGGTCTGCCACACGCCCGCCACATCGGAGGGAGTGAAATTGCGGCCGTGCTCCTCGATAAGGAACTGGGCAAGAGCCGTGTAGTTGGTGTCGTCATCCACGGGGCCGCGGGTCACGGTGTCGCCGCAGGTGTTGCGATGAACGGTGAAGCGGTTGCCCTTGACGTTCTCCTCCGTCAGATCAGTGGAGAGCATATAGCGGTGCATGGGCCAGTTGCCGGTCTTCTTGAGCAGGGCGTGGAGTTCATCGGTGCGGATGCCCTCCAGGGGCTTGCCCAGCAGGCAGCCGCAGATGCGGCCCAGCCAGGCGCCTTCCATCTTCTTGCGGAGGGTCTCATCATCGGGAATGTCCCGCTGGGGCAATTCGATGGGCTTGCACAGGGCACGGATGGCTTCCAGTTCGTCGGGCTCCTGATAGGGATAGCCTTCCCGCATGGGGGCCTTCTGGAACAGGGAGAAGATCTGATCGGCGATGCGATTCTTTTCCCAGTTGTTTTCCAGTTTGCTCACCGCTTCCACCAGATCACGGTACTTTTCCACGTCCTTGCCTTCGTCCAGGGTCTGGCGAAGTTCGATGCGGATTTCCTGGGCGTAGTTGTCCCACCACCACATAGAAGTATAATCGGGGGTGTACTTGTTCTGAGACATGGTGTTTCCTCCTTAATATGTATGCCGGTTGATTTGCTTACTTGTTGAGGATCTTGTCCAGTACAGGATACAACACCTGTGCGGTGCGGAACATACCCAGGTCATGGGGATGGCAGCAGTCGCTGTTGCAGTCGGCGGGATCGCCGGGGCGCCACAGGTCGGCGCCGTTGATGAAGTACACATTCTCGTCCCCGGCAGCCCTGGCGGCATTGTAGGTTTCCAGAATCACTTCCCGGCGCTCCACGTCATCGGGGCACCAGCCCACGTTGGAGGCGCTCATGAAGATCACCGGCAGCGTGGGGTTTTTCTCACGGATGCGGCGGAAGAAGGGCGCATGGGTGCGGCGCAGATGCTCTGCGTCAGGGGCGTTGTAGTCGTAGTCCATCACCAGCACCGACTTGTCAATGGTGTTGATGTGATCCGCCATGGCCAGTTCGCCGTTGGCAGCGCCGGAGAAGCCGAAGTTGATGAAATCGGAGTCCAGCCAGCGGGACACAAGCGCCGTATACGCCAGAGAGGGCTTGGAGCAGCATCCGCCTTCGGTGACGGAGTTGCCGTAAAAGAGGATAGGCGTGGAATGGGTGTAGGGCGTGGGGGCTTCCACCCTGGCTTCATCGGGAAGGATGACTTCCACGTTGGTCAGCACCTCGTTGCGGGGCAGGTAGATGGTCACATCTTCCATGTCGGCATTCTTCTTATTGAAGGTGCCGGTGGCTTCCCGCACGTCATAATTCTGCGGGGCGACCACGCCCAGATAGCGCATTTCCTTGCGGGGGCCGACAAACACGTTGGCGCCCTGAGCCGCATACATGGACATTCCCAGGTCCAGGGACATGGTTTCATAGGAGATGCGCAGGGTGATTTCCTGAGCGTCGGTGCGGAAGCACAGGCGGGCGCCGGGCACACGGCGGCTGATGATCCACTCGGTGTAGCAAGGAGGGAGCTGCTTCACCACGTCCTCCGGCAGGCGGTGAAAAATGCCGGTTTTCTGGAACAAAGGTGCGCCAAACACGTACAGCGGCGCATCCCGGAAGGTATAGGTCTTCATAAGGTCATCCCTTTCTTTGAGGATAAGGATTTGTTAAGTTTACGGGCCATGTAATTTCGCCGTCATGATACACTACCCATTGCGAAAAGTCAATGCCTTTTTTGTTTTTTAAATTTCTTTTTGACAGGGGCGATTCTCCCCTTCTCAGCCGTCAAAAACCGCCCGCAGGAAGGAAGAATTTGACAGCGAATTTGCCGAATCAAACGCCCATTTTTCCCAATTGGGAAGCAGGTTTCCCCGATTGTTCATCTTTGTGTCAAATCAGAAAAAACGGCGTTGTCAAGAGGGAAAATCACAGCCTCTGACAGCGCAGCAAGAAAAAGGCAATTCATCGCCCTGCAGAAACAGGAAAAATCGCCCATTTTGTATTAACCGGTATTGGAATTTACCAGATTGCATTGTCAATTACGCAGGCAAGACATAAGTCGCACAACTCGAGACAGAACTTGCTATTTTTCCAAAACCCGCTTGACAGAGGCCTCCACCATGGTAAAATGGAAGCAAGAAAACCAGTTGCCACTGGTTGACAACTTCAGTTCATTCCCCTTCATGGGTGAAGGGAAATATATAAAGGAGGCTCTCCAAATGAAAAAGCTGGTTTCTCTGGTCCTGGCCCTGCTGATGGTGTTCAGCATCACTGCTTCCCTGGCGGAAATCGTTCCCACCACGGAAGAAATCACCCTGACCTACGCCGATTGCGGCGAGGATCTGGAACTGACCATGGCTCTGGCCGATCAGTTCATGAAGCAGTACCCCAACATCAAGGTCGAGATCATCGATCTGGCCCCCGGTTTCCTCAACACCGGCTATGACACCGCCATCGGCAACCTGGCTTCCACCCAGGATCTGCCCGACGTGTTCTGGGTGACCCGTGTCACTGACGCTGTTGGCAACGAATGGTGCATCAACCTGGACAAGTACTACGCTGAAGATCCCGACGCCGCTCTGATCCATGACAGCATCCTGGATGCCAATTTGATCGCCGGCAAGCGTTACTCCGTCCCCGCTCAGAGCCGTCCCTACATGATGCTCATCAACAAGACCCTGTTTGACCAGTACAACGTGCCCATGCCCGAATACACCTGGTCCTGGGAAGAATTTAAGGATCTGGCCTTGGAACTGAACCATCCCGAAGACATGGTTACCGGCTACGGCAACGCCACGACCTGTGACGCCTTCATCCCCATGTACGGCTGGGACGGCGAATCCTACACCGTGGGCGACCTGTATATCGAAACGGAAGAAATGTTCGCTGAATGGCGCCTGACCCGCGTCTCCGACGGCTTTGTCGGCCCGGAAAAGGAAGCCCTGTTCGGTGATCCCAACGTTCAGCTCTTCAATGTTGGCCATGCCTGCATGAACGCGGGCGACCTGCTGTGGGGCGGCACCCAGTACATCGACGGCACTCTGGCTGCAGAGCTGGGCTGCGAATTCGAAGTTTACCCCGTGCCCACTCCCCACGAAGCTGCCATGGACAACATGTTCTTCGCCTGCATCGCTGCCAGCTGCGAACATCCTGACGAAGCCTGGCTGCTGGCCAAATGGATGACTTGGGGCAAGGAAGCCACCATGCTCCGCAACCAGTGGTTCCATGACGAAGAAGTGCTCCAGATCAGCCTGCCCATGATCGACGATGCAGAAGTGAAGCAGCATGCCATCGATTGCGCCGATCCTGCTTTGAAGAATTTCTTCATGTACTCTAAGCCCACCATGCCTATGGCTGCTCCTCATGCTCCCGGTTTCCAGGACTGCAACGTGCAGTACTTCAACGTGGAAAACCTGCAGAACAGGTTTGCCGCCGGCGAAGTTTCTCCCTCTGACGTGGCCGACAGCCTGCGCGAGAAGTTCAACTTCTTCCGTGATCGCTGGTTCGCACAGAATCCCGAAGTTGCCCCCGAAGGCTTCACGGGTGCTGTGACTCCCACCGACCTGGCAACCGGCACTGACGCCCAGTAAGCAATTCTCCTCCCGGGCAGGTTGAACGAGTGCCTTCCCGGACCCCTCCTCCCCCTGCCGAGCAATCGACAGGGGGTTTTCATTGTAATCTATAAAAACAGGATCCGAGGCCTTTTCAGCACCAGATCCTGTCTTTTGTTTTCCTATGGTTATTCCGCCTGACAGCAGCGCCGGATCACGCCGTCATCATCCTTCCACTGGCGGAAGGTGTAGTTCTTCCCGGCAATGGTCACGCCGCTGAGGGTGAATTCATCATCTGTGAAGGGATCGAACACCACTTCGCCCTTTTCCACCCGGACGCCCAGA
The DNA here is from genome assembly GCA_015056085.1 of Clostridiales bacterium. GTDB lineage: Bacteria > Bacillota > Clostridia > Christensenellales > Aristaeellaceae > UBA11524. The sequence goes on from SVHA01000001.1 coordinate 393,089, forward strand.
TAATACTGGATGAAGGGGTTGATCCAACTGGAATGGAAGTAGTCGTTGATGATGGACGCCGGGGCGCCGTCATCGGGGCGGTACTTTTCCACCACCAGGGGCGTGGAGCGGTCGCCGTAGGGAAAGTGGAGTTCCGTCAGGCCGGAGAAGAGTTTCATCCACTTGGGACGCAATTCCGGCTTCTTTGCCGCTGCATGGCCCAGGCCTTCCGCCACAATGCTGTTGGCATACACCCACACAGGGCCGTTCCAGCAGCAGCCGTAGGGGTGGGGTTTCTGCAGAGAGACCATCACCGGGCCAATGAGGCTGTTGTCCGGCCAGTACATGATGCAATTCTTCGCCACAGAGGTAGCGCCGAAGTCGGTGCCGAACCAGTCCGGGTCGTCCAGTTTGTCGAAGGCGGCATGGTAGGTTTCATCCGCCACGCCGTCCATGAAGGGCGCAAAGGCGTCGTAACAGGCGGCCTCATCACACATCAGCCCCTTGACCAGTTCCCTGTCGTAGAAGATGCCGTCTTCCCCGTGCCAGTGGCTTTCCAGCATGATGCGGGCCAGGTGGTCCGCCGCCCTGCGGAAGGTTTCAGCATCCTCCGTTTTGCCGATTTCTTCCGCCAGCGCACTGCAGCCCCGGAGGGACAGGATGTTGAAAGTCTGCTCGTCCAGCCGGTACAGCCGGGACACCGGCTTGTGGGGGAACACGTTGTGGCCCTCGATGTCGCACAGCCAGTCCCACTTTTCGCCGGTGAGCAGATCGGTGTGCTGATAAAACGCCGGCTGATATTCTGCGCCGGTGTCCCAGCTGCCCACGGTGATCGCCGGCTGTGGGTCGGAAAGATCGACGATCTTCTTCATGTAGGCGCAGAGGTTGTCGTAATTCTCCTCCAGCCACTGCTTGTCGGGGTGATGCTGATAGGCGTGCCAGATGGCCCAGGGCGAGAACTGAATGTAATCCTGGTATTTCACCCGTCCTTCCATCCAGTTGGTCATGTGATCCATCAGGAATTCCGGCTGGCGCATCCACTTGGCTTCCTCTATCTGCCAGGGCACCGGGAGGCCAATCGGCCCACCGTACCATCCGCCGTAGCGGGATTCATAGATGCAGGAGCGGGGAATCTTGTGCTCAGGGATGATTTCCGACGGGTTATGGATGCTGTGGTACACCACATACCAGCGATAGTAATACACCTTGAGCATATCGGTGTTGTCCGTTTCCAGCCGGGGAACATAGGTGTCAAACCAGCGGTTGAACTGCTGCTCATTATAGAGGAAGGGATCCTCCATGGCCAGCACTTCCTGCACGGCTTGTTGGGCAGTGACTGCTTCCGGGCGGATGGCCATGCCGTAGCGGAAGGTCACCGAGGCAAAGGCGCCCAGTTCCGTTTCAAACACATATCCGGGCTGACCGTTGATGCACACGGCTGCGCTGCCCTCTACGCGATAACTTCCGCCCGCCGCCGCCGTGCACACATCACAGGCAAAATCGTAAGCCTGATTTGCCTCATTCCACGGGAAAGGCATTTTGATCTCGATGCGCACCTTGCGGGTCTGTCGCAGACCATTTTGCAGGGTGACTTCAGCGGCATAGACGTCCTTGCGGGTGATCATCTTCTTTTCCCGGAAGGACAGGGTGCCCGCAGCGGGATAGACTTCCTTTTCCACCGGCGTGCGGTAGTAGGTGTCAGACCAGGCGGGCGTCCAGCGGTGGCGGGTGACGGTAAGGGTCTCCACGGTGGGAATATCTTTGCCGTCCACGGTCAGGCCAAGGAGGAGGACGTCATTCACGTTAGTGTCATGACCAAGGATGAACGGTCCGGGCAGACCAGGGTCGGGGCGCTCGAAACTGGACTCCGGCTTGGCGCCGTTTGTGCGGATGTCGGCGTGATCCTGTTCGAAGACCATGCGCTTGCGATCATAGCGGTCCATGGACCAGCCGAAGAGATCGCAGCGATGAGAGTTCTCCAGAAAACGGTTGATATTTTTCATGATGATGGCTGCCTCCTGTGGGGAATGAAGACAAATTTGCCTTCTAATTTAAATCGATTCTAACGTCTCATGGCAAAGTGGTTGATTTACAGGTATAACTATCTGTATAATAATAATCTTTTGGAGATCTGTCAAGGGGTTTTGGGGGATGGTGGAAGATTTATTTTTGCACCGGGAAATGAAAAAATGAAGGGACCACAAAACAAATAAAACATTCCTCTAACAAACAGACTAATACACCTTTATCCGCAGGAAGGCCGAAGGTTTCCAAAGGAAACGAACTGCCCAGTGGGCAGTCGCCGAAGGCGAGTTTCCGGAGCGAAGCGTAGGCGGACCGATCGAAAGCCCTTTGGTCGCCCGTGAGGGCGAAATCCTCACCTTGCAGGAAAATCCTTGCCTTTAAGAAAAAATCGTGCATCGGAACAAACAAAAAGCCCCCTCCGGGAGGGGGCTCCGCCGTCAGGCGGTGGGGGAACCTGCGCTGCTGCGGGTATGACCTCTTGCAAGGGATATTGTTTGTTGGGTGTTCTTTCTCAGGCCTGAGAAAGAACCAAAGAGGGCCAGAGGGGGTGTCTCAATTCATCCAACCCGGAGACACCCCCTCTGGACTCCCCCCTTTCCCCCGGTCTTGTGAGAGTTATTGAGTTGACTGACCCTCAAGCGCCTCGCGGGGGCGGCCCGTTTCGGGGGCGCTCCGATGGAGTCCGTGTGCGGCGACGGAGCGCCGCACGCCGGAACTGTTGTGGAGGTTGTTGTCTGATGCCTGTTTCACGGTTTTGCCGATACAACCAGGGGGCTTTCCGATCGCCCCCTGGACCCCTTCGGTCTGCATCCTTGTAAGTAGTCTTTTCCGCAGCAGGACAATCCCCCACCGCCTAACGGCGGAGCCCCCTTTACACAAGGGGGCCTTTGTTTGTTTGACTACAAAATTCGTTCCTTCAACAAACAGGTTAATACTTCTCCATCCGAAGGGGGCCCGAAGGTTTCCAAAGGGCGATCGGAAAGCCCTTTGGTCGCCCGTGAGGGCGAAACCTTACCTTGCACAAAAAATCACTTCGAAAGGAAAAACCTATATAAAAACAATCCCCCAAGCCCTTGGGCTTGGGGTGATGGGTCAAGGGCCAATGGCCCTTGCGGGGTGCAGGGGCGGCGCCCCTGCCGGGGTGTGGGGCAGAGCCCCACAAAGGGGTGTCGGGGACGTAGTCCCTGACCAGGGGCAGCGCCCCTGATTACTTTCCTTCGACAATCAGGCTGCGCAGGTCGTTGACCACATTGGCCACACCGGCGTCCTTCTTAATGTTTTCCGCAATGATGTTGCAGGCGTGCAGCACCGTGGAATGATCTCTTCCGCCAAAGGCCTGACCGATCTGCGGCAGGGACATATTCGTCAGGTCACGGGTGAGATACATGGCATACTGCCGGGGAACGGCGAATTCCCTGCGGCGGGTGGGACGAATCAGATCATCCACCGTGATGGCGTAGTATTCCGCCACCACCTGCATCACCGCCTGGGCCGTCACTTCCCGCTTGGCGGGCGTCACGAACAGATCCGCAAGGGCCTCGTTGCACAGTTCCACCGTGATGGGGCGATGCACCAGATCAGCGTAGGCCTTCAGGCGAATCAGGCAGCCTTCCAGCTCACGGATGTTGTTAGCCACATGGGTGGCGATGATCTCCAGCACGTCATCCCCCACGGCGATATGCTCCTGCTGGGCCTTCTCCCTAAGAATGGCGATGCGGGTTTCGATGTCGGGACGCTTGACATCCGCCTGCAGACCCCAGGCAAAGCGGCTGCGCAGACGCTCTTCCAGTCGGGCGATTTCCTGGGGCGGACGGTCAGATGTGAGGATGATCTGCTTGTGGGCGTTGTACAGGGTATTGAAGGTGTGGAAGAATTCTTCCTGGGTGCTTTCCTTGCCGGCGATAAACTGAATGTCGTCCACCATCAGCACATCCACATTGCGGAAGCGGGCGCGGAATTCAATGGTGCGCTTGTTCTGAATGGCGTCGATCAGTTCATGAGTGAAGGTTTCGCCGGGGATATAGAGAATCTGCTTTTCGGGATACTGCTGGCGGATATAGTGGCCCACAGCGTGCATCAGATGAGTCTTGCCCAGGCCCACGCCGCCATAAATAAACAGGGGGTTGTAGGCGTCAGCAGGGGATTCCGCCACGGCCAGGGCCGCCGCATAAGCAAAGCGGTTGCCGCCGCCCACCACGAAATTGTCAAAGGTATACTTGGGATTGAGGGGGCACTGGCTGTCCCCGGACTGCATGACGGCGTCATTGGCGGCCTGCAGCTGGTCCAGCTCAGACTTGGTCAGCAGGGCCACTTCCACGGGCATACCCGCCGCCTGAGAGACGGAGGCAGCGATCATGGGGGCATACTTCTGGTTGACCATGGTCTTCATATTTTCCAGCGCGACACGCAAAAGAAGGGTGTTGCCGTCCAGCTTTTCAGCCGTCAGGTTATCCCCGATCCAGGTTCTGTAGGAAACCGTGTTCATTTCCTGCTTGAGCAATTCGCAGGCTTGTGCCCAAAGTTCCTTGACGTCCATCATTCGTTCCTCCGCCCGGCGCAGCGCTCGCCTGCACCGTATCCTCATTTTTCCCGCCGGGTGAAAAAAGCGCACGGATCAAAGTGCCCGTGAGCTGTGGATAACCGGCTGTGGAAAACTTTTTCTGATTTGTTTTCGCCCGTCTATACTACCACCAAAACGCTGATTTTGCAAGGGGTTGCGCCGCTGAAAGAGGCCCCAAAGTTGTGGATAACTTTGTCCACAACCTCTTGTGGATGAATGTTTGTTCTCCACAAGAAACTGCGCCCGAAGGGCCATATTTTCCTTTTTCTTCCTGTGATTTGCCGAAAAATTTGTTTTTCTGCGCCCAAAAAGGTCAAAAATTTTTTTGCAGTTCCAAATTTGCTTCCCAAAAAGAACGGCTGTGGATATTTCCTGCCGCTCCCCTGCCCTTTCACAAGGATTTTCCCCTGCCCGTGTCGAAATACCCGCAGGAAGACTATCTCATCAGCCGTGCAGGAGGTGGCCCATGCCTGTGCCTATTTCGCCCCAAACCGTTCAGCGGATTCTGACGCCCCGGGTGGGCAGCCGCTTGCTGCAAGCGGTGCCCCTTGCCCAGAAGGCGTCCGAGCTTCTGTCGGGCTTCTCCCCTTTCAGCGCCACGCTGGAGGAGGTCTCCCAGCAGCTGTGCAACACGCTGTTCAACAGCCTCTACGATTTTCTGGGCCCGGCGATGACGGTCCTTCTGGACAACGGAAGGCAAATGCGCATCAGGATGCAGGACATCCCTGACATCGCCGATGACGTAATGGGTGCCCTACTGGATGCGCTGCCTGTCACATCCTCCAACCTGCAAATGCTCCGGGAATACGCCCTGCGGCAAACATCCCTGTCCGCCATGCGGGTGCTGCTGGTCAAATATCCCCAGCCGCCGGAGGAAAAAGCCATCCTCTGTCGGGTCATCCGGGACAACTATCCCCCGTGGCGCTATGAATCCTGGCTGCCTCAAACCTCTTAAGCGAAAGGACAAATTCCGCTGATGAAACGCCTCCTGACACTGCTGCTTGCCCTGATGCTCCTCGTGCCTGCATCCGCCGGGGCGCAGACCATTGTGACTTCCTTTTATCCGATTTATCTGTTCACCCTGAACCTGACCGACGGGCTGGACGGCGTTACGGTAAAAAACCTCACCGCCCCCACCACCGGCTGCCTGCATGATTATCAGTTGCAAATCAGCGACATGAAGGCGCTGAGCGACGCTGACGCCTTCCTCATCAACGGCGCCGGCATGGAGGGGTATCTGGCGGACGTGACCAGTGCTTTCCCCGATCTGCCGGTGGTGGACGCCTCTCACAACGTGCCCCTGCTGGAAGCGGACGGCACCCATCACCATGAGCATGAAGGCCACGAGGGCCATCATCACGAGCACAACGCCCACATCTGGCTCAGCCCGGAAAACGCCTGCATCATGGTGAACAATCTGGCACAGGGACTCGTCAATGCCTGCCCTGAACACGAAGCTGCCATCCTGAAAAACCGGGATGACTACATCGCCCGGCTGACGGCGGTGCATCAGGAACTGCAGACTTCCCTTGCCGCCCTTCCCCATCAGGATGTGGTCACCTTCCACGACGCCTTCCCCTATTTCGCTCATGCCTACGGTCTGCACATCGCCGCCGTGGTTAGCCGGGAGCCCAGCGACGCCCTCTCCCCTGCTGAACTGGCAAACATCGTCCGCACGGTGAAAAAACTGGGCAATCCGCCCCTGTTCACCGAGCCCCAGTACGAGGACATCGCCGCCAGAACCATCTCGCTGGAAACAGGCGCTCCCGTGTATGTGCTGGACCCCATCGTTACCGGCCCGGCGGAGGACATCCCCCTGACCTACTATGAGGACGTCATGCGCCTGAACATGGCGGTGCTGCTGGAAGCGCTGGGGGAATAAACCCAATCAACCAAAGACCAGGAATCCATATCGGACGCCTGGTCTTTTTGTTGCTTATAAGTCTGTCAGGATGTGCTCAAAGGCGGTTTGCCCGGCGGTATCCGGCTGAAGCATAGTGACGGTGATGTGCCCCTTTTCCAGCAAGTACAGGTCGGTGTCTTCTTCAGCGGGGTCATAGCCCTCCACCGGCAGGGACCAGAAGTAGGTCACGCCTCTGGGAGAAATGCGCCGCTCGTAGGAATCGTGATACATCGCCCGGGAGACCCTGGCCATCACCGGGGGCAGCAGTTCATGCAGCGGGCGGGCAGGGACATTCACATTGCATACCGTTTGGGGCGGCAGGGGCGACTGATGCAGTTTTTCCGCCAGGGTGATGACCCATTCCGCAAACACGTTCAGGGTTTCATCGGGGGTGTCCACCTCGGCAGAGGCCGCCAGCGCCGCCACGCCGTGACAGACGGCTTCCCGTGCAGCGCCCACCGTGCCGGACACATCAATGGCCATGCCGGCGTTGTGGCCCTCGTTGATGCCGGAGATAACCAGATCCACCGGGCGGGACGAGAGCATTTTCAGGCCCCGTTTGGTGCAGTCCGCCGGCGTACCTTCCACCGCCCAGGCTTCATCGGCGCAGGGCAAATCCACCTGATGCGTGATAATAGGCGCATTGATGGTCAGGCTTTGCCCCTTGGCGCTCTGCTGGGTGGCCGGGGCGCACACCAGCACATGATGTCCCCGTGCTTTGGCACAGCGGGCCAGCAGGTGCAGGGAGCTACTGGAAATTCCGTCATCATTGACAAAGAGCAGATTCATTCTTTTCCTCCACATCTGCCGGAATTCCGGCAGGATTGACTCCATCATACCACAGAGGATGAGCCTTTCGCAACCGCCTGAATGCCGGAGGAAGAAATTTGTTGTTCCCCCTATCATTTCCGGGGAAAATGGTGTATGATGATGCCATGCGGCTTGCCGCAGACACATCATTTTTCCTAAAAAGAAACGGAGACCCGTCTTATGGCTTCCATCAAAAAGTACCTCCGCTCCTTTATCGGCGACAAGGCCTTCTATCGCACGGTGATGGCGCTGGCTGTGCCGGTGATGCTGCAAAACGGCCTGACCAACCTGGTGTCCCTGCTGGACAACATCATGGTGGGCAGCGTGGGCACCGATCAGATGAGCGGCGTGTCCATTGTCAATCAGCTGCTGTTTGTGTTTAACCTGTGCGTCTTTGGCGCCCTGTCCGGCGCCGGCATCTTCACCGCCCAGTTCTTCGGCAAGGGCGATCACGAAGGCGTGCGCCAGACGTTTCGCTTCAAACTCATCACCTCTGCCGTCATTCTGGCGGTTGGCCTGCTTGTCTTCACCCTCTTTTCCGACCCGCTGATTGCCTCCTACCTCCATGAAGGCAGCGAAACCGGCGACATCGTGGCCACGGCGGGATATGCCGCTGATTACGTCCGGGTGATGCTCTGGGGTCTATTCCCCTTTGCGCTGATGCAGACCTACGCCTCCACCCTGCGTGAAACCGGCGAGACCCTCCTGCCCATGAAGGCGGGCATCGTGGCCATTTTCATCAACCTGATTCTGAACTATGTGCTGATCTTCGGTCACTTCGGCGCTCCTGAAATGGGCGTGGAAGGCGCCGCACTGGCGACGGTCATCTCCCGCTATGTGGAATGTGCCATCGTGGTCATCTGGACGCACCGTCACAGCATCGAGGTGCCCTTCATCATCGGGGCATACCGCACATTGAAGGTGCCGGCGGAACTGGTCAAGCGCATCATCACCAAGGGCATGCCCCTTCTTGCCAACGAGTTCCTCTGGTCTGCCGGCATGGCCATGCTGACCCAGCGCTACGCCATGCGCGGTCTGGCGGTAGTGGCTGGACTCAACATCTGCTCCACCGTGTCCAACCTCTTCAGCGTGGTGTGGATGTCCATGGGCACGGCAGTGTCCATCATGGTGGGCCAGCTGCTGGGCGCCAGCGAGTTCGTCAAGGCACGGCAGACCGCCAAGAAGCTGCTGGCCTTCTCCGTAGCCAGCGCTGCCGTCATCGGCGTGATCATCGCCCTGTTGTCGCCCCTGTTCCCCCAGCTGTACAACACCTCTGAAGAAACCCGGCAAATCGCCACGGGCCTGCTGCTCATTGTGGCCTCGGCGCTGCCGCTGCACTCCTTCATCCACGCCAGTTATTTCACCCTGCGCTCCGGCGGCAAGACGTGGATCACCTTCCTGTTTGACAGCATGTACGTCTGGGTGGTGGCCCTGCCTCTGGCCACCTGGCTGACCAACGCCACCAGCCTCCACATCTTTGTGATTTATGCCCTGGTGCAGTATGTGGACATCATCAAGTGCGTCATCGGCACCGTCATGCTCAAAAAGGGCGTATGGATCAACAACATCATCGACGCCCGCTGATTCCTCATTCGTAAATCAGGTCGTCCGGGAAGGATTTTCCTTCTCAGGCGGCCTTTTTTGCTTGACAAACAAGCCCTTTCCCGGTATATTATGAAACTGGTATTTTGTGCCCCTGAAGGGGCACAATCACACCCTCAAGGAGGAACGAACCATGACCAAAGCGCTGATTTCCGTCACCGGTCAGGACGCCACCGGCATTATCGCCAAGGTGTCCACCAAGCTGGCAGAACTGAACATCAATATTCTTGACATCACCCAGACCATCCTGGGCGGTTACTTCACCATGATGATGGTGGTGGACCTGGACGGCGCCAACATGGCTTTTTCCGCCATTGACGAGGCCCTCACTTCCGTGCGCCAGGAGCTGCAAATGACCATCCATATGCAGCGGATGGACATTTTCGACGCCATGCACCGCATTTGACAGGAGGCGCCCCGATATGATCGAAACAGGTGAAATTCTCCAGACAATGGAGATGATCCGGGAGCAGAACTTTGATATCCGCACCATCACACTGGGCATCAACCTGCTGGACTGCTCCCACCCCGATGCGGACGAATGCGCCCGCCGGGTGTATGACAAAATCTGCCGGGTGGCGAAAAACCACGTCCGCACCGGCGAGAACATCGAGCGGGAACTGGGCATCCCGATTGTCAACAAGCGCATTTCCGTCACCCCGGTGAGCCTCATTTGCCAGGCGGATCCCCGGCCCATCGCCAAAGCGCTGGACGCCGCCGCAAAGGAGATGGGCGTCAACTTCCTGGGGGGCTACTCTGCGCTGATGCACAAGGGAGCCACCCGTGCGGACGAGCGGCTGCTTGATTCCATTCCGGAAGTGATGGCCACCACCGAGCGGCTGTGTTCCTCTGTGAACATCGGCTCCACCCGGGCCGGCATCAACATGGACGCCGTGGCGCAGATGGGCCGCATCATTAAACAGACGGCGGAGATGACCGCTGACAACGATTCCCTGGGTTGCGCCAAGTTGGTGGTGTTCTGCAACGCCGTGGAGGACAACCCCTTCATGGCCGGCGCCTTCTGCGGCGTGGGCGAGCCGGAAGCCGTCATCAATGTGGGCGTGTCCGGCCCCGGCGTAGTCAAGCGTGCGCTGGAAGAAGTCAAGGGCGCGTCCTTTGACGTGGTGGCGGAAACCATCAAGCGCACCGCCTTCAAGATCACCCGTGTGGGACAGCTCGTCGCCCGGGAAGCCTCCCAGAGGCTGAACATCCCCTTCGGCATTGTCGATCTCTCCCTCGCCCCCACCCCTGCCCGGGGCGATTCCGTGGCCCACATCCTCACCGAGATGGGTCTGGACATGGCGGGCGGCCCCGGCACCACGGCGGCGCTGGCACTGCTCAATGACGCTGTGAAAAAGGGCGGCGTGATGGCCTCCAACCATGTGGGCGGCCTCTCCGGTGCTTTCATTCCCGTGAGCGAGGACATCGGCATGATCGAAGCGGCTGCTTCCGGCGCATTGACGCTGGAAAAGCTGGAAGCCATGACCTGCGTGTGCTCTGTGGGCCTGGACATGATCGCCGTCCCCGGCGACACCTCTGCTGAAACCATCTCCGGCATCATCGCCGACGAAGCCGCCATCGGCATGGTCAACTCCAAGACCACCGCCGTGCGCATCATCCCCGCCGTGGGCAAGAAGGCGGGCGACACGGTGGAATTCGGCGGACTGCTGGGCTATGCCCCTGTGATGCCGGTGAACACCACTTCCTGCGAGAAATTTATCGCAAGAGGCGGACGCATTCCTGCGCCCCTGCAATCCCTCAAGAACTAACCGACCAATCATCGGAGGATCAAACCTGAATGGCTAATTTCGTAGATCATGTGAGAATCACCGCCAAGGCCGGCAACGGCGGCAACGGCAGTATGTCTTTCCACCGGGAAAAGTACGTGCAGGCCGGCGGCCCGGACGGCGGCGACGGCGGCAACGGCGGCGATGTGATGCTGTATGCCGATCCCAATATGCATACCCTGCTGGACTTCCGCTTCAAGAGCAAGTACACCGCTGAAAACGGCACAGACGGCGCTGCCCGCAACTGCACCGGCAAGCGGGGCGAGCCGCTGATCATCAAGGTGCCCGTGGGCACGGTGGTCCGGGACGAAACCACCGGCAAGGTGGTGGCGGACATGGACAAGCCCGGCGAAACCCGCCGGCTCCTTAAAGGTGGCCGGGGCGGCTGGGGCAACCAGCACTTTGCCACCGCTACCCGTCAGGCGCCCAACTTCGCCAAGCCCGGCATGAAGACGGAGATTCATACTTTCCTGCTGGAACTCAAGACCATTGCGGATGTGGGTCTGGTGGGTTACCCCAACGTGGGCAAGAGCACCATCCTGTCCGTGGTCACCAGCGCCAGGCCCAAGATCGGCAACTATCACTTCACCACCCTGACGCCCAACCTGGGCATTGTGCGCCGCCACGGCAAGGACATCGTACTGGCGGACATCCCCGGTCTGATTGAAGGCGCTGCGGAAGGCGCTGGTCTGGGTCATGATTTCCTGCGCCATGTGGAGCGCACCCGGATGCTGCTGCACGTCATCGACATTTCCGGCAGCGAAGGCCGCGACCCGGTGGAGGATTTCGAACAGATCAACCATGAACTGGCCAACTACGGCGAACTGGCGAATCGTCCGCAGATTATCGTCTGCAACAAGACCGATCTGCCGGATGCTGAAGAGAATCTGGAACGCCTCAAGGCTCACGTGGCCGACATGGACATCCCCGTGTTCGCCGTGTCCGCCGCCACCCATCAGGGCTTTGACCCCCTGCTGGACATGACCGCCAATATGCTGGAATCCCTGCCGCCCATTGTGCATTTTGAGGAGGAAGTGGAACTGGATGAGACCATCAAGCCCGGCTCCTTCGAGGTGGAATTCATCGGCGGCGTGTATGAAGTGACCGGCTCGGCCATGGAACACCTGCTGGATTCCGTCAACTTCGACAGCGAGGAATCCATGAACTGGTTCCACCGCACCCTGCGCCGCTGGGGCGTGATCGACGCCCTGCGAAGCGCTGGCGCCAAGGAAGGCGACACCGTGCGCATCATCGACATGGAATTCGACTTCATCGAGTAAGTGTGACCCCTTCACCGGTTTTGAATAAAGGAGACATAGACAATGACCAGCAAGCAGCGCGCCATGCTCCGCAGCATGGCCAACACCATGGAAACCATCCTCTACATCGGCAAGGACGGCATCGTCCCCGGTACCATCAAGCAGGCCAGCGACGCCCTGGAAGCCCGCGAAATCATCAAGTGCGCCGTGCAGCAGGGCTGCCCCCTCACTGCCAAGGAAGCGCTGAACGATATGTGCCAGCAGCTGGGCGCCGAGCCCGTGCAGTGCATCGGCCGCCGCTTTGTGATGTACCGCCCCAGCGAGGAAAATCCCCGCATCGTACTGGAATAATCCCGCTGATTGCCCTGAAAAGCAAAATGCCGCAGACCCGGTTTTCACGCCGGCTGCGGCTTTTTTTGTTGCTTTTTTCGATTCAATCCTGCCAGAGAAAGTCCAGTTCCACCTGCCAGTTCAGGCTCCGCAGGCGTTCCTGCCACCTGTCTTCCTGCCACTTAGCAGCGGTGAGGGCCTCCCGGATGGCCTGACGCTTCAGGCCCAGCACGTCTAACCCTGCGGCACTTGTGTCCATCATCAGCAGGGTGATTTTCTCTGTCAGCAGGGTCTGTGCCTCCTCCGGCGCAACGCCCCTTGTGGCGGCGGTCACGCTGCCTTTCACCACGGCGGTGTTTTGGCTGATTTGAGGGCACACACTTGCATCCAGCAGGGTGATTTCCCCTTCGCCCAGCGGGAACGTGCCCTTCTTCCATGCGCCGGTGAGGAGCATCAGGCAGCGGCAGTCTTCCTCAGAAAACACCATGCCCTGCGCCCAGCCTCCGGAAAAATGCAGGCTCTTCCCGTCCGGCGTGGCTTCCACCAGCGGGAACACAGGCGTTTGTCTCTCCCCCAGCCGCAGCGCTTCCGACAACGTGCACAGGGGGATGATCCCCTGCCCTGCACCGCTTTCCAGCGCCACCTGCAGGGATTTGCTCAATCTGCTGCCTGTGGTGGGATTGCTCGCTTCCATCAGGACATCCATGTCGCCTTGCGTCACGCACAGCACCGCCTGAAGACGCAAGTCCTCCCTTGCTTCCAGCCATGCCAGCGCTTCCGGCATCATCGGGGAGGCCGCAAGGCGCTCCGTCACCACCGTCAGGCGCAACTGACCCAAATCCAACGGCATGGGAGCGTCCGCAGCCAAAGCAGCCGCCGCCTGCTGAATCGTCTCCCCCTCCCCGGTGCAGGTCATGTATTTCCCCGACGCCACATAACTGGGCATCCGCACGCTCATGCGCCAGAGGGAATCCTGCACATCCACCGCCAGCACCACGGCAAAGGCGTGTTCTTCCGCCGGAAGGGGCCCGCAGCCAGTCAGCAGCAGCGCAGATAATCCCAGCACAAGGATCCGCCTGATCATCCGCCGTTACGCCCCCTTTCCCTTTTGAAAAATGAAACAAGCAGCAGGATCAGCAGCAAAAACGCCGGAATCATCCACCCAAAGACAATCATGGGCCGCAAAACGGCCACCAGTGCGCAGGCGTCCGCCGCCTGCGATGCCGAAGTAACCGCCACCAGCAGCCAGGGCAGCCACGGAAAGCGGTTTTCGCCGTCCGCCAGTTCGCTGACGTGATGCAGACTCACGCCGCAGCCCAGGAACAGCATCAGCATCCACAGGCACTGGCACAGCGTATGCACCCCCGGGTGAAGATGCCGGATGATGGCGGTGAAGTTTTCCGGCGCATTCTGCAAATTCAGCAGCCATTCGTGGGGAAACATGAGCAGCAGCGCAACGGGAAACACCACCCCCGCCGCCAGCGTCAGGGGCAGGGCTGATTTTGTCAGATGCCGCCTCTGCTCCTGATGGAACAAAGTCAGCGGCCATGCCATCCCGCTGCCGGAGAGCAAGGCCGTCATATTCACCTCGGTGCCTTCTCCGCCAATAGGGAAAATGTGATCCCACCGTGCCATGAGCAGCGCATCCACCGCTGCGATCAGACCTGCGCCCACAAGCACCCACCGCACCAGAAAAATCCCCCGGGGCAGGCCGTCCCGGTGCATACAGGCAATCAGCACGCCGCCTGAGAGCAGCGCCAGCGTCAAAGGAGTGCCCTGGGTGCCGATGCCCCTTGTGAAAAAGGTGATGAGCGCCGTCATCATCATCAGGGCTTCCGCCAGCAAAAGCAGCGCCAGCGTGGCCTTCCACAGGCTTGCGCCACGCCGACCCAGCATCTTCCGAAAGGCCTCCGGCAGCGTTTGCACCCCGGAACACTTCAGCGCCGCAGACGCAACCAGCGCCATCAGCACACCGGGTACGGCACACAGGGGAATCATCCACCAGCAGGCAGCACCGCATTCCGGCGCAAGGCTCCACACCGATGTGCGCCAGATGGCGGCAGCGGTCAACAAGCCCGCCGCGCTCTGGCGTGTGCGGGATTCCGCCTGATGGCGCCTCTCAATTGCCTCCATGCCGCCTCCTGTCCCAGCCCCGCATTCTGCCGGGGAAATTCATCCGCCGCGAAAGGTAACTCCCCGGCCTTTGGAGCCACGCCGGCCCCCGTACCAATACATCCTGATGATGCCTCCGGGGTGGCGACAGGGGCGCCATCAGCGGCACGCCCAGGCTGGTGAGGCTGCACAGACGAATCAGTCCCGCCACGCAGAACAGCACCATGCCGTACAGGCCGAAAAGGCAGCCCGCCGCCAGTCCCAGCAGCTGTGCCAGCCGCACTGCCAGCCGCAATGCGTAATCCGGGATGGCATAACTGCCCAGGGACGCCACCGCCACCACGATAATCAGCAGCGGATGCACCAGTTTGGCCTCCACCGCCGCCTGACCAAGAATCAGCCCGCTGACGGTGCCAAGCGTGCTGCCGGCAATCCCAGGCACCCGTGTGCCCGCCTCGTTGATGAGGTTGAACATCATCAGCATCAGAAAAGTTTCCGCCGGGATGGACAGGGGCATGGCCGCCTGACTTTCCAGCACGGCAGTGAGCAGCGTCACCGGCAGAGCCTCCGGGTGAAAGACGGTGAAGGCCGCAAACAGCCCCGGCAAAAGCAGCGCACATAATAACCCAAAGAGGCGAATCACCCGCAGAAACGAGCCGTAAATGAAGCGCTCCGAGGTGTCATCCGGCGTATGCAGGAGGTGAAAAATCCCCACCGGCAGCACCAGTGCCTGGGGTGAACCATCCAGCAGCAGCACGATCTGCCCCTCCAGCATCATGGATACCGCCCTGTCCGGCCGCTCCGTCAGCAGCGACTGGGGAAACAGCGCCCGGGGGCGGTCTTCCAGCAGCTGCTCCAGCACACCAAGAGACAACACATGGGGCACGTTCAGCTTGTCCAGCCGGTTTTTGAGCCGTTTGAGCATCTCCGGATCGACGGCGTCCTCCAGATACATCACGCACAGGGACATGGGGATGTCGCTGCCGATTTGCCGCATTTCGCCGATGCATCCAGGCACAGGAAGCATCCGCCGGATCAGGGTGATGTTGTCCCGGATGGACTCGTTGAAGCCCTGATGGGGCCCCAGCACCACCCGCTCGGTGAGGGGCGGCGATATGCCCCTGCGGACGAAAAAGCGCACGTCCACGCCCAGGGCACACGCCATGCCCTCTACAAACACCACCGCCCGCCCTTCCATCACCTGACGCACGGCTTCGTCATACGTTTCTGCTGCCACAATATCACAACCGGGAATATTCTCTTTCAGCGCAAGGGTGATGTCTTCATCGGTTGGCTGCATCTGCTGGCAGGGAGCAATGACGTATCGCTGCAGGAAGTCTGCGCTCACAAAGCCGTCGGCGTAATACACCGCTGCCTCCCGCCCGGCAATGACCAGGTCACGGCAGTGCATATCGGGATTCTTCCCGGCATAGAGCAGGCGGTGCATCACGCTGCGGCTGTGATTTACGCTTGGGGAGATCTTCTCCTTTCCCTGCATGAGCCGCCTCCTTGATCAATTGCATGATAGATTCCATACCGCCATTGTGTCCCCGGGTGCCCTCAAATATGCCGATGCCTGCGAATCGGCGGAAAAATCTTCATACAAAAACCCCTGCCGTTTTACAGGCAGGGGCTTGGATGAGTCTGAAGGATTATTCAGCAACGTCCAGGTCGGTGGCGGTGGCAATCACCAGATGCTCGGGCACAGCGCCGAACTCAGACGTCTGGATGTACCAGTCGTCACGGTAGCCGTTGTACTCAGCGCGCAGGGAAGCGGCCATGTCAGCAGGATTGGCTTCGCCGCTGGCGAACTTGCCGGGCACACCGCCGAAGTAGTACATCACGTTACACCAGATGATGTTGGGAGCATGGGTGTCGATGGAGGGAGAGATGGGCTTGACATACTCGAAGTAATCCTTGAGCTTTTCGGGCGCCTTTTCCTTGGCGTCAGCCCACACCGCCTCATTGTCGATCATGGGCAGGCTGTTCTGGAGCACTTCGTTGTCAAGGAACCACTGATTTCGCAGCATGGTAGCTTCAGCACCCCAGGTCATCCACTTGGCCAGTTCCCAGGCTTCGTTGGGATACTTCGTACCCTTGGAGA
Source organism: Clostridiales bacterium (assembly GCA_015056085.1). Taxonomy (GTDB): domain Bacteria; phylum Bacillota; class Clostridia; order Christensenellales; family Aristaeellaceae; genus UBA11524. The sequence continues at coordinate 409,560 of SVHA01000001.1, forward strand.
TGCAGGAGAACCACATATCGTCGGGATTGGTGCCCACGGGAGAAGGAACGGGATAGATCAGGTATTCGCAGCCAGTTTCGGCTTCCTTGGTGCCATCCACGTAGACGGAAGCGCCCCACACGAAGGAGGTGATGTTGACAGCCACTCTGCCCCGGTCATCAGCGGTAGCGCTGGAATCGCCGAGAATGCTTTCCTTTTCATCAGCGGTCATGTTGTCGGCCACCTTGCGGGCACGCAGGTCCGCAAAGGTTTCTTCCAGCATGACCCAATTGTCATCGAAAGTGTAGCTGTTGCCGTCCCAGCCGAAGCGGGACATGAAATATTCCACAGACGCATTGTGTCCAAAACCAAAGTAGTACTCTTCGGGATGAGCAACGGCTTCGATGGAGGTGATGAACTCGTTCCAATCCCATTCGGGAGAGGGCAGTTCCACGTTGTAATTGTCGTAGATGGTCTTGTTGACCACGGCGATCATGGGGCGGGACTTGGCGGGGATGGAATAGCGGCGGCCGCCCACCTGAGCCATCTTGAGGATGGAAGCACTGATTTCAGCGGCGTCGGGGTCAGCAGCATAGTAGTCGTCCAGGCGCAGCGCCCAGCCGTTTGCCACAGCGTCGGTAATCTGCTGCATCCAGAACACGTCAGGAAGATTCTGCTCAGAGGCCAGATTGCCCAGGCCTTCGGTGTAGGTGCTGGGGTCCAGCTCCAGGACTTCCACCGTAATGTTGGGATACTGCTCCATGAACTGATCGGCCAGTTCCATGGTCAGTTCATAGTCCTCGTCACAGGCAGCATAGGTCAGGGTGATTTCTTCTTCGGTGATGGTCAGCAGGTCGGAAGCGGCGGCTTCGTCAGCCATCACCGCAGGAACCATGCCCAGCACCATGGCCAGAGCCAGCAGCAGGGAAATGAGTTTCTTCATGGGGATGCCTCCTTTTTTTTATATCATCCGCCTTGCATCAGACGGTATGAAACAGTGCCTTTGGAGCATCGCTTCAGCAATTCTCTTTTTCTATTATACCACAGGCCATACCTTTTTTCAAATGGAATTTAAGGTAGAATTTACATCCTTTTTATCAATCAAAGGACAAAAAGAGCAGGCTCTCGCCCGCTCCCTTTATTTCACTTCGTCACTTCCGGCTACAGGGTTCATCCCTTGCGGCCGTGCTGCAAAGAGTATTCTTCGCAGCACGGCCTGGATTTCAACCTTCGTCACATTACCAGCGGCACTTGTAGGAGTTGCACTGGCTTTCATCCGCCTTGCCCGTACAGCAGGACTTTTTCGGTGCCACCTGGATGTCAGGCAGGGAGCACAGACCGTTGTCAGCGTGATGCTGGCAGGAGTCTACGCTGCAGTGGATGCACTGTCCCTTTTGCTGAGCGTTGGCATGAGAATTCGCAGACGCCATGTTGAAACCCTCCTTGTGTGTTTGTCGCCGCCGGATGTTTCCTGCGGCGCAAGATCATGCTGCCCTGTTTTTCTTCTTGCGATACGGGGAAAAATGTGGTAGGATGATTTCGCCCGTGACTGTTTTCACGGTGCAGGAAGGAGGCGCTTCTTTGTTACGGAAGCTGCTTGATACAAAATCGATGTGCTTGAGCGCCGTCATCGCTGCGCTGTATGCGGCCCTGTGCCTGCTGCTGGCGCCCATTTCTTATGGCGGCGTGCAGTGCCGGCTATCGGAAGCCATGACACTGCTTCCCATGGTGATGCCGGCGGCCATTCCCGGCCTGACGGTCGGCTGTCTGCTGGCTAACCTTTTGGGCGGATGCTCCCTGTGGGATATTCTTTTCGGAAGCCTTGCCACGCTGTTGGCAGCATTGGGCACCTATGCCCTGCGTAAGCGCCCGCTGGCAGCAGCGGCGTGCCCGGTCATCAGCAACGGCGTGATCGTGGGCTGTGTGCTGTCTAAGGTGTATGGGCTGCCCATGGCGCTGACCATAGCGCAAATCGCCCTGGGCGAGGCCGCTGCGGTGGCGCTGGGCTTTGGCCTGATGAGCGCCCTCAAGCGTGTGGACTGGTCGAGATTTCAATAATTTCCATAAAAACTGCTGCTGATTCCGCTCCGGGCAACGCCGGGGCGGATTTTTTGATGGGGAAGTGTGTCATCTTCGTAAATTTTGCGTAAAACCGCTGAAAATTTGTCTGGAATCCTTTCCCTAACAGGGGATTGTGTGCTATAATAAACGATGGATTGTTATACAATGGAGGCAAGCATGACATCCTGTAAGCAACTGGCATCCTGTGGGAGCACTCCCGCCCTGATTCTGGCTTCTGCGTCTCCAAGACGCCGGGAGCTGCTGGCCCTCATCGGTCTGCCCTTCACGGTAGACGCTCCTGAAGTGGACGAAACCTGCGACCTGCCGCCCAAAGAGGCCGTGCTGGCGCTCAGCCGCCGCAAGGCGCTGGCTGCAGCGAAGCTTCATCCCGGGCAGGTGGTGCTGGCGGCTGATACGCTGGTAGCGGTGGACAACATCGCCCTGGGCAAGCCAACAGATGAATCAGACGCCTTCCGGATGCTGAAAATGCTCTCCGGGCGGGGACATCAGGTGTACACCGGCGTGTGCTGCGTGGATTCCGAGGGTACACTGCACGAAGGCGTGGATGAAACCCACGTCCATTTCTGCCCCATGACGGATGAGGAAATCCTTGCCTACATCGCTACGAAAGAACCCAATGACAAAGCCGGCAGTTACGCCGTGCAGGGCATCGCCGGACAGTGGATTGACCGCCTGGAAGGCAGCCACACCAACGTCATCGGCCTGCCCCTTTCCCTCACCAGGCAGCTGCTGGCCGCCTGCCATCTGCCCGTGATGGGCACCTGACATTCTCTCCCCTTCCCTCATTTCCCGCATTGCCTGTCAATGCGTTACGATAGATAAGGACGGATGATCTGATGAATATTTTCGGACCTGATATTGGTATTGACCTGGGCACTTCCAACACCCTGATGTATGTGCGCGGCCGCGGCATCGTCATCAACGAGCCCACGCTGGTGGTAGCTGACGGCCACGGCAAGAAGAACGTGCTGGCCGTGGGCGACGAAGCCCGCTTCATGCTGGGCCGCACCAAGGACGCCAGCGTGGTGGTGCGCCCCGTCAAGGGCGGCTATGTGGAAGACTTTGACCGCACCGAGCTGCTGCTGCGCTATTTTATTCGCAAGGCCATCGGCTCCAGCCATGTGGTCAAGCCCCGTGCTGTCATCGCTGTGCCCAGCGGCCTGCCGGACATCAACCGCAAGGCGGTGGCCCAGGCGGTGCAGCTGGCCGGCGCCAAGAAGGTTTTCCTGATTGAAAAGCCCCTGGCAGCCGCCATCGGCTCCGGCCTGCCCGCTTATGATCCTCTGGGCAACATGGTGGTGGACATCGGCGGCGGCACCACCGACGCCGCTGTGGTCTCCCTGGGCGGTCTGGTCGTTCACAAGTCCATTCAGGTGGGCGGCGTGAAGATGGACGAAGCCATCATCAATTATATCAAGCGTGAATTCAATATGCTCATCGGCGACCGCACCGCCGAGGACCTGAAGCTGGACCTGGCCTCTGCCACCGTCAACGGCGACACCCGGCAAGTCACCATCCGTGGCCGTGACCTGCGCTCCCCGCAAGTCATGCAGATCTCCTTCACTTCCGATCAGGCCATCGAAGCCATTTCCGAGCCCTGCCGGGCCATCATCGCCACCATCAAGTGGGTGCTGGAACGCACGCCCCCGGAACTGGCGGCAGACATCATGCGCAATGGCATCCACCTTACCGGCGGCGTGTCCATGCTCTCTGACATTGACCGTTTTATCGGCGAGGAACTGGGCATCCCCGTGCGGATTGCCCGTGAGCCGGAGGAATCCACCATCCGCGGTTTGGGCTATATCGTGGAGCATCTGAGCGATCTGGTGGAGCAGGGCCGCCTGCCCCAGCCGATGTAAGCCCCTTCCTTCCAGGTGTAACGATCCCGAGATCAACGAGGAGAACGAAGCCCCTATGGCAAGACGAAACAAGCACTTGACGCCGCACGAGCAGGAAGATACCCTGCTGTCGGCCAAGGATGAATTCCAATATGAAGACCTGGACAGCGTTCTTCGGGGCCTGCCTGTCAAGCCTTCTGAAGAAGAGCCAGCCACGGAAGCGGACGTCCCTGAAACGGACGATTCCGCCGCCGATGACGGCCACCGCAACAGCGCCGGCGTGCAGATGTTCGGCACCCGCCGTGTCCAGGAAGAATCTCCCCTGACGGACCTGGAGGAGGAAGAAGCCTCCGACACGCCCCAGGAAGCCCTGCGCAAACTCAAGGCCAGCCGGGGTGTGGAGGATGACGACGAGGAAGATTCCCCCCGCAGCAGGCGCAAGGCCCGCAAAGCCAAAAAGCGGGACATCCCCGAAGAAGAACGCAATGTTTACCCCATGAACAAGATGCTTCGCAACGTGCTGATCGCCGTGATCACCGTGGTGATCCTTTTGTCCATGGGTATGATGGTTCTGTCCAGTATGTATCCCAATGTGGAACTGCTGCAAACGCCCCGCAACACCGTCGCCAAGGTGATGACGCCGGTGCAGTCCTTCTTCTCCTCCATCAGCGAGTCCTTCTTTGGCTATATGCGCACGCTGAAGCTGCGTGCCAATCTGGAAGCAGAATACAACAAGCTCCGCGCCCAGAACGAGGAGCTGGTTTACCGTGCCATGCTGTCGGAAGAACTGCAAAAGCAACTTTCCCAGTTTGAGGACATGGCCAGCGAAATCTCCACCAATGAAAACCTGCGTCCCATCGCCTGTCAGATCATCGGCAAGGGCGACGGCAACTATTTCTCCACATTCACCATTAACCGCGGCCGCCGGGACGGCATCGAGGAATACATGGCGGTGACCATTTCCGGCGCACTGGTGGGCTACACCGAAACGGTGACGGATAGCCAGGCCACCGTGCGTACCATCATCGACAGCGACGCCTCCATCGCCGGCCTGATTCAGTCCAGCCGCGATCAGGGCACCATCCGGGGCACTTTGGGCATCGACGGAAAGCCCATGTGTCGGATGTACTACCTGCCCGACGACAACCTCCCCCGCCCCGGTGACATCGTGGTCACTTCCGGCGTGGGTATGTCCTTCCCCAAGGGCATCCCGATTGGCACGGTGCGTGAATCCACCCGTGGCATGGACGCCAACAAGCAGTACATCGTCGTGGAGCCCCAGGCAGACTTTGAGCACCTCGAGTATGTGATTGTGCTTAGGTATCAGCCGGCGGCCCAGGCTGTGGAAGGCCGTGCCGACACGGCGGCGTATATGTCCTATGTGCCGCTGGAAACCGCCCGGCCCTATCCGACGCTGAACATGGGCAGCACGCTGGTCTTTGGCCAGACGCCCACGCCGGTGCCGGAAGCCACGCCGTCCCCCACTCCCACCGCAACGCCCGTGGTCACGGCGTCCCCCACGCCCTCGCCCACGCCGTCGCCCACACCTTCCGGCCCGGTGTACGAATATCAAGTGGCGCCTTCCGGCCCCACGCCCACACCGTCGCCCACCCCCACGCCTTCTCCCACGCCCTTCATCACCCTCTCTCCTGACGACATGATTTACGAGGAGGATTAAGCGCGTGCGTCTGATTTTCTCCCTGTGGCACGCTATTCAGCGGCAGCTTCGCCTGCTGATCGTGCTGCTGCTGGGGTATCTGTTCCACGTCTGCGTGATGCCTTATTGCCAGATCGCCGATGTGACCCCCAGCCTGGCCTTCGTGATCATCTCCATCATCACCGTGGGATACGGCCGCATCCGTGCCCTGTGGGCCGGCGCCTTCTTCGGGATTCTCCTGGAAGTGATGGTGCCCAGCGTGGAGTTTCTCTCTCTGGCGCTGTATCCCATTTCCGCCCTGTTCTGCAGCGCTTTCTTTGCGGACAAGAGCGAGACCCAGCTGGAATACGAGCGCTCCAACGGCAAGGCGGGCCGCAACAAGAGCCCCTACCTGCGCACCATCTTCTGCTGTGCCCTCAACGTCGTGGTGTATGAGATCGTCAATGTCTTCTATATGTACTTGAACGGCTCTCCCATCACCGGCGACATCATCGGCCGCAGCATCATCGATGTGCTGTATTCCTCTGCCCTGGCGGCGCTGCTGGCCTATCCCCTCAGGCGTTTCCTGGGCTTCCGCAAGCCGGTACAGCTGGACCCCGCGTCCCGCCGGTTTGGGTATGTTTCAAAGCCCCAGCCCAAACGCCCCTGATGTAACCCTCCCCGCACTTTTTCGGAAAGGAGGATGCCCCTTTGCCCCGCTATTCGTCCAATCAGCCCAACCGCAATGTCTGGTGGCGGTATGCCCTGTTTGTGGGCATTCTGCTGCTGATGTTCGGGTATCTTCTCTCCGGCCTTGTGTCCCTGCAGCTCAGGCAGAGCGACGTTTATCTTGAGGACGCCGAAGAAACCCGCACCAAGAAAATCATCCTCCGGGGCCGGCGCGGCAATATCACCGACGCCAACTCCGTCATCCTGGCCCAGGACGAACTGGTCTATAACGTGACCTTCTATAAGGACCCCGGTCAGGACACCCGTGCCCAGTATCTGCAGTTCTCCAATTCCATCGTCAATGCGCTGGAAATCATCGAGCGCAACGGCGGCGAACTGGCCTTTGAATACGACATTGAGCGCAACCCGGAAACCGGGGAGTGGCAGTTCAACTTCGGTTCCGGCGTGTCTGATTCCGTATTGCAGATCCGTGAAAACCAGTGGCGCTCCAATAACTACGTCAACAGCCTCACCCGCTTCCCCGATGCTGAAAGCTGCCTGCAGCAGCTGAAAAAGCGCTACCGCATCGCTGCCAGCGAAGAGGAACGCCGTGCTTTCCTGGATGCAGAAGGCTTCCCGGAGGGCGATGATGACTTCGTGGACATCGTGGTGCTGGATGAGTCCACCATGCTCAAGGTCATGGCGGTATTTGCAGAAATGCAAATGAACGTCTTTAACTCCCAGCCCATCGTCATCGCCCGCAACGTCAAGTACGAAACGGTCATCGAGATCGAAACCAAGTCCATGATGATGCCCGGCATGGCCATCGAGGTGGGCACACAGCGTGTGTATCCCCGCCAGACGCTGGCCTGTCAGGTCATCGGCTATATCGGCAAGATTCCCTCCCAGAATATGTGGCAGAATCTGCAGCCCAAGGGATATTCCTACAACGACGTCATCGGCCGTGACGGCATCGAGTCCTCCATGGAGGACTGGCTGACGCCCAATTCCTCCGTGCGCCAGGGCTATCGCCTGGTGGAACGTGACAACTTCTCCCGTGTGGTGCGGGAACTGGAATACGTGGAGCCCCAGGACGGCAACACCGTGAAACTCACCCTGAATGCTTCCGCCCAGCAGGTGGCAGAGCGTGCCATCGCCGAAAACGTCAATAACACCCGCAACATTCAGGAAAAATACATGGTCAGCCCTTCCTGGCTGGAAGACAACCGCACCTCCCTGGCCAACCGTAACTGGGAAAAATACCCCCTGGAACTGGCGGAACATGGCGTGATGGTGGTGCTGGACATGGAAGACCGTGTGCTAGCCATGGCCAACTATCCCACCTATGACCTCAATGCGCTGGTGGGCGCCGGCGATGAAGCCCGGGCCATCCTGATGGATGACCGCAACCTCATGCTCAACTACGCCATCGGCTCCCGTGCCACCCCCGGCTCCATTTTCAAGATGGTATCCGGCTACGGCGCCCTCAACGAAGGCGTACTGACCCCTACGGAGCGCATCTCCGACCTGGGTTACTACACCCGCTACAACGCCGACGAATCCACCGCCCCCAAGTGCTGGATCAACTCCAGTTATCGCCACAAGCACTATAATCAGACCATCGTGGAAGGTCTGGCCCATTCCTGCAACTATTTCTTCTACGAACTGGGACACCGCCTGGGCGAAGAACGCCTCTACCGCTACGCCACCCAGTTCGGCCTCACCAGCCTCACGGGCATTGACCTGCCCGGCGAAGTCCGCAGCGTGGTGGGCAGCCAGAACACCCTCTACGACCCCACCAAGGCCGTCAACGAAGCCAATCAGGACACTTCCATCCCCATCATCGCCTTCAACGCCATCAAGAAGCACCTGCGCAACTGCGGCGCTTCCCGTGGCATGGATTACGATGACGAGCGCCTTTCCATCTGTGCCAAGCGCCTGATGGACATGGCCGTGAACTACCCTGAAAGTGCCTGGCTGGACAATATGCGTACCATCCTGATGGAAGAGCTGAACATGACCAAGGAAATGGTCTGGAGCCAGACCGTCATCGGTGATACCTACAACTACATGAACGAGGTCAAGTGGGGCGGCGCTCAGACCATTCTGACCGCCATCGGCCAGTCCGTCACCACCATCACCCCCGTGGCCGCCGCCCGCTACGTGGCCGCCATCGCCAACAACGGTTATGTGTACAACGTGTCCATCGTGGACAGCATCATCAGCCCCGAAGGCGAGATTCTCTCCCAGCGGGCACCCCAACTGGTCAATCAGCTGGAAAACGCCGATCAGTACCTTTCCCTTATCCGGCAAGGCATGAAGGGCGTTACGGACGATTCCGGTACCGCCGATAAATACTTCGACGGCTGGAAATACGCCGAAGACATCGCCGCCAAAACAGGTACCGCTCAGGTCACCTCCATCGACCTGGAAAACAACGCATGGTTCGTCTGCTTCGCCCCCTATGAAAACCCGGAAATCGCCATTGCAGTGTTCATCCCCCATGGCTATTCCGGCGGTGAAGCCTCCCTGGCCGCCAAAACCTTCGTAGGCTGGTATCTGGACCAGGAAAGCCTGCGCACCACCAACTATACCCTGCCCGCCGGCAACAGCCTGGCGCCGTAACAAAGGAGACATTTTCCCATGGCAAAAGCAAGCAAGGCCCTCAAAGCTGCCAAGGCCGCTGAAGCAGCCCGCAAACGTTCCCAGGCAAAGGTGTGGCTCATCGCCTCCGGCAAGGGCGGCGTGGGCAAAAGCACCCTGTCCTCCTCCCTGGCCATGGCGCTGACGGAATCCGGCCTGCGGGTCTGTGTGGTGGACGCCGACATCGGTCTGCGGGATCAGGATGTGCTGCTGAACCTGGAAAACCGCATCGTCTACGATGTGCTGGATGTGCAAAACGGCGATTGCCTCCTGCCCCAGGCTCTCATCAGCCCTGCGGATTATCCCAACCTGTCCCTGCTGCCTGCCAGCCAGTTTTCCCGCTGCCGGGATCTGGAGCCCAAGGCCTTCAGGCAGATTCTTTCCACCCTGCGCTCCATCTTCGATCATATCATCATCGATTGCCCTGCGGGCATCGAGCGGGGTCTCAGAGGCCTGATGAACAACGAAATCGACGAGACGGTGCTGGTGTGCACGCCGGATGACGTGTGCATCCGCAACGCTGACCGGGTGGTTCCCCTGATGGAAAAGAAGGGGCTCCCCCGCCCCTGGGTGATCGTAAACCGACTGCAGGAAGACCTGATCCGCAGCGGCGAAATGTACTCCGCCCAGGTGGTGGCAGACACCCTGGATTTGCCCCTGATGGGCGAAGTGCCGGAAGACCCCAGCGTATATCGTGCCGTGCTGCAGCGCATCCCCGTGACGGACATTGACTGTCCCGCCCGGACGGCCCTGTACCGCATCGCCCGCCGCATGACCGGCATGACCGTGGCTTTCCCCCAGATCGGCACCGCCCGCCTCCCCTGGTACAAGCGCATGAAGCGCGCAAAGGTCAAGGAGGTCAAGCGTATTGCTCACTGAAAACAGGCGCTCCCGCGCCCACATTGATGTGCCGCTGATCCTGATGGTGGCCGCCATGTGTCTCTTCGGCGTGCTGGCGGTGTGCGTGGCTACCTTTTCCACCGATTCCAGCGCCGAGAACCTGCTGGGGCACATTGCGGAATCCTCCTTTGCCCTCAGGCAGTGCTTCTTCCTGCTGATTGCCCCCGTGGTGCTGCTGGTCATCATGAACATCCCCTATGATCTGCTGCGGCGCTTCACTCCCACAGTGTATTACGGCGCCACCATCCTGATTGCGGTGGTGTGGGTCTTTAACCGTGCAGAAGGCGTGAAGCAGTGGCTGGACATCATCTGGGGCTTCACCATTCAGCCCACGGAGTTCGCCAAGCTGTCCATTATCCTCATGCTGGCCCGGAAACTCTCCATGGCGGAAAGACCCATGAGCGACTTCCGGGAAATCGTCCGGGTACTGCTCTTGGTAATGGTGCCCGGCGTCATCATTCTGGCCTCCGGCGAAACCGGCTCCCTGCTGGTGATCGTGTTCCTGGCGGCAGTGATGATGTTCTTCTCCAACGTGCCCATGAAGGTCATCCTGACCCTTGCCGCTATTGTAATTCTGGGCGCTTTGGCCCTGTATGGCTTCATGGTGGCCACGGGCAGCGACGACTACCGTCTGGCCCGCATCATGGCCTTCGTGGATCCTTCCATGTCCCCCCTGGACGACGCCTATCAGCAGACGAAATCCAAAATGGCCATTGGCTCCGGCGGCGTGGACGGCATCGGTATGTTCGTCAACGGCGCCATCTCCCAGCTCAACTATGTGCCTGCTGACTGGACCGACTTCATCTATGCCTCCATCGGCGAAGCCTGGGGCTTTGTGGGATGCGTGCTGGTGCTGGCGGGGTATCTTGCCATCATCCTGCGCATGGTGTATCTGGCCCTGTTCACCCGTGACCGCTACGGAATGCTCATCATCACCGGGGTGATCGGAATGCTTTTGTTCCACGTCTTTGAGAACATCGGCATGACGCTGGGGCTCATGCCCATCACAGGCATTCCCCTGCCCTTCCTGTCCTACGGCGGCTCCAACATGGTCACCAACATCGGCGGTATCGCCCTGGTGCTCAACGTCACCAAAAACCGCAGCCTGTCCGGCTCGGTGCTTACGCCGCAGACAAGGGTCAACCCCTATACCTTCGGGAAACGAAAGAAAAGATCATAAGTCAAAAGCAAAGCGGTCCTTTTCACAAAGGGCCGCTTTTTTCATGCAAAAAGCCGACAGTCACAAAAACTGCCGGCCTTGATGTCCCTGATAATTATTCAGCGCTGCGCTTATTCAGTTCATCCGCCACATAGCCGGAGAGAATATCCACAATGCGGGCATTCTTGCCGCCACGGGCCACGATGACGTCCGCCTCGGTGACATAGTTGCGGATGTAGGCGTCGTACATGGGCTTGACGGTGGTGAGGTACTGCTCGGAAATGCCGTCGATTTCCCTGCCACGCTCCTTGATATCCCGCTGAATGCGCCGCAGCAGGCAGATGTCCGGCTCCACGCTCATGTACAGTTTCAGGTACATCAGTTTCCGCAGCCGCTCATCATGGAAGGAATGGATGCCCTCCAGAATCAGCACTTCCGGCGGCATAATGATCTCGTCCGTGTCCGCCCGGCGGTGCTGGGCGTAGTCGTAGGCCTTGCGGGTGATGGATTTGCCCTCCATCAGCGTCAGCACGTCCTGCAACAGGGCGTCGTGATCGAAAATCTGCGGTTCGTCGTAATTGAGGTGCACCCGCTCCTCAAAGGTGAGATTCGGATGATCCTGATAGTAGCAATCCTGCTGGAGCACAAAGCAGTTCTCCCCCAGCCGGGCCGCCAGAGAATCCGCCAGGGTGGACTTGCCGCTGCCGCTGGCGCCGCAGATTCCGATAAACAACATGGTTGCATCCTCCTTATGAATATGGGAGTCCGTGTTTTTCTATGGTAAACGATACCGCACAAACGGCGTGATGTCAAGGCAAAACGCTGTTTTTTTCGGAAAAATCCGTCAGAATCCGACTTGTTTCCAGCATTTGTCCGTGACAGGCATCCGATGTATATGATATCATGCGTGTATCCTGTTTCGGAGGTGCAAGTGACGTGGCCAAAACGCCGCTTCTCACCAAAGAAAAATCCCCGAAAGCCACCAAAGCGAAGAAGCCCCGGCGCATCCTTTCCGGGCTGATGGTGCTCACCATGACAGCCATCACCCTGACGACCGCCTTTTCTCCGGAGCGTGTCACGGCCCAGGCTGATGTGAAGCGCCGCAGCCGCACGGTGATGTATGTGTCCGATTCAGCCGACCTGCCCCTGACGGATGCATCCGCCAGGAACATCGACCAGATCAACTACGCCTTTGCGTTGCTTGATGACGGCGAGGCCACCGGCGACCACTGGCAGGGCATCCGGAAGATGAAGTCCTTCCTGACCCGCCACCCGGAGATTGACGGCGTGCTGTCCGTGGGCGGCTGGGGCGCTGATGGCTTCAGCCAGGCCTGCCGCACCCAGGAAGGCCGGGAGGTCCTCGCCGGGAGTATCCTGCGCCTAATGGATGAGCATGGCTTTGTGGGCGTGGACGTCGATTGGGAATACCCCGGCTTTTCCCACGCCGGCATTGAAAGCCACCCGGAGGATACAGAGAACTGGTATGACCTGCTGGCCCTCCTGCGGGAAGGCCTGGACGAGCGGGAAAGGCAGAACGGCCGCCCTTATCTGCTCAGCGTGGCACTGGGGGCAGGCAAATCGCTGCTGGAATCCATCGACGCTGCCCGGCTGAACGAACTGGTGGATCAGGCGGTGGTGATGGCCTACGACCTGTGCGGGTTTGAGAAAATCACCGGGCACCATGCCGGGCTGTATCCTGACAGCGACAAAGCGGATACCGGCGCTCATGCGGTGAAAATGCTGACGGAAGGCGGAATGTCCCCCGGCAAAATCCTGCTGGGTATCCCCACCTATGGCCGGATGTGGCGGCAGGTGGCATCCGACGGCAACGGTCTGGGCAGCCGGGCCGAAACCACCGGCAACAAGGTCGTCCCCTACGGGGAGATGCAGGCGCTGGAAGGCAGCGGTTACACCAGGTATTACGACGAAGACGCCCAGTCTCCCTGGTGGTTTGACGGCGGCCGGTTCGTCAGCGGCGAGGACGCCACCTCTCTGCAGTACAAGGCCCGATGGGTGTCAGAAAACAACCTGGGCGGCGTGGCCCTCTGGGCCGCCAACCATGACCCGGATGGCGAGGCCGTGAAGGTACTCACCACTCATCTGAAATAAGGGGCCTCCCCTTTCCCATACAGACAAAAATCCCCGCCGCTTCCCTTGGGAGGCGGCGGGGACTGTGTTATTTTTGGAAAAATCAGTTGTTGACCCGGTCCTTGATTTCCTGGGCGAGCTTTTCCTGGAATTCCGCCAGGGTGCAGGTGATGGTCTGATCGGTGGCACGGTCACGCACGGACACGGTGCCTTCGTTGACTTCCTTTTCACCCAGAATCAGCATATAGGGCACACGGTCCACCTGACGGGCAGAGCGGATCTTGTAGCCGATCTTTTCGTTGCGGTCGTCCAGTTCCACACGGATCTTGGCGTCCTTCAGAGCCTGATAGACTTCCTTGGCGTAGTCCATGGACTTATCGGACACGGGCAGCACCTTCACCTGCACGGGAGCCAGCCAGGTGGGATACTTGCCGGCGAAATGCTCCGTCAGGATGCCGATGAAGCGCTCGATGGAGCCGTAGCACACACGGTGAATCATGATGGGCCGCTTCTTGGTGCCGTCCTCCGCCACATATTCCAGGCCGAAGTTGATGGGCATCTGGAAGTCCAGCTGGATGGTGCCGCACTGCCAGGTACGGCCCAGGCAATCCCGCAGATGGAAGTCGATCTTCGGGCCGTAGAAGGCGCCGTCGCCTTCGTTGAGAATATAGGGCATCCCCAGTTTTTCCAGAGCGGTCTTGAGGCCGTTGGTGGCGTCTTCCCAGTCCTCGTCAGAGCCCATCGAATCTTCGGGGCGGGTGGACAGTTCCACAAAATACTCAAAGCCGAACTTGCTGTACACCTGGTTGATCAGGCTCACCACGCCGGCGATTTCCTCGGGGATCTGCTCACGGGTCATGAAGATGTGGGCGTCGTCCTGGGTGAAGCAGCGCACACGGAACAGGCCGTGGAGAGCGCCTTTGAGTTCGTGACGGTGCACCAGACCCAGTTCGCCGCAGCGCAGGGGCAGATCACGATAGGAATGGGGCTGGCTCCGATAGACCATCACGCCGCCGGGGCAGTTCATGGGCTTGATGCAGAAGTCCTCGTCGTCGATCTTGGTGGCGTACATATTGTCCTTGTAGTGATCCCAGTGGCCGGAGGTCTCCCACAGGTGACGATTCATCATCATGGGGGTGGACACTTCCACATAGTCAGCGGCATAGTGGATGTCACGCCAGTAATCCACCAGGGCATTCTTGAGCTGCATACCCTTGGGCAGGAAGAAGGGGAAGCCGGGGCCTTCCTCGCAGAGCATGAACAGGCCCATTTCCTTGCCGATGCGGCGGTGATCACGCTTTTCGGCTTCTTCCAGCAGTTTCAGGTAGGCTTCCAGTTCGTCCTTGTCCCGGAAGGCGATGCCGCCGATGCGGGTAAGCATCTTGTTGTTCTTGTCGTTCTTCCAGTAGGCGCCGGAAACGGTGGTGAGTTTGAAGGCCTTGAGGGCCTTGGTGTAGCACAGGTGGGGGCCGACGCACATATCGGTGTAATCACCCTGCTTGAAGAAGGTCAGCACAGCGTCTTCGGGCAGATCGCCGATGTGCTCCACCTTGTAGATTTCACCGGCGGCTTCCATCTGGGCGATGGCTTCCTGACGATCCAGCGTGAAGGGCCGGATAGGCAGATTCGCCTTGACGATGGCTGCCATTTCCTTCTCGATGGCAGGCAGGTCTTCCTCGGAAATTTTCACATCTCCCAGGTCAATGTCGTAGTGGAAGCCCTTTTCGGTGGCAGGGCCATAGGCAAAGTGGGCGTCAGGATACAGGTGCTTGACCGCCTGCGCCAGAATGTGGGCCGCCGTGTGGCGGATGATGTGCAGTTCCTCGTCCTGAGGGCATTCCGCCTGATGACCGTCGTTGTAGATGACTTTCATGTTCGTTCCTCCTGAAGTGTTTTGAGATGGTGTTCAGCCTGTGGTACAGGTATCAAAAAAGGCACCCGTCCCACAAAATGCGGGGACGAATGCCTGAATACATCCGCGGTTCCACCCTGCTTGTTTTCACAAACCACTTTTCCACGGTTTATCGGCCGTGAGGCGCCGGACGTCAGGAGGCGGTATCCTTCAGGGGCCCGATGGACTGCGCTTTCAGCCTATGGCGCATTCTCTCTTGACAGGGGCTTCCCCGGGGCGTGTTCTCCGTCAACCACCCGGAATAGCATCAGTATATCCCTTTTAGCGGGGAAAGTCAATCGTTTTAGAGCAGTTTTTCTGCATTCCGCCTGATTTTTCACTCCCCGGCGGCAATCCAGCCCCTGTCCAGCGCCAGGGCATACACGCCGTCCGCAAGACCTGCGGCGATCATCTGCTGATAGGCCGGATGGGCCAGTTTCAGGTCTTCCTCCCGGTTGCTCATGTAGCCCGTTTCCACCAGGAAGCAGGCAGGCTTTGCCCAGTTGTTGCCGATGAACTGGTCGGTCACCGTCACCCGCCCGGAGTCGTTGCTGATGTCGTATCCCACAGCCTGCTTCATGTGGTCCAGAATGATCTGCCCCATGTGAGCGTAGGTTTCCGGGTCGGCCACGGCTTTGGCGTAATCGGAATTCCGGGGGCAGTACACGCTCATGCCCCATCGGTCGGGGGAATTGGCGTAATCCGCATGGATGCGCAGATACACATGGGCGCCGGCGTCATTGGCTACGGCGGCCCGCTCCTGATTGGTGAGGAATACATCCACCTCAGTACGGGTCATCAGCACAGTGGCGCCCTGAGAGAGCAGCACGTCCCTGAGTTTCATGGAGATTTCCAGCACCACAATGTGCTCCCGGCGCAGGGTGTGATTGCCCATGGCCATGCCCACATCGGTGCCGCCGCCATAGCCGTCCAGACCGGGGCCTTTGGGCTCAGAGACGGCCTTTCCGTTCTCCTGATGCCCGGGGTCGATGCACACGATCACGCCGCTGAGGCGTCCCGGCGTCTGTTCAGGCGCTTCCGGCGCCTCATAGCCCTTGTAGCAGATGGCTTCGGCCTTTTTCGCGCCCGTGCCTGTTTCCACCCGGATCGTCATCTGGGTACGGGCATAGGTGAGGGGCATCGTCACACTGCCAGCAAAATGTCCGGCGTCATCCACAGGATAGGCCACCACGGAGCGGTCCTCCTGCCTGGAGTGACAATCCAGCACCATGTAGTCAGCGCCTTCCGCCGTGAAGGCATAGTCAAAGCCTTCCGGCGTTTCGGTCAGGGTAAACTCCCGCACCCGCACATTGCTGTTGCCCCGGGGCTTGGCAAAACCCTCCGCCTGGGGGAGATTCACCTGCTGTTTCGCCAGCACCTTCCCTATCAGAGACTGCACTTCCACATACACATTTCCACCCTCACCAGAGGAGGTCAGGGCGATTTCGCCGCTGAAGGCGCCATCGGAGGCATAATCCGTAAAGCAGCCTTTCTCATAAGGCGTCCTGTAGGTGATGACCACGAAGGTCTCGCCGGGAATCTCGGCAAAATAGGCCGTTTTCATCGCCTCAGGGGTGAGGGTCAGGGTGTTTTCCGCCTGGGCGAAGCAACAGGCCAGCAGCAGTGTCATCAGCACCTCACAAAAAGTCAGCAGTCGTTTCATGGGCACCATCCTTTGATCGTTCATTGGAGCGCATCCAGTATATCACACCACCGGGGACAGCCGCAAGCGTGTTTTCAGCTGCGCCTTGCTTTTTCCCTGAGAATGTACTATACTGATAACAGATACACACTTTCAGAATCAACAGGCATATAGACCAGAAAGGAACGATTACCATGGCTTATGAGACCCTGCGACTGCCCTTCACTGCCGCTGACCCCTTCCTGATGCTTTCCAGCGACGGCTGCTATTATCTCTACTGCACCAGTGAGGACGGTAGCGGCTTTCCCGTGCGCCGCTCCAAAGACCTGATCGCCTGGGAGGACTGCGGTCTGGCCCTGGCTGCCAAAGAAAGCAAGTGGGGCGAGCATTCCTTCTGGGCGCCGGAATGCTACGAAATCGGCGGCAAGTATTACCTGTTCTACAGCGCCCACTGGAAGGTCAATCCCCGCAATGATCTGGAAAACTTCCGCATCGGCGTGGCGGTGAGTGACTCCCCCACCGGGCCCTTCACCGACATGAGCGACGCCCCCATCTTCGACCCCGGCTATCCCATCATCGACGCCAATGTGTATCAGGAAGACGGTCGCTTCTACCTGTATTACTCCCGCTGCTGCTACGAGCATAACATCGACGGCCTGGAAGAGAGCTGGATTTACGGCGTGGAACTCAAACCCGATTTCTCCGGCGTCATCGGCGAGCCGGTGCTGCTCCTGCGCCCGGAACAGCCCTGGGAAGGCCGCTCTGCTGCCGCCACCGGCCGGCGGTGGAACGAGGGCTCCTTCCTGCTGAAAAAGGGCAATTTCTACCTGATGACCTACTCCGGCAACTTCTTCGGCGGCCCTGATTACGCCGTGGGATACGCCGTGGCTACCTCTCCCCTGGGCCCCTACACCAAAGCGCCGGAAAACCCCATCCTGGAATGCTACGGCGATGTGACCGGCACGGGCCACAGCTGTATGCTGAAAACGCCGGACGGCCAGTGGCTGATCTGCTATCACGGACGCACGGAAAAGACCGGTCACGACCGGGTGGGCTTCATCTCCCCCGCCGAAATCAGCGACAACGGCACCATGGTCATTCACCCCTGATATGGAGTTTCTCCGCAGGACAGGCAAACGCTGTCCTGCTTTTTTGATGCCTTACCGGCAAAATGCGCACAAAAAAACCGGAAAGCCATGCTTTCCGGAAGTGGGGTTAAATGGGCTCGAACCATCGACCTTCACGATGTCAACGTGACGCTCTAACCAACTGAGCTATAACCCCATGGAGTCAACGTCAGTCATTATAGCATAGACTTCACAAAAAGGCAAGAGAAAAATCGCATTTTTCGGAAAAATATTTCCTGCATATCTTTCTCTGTCTCAAAAACAATGCAGCGCCGGAAGAAAGTGCTTCCGGCGCTGCTGATTGTTTGCCATGAGATTGCCCGTGCCTTTGGGAGGAGATTACTCCTTACCGTTGGCTTCAGCACGGCGATACACCAGGTTCACCATGCTCTCCATGGCAGCATTGACGTGCTTGGCTTCGGGGCGGCCATAGAACTCATCCCACTTGTTGACTTCTTCCATCACGGCGGCGTAGATGTCGTCAAGCATCTTTCGGCCATCGTCCGTCAGGTGGACGTACACGATGCGGCGGTCTTCCGTAGAGCGGATGCGCTGCACCAGGTTGCGGTCCATCAGGGCGTCCAGCAGGGGGGTGATGTTGGGCTTAGCGATGCCCAGCATGTAGGAGATCATGCCGATGGACTTGTCGCCGTTAGCGAGCATGATCAGAATCTGGATGTGGGAAAAGGGCATATGGAAGCTGCGGCTCAGATCATCCATGTGCATCAGTTGACGGGGCAGGAGTACCGATGCCTCGCACAGGTTCTCCGCCAGTGACTTCACCAGCGCAGTGTCGTCCGTCCAGGTCTTTGCCATAAGAATACCTCCTGATTGAATGTTTCCATTCAAAATGTTGCCTATATTATAGTACAAAGGAAACATTTATGCAAGAGGGATTGTCCCGCTTTTTTACCAAAATTTTGCAAAATTTTCCGACATTTTCGATGTTTTTGGAGTTCTATCCGCCCTTTTGGCCAATTTTGCGTTTATTTCACCAAAAGTGATTGAATTTGAAATCATTGCAAATATTTCAAATCCTTCAAAATTTGAAATACTATCCTTGTAAAATCAGTTGTCAGGGATGTCACCGGGCGTCCTTTTCCGCCCTCCTGAACAGCTCGTCAGCGGCGGAAACGATGCGGGGCCGCTCCCTGCTGATGGTGCAAAGATGGGGCACACCTGAGAGGGACAGCCTGCCTTTGACCGTGCTGGAAACGCCACTCAGGATAACGTCGGCGCTCTTGTGGTCAATGAGACTGTCAGCGTCGGACTGCACCACCAGCAGCGGGCAGCACACGGCATGGAGGTTCCTGCGGGCTTCCTTGATAGCCAGGTACAGCTGCCAGCCGCTCCTGGTGGGAAAGCCGCCGTATCCCAGATCGTACTCCTTGTCCAGCAGGGCGTCCCTGGCCGGATTGACTCCCCAGGGAACGGTACGGATCACGGGCCATGCTATGCGGCACAAAGGCAGGAGTTTCGTCTGCACCGCCATGGGAGTAGCCATGGCCACACATGCGGCGGGGCGCATCTGCTGGGCCAGCATCAGCGCCAGACAGCCACCCATGCTCACGCCCATCACGCTCACCAGATCACACTTTTCTTTCAGGGTAACATAAGCCTCCTTGGCGGCGGACAGCCAGTCCGTCCATATGCAATCCTTCATATCCTCCATGCGGGTGGCATGGCCGGGCAGGTTGATGCCCATGACCGTATACCCCAGGGCATGGAGGTCTTCGCCCATGGGCCTCATGTGGGCCACACTGCCGGTAAAGCCGTGAATCAGCAGCACGCCGTGGCGCCCGCCTTGCATAAAAAACGGCTGACATAAGGGTGAGGTGAAATCCACCAAAGAACGTCCGTCCTTTGTCTGACTCATCTGTGTTTCTCCTTTCTGTTCAATCATGCGATATTCCATAAATTGGTATCAACTGTATTATACCCCTGTTTGGGGCCCTTGTACAGACGCCGCAGGGCTTTTTTTCAGCCGGAGGAACACAGCCATCTGGTCATCCTCCCGGGCCTGACCGTTCCCTGCCAGTCGCAATAGCGTCTGGGCCATTTGGGAGCAGGTCTCTTCTTCCAGCGCCCGGCGGATGGCGTTTTCCAGTTCCGCCTGAGAGGAAAAGGCGTCCTCCACGCCGTCGGACAAAAGCAGCACCACGCTGCCGGGGTACAGGCGGATGGAGGCGCTGCGGGCGCACACTGTTTCCAGAATGCCCAGGGGCAGCGTGTCGCCGGAAACGCAGCTCAGGCCACTCCTGTCCCACACCCAACTGGCGGCGGCCCCCAGCTTGTCCAGCGTGGCATAGCCGCTCCACAAATCCACCGTGAGCAAATCCACGGTGGAAAACCGCTCTCCCCTGCCCGCCAACAGCATCATGCCGTTGACCGCCGTGAGCGCCTGAGGCCTTGTGTATCCCGCTTCCAGACACAGGCGGATCAGTTCCGTCGTCTGACGGCTTTCTCTGGCGGCCTGTTTTCCGTGGCCCATGCCGTCTGACACCACGGTGATGTGCACGCCGCCGGGCATCTGCCCCTGCCAGCAGGTGTCGCCGCTGATGCCCGCTCCGCCCTTGCCCCTGACGGCTACGCCGGATTCCAGATGATACAGCGGCGTTTGCGCCATCACCAGCTGATCGCCCTGATGGGAAATGACGCTGAGAGGCACTTCCAGCGCATGGGACGCCAGACGGCACAGTTCCTGCGGGCCATCAGATGCGATTGTCTGCAGGGTGAAAGCCGCCTGAACGTGGCCGGAAATACGCCTGACATACTTCACCTGGGCCGGAAACGCCTCCCGGGAGAGTATCTTTCGCAGGCGTCTTGCGTCGCCTTCATCCCACCAGGATTCCCCCAGCGCCAGCAGGGCGTGCTTCCTTGCGGCGGCGGACAGCGCCGTGAGGTGCACAGTCAGCATCTCCCGCTGATACATGGCCCGGAGGGTCTGGCGTTCCTCATTGGCGGCTTCTTCCCGCAGCGCAGAGATGCTCTCCCGCAGATGATACAGCCTTGCACAGCCCAGGGAGCGGAGGCCGTCGAGGCCGTCCTGCCACACGCTTTCGGGGGCTTTTCTTGCGGCCCAGACCTGTTCCACCTGATGCACCACATAGTCGGAGGTCATGCAGCCGCAAGCGTCCTTTTCCGGGCACTGGGCACAGAGATGCTCCTGCCACCACAGGCCATTGCGAGTTTCTTCTTCCTGAAGGGGCGAAGGCACCGCCTGGGCCATTTCGGACACCGTCTTTTCCCAGGCAAGGAGCGCCGCAGAGGCATAACCATCCCCCGCAGGAACGCCGCCTGAAGCAAACCGCTGCAGAAACCGCCGGATGGTCTCCTGTTTCTCAAAGGGAATCAGCAGGCTCAATACCGGCGCCGCAAGACACGCCATGCCCACGCCGTTGCCCCAGCATCCGCCCGCCCCGCACAGAGCCACGCACGCCGCTCCGCAGGCAATGGCCGGGGCCCGTTTCATGCCGGAGAGCTGTCCCAGCCCGGCAAGAAAACCGCCCATGCCCAGCACCATCGCCAGGGACGCCGGGAGCCCCTGCAGCGCCAGCACCGTACCCGCTGCCACCCCTGCCACACACCCTGCGCCCATGCCCAGATACATCCCGACGAAAATCAGCGCAAGCACTGCCGCCAGCATCCCGATGTTCACGCCGAAGACCATCATGCGGCTGCAGCCCGACAGGAGCATCATCAGCAGATACCCCACCGCTGCCCTGGCCTCTATGCCCTCCACCGAGCCTTCGCCCTCCAGGGCCTGCATGGCCCTGAAAAACACCGGCACCGACAGCGCCGACATCATCAGCCCCGCCGCAGCCAGCAGCAAAAGCCCCGGTGCGCCGGAAAGGGCCGTGAGTACCATGGGCACAAGGGCTGCCGCTGTGGACGCCATCAGCCAGATGTTGCTTCTGCCCCGCAAGAGGGCGCCCAACAGCGCCGCTGCCAAAACGCAAAGCAGCATTTCCAGCCGCAGGGGAAGCCCCCATATCGCCCGGAGAATCACCGCAAAGGCACATCCGCCAAGGGCATACCGCACAGGCTTCCCCCGGTTGGCACAGGCCATCACATACGCTGCCTGCATCCCGGAGGGAATCATGATCACATCCGCAAAGGACAACAGCAGCCCCGGCAGCGCTTTCCCACAGGCGGAAATTCCCAGCCGGATGCGGGTCAAAAACCGCTCCTGCCGCTCCTTCCACAGCCACCGGGACACCCGGTGATGATGCCGTACCACTTCCGCCATGCATGACGCCTCCTTGCCCTGATGGCACCAGCATACACCACGCACGGCTTGTCCGCCGTCGATTTGGGGCGCAAAAAAGCACGAAGAATTTCACTTCTTCATGCTTTATGGGACTGATT
Source organism: Clostridiales bacterium (assembly GCA_015056085.1). Lineage (GTDB taxonomy): Bacteria > Bacillota > Clostridia > Christensenellales > Aristaeellaceae > UBA11524. Next base: position 431,582 of record SVHA01000001.1, read on the forward strand.
AAACGATATACCGCAGCGGCTCCCCAGCCAGCCATTTTTGCAGGGATGCAAACACGATCTGCGCCCTGAGGACCATGGATTCGTCGCTGGCAAAGGCGATATGGGGCGTGACGTGGCAGTTGGGCACATTCAGCAGCGGATGGGCAGGATCCAGCGGCGGCTCCTTTTCAAACACGTCCACCGCTGCACCCGCCAGATGGCCGCTGCACAGCGCTTCCGCCAGCGCCTGCGAATCCACCACGGGGCCTCTGGCCATGTTGATCAGCAGCGCACCAGGTTTCATCTGCGAAAGGGCTCCAAAGCCGATCATCCCCCGGGTGCTGTCATTGAGCGGGCAGTGGAGGGACACGATGTCCGAGCGGGAGAGCAGTTCCTCCAAGGGCACATAGGTCAGGTATTGCTTCGCCTCGTCCTTTTGCCGGGGCGCATAGCCCAGCACCGTGCAGCCAAAGGCGGTCAGCAGCTGCGCCACCCGCTGCCCGATGGCGCCGGTGCCGATGATGCCCACCGTGCAGGCGCCCAGTTCCCGGCCCACAAGGCCCGCTTTGGTGCCGCCCCGGCGGCAGCTATGCTCTGTTTCCGGCACATGGCGCAGGAGGGAGATCATCTGCCCGATGGTCAACTCCGCCACGGCCCCGGTGGAATACCCGGCGGCATTGACCACCTTCACGCCCATGTCCCGACAGGCAGCCAAATCCACATGATCCACGCCGGTGAAGGCAATATTGATGAGTTTCAAGTGCTCACAGGCACGAATGACCTTTCCCGGCAGGGGCATATTCGCCAGCATCAGCACATCTGCATCCTTGCAGCGGCGAATCAGTTCGGCCTCGTCCTCCGTGCGCTCCCAGGTTTCAAAGGTGTGCCCGGCGGCCATCACTGGCGCAACCAGTTCGTCCAGCGTTTCCTGAGAAACAGCCAGGGATTCCAGCAGCACGATTTTCATGTCCGTCATCCTTTCAATCCTGCGGGGCGGAATGCTCCACCGCCGTCACGGTATAGTCTTCGTCCTCCACGGTCTTCTTCAGCAGGTCATCCGCCACATCTTCCGTCAAAGTCACCACAGCCGTGCCCTTTTCGTGGCTGGCCACGGCGCTTTCCACACCGGGAAGGCCTTCCAGCGCCTCACGCACGGACCTTTCGCAGTGGGGGCACATCATGCCCTCGATGTACATGGTGCGGATGATTTTCTTCCGCTTGGGGGGCGTGAGGTCAGGCAAAACCACCGGGGTGATTTTCCTGTCCCGTTTGGCGTTACGCACGTCCGTCAGGTTCAGCCTGAGGGCATTGGACACCACGCAGAAGCTGGACAGGCTCATGGCTGCTGCGCCGAACATGGGATTCATGCTCCAGCCCAGCAGGGAGATAAACGCCCCTGCCGCCAGCGGAATGCCGATGAGGTTATACCCGAAGGCCCAGAAGAGGTTTTCATGAATGATCCGCAGCGTGCGCCGGGACAGGCGGATGGCCGCCGGAACATCCAGCAGGCTGGAATTCATCAGCACCACGTCAGCGGCGTCCATGGCCACATCCGTGCCGGCGCCGATGGCCATGCCGATGTCTGAGCAGGTCAGCGCCGGGGCGTCGTTGATGCCGTCGCCCACCATGGCCACCTTGCCCGCCTGCTGCAATTGGCGGATAATTTGCGCCTTTCCGTCGGGCAGAACGCCAGCCACCACCTGATCCACCCCGGCCTGTTTGCCGATGGCAGCGGCGGTGCGGGCATTGTCGCCGGTGAGCATCACCACACGCACGCCCATGCGCTGCATCTGGGAAATGGCCTCGGCGCTTTCGGGGCGGATCGCATCCGCCACTGCCACCATGCCCATCAACTTGCCGTTTTTCGCAAAGAACAGGGGCGTGCGGCCTTCTTCCGCCAGAGATTTTGCTTTATCAAGGATTTCATCGGGTACATTCGCCGACTGGGTGATAAAGTCCAGGTTGCCACCCCGCAGGTCATCGCTGCCCCGGCGGGCGCACAGGCCGTTGCCCGGCAGGATGCGGAACTCCGTCACGTCCTGAACAGAAACGCCCTTTTCCTGCCCCCAGGCCATGATGCCGTGGGCGATGGGATGCTCGCTGCGGCTTTCCAGATCACAGGCGCACTGCATCAGTTCTTCCATCGTCACGCCGGGAGCGGGAACGGCGTCCGTCACCTGCATTTTGCCGGTGGTGATGGTGCCCGTCTTGTCCAGCGCCACCACCTGCACCCGGCCCGTTTCTTCCAAAGAGACCGCCGTCTTGAACAGCGTGCCGTGGCGGGCGCCTACGCCGTTGCCCACCATGATGGCCACAGGCGTCGCCAGCCCCAATGCGCAGGGGCAAGAAATCACCAGCACAGAGATGCCCCTGGCCAGCGCCATGCCGACGGATTCACCCACCAGCAGCCAGATCACAATGGTGAGCAGCGCCAGAGACATCACCACCGGCACAAACACGCCGGACACCCGGTCGGCAATCTTGGCAATGGGCGCTTTGGTCGCCGCGGCGTCAGACACCATGCGGATGATCTGCCCCAGGGTGCTGTCCTCCCCTACCCGGGTGGCCCGGCAGCGGATAAACCCGGTGCGGTTGATGGTGGCGCCGGAGACTTCGTCGCCTTCCGCCTTGTCCACCGGCACGGATTCCCCCGTCAGGGCGGATTCATCCACCGCCGTTTCGCCGGAAATCACCACGCCGTCCACAGGGATTCTCTCGCCGGGGCGGACAATGAACACATCCCCCGGCTTCACCTGTTCCAGCGGGACTTCCGTTTCCACGCCATCAATGTCTAACACGGCCGTTTCCGGCGAAAGATTCATCAGCCCCCGTAATGCATCGGTGGTCTTTCCTTTGGCACGGGCTTCCAGCATCTTGCCCACGGTGATCAGCGCCAGAATCATGGCGGCGGATTCAAAGTACAGTTCGTGCATCAGGTGAGCCGCATCCGCCCCGGGGGCCGTCATGCGGTACATGGTCACCACGCTGTAGAGGAAAGACACGCCGCTGCCCATGGCCACCAGCGTATCCATGTTGGGGCTTTTGTTCATCAGCCCCTTGAAGCCATTGATGAAGAACTTGCGGTTGATGATCATCACGGCGATGCAAAGCAGCAGCTGCGTCAGCGCCAGGGCGATGTAATTGCCGGTGAAAAAGGCAGGCAGGGGCCAGCCCCACATGCCGTGACCCATGGACACATACATCAGCACCACAAGGAAGCCCAGGCTCGCTATCAACCGGCGGCGCAGACGGGGCGTTTCCTTGTCAGCCAGGGCGTCTTCTTCTGATTTTTTCGGGGCAGCGGCGCCCTTTTCGCTGGCGCCGTACCCGGCAGCCGTCACGGCACTGATGATGGCAGCCGCATCCGCCGTGCCTTCCACGCCCATGGCGCCGGTGAGCAGATTCACCGACACGCTGCTGACGCCTTCCACGGCGCTGACGGCCTTTTCCACCCGGGCGGAACACGCCGCACAGGACATCCCCGTTACAGAGAATTGCTTCATGTCAGATTCCTCACTTCATCAGCATCTGCAGCACTTCACACAGTTCCTGCGCCGTATCTTCCTTGCCGTTTTGCAGGTCCTGCGCCACGCAAGTGTGGATATGGTCGCTGAGCAGCGCCCGGTTGAAGGCCTTCAAAGCCGCCGCTGCCGCTGCAGACTGGGTCAGCACATCGGTGCAGTAGGCGTCCTGCTCCACCATGTTGCGGAGACCTCTGATCTGCCCCTCGAGGCGGCTGAGACGATTGCACAGCGCCCGCTTTTCCTCCGGGGTGCGCTGCTTTTTCCTGTTGGTGCAGCAAGTATCCATGTTATTTCCTCCTGTCAAGGCTTGTTTGCCTGTTGATTTTCCGCTTGATAGCATACCCCTTCCGGGTATTGATATGATACCCCACGGGTGTATGTTTTGTCAAGGAATGCAACAAAAAAGGGAGGGAATTTCTCCCTCCCCGCAATGTATCGCAAAAGTGCTGAAGGCGCTTTTTTTGATTACTTCAGGAATGCCGACATCATATACCCGGCATGACCGTTCCACAGTACCTTCGTCCAGATGTCACCCGGCACCAGCACCACCACTCTGTCGCCGTGGGGGACGGTGGCCTGTATGTTGGCCGGATTCTTCATCGGCTCGGAACGCAGGTACACAAAGGTTCTGTCGGGGTGCATCACCGTTTTGTAGGGGATGGACGGCAGGTTGTTAAGCGACAGGTACTCGGTCATCATGTAGCCTGCCACGCCGGATTGATTCACCACCTGGCACCATTCCGTGCCCTGGGCAAGCACCCACAGTTTGGCGCCGTTCATGTATTGCCCCAGCACCCTGCTGGTGGTGGATGCGCTCTGGCGGAAGTTGAGCACCTGGGTGGGTTTGGGGTTGTTGACCAGAGCGTAGGCTTCCGTGCTTTGGGTGGCGGAAGTCCCCTGCTGCTGATGAATGACCGGCGGGATGATTTCATCCTTCAGGAAGGAGGCGTCCACAAAGCCCTCGGCGCCCTCCACCGATACCTGACACCAGTCGTTGCCCCGGGCCAGCACCATGACGTAGGAGCCATGCTGCAGTTTCTTCACCACATTGTAGGAGTATCCCGGGCCCTGACGCAGGTTAAGGGGCTTTTTGTCGGCAGTTTGAACCGTAGCGACTTCCCCGGAGAAGGTCATGTTGGTTTCCCGGATGTATTCCTCCCGGAAGTATCCCCACTGGCCGTTGAGTTCCACATTGTACCAGCCGTTGGAGCGGCTGATGAGCCTGCAGGGCACGCCGTTGTAATACTGTCCCAGCACCGTGGCGGTGTAGGAAGGTGACTGGCGCAGGTTGAGGTAGCTGGTGGCCTTGGGGTTGTTCACAATGCCCACCGCACCCCAGCTTTTATGGGGGATTCTCACAAAGGAGGTGCTCATGTAGCCCTGCTTGCCATCAGGCGTTTTGACCTGATAAAAGCCGTTTTGCTCCCCGATGATCTCCATCCATGTGCCGGGCACATAGGAGCCCAGCCAGCCACCACTGCCGCTGGGGGATTGCCGCAGATTGGTGTATCCGCTGCCCGTCACCAGACCAAATTCAGCCAGAGCCGCCGTCATCAGCACTGCGGACATCACCAGCAGCACCATCATCAGCCGGGCTATCTTTTTCATCATGGGGATTCCTCCTCGGGAAGTTCGTCACCCATACAACGGCGCAGAGAAAGATTTTCTTCCAGCGAAATCCAAAAATGCGAAACATTTTGGGGCGCACTCAGGTGGATTTGCCCTTTTGGGCGATTTGGTGTATCATGGTGGCAGAAAGGAAGTGACGTTCATGCTGCCGCAAGGCTTTATTGATTTGGCTGAGGCTATTCCCGGCATCCGGACGGACGTCCGCTATGCCACGTGCCGCAACCTGACAGGGCATCCCCTCGCCGGGTATCGGGCAGGAAAGGCCATCGCCACCCTGCAAGTCGCCGAGGCGCTGAAAACCTGCTTTGACGAGGCCACCCAGATGGGCTGCGGGCTGCTGATTTTCGATGCCTACCGCCCGCAAAAAGCGGTGGATGATTTCGTCAGGTGGAGTCAGCAGCCGGAGGACGAAACCCAGCGAAAAGCGTATTATCCCACACTCCGCAAGGAAGACCTGTTCCCCCTGGGGTACATCGCCGCAAAGTCGGGGCACTCCCGGGGCAGCACCATCGACCTGACGCTGACGGACGCATCCGGTCAGCCGCTGGACATGGGCACGGACTTTGACTTCATGGATGACCTGAGCCACCACGGCGCTATGGGGCTGACGGAACATCAGCAGGAAAACCGCAGACTGCTTTTGTCCATCATGGAAAAGGGCGGCTTTGTACCCTACGAAAACGAGTGGTGGCATTATCGCCTCAGGAATGAGCCCTATCCCGACACCTATTTTGACTTTGACATCCTGTGAGTGTATTTTCTGTGTGTTTTCCTCCCGGAAAGCCCCGCAAAAGAGGAAAATCATGGTAAAATAGACGCAGGTGAATCAACACCCCCTCTACTGCTTGAATGAAAGGATGATCCCGATGCTGGACCAGAACATCGCAAGGGAAGTGCTGCAGGAAGCTGTGCGTACCGGCGGCGACTTTGCGGAAATCTTTATGGAAGACAGGATCGACCACAATATCGCCATGCGCTCCCGCCTGATTGAAAACGTGGGCAGCAACCGCCTCCACGGCGCAGGTATCCGTGTGCTCAGCGGCACCAACGCCGTGTATGTCTACACCAATGATACCTCCCGGCAGGGGCTGATGAACTGCGCCCGTCAGGCCGCCGCTGCCGTGAGAAGCGGCAAGGGCTGCATCGTGGCGCCCTTCATCGCCAGGGATGCTTCCCGGCCTGAAGAATTCCGCCTCCTGCCCACGGACGTCAAGGCCGATGTGAAGGCCGACAAGGTGCGTCAGGCAGAAGCCGCCGCCCGTGCCGTTTCCAATGAAATCGTGCAGGCGTCTGTCAACTACACAGACAGCGTGCAGGACGTGCTGATCTGCAACACCGAGGGCACCTTCGTCACTGACCGCCGCGTGTGGACGAGAATGTCCTGCGGCGTGGTGGCCAGCGACGGCGTGGAAAACCAGTCCGGCAGCGAGAGCCCCGGCGCCATGATGGGCTTTGAACTGTTTGACGAGCGGGTTGACCCCGAACAGGTGGGCCGCACCGCCGCCACCCAGGCCGTCACCATGCTCCATGCCCCTGTGTGCCCCGCCGGCATCATGCCCGTGGTGATCGACAACGGCTTTGGCGGCGTGATCTTCCACGAAGCCTGCGGTCATTCTCTGGAAGCCACCAGCGTGGGCATCGGCGCCAGCGAATTCTGCGGCAAACTGGGCCAGCGTGTAGCCCCCGACTGCGTCACCGCCATTGACGACGGCACCCCCGCCAACGAGTGGGGTTCCCTCCACGTGGATGACGAAGGCACCGCCACCACCAAGCTGGTGCTGATCGAAAACGGCATCCTCAAAAATTACATGATCGACCGCCTTGGCTCCCGCCGGATGAATATGCCCATGACCGGCTCCGGCCGCCGCCAGTCCTACGCCTTTGCCCCCACCAGCCGGATGCGCAACACCTATATCGCCCCCGGCACCGACGACGAGAAGGAAATGATCGCCACCATGGGCGACGGCCTGTATGCCCGCAAGATGGGCGGCGGCTCCGTCAACCCCGCCACGGGCGAATTCAACTTCGCCGTCAACGAAGGTTATCTGGTCAAGGACGGCAAGATCGCCCATCCCGTCAGAGGCGCCTCCCTTATTGGCAGGGGCAGCGAAGTGCTCATGCGCATTGACCGGGTCGGCAGCGACCTGCAGTGCGCCCAGGGTATGTGCGGCTCCCTCAGCGGCTCTGTGCCCACCAACGTGGGTCAGCCGATGATCCGTGTGTCCAGCCTCACCGTGGGCGGACGCTGAGAAAGGGGTTGAAGAGAATGGATATGAATCTGTTTACCGACCTGCTGCTGCAAAAGGCAAAGGAAGCCGGCATCGATCCGGCGGAAGTGTATTATAACGCAGCGGACAGTTTCCGGGCCGGCGCCCGGGAAGGCGAAATCGAGAGCTATCAGGTGTCCACGTCTGCAGGACTTTCCCTGCGGGGCAGCGTGGGTGGTAAGATGGGCTACGCCTCCACCCAGGCCTTCGACGAGGACGCCATCACCCAGCTGATTCAGGGCGTGAAGGAATCCGCCGCCCTGGTGGAATCCGCCGAGCAGGATGAAATTTTCGAAGGCGAAGAATCCTACCCCGTGCTGCCCGAAAGCGACAGCGACCTGGAAGGCATTTCCGCCGAAGAAAAATTGAACCTGTGCCTGGAAATCGACAAGAAGACCAAGGCGGGCGACCCCCGCATTGCCCAGGTGCAGCGGGCCATGGTGGCCACCGCCAAGGGCACGCTGCTGCTGAAAAACTCCTACGGCCTGAACCTGAAGGACGAAGGCTCCACGGCTTCCGCCATGGTGAGCTGCATTTCCCGGGACGAAGGCGCTTCCGAGATTGGCTTCGGCTTTGCGGTGGGCAACCGCTTTGACAGCCTGGATGCGGACAAAATCGCCGCTGACGCCGTCAAGATGGCCACCGAGCGCCTCCATTCCACCAGCCTGCCTACGGGCGAATACCGGGTGATCTTCAATCACGAGGCCATGAGCGACCTGCTGGGCGTGTTCTGCAGCGTCTTCTCCGCCGACCGGGCCCAGCAGAATCTCTCTCTGCTGGCGGGCAAGGAAGGGCAAACCATCGCCAGCGACGTGGTGACCATCATGGACGACCCGTTGCTTCCGGGCGGCCGCTCCACCAGCACTTTTGACGCCGAAGGCACCGCCAGCCGCACCAAGGCCATCGTGGACAAGGGCGTGCTGACCACCCTGCTTCACAACCGCAAGACGGCCCGCAAGCAGGGCGTGGCCTCCACCGGCAATGCCGTGCGCGCCGGATACACCTCCCCCGTGGCGGTGGGCCCCACCAACTTCTTCATCAAGCCCGGCGAAAAGACGCTGGACGAGCTCATCGCCCAGGTGGAAAACGGCGTGGTGATCGAGGACCTGGGCGGCCTGCACGCCGGCGCCAACGCTGCCAGCGGCGACTTCTCCCTCATCGCCAAGGGCTACACTGTCAAGGACGGCCAGCGTGACCACGCCGTGAGCCAGATCACCGTGGCGGGCAACTTCTATCAGCTGCTGAAGAACATCCGCTGCGTCGCCAATGACATCATCTTCTCCAACAGCGTGTGCAGCCCCTCCGTGGATGCCGGCGTGCTGAAACTCTCCGGGCAGTGATTTCTTCCCGGAAAGCACAGGTTTGTCCCCTCAACTTCACAAGGAGATACGGACATGAAGAAAGTTTGTCTGGCATGGCTGATGATTCTCCTGCTTGTGACCCTCTGCGGCTGCAATCACGGTTACATCAACAGTTATGCCGCCACCATCATGAGCACTTCCTGCAAAGGCGATGAAGCCAGCATGAAGTTTGATTCCTTTCAGGGAAGTTATCACTTCAAACTGCAAAGGGAGAGTGAAAAGGACAACGACCTTGAATGTGAAGCCGAACTGGAAAAAGGCACCATGAATGTGTACATCGGCACGGAAGGTGAAAAGGAACTGCTTTTCACCATCGCCGGCGGTGAATCCTTCGAGGAAGACCTGGTGCTTCAGGGAAAGTACGCTGAGGCTGACGCGTTCTACATCATCCTTGAATCGGAGGGCGCCTGCTCTGGCGGCGACTTCGAATTTGAAATCGACTGAATCCTATAACACAAAAAAAAGCCGGTCTGTTTGAACACAGACCGGTTTTCCTTTACCGCCAGTTCTTCAAGATGCGCTCCAGCCCCTCGATGAAACCGGGGCGAGGCACATCCGTGGCAGCGACGCAGTTGATCTTCGCCACCACCTGACCTTCCAGCAGCACACGGGCCACGCCCATCACATCCCCCGCCTTCACCGGCGCCTGTACGTTTTCCTTAAGTTCCAGTTCGATGGTGACGTCCTTCTGCTGACCGTTTTTCAGCAGCATCGACAGGCCGCTGCCCAGCGCCAGAGGCACTTCTTCAGCGCTGCCGCCCTTGACCGGCAGGGTTTGCCCCAGCAGGTCGCCCCGGTTGCACACCGTGATGCGCCGATAGGTAGCAAAGCCGTAATCCAGCATGGCCCGGGCTTCATCAAAGCGGGTCTGGCTCACCGGCGTGCCCAGCACCACCGCCACGAGGCGCATCCCGTTTTTCTCCGCCGTGGCGGAAAGGCAGTACTTCGCTGCGTCGGTGGAGCCTGTTTTCAGTCCGTCGCAGCCCTCATAAAACCGCACCAGCCGGTTGGTGTTGGTCAAATCCGTGACCCGGCCGCCGGGATGGGTCAGCTGATCCATCCAGATGCTGGAATACTCCATGTATTTGGGGTGGCGGATGACCTCGCAGCTGAGGGTGCACACGTCCCGTGCGGTGGTGTACTGCCCCTCCTGCGGGTAGCCCGTGGCATTGACGAAATGGGTGTTGGTCATGCCCAGTTGCGCCGCCCGCTCGTTCATTTTTTCCGCAAAGAGAGCCTCCGTGCCACACAGATGCTCCGCCAGAGCCACAGCGGAATCATTGGCGCTGGCCATGATGGTGGTCATCAGCAGGTCTTCGAGGGAATAGGTCGCTCCTGCGTCCAGCAGCGCCTGAGAGCCCTTCATGGCGGCGGCGTTCTGGCTGATGGTGACGCTGTCCGTCAGGGCAACCTGCCCCTGTTCCACCGCTTCCAGCACCAAAAGCGCCGTCATCAGTTTGGTGATGGACGCCGCTTCCCGGCGCTCGTCAGCATTCTTCTCAAAGATGACAGCGCCGGTGGACGGCTCTGCCAAAACGGCGCTGGGTGAAGTCAACAAAAGCGGCTGACCTTCCTCCATAGGCTGGCCCGCCGCTTTTGCACCCAGCGGAATCATCAGCCCTGCACACACAAGCAGCGCCGCCATTTTCCGCAACATGGTCATGATGCTTCCTCCTTCATGGTTCCTCAAGGGGATGATGTATCCTCATGATGGCCGGAAAGCACCGTTGTTATGCGATTTTTTGATCAGATGACCAGTCCGCCGCTGACCCCCAGCACCTGCCCGGTGATGAAGGCAGCGTCCTCCCCTGCCAGGAAAGCCACTGCCCGGGCGGTTTCCTCCGGGGTGCCGATGCGGCAAAGAGGCGTTTCATCCGCAAGCGCCGCCCGGTCTTCTGCCGTCAGAGCACGATTCATGTCCGTGTCGATGACACCGGGGGTGATGCAGTTCACCCGCACGCCGCTGGGGCCCACTTCTTTGGCGAGAGCCTTGGTCAGGCCGATCACCGCCGCCTTGGTGGCGGAATACGCCACCTCGCAGGATGCGCCCACCTCGCCCCACATACTGGACACATTCACGATGGCACCGCTCCTGCGGGAGATCATCCCCGGCAGCACTTCCCGGCAGGCATAGAAAACACCGGAGATGTTCACGCCCAGCAGAGTCTGCCACTCTTCGTCCGTCATGTCGGTCATCAGACCCACATGGGAAATGCCGGCGTTGTTCACCAGCACGTCAATGTGATGGTAGGTATCCAGCACCTTCTTAACCGCCTGACGCACCTGCTGGCTGTCGGACACATCCACCTGATGAAAGGCGACGTCCATGCCAGCCTGACGCAGTTCCCGGGTCAGCGCTTCCGCCTTTTCCACCTGATTGCGGCAGAAAAACACCACAGTATCGCCCTTTTGGGCAAACAGTCTCACACAGGCTTCGCCGATGCCCCGGCTGCCGCCGGTAATCAGCACCACTTTTCTTGCCATGGTCACATCGCCTCAATGGTGGCATCCAGCAGGGAACGGAAGGCGCTCTTGGTGCGTCCCGCCACTTCGATGACCTCTTCCTCGCTCAGCAGCTGATCCAGAATGCCCGCAGCCATGTTGGTGATGCAGCTCACGCCCAGGATACGCATCCCGCAGTGGCGTGCCACAATGACTTCCGGCACAGTGGACATACCCACGGCGTCGGCGCCCAGAATCCGTGCCATGCGGATTTCCGCCGGGGTTTCATAGGTGGGGCCGTTGAACCACATATAGACGCCCTTGCGGACATTTTTGATGTTCAGGCGCTTCGCCTGTTCTTCGCACAGGGCGGACAAATCCCGGTCAAAGGTGCGGGTCATGTCGGGGAAGCGCACGCCGAATTCGGAAATGTTGGGCCCGGTGAGGGGATTCTTGCCGGAGAAGTTGATGCAGTCGGTGAGGATCATCAGCGTGCCGGGCTCAAAGTCCAGGTTCACGCCGCCGGCAGCATTGGTCACCAGCAGCGTCTTGACGCCCAGGAGTTTCATCACCCTGACGGGCAGCGTCACCTGCTCCATGGTATACCCCTCATAGGAGTGGAAGCGACCCTGCATCATGCACACCCGCTTGCCGTGGAGTTTTCCCGTCCACCAGCGTCCGGCATGGCCGGGAGCCGTGGACTGGGGGAAGCCGGGGATGTCCTTGTAATCAATATAGCGGGCGTCCTCGAGGGCTTCCACATAGTCGCCCAGGCCGGAGCCAAGGATGACGCCGATGTCGGCCTCGCCCACCTTTTCCCGAATGACGTCAGCCATTTTCTGATAATCCTGATACTGCATCATGGTTATATCTCCTTGTGTGATGATTTTGGGGTTACAGCAAATCTGCGAAGGATTCGCCGCCGAAGCGGTCCGGCAGGCCCAGCCACTGGGCACAGGTGGCGGCCACATCCGCATAGGTGGCCCGGGTGCCCAGATCCACCACCTTGTCCATCTTCTTGTGCCACACCAGCAGGGGAATGTATTCCCTCGTGTGGTCCGTGCCGGGGAAGGTGGGGTCACAGCCGTGGTCGGCGGTGATGATCAGCAGGTCGTCCTCGCCCATCAGGGACTGGATCTCCGGCAGTTTTGCGTCGAAGTATTCCAGCGCCGCCGCAAAGCCCTCGGGGTCGTTGCGGTGGCCGTACTGCATATCGGTATCCACCAGATTGGTGAAGCAGATGCCGTCAAAGGGGCGTCGCATATAGTCGAGCCATGCCTCGATGCAGGCAGGGTTGCCGCTGGCATGGTTGGAACCCGTCAGACCCCGGTTGTCGAAGATGTCCTCAATCTTGCCCACGCCCAGGGATTCCAGACCGGCTTCCTGGGCAGCGTCCAGAATGGTGCGGCCAAAGGGCGGCACAGCGTAGTCCCGGCGGCCCGCCGTGCGGGTGAAGTGACCTGCCTTTTCACCCACAAAGGGACGAGCAATCACACGGCCCACGCAAAGGTCGCCCGTGAGCATTTGCCGGGCAATGCGGCACATCTCATAGAGTTCTTCCCGGGAGAAGACAGCCTCGTTGCAGGCAATCTGGAACACGCTGTCGGCAGAGGTGTACACAATAGGCGTGCGGTTGCGGATGTGCTCTTCGCCCAGTTCATCCAGAATGGCCGTGCCGGAGGACGGCTTGTTGCCGATAGTCTTGTGACCGATGGCTTCTTCATACCGGGCAATGAAATCCGCCGGGAAGCCGTTGGGGAAAGTCGGGAAGGGCTTGTCCAGCTTCACGCCGGAAAGTTCCCAGTGGCCGGTGGTGGTGTCCTTGCCGGCGGACTTTTCCATGGCCCGGCCATAGGCGCCGCACACGGCATTCTTGTCGGGATAGGAAGTGCCTTCAATCAGGCCCAGGCCCATTTTCGCCATGTTGGGCAGTTGGGGGGCGCACTTTTCCACCACATGACCGATGGTGCAGGCGCCCACGTCGCCGTACTGGTCCGCATCGGGCAGATAGCCCACACCGGCGCCGTCCAGCACTGTCAGAAAGACTCGCTTCATACTGTTTCAAACCTCCTGTCGGGGGGATTATTTTCCGTACTGTTATTGTACACCATTTTTTGCAAATTGAAAAGTGCCGCCAAACTTTTCCCCTGCCCTTGCTTTTCAGGGAAAAATGGCGTATGCTGACGGAGGATGATTTGCTCGCCCGAAGGAGGCTTTTGCCCATGAAATTGATGTTTGATGACCTGCACGCCCGGATGCCCTGGGAGGACATTGACAACGTGGTGTTCGACGTGGGCAATGTGCTGCTTTTGTACAGCCCGGACAAACTGATGCACGACCTGCTCCCCGGACAGGAAGCCCTCTACCCCGCCCTTTTGCACCGGGTGTTCCTCTCCCCCTACTGGACGGAGATGGATCGGGGGATGATGACCCCCGAAGAAGCCATCGCCCCCATGAGCAGCGGCCACCCTGAACTGGAAGATGCCGTCCGCACACTGATGCTGAACTGGCGGGACCTCAAGGATGTGATCGCAGAAGGCGTGGCTACCTTGCGCAAATGCAAAGAGATGGGCAAGAAGGTGTATGTCCTGTCCAACTACAACGACCAGGCCTTTGCCTACATCCGCACGAAGTATGACTTCTGGGGCCTGGTGGATGGCTTTGTCATTTCCGGGCAGGAGCATCTGGTCAAGCCCGACCCGGCCATCTATCATGTGCTGGAAAAGCGGTTTGATGTGACCCTTGAGCGCACGCTGTTCATTGACGACAGCCACGTAAACATTGAAGCCGCCATGCATTGCGGTTGGCAGGGCATCCACTACCATCAGCCGGGGCAGCTTTCCGCCTTTTTCGATCTGAAGGCATAAAATCCCGGAAAAGCCCGAAAAACTTGATGTTTTTTTGCTTCAAAGGGCGGTTTTTCCCTTGACAGTGCCTAATGGATATGGTAGAATATTTCGGTAAGCCGCACGGGAGAGGTCTGTCACAATGTGCATCCGCACTACCTCAGATTCCGGCGAGTAATAATAGGAGGTGCTTGTCCATGTACGCGATTATCAGCGCAGGCAACAAGCAGTACCGGGTTTCCCAGGGCGATGTGATTTACATCGACAAGGTCAATCAGGAGAATGATACCGTCCTCACCTTTGACGCTCTGCTCATCGGCAACGATGGCGAAGTCAAGGTCGGCAACCCCATCGTCGAAGGCGCGAAGGTGGAAGCCAAGATCCTCGGCCAGGTGAAGGGCGAGAAGATCAAGATCTACAAGTACAAGGCTAAGAAGGACTACTCCAAGCGTCAGGGCCATCGTCAGCCCTACACCAAGGTGGAAATCACCGCCATCAACGCCTGATGACGAAGATTGTGCTCTACCGCACTGCTGATGGTCTCTACACCGGATTTTCCGTGAATGGACACAGCGGATACGCGGAGGAAGGCAGCGACATCGTCTGCGCCGGCATCTCTGCCCTGACCATTTCCTGCGTCAACGCCATGGAAACGGTGGCAGGCGTCCTGCCGGAAATCAAAGGCGGCGAGGATGGTTTCCTGGAAATGCATCTTCCCCAGCCCATCGGGAGCATTTCTGCTTCCCGGATGCACGACGCACAGGTGCTTCTCAGAGCGCTCCACCAGGGTCTGTCCTCTCTGGCAGACGAATACAAAAAGTATATCAGGCTTGAGGTCCTGACAAAGTAAGGACCCGGCCGCTCCATTGACTAACTGAATCGGAGGGAATCACAATGATGAAGCTCAATCTTCAGCTGTTCGCTCATAAGAAAGGTATGGGTTCCACCCGTAACGGCCGCGACAGCGAATCCAAGCGCCTTGGCCCGAAGCGTGCCGATGGCCAGTTCTCCCTGGCTGGCAACATTCTGGTCCGTCAGCGTGGCACCAAGATCCACCCCGGCACCAACGTGGGCCGCGGCAAGGATGACACCCTGTTCGCTCTGGTGGACGGCATTGTCCGTTTCGAGCGTAAGGGCCGCGACAAGAAGCAGGTTTCCGTCTACCCCGTGGAAACCGCTGCTGCCGCCAAGTAAGCGTTAAGCGATCAGACAAAGCCGTCTGCCCGATGCTCACCTGCTCGGGCGGGCGGCTTTTACCTTTTCCCCATTTTCCTTTCAGGAAGGGATGATACCATGGTCGGTACTCTCATCAATGTTGCAGCGATCCTTCTGGGCACGGTCATCGGCCTGTGCGCCCGCAAGGGCATCCCCCAGCGCCTGCAGGACACGGTGGTGAATGGTCAGGGGCTGTGCGTGATCCTCATTGGTCTGAGCGGTGCGCTGAAAACCGCTGACGTCACCGGCATGATCATTTGCATAGTGACAGGCGGACTGCTGGGCGCATGGATGAACATCGAGGGCAGGCTGAATCAGCTGGGCTGCTTCCTGGAGCGCAAGCTGACGCCGGAAGGCGCCCCTTCAGGCACCATCGCCAAAGGGTTTGTGACGGCGTCGCTGGTGTACTGCGTGGGCGCCATGGCGATTGTGGGCGCGCTGGACTCCGGTCTGAGGGGCGACCATTCCACGCTGATTTCCAAATCTGTACTGGACGGCGTGATGAGCATCTTCTTCGCCAGTTCCCTGGGCATCGGCGTAGGGCTTTCTGCCGCCTCGGTGCTGGTGTATCAGGGCATCTTCGCCCTTCTGGGCATGTGGCTGGAGCCCATCCTCACCGCTGAAATCATCAACGAAATGAGCGCCATCGGCGGTCTGCTCATTGCCGGCATCGGTCTGAACCTGATCTACGAAAAGCACATCCCCGTGGGGAATCTTCTGCCCGCCATCTTCCTGCCCATGGCATATCTGCCCATCCGGGCGCTGTTTGGGTGACAAAACACGACCTTGAGCCGCACATCACTTGTGCGGCTTTTTTTGTGCTGATTTGGGCACACTACCGCCATCATCCTTGTTTCCGGGAGGGATTTGATGGTTTGGTTGGTTGTTGCCCTCATGGCGTCTGCTGCGTTTCTTTGCGTGATGCTCTGGCGACACAGGGGGATTTTCTCCGGCAGGGCGCATTTGCAGTGTCCGTCCGGGTTGATGGCACTGATGCGCCGGGCGCTTTCCGTCAAGGGGGAACACATCGCGCTGGATGCGCTGCACCTCCATGCCCAGCAGATGGTGCTGTGCGTGACCCTCGCCCGGAAGCGCATGGCCCGTCTGCCTTCCCTGCCCTGCCAGCGGGGCGGAGAGATTCGCCTGCTGCACCGCCTGTCGCCCCTGCCGGAGGACATGACTGCCCAACTGACCGCCATGATGCCGAAAGACGCCACCTGGCGGGAACGGGAGCAGTTTCTGCCGGCACTGACGGTGCTGCTGTCCCGGCAACTGATGGACATCATCGGCGAAATCCTCCTGCAGGTCAAGGACGCCCGACGAGGGCGCCGCATGGCTGCTTCCCGGAGGAAGTTGGCGGCGCTTTCCCCTGAAAAGGCATCCCCCGCCCTACTGTGCAGCCTGTATGCCGCTCGGAAAACCAAAGGGCAGGATATTTTGCCGCTGGAAACGGCCTTCCGCCTGAAGGAGGGCGAGGCCGTGCAGATCTATCGCCAGCAGCAGAGCCGCCTCGCCGGGGCGATTCAGCAAATCGCCCAGCAGTTGGCCTTCCTGCAAGGACAGGACGCCCTCGCCCTTGCCCTGACGGACTGCCCGCTGGATGCACTGCTGAATCAGGACGAAACCTACCCCCGCATGACGGCGGCATCAAAGGGGCTGTATCTGCGCAAAGCGTCCCATCTGGCGCAGCTTTTCCGCAAAGAGGAAGCCGCTGTCGTGCGCTGCGCCCTGCAGCTGTCCAAGGAGCAGCCCACCGGCGATCCCCGCCGCCATGTTGGGTATTATCTGCTGGAACAGGAGGGGCAATCCGCACTGCGCAGGGCGCTGAAATCCCGCCGGGGAGGACTCGCGCTGTTTGCGGCGCATCACCGGCAGATGATTTCCCTTCTGCTTCGCTGGGGGCTGTCCCTGGCTGCCCTCATGGTGTTCCTGCTCACCGGTCACAGCCTGTATCTGGCGCCCTTTGCCCTCATCGCCGCCGGGGACGGCTTTCATCTGCTGCTCAAGCAGCTGCATCAGGATGACCCGATGCCGGAAATGGCATTATCCCCGGAGGATCCCGCCCTGCGGACGCTGGTGGTGCTGCCCCAGGTGCTGTGCGACCATCATGACGCCATCCGGGCGGCGAGGCAACTGCTGATGGCCCAGACGGCCCTGGCGCCCTACCCGTTGGATTGCCTTCTGCTGGCGGATTTTGCGCCAGCCATGACGGCCCACGCCGCCGGGGACGAGGACGTCATGCTGGCTGCCAAAACGGCCTTGTCCGCATTGCAGGACGCCTGTGACGGCGTGCGGTTTTGGTATGTGCAGCGCAGCCGTGCCTTCCACCCCGACACCCGACTGTACGAAGCCCCCGACGACGCCACCGGGGCGATGCTGGACGCTGCAAGGCTCATCTGCCACGGCGAAACCAGCCACCCCCTGACGGCCGGAAGCGAGGTCGCCGGGGCGCTCCATCGGCGCTACACCTGGATATACGCCCTGACGCCGGACGCATTGCTGTCTCCGGGGAGTTTCCCCGCTGCGGCGGGTGTACTGGCGCACCCCCTTTCCGCCCGGACAAAAACACCCCATGGCTGGCACGGCGTGACCATGGCCGGGCCTGTTTGCCGTCCCCATCTCTTGGCGGCAGAGAGCCTGATGCGCCGTCTGGCCCAGCGCAGGGACAACTTCGGCGGTTTCAGCGGCGTGGGGCTGATTCGCCCCGAAGGGCTGCTGGAAGGCACAGAGGGCTACTTTACCGCCGGAAAGGCGCCTTCTCCCCTGCTGGCAGGGATGATGTGCGGCAGTTGCGTCGCCGGGGAGGCGTGCTATCTTCCCCTGCCGGACAGCGCCGAGGAAGCGCTGCAATCCCAGCAGCAAAGCGCCGCCCGGGTGTGGCGTCTTGCCAAATGGACGCTGCCCTGGGTGCACACGCCCCGGGGCATTCACTCAAATCCCCTGCCCCTTTTGAAGCGCTTTTCCCTGCGGCAAGTCCTCCGCACCGGAGTGCTGCCCCTGTGCCTGTGGGCGCTGGTACTGGGGGCGTGCTGGCACGCCAGCCTGCCGCTTTTAATTTTTGTGCTGCTTCTCCCGCTGATTCACCGGCCTTCACCCCTGCGTTTCGCATGGGAAACAGTGTGCTTGCCCTCCCGGGCACTTTTCTCGCTGATGGGTCTCCTGGGCGGGCTGATGCCCCGGCTGTTCCGGCGGCCTTTGTCTGACGAAAACATCCGGATTTGCTCCCTGTGGGCGCAAATTGTGACCGCTGCGGGGGCGGCGGCCCTGTCTTTCGCAAGGGGTGAAATGTTCTTCCCCGGCGCTGCTGCGGCGATTCTGTTCACCCTGTCGCCGGTGGTGATTTCCCTGCTGCACCGCCCGGCAGACCCCGCCGCCGACCCCGATGACGCCGATGAATCCCTGCTGACGGAAACGGCGACCGCTGCCTGGAACGCTCTGCAGCATCACACAAATGCCGGAACACCCCTGTCCGCCTGGACAACTTCCGGGGAGGCTGTTGATGTCGCTTGTGACGTGAAAACCATGGCGCTCTACGGCCTGGCCTGCGTCAGTGCGCTGGAAATGGGCCTTGCCAGTGCAGACGAAGCGGGACTTCTTTTGCAGCAATGGCTGGAAGCACTGGAACATCAGCCCCGGCACATGGGCTTGCCGCTGGAAAGCCCGATCTCAGGCGAGCCCTATGCAGACAGCCGGAACTGCGGATTGTGCTATCTGGCGCTGCGTATCGCCGCTCAGGCGCTGCGGGGGCATCTTGCCGCCTGCGACGCCTCTTTGCGGCCGCTGCCCGCAAGGCTGGACGCCTTTGCCGCCGCCATGGAGTTGTCTGCCTTGTATGACGCTCCCTCCGGCACGTTTTTCGAGCGAATCTCCCCAAAGGAAGCCCCTTCCGGGCATATTTTCCTGCTGGCAGACCAAGGGTTGTGCCTGTCCTTTGCGGCGCTGATGCAAGACAATATCCCGACCAATCATCTACATCACCTGCTGGCGCTATCCATCCGGGCTGGGCGCCACCGGCCGCTGATGAGCCTCCACGGTTCGCCGGAAAGCCTGCTGGTGCCGTCTCTGGTGCTGCCCCTTTTGCGCTGCACCCTGCCGGGAGACGCCTTGCAGCATCATCTGCACCTGCACAAGCGCCGCAAACACGGCGCGCTGTGGGGCCGGGGCGAGTGCTTTTCCAGCGAATTGACCGCCGGATTTGTCCATCGGATGGTGCAGTCGGGGGACGCTTTCTGCGCTCTGATACCCCCGGAGGACGCCGCTGTATTTGCGCCCCACATCAGCGCCATGGCCCTGTCCTTGGACGGCACTGATGCCGCCGCCGAGTGCCTGCAGCAGTTCCGCTCCATGGGGCTGATCACCCGCAGCGGCGTGGGGGACGCCATCGATTTTGCCCCGGAGGGCAGCGCTGCCCCCTATGCGCTGGTGCCGGTGGAATCCTCCGCCCATCAGGCGATGATCCTCTGCGGCGTGTGCAACGCCCTCACCGGCGGCGCACTGCGCCACTGCCTGCTGGCCATCCCCCGGGCGGAAACCGTTTCCCTGCTGCTGATGCAACTGCATGCTGATTGCACCCTGCCCCTGCCCATGGCAAAATTGCGGCCTTCCCCCCAGCGCGAGCCGTCCTTCCGGCGCATCGCCCGGAGTAATATCGTACCCATGGACGCCCATATTCTCGGCGGAAAACAGGCCAGCATGATCATTCACGCCGGCGGCAGCAATGCCCTGAGGATGCACAGCCAGCCCCTCACCGCCTTTTCCGGCGACCCTGCCCGAATAGAAGGCGTCCAGTTCTATCTCGTCAGTGGCGGGCACACCTTCCGCCTGACGGACCCCACCCTCCCCGGAGAGACCGTGTTCAGCGAAGGCACCGCCGTTTTCAACCGCCGGATGGGCAGCCTTGCGTCCACTTTGACGACCTTCACCGACCCGGTCACCCGCAGCCTTGTGTTCATGGCGGAAATCACCGCCGGAGACGAGGACGCCATCATTGAAATCGCCAGTTGCCTCCTGCCGGATGTGAGCAGCGAAGTCACCAGCCCCCGGGAAGGTGTGCTTCATCTGCACGGCCCGTGCCCCTGCTTCTGCCGCTTTCAGGCCAGCCTGTCCCCGGCGGCATTTGCCCACCAGACGGACGCTCATCTGTTCCTGGGCAGCGGAAGCCTCGCAAGCCCCGCCTCCCTGAAGGATGATCTGACGCAGGGGGTGTCCGGCGCCACCCAGGAGGTGTGCCTGGCCTTCCGGGCGAGGTTTCATTTGCCTGCCCGCCAGCGCCTGACCATCACCTGGCACATCAGCCCGGAAGACGCAAATGTTGCCGCATCCCCTGCCCGGTCTGTCATGGGCGCCCGGGCGCTGTGCGATCATCTGGGAATCAACCAGGCACAGGCGCAAGCCATGTATCACCTGTGCGGCAGCGTGTTCTGGCGGCATCAGCCCCACCAGGGCGCTGATCAGCCCCTCACCGCGCCCATGTCTGCGCTGGAGGAAAAGGGCATTCCGGCCCATCTGCCGCTGATTTGTCTGGCGATCTCCTCGCCGGAGGGCTTCCCGCTGATGGAGGACGCCCAGCGCATGGCGGAACTGTGGGCCCTTTCCGGGTTTGATGCCCATCTGGCGGTGCTGTGCCACGGCTTGCAGCCGCTGACCCTGGCCGCGCGGGCGCAGGAGCACCTTTTCTCCAGCCGATGCACCATCTTGGGCGATTTGTCCGAGGAAGAAGCCGCCACGCTGCTGGCGGTGTCCCGGCTGCTGCTGTCGGAAGGTCACGGCAACCTGATCCATCAGCTTGGCGCCCTTGAAACGCCTCTGCCTGTCTCCCTTTGCCCCGAAGCCGCCCCTGGAAAAATCACCCCGCCGGAGCATCTGCTCTTCGGACAGGGCGTCGGCGGCTTTGAGGAAGGTACAGGCCACTACCTGACGCACCTCACCCCCGGCTATCAGCCGCCTGTGCCCTGGCGCAACCTGCTGGCCCATGATCGCTTCCGCACGCTGGCGGACACAAACGGCCTTGGGCCCTCCGCCGCCCGGGAAGTGGTCAGCGCCGGAGAAAGTGCCTACATTTTTGACGGAACCGGCGTATTTTCCGCCACGCCCGCTCCCGCCGGGGCGCACCTTTCCTGGGACGTCCGCCACGGGCCGCAGGTTTCCACCTGGCACACGGCTACGTCCCGCCTGGACGCCACCTTCACCGCCGCGCCGCTGCTGCGCCATCCCTGCGGGCTGCGCACACTGCACCTGAAAAACCTCTCTCCCGACCCGGTGACGGTGACGCTGCTCATCACCGCTGATTTCACCACTTCCACACCTGATGTGCACCTCACGCCCTTCCCCCACGCCGTCATCGCCCATACCCCGGAAGAGACCCATCTGCGCTTTGTGGCTTTGGCGGAAGGCGAAGGCGAAACCTTCACCACCCTGCCTGTGTTGCTGGCAAGGCATTCCGGCCAGCCGGACATCCGGGACGAGCATCTTGCCTGTCGGGGCAGCGTGGCGGCCATCCGCCTGACAAGGGAACTGCTGCCCGGCAGAAGCGAGACCGTCTCCTGGCTGATGGGCAGCGCCATGGTGGCAGACGACGTCGAATGGCTCCTGCGCAGCATCCGACAAACGGGCGTTTCGGCGCAGTTGCGGATGCTGAAGCGCCAATGGGTGCGCCGCATCAGCGGATTCACCCTACCCACAGAGGATGAAGCCCTCGCTTTGCTCGCCACCTGGCTGCCGGTGCAATACCTCCACAGCGATCACCCTTTGTCCCTCCCCGCCCGGACGTTGACGGACGGAAAAGGCGCCCTGTCCCTGCTGCTGCTCACTGCCCGGGACCATCTGGCGGACCCGCTGCTGGGCTGGCTGTGCGGCGTGTACGCACACATCACCGGCGACACGGACTGCTGGCAGGCGGAAGTCCCCGCAGGGGCCTTCCTGCCCGATGCGCCCCGGCAAACGCTGCTGGACGCCTGCATCAGCGCCCTTTCCACCCCGGAAAGCGACGCAGTGCCGCTGCTTCAGCAGCACCTGTCGAAAAGGATGCTCCGCACCGTGATGCCAGGGGTAAATCTGCCTGATTTGCCCGACGCTCCGACGCCGGAAAACGAATGCCTCCCACGGGCGCTGTATGCGCTGATAGACCCCGCCGACCCCAAACGCAGGGAGGGCCTTCTGCGCACGCTGAATGCCCTGACGGACGAAACCTTCGGCTTGCTGCGGGCTTCACCGGGCCAGCCTCAAAGCACCCTCGACGCTGCCTGGATGCTGCTGGCGCTGCGCCAGTGCGGCCTGGATGACGCCGCTGACCGCCTGCTGGCAATGCTCAACCCCATTCATCACACAGACGATCCTCTGCGACTGTCGGAATACCGCCGGGAACCGTATCTGCTCTCGGCCACGGTGTTTGCCGACGCGCCCCACCACGGTCAGGCCGGCAGCGTTTTGTCACCCGAAGCGGCTGCGCTGATCTGTCTGGCAGAGAGTGGGGTGAAGGTGGATGTTGGGAACGTAGCGGAAGAAGAAGCAGCAGCAGCCACGCCGGTGTCATCCGGGAAATGAGAAGTCTTGTGATGCTGTAAACTTATCCCCAAGCCTCCTTACGCAGGGAGGCTTTTCAAATACACCTGTGTAAACCCACAAATAAACGAGGGCAGTCAACGACTGCCCCCGAAAGGTGTTTTCCTGATTATTCTGCGTTCTTGATTTTTTCCTGCATCACTTCCAGGGCACGGGCCAACTGGGGATCCGCCAAATCAGCGAATTCATACATACCGTTGTCGCCGGCGGGCAGGGGCACTTCCACATCGGGGGTGATGCCGATCTTGTGCACAGCGTTGCCGTTGGGGGTGTAATACTGGGCGACGGTCATCTGCATACCGGCGCCGTCTTCACCCACAGGCAGCACCACCTGCACGATGCCCTTGCCGTAACTCTGCACACCCACCACGGTGGCGCCCGCCCGGTCCTTGAGGGCGCCGGTGAGGATTTCAGAGGAAGAGGCGCTGTTTTCATTCACCAGAATCACCAGCGGCACGTCCACGGAGCCATCCTTGGTGCGGTAATATTCCCGGCTGCCGTTTTTGTATTCCAGATAGCACAGGGTGCCCTTTTCCAGGAACAGATCGCCGATGGTTTCAGCGTCATCCACCCAGCCGCCGGGGTTGTCCCGCAGGTCAATCATGATGCCCTTGGCGCCCTGGTTGATAAGCTTGTTGAGTTCTTCCTCAAAGCGTGTGGCGCAATCGCCGGCAAATTCATACAGGAAGATGTAGCCCACTTCATCGGTGAGCATGGTGGCCTCGATGCGGTTGACGGTGATCTGCGCCCGGGTCATGGTCACGACCCGCTCTTCGGTGCCACGCAGGAAGGTCACCACCACGTCCGTGCCGGGGGTGCCCCGCATGATGTCCACGGCGTCCTCCAGATTGGTAGCGGAAACGTACATATCCTCCACCATGTAGAGGATGTCGCCCTTGTGGACGCCCGCCGCCTGGGCAGGACTGCCGTCAAACACACGGCTGATCGTGCACAGACCGGTGAGATAATTGGCCGTGATCTGCATACCCACGCCGGCGTATTCGCCTTCGTCGTCTTCCCACATGGCGGCATAATCTTCCGGGGTGTAATAGAAGGTGTAGGGGTCGCCCAGACCTGCCAGCACGCCCATGGCTGCGCCTTCAAGCATCGCCTGATGGTCCACTTCCTCATAGAAATAGAGGTCGGCCTGTTCCATCAGGTCCAGCAGCACATCAAACTGCTGATACTGCTCGTATTCCTCCCTGGAGATGGTCACTGTGTCGCCCTTGGGGGCGTTGGGGAGGGTCTGGGTGTTTTCATCCACCATGGAAGTGAAACTGCGGGACAGCGCCTGGCCCAGCATGGGCAGCGCTGCGCAGCCGGTGAGCAGGCACATCGCCAGTGCCAGGCAGAGCGCCAGTTTCCATTGCTTTTTCATGTTTTCATCCTCCCTGCCAAAAGGCAGTCCTGAAAATTACTTGTGCGCGCCCCTGTCGCCGCCGCACTTTTTCAGTTCCATGAGAATCTTGAAGGTGACGGCGTCCTTGAAAGAGCGCAGGTCCAGCCCTGTCTGCCGCTGCACCTTGTCCAGGCGGTACACCAGCGTATTGCGGTGGATGTACAATTGGCGGGCGGTGTCGGACAGATTCAGGTCCTTCTTGAAGAACATATCGATGGTATAGAGCATTTCTTCGTTGAAGAGGCGCTGGGTCTTGCGGTTGAACAGCAGGCTGTGATAATAAGCGCCCAAATCCGGGGGAAGTTCCATCAGGAAGCGCTCCAGAATCAGCCGGGAGAACATATAGATGCTGTCCTCGGGCTGGAAGATGCGGCCCACTTCGATGGCACGGCGGGCCTCTGAGTAACTCTCCTGCAGTTCGGCCATGGCGTGGCAGCTTCTGCCGATGCCCACGGTCATCTGATGGGCCGTTTCGCCCATGAGGGTCTCCTGCAGCGCCTGGGCAAACTGCGCCAGTTCGTCGGAGGATTCCACCGTTTCCATGTCCTTGATGAGCACCACGGTGTGCCGGTCCATGTCGATGAGGACGTCCTTTTCTTCCAGGGGCGTGATGTCCCTGAGGAGGTCAAAGGCCCGTTCCTTGTCCGTCTGCACGATGTGAAACACCATCACGCAGCGGCGCAAATCCGTGGGCAGCTGATACTCGTGGCTCAGCGCATCCAGTTCGCTGCCGGTCAGGTCGCCCCTGAGGGTGCGGCGATACACGTCATAACTGTTTTCCGTGTGGGTTTCGCCGGTACCCAGGGTGGCAGCCATGGCAGAAGCCATCAGCAGCAGGTCTCTGCCGCCGGGGAGATTCTCCGGGCAGGCCAGAACCAGCGCAGGCTGACGGACCGCCAGATACATCTGCCCGCCGGCAGACACAGGCTCCGTCTCGGACAGTTCCATCAGCACCGGCAGGCTGTCGGAATCCTTCTCCAGCAGCGTGATCGGCGCAGACAGGCGGCTGAGCACCCGCTCCAGCTGGTCCATGGTATGTTTATCGATCATATCGGTGGCTCCTTTCCCGGAAGAAAGTATCTTGTTGCTTATTATACCACAGATATTTCAGGATGAAAAGGCATCCGCCGCCGAAAAACGGGCTTTTTTTGTGAATTCTTCACAAAATCGTGGTGATTTGCGGCGAAAAAAGCGGCCCGGACGCAGGGAAGCGTCTGAGCCGCTGTGGGAATCAGCCATGATCAGGGGGTATCGGACACAACGGTGCAGGGGTTGCTGGTCACCGTGCCGGAGAAGCCGGAGCCGTCCTTGGCCTGCACGGACAGGGTGATGGTCTTGCCCGCCATGTCGGATGTGACCTGCAGGGTGCTGGCCGTGCCCTGAATGTTGCCGTCCACCCGCCAGATGAAGGTGACGTCCTGGGTGTTGAGGTTGACGGTGGGGGTCAGGGTCACGCCGGTGTAGACGCTGGTGTGCAGCGCTACCGTGCCCGCCAGAGGCTCCACCTGTTCGGGAACGGGCACGATGCCCGTCTTGCTGCTGATGGCGGTGCCGGCATAGCTGCCGGTGCCTTCAGCGATGCAGTACAGCTGCTGACCGGCGTCGGTTTCCTTCACCTGATAGGTCTTTTCATTGCCAACCACAGTGGTGCCGGAAAGCCAGGTATAATTGACCGTGGCTTCAGCGGGGGTCACATCAGCGGTGAGGGTATCCCCCACAGAGGGAGAGGCCACATTGCCGGACAGCGTCACGCCGGTGACGGACTCAGGTGCTTCCGGCTTCGTCTGCACGGGAACAATCCAGCCGCTGGTGGCGCTGCCGGTATAATACCCGGTGGCCTTGACGGTCACACGGATCTTCTGGCCCACGTTGGCATTCTTGATGGTATAGGTTTCATCGGTGGACAGGAGCGTGCCGTTTTCGTTGACCCACTCATAGGTGACCGTGGCGCCGGCGGGGGTGACGGTGGCCTTCACCGTCTGGCCCACAGCGGGCACGGAATCATCCACTGCCACGCCGGTAATCACCTGCACCTGGGGATCATCATCGGGACTGCCGGCAATGGCTTCGGACACATTCACCGCCGGAACATACCCCGTCAGGCTGCCCACCCGCAACTTCATCCAGCCATTGACTTCATACAGCGCCGTGACCGCCGTGCCCACAGGCAGGGAGGTGATGGTGGAGTAGCTGGTACCGGCGCCGGTGCGGAGGGTGACCGGCTGGCCGTTGCCGCTGTAAATGTACATCAGGGTGCCCTGATTTTCAGGGGTCTGGCTGCCGCCGGGCTTGGTGGTGGAGAGGTACTTGTTCATCATGTAGCCGGTCAGCGTGCCGTAGCGGATGCGGTCCCAGACGCTGCCATGGCTGAGCACCGTGACTTCCGTGCCCACAGCCAGCTGCGCCATGGAAGTATAACCCGTACCTGCACCGGAGCGGACATTGACGGACCGACCGTCTTCGCTGACCACATAGGCGGTATAGCTGCCGGTAGAGGGCGTCTGGCTGCCTTCTGAAGGCTTGGTGGTGCTGACGTAGTTGCTCATGATGTAGCACTGGTCGCCTTTATAGTAGATCAGATGCCAGCCGGAGGTGACATTGGCCTGCAGCACGCTGACCGGCGTGCCGTAGGGCAGATTGTAAAGCACATCTGCCTTGGAGGAGGGCGCCTTGCGTACCCGCACAGGCAGACCGTTGGCGCTGACGATATACCCGGTGAAGGAAGTGGAGGTATCCGGCGTCTCATCGGGCAGATTGCCGCCGGGCTTGCCCACCTGGGTCTTGTCGGTGGTCAGGAAAATGTTCATCATAAAGCCGGTCTGGTTGCCCACGGTGATCTTACTCCATCCGGCCAGGGGGTTATTCACCAGCACCGTGACCTTGGTGCCCACCGCGTAGGAGCCCAGGATGTCAAACCCGGTGCCCATGCCGGAGCGCAGTTTCACGGGGAAGCCGTTGTCAGAGGTGACATAGGCCGTGTAGCCCGTGGAAGGCGTGGAGGGCGTGGAAGGCGGAGATTCCGGCTGGGAAGGCTGGGTGGTGGTGAGGAACTTGGTCATCATGTAGCCCGTCTGGGTACCGGCCTTGACACGGGACCAGCCGGCGCTGTTCTGGCTCAGCACGGTGACCTGGGTGCCCACGGCATAGCTGCCCAATTTTGCAGCGTTGACGCTGGCTGTCTGGCGCAGGTTGACGCTCAGGCCGTTTTCACTGGTGACCCAGGCGGTGAAAGAGCCGGTGGAGGGCGTTTCAGGCGCAGAAGCGCCGGGCTTGACGGTGGTGATGAACTTGGCCATCATGTAACCGATCTTGCCGCCGATGTCCACCTGATACCAGGCGTCGCCCTTGGCCTTGATGGTCAGCTGGGTGCCCACGGCATAGCTGCCCATGATGCCGGATGTGGTGCTGGCGGAAGCGCGCAGATTCACGCTGCGTCCATTTTCACTGGTGACCCAGGCGGTGATGTTCAGCGTGCCCACCAGGCCGCTCTGGCCTTCTTCGGGCGTTCCGTTAATGTCCAGATAGCGGGTCATCATGTAGCCCTGCTTGTTGTCCGGCGTCTTGACATAGCACCAGTCGCCGGCCTTGGCCAGCACTTCCACTTCCGTGCCGGTGTTGTACTTGCCCAGCACAGTGGCTTCCTTGCCGGGCAGGGCGCGCAGTTTCAGCCAGCCGCCCTTCACCGTGGCATCCACCGTGCTGGCAACAGCCACATCATCCGCAAAGGCCGCAGGCAACGGCAGCGCCGTCAGCAGCAGCACCATTGTCATCAGTATAGACAACCACTTCTTCATTGTCCCATCCCTCCACAAGTTGATTTTTCAGGGGGCGCTTCACGACGGGCCTGTCAGCAGGGATCCGCCCTGAAGGAATTCTCATTTTGGGGGCCAAAAGGCCCATTCATCCGCTGCCCATCCGGGCCAGGGTGCATTCCGGCTGCACGCAGCCTTCTCTACCATCCATATTCGTTCCAGCACCCGGATTATCCTTTTTCTGTTTGGCCTCAATTACTCTGGCAAGCCATTTTTGTGATGGATTGCCCCGGCGGACGCTCCGTTTCAGCCCTTTGTCCATATAACGGCGCAGGGTGGCGATTTCTTCCTGCACTCTTAGGCAAATGCTGAAAAATCCGCAAAAAAGAAAAACCCCTTCCATCAGGAAGAGGTTTAACGCGAAAACCGATTGGCTCAGATGGCAGCGGCCTTGTTCAGCTGCTTGGCCAGGCGGGCCTTCTTGCGATTGGCGGCGTTCTTGTGGATAACTCCCTTGGCAACAGCCTTATCAATCGCGGAGGTGGTCGCGGTCAACTGCACATTGGCGGTCGTGGGATCAGCGGCGACGGCAGCGTCGAACTTCTTCACAGAAGTACGGACAGCGCTCTTCACCATGCGGTTGCGCAGATTCTTCTTCTCGCTGACCAGCACGCGCTTCTTAGCGGACTTGATGTTCGGCAATGTTTTCACCTCCTGCTCGACATACTTTTCTGGATACCGGGGGCGCGGGAAGCAATACCACGCCGCCGATGAAATCTCGTACGGGTCTGGCTGTTTTCCCACAGCATTAAACCAGCGCCTACAATCATACCATGATTATTCCGAAATTGCAAGACTTTTCTTGAAAAAAAGTTGCAAGTTTCCCGCATCTTTTTCACCCCGGGTTGACTTGCGGATTTTCCAGCCCGATGGGGGTCACATCCACCCTGCTGCCACTCACGCCCTCAAAACTGTACAGCCCCACGAGGCTGTCCCGGGGGATTTTTCTCAGCACGTCTCTGACGATCTCCACGTCTTTTTCCAGTGCCTGCAGGCTCAGTCCGCACCCCACGGCGATGGCTCTGGGGGTGGTAACGATGGACGTGGCAATCCCCCGGCGGCGCATCAGGCTGTCCGCCTGCATTACCTGCTGCCGGGACCTGAAGGCTGCCAGCACCCAGGGCCCCTTCAAAAACAAATCATCCCGCATGGAAGTTCTACCTCCTTCTTTCCTATATTATCTTATCCTGAAGGAGCCAAATGTGTGTCAGGAGGAAGCGCCATGGCAGGTCAATCAACCTATATTTATCTGGACAATGCCGCTACCACGTTCCCCAAGCCGCCGCAGGTCATTTCCGCCATGGCGGGGGCGGCCCGCCTGATGGGCGGAAACCCCGGCAGGGGCGGACACCGGCTGAGCCTCCGGGCGGGTCGAATCATCCACGCCTGCCGGGAGGAAGCCGCCCTGATGCTGCACATGGATGCGCCGGAGAGAATCATCTTCACCAAAAACTGCACGGAGGCCCTCAACCTGGCCATTTCCGGCATACTTTCACCATTGCCGCCGGGGAAAGAGGTGATCTGCTCCCACGGCGAGCACAACGCCGTCATGCGCCTGCTGGACAGATATGTGTCTTCCGGGCGCATCCGGGTGAAAATGCTCCTGCCGGAAGATGACGGCGTGTTGTTGCCTCAAACGTTGCAGGACGCCCTCACGCCGGACACGGCGCTGGTGATTCTCTGCCATGCCAGCAACGTCACCGGGGTGATTCAGCCCGCTGCCGAAATGGGGAACATCTGCCGACGGAGGGGGATTCCCTTTGTGGTGGACGCCGCCCAGACGGCGGGGGTGCTGGATGTGTCTCCCGACGCCCTGCAGGCTGACATGGTGGCCATGCCGGGGCACAAGGGACTGTTGGGCCCCATGGGTACGGGCCTGCTGGCGCTGGCGGCCACTGCATCCCCCGAGCCGCTGATGCTGGGCGGCACCGGCAGCGTGTCCGAATCCCTGCGTCAGCCGGAAATGCTGCCCGACCGCTATGAATCCGGCACGCTGAATCTCCCCGGGCTGGCGGGGCTTTTATGTGGCATCCGGTTTGTCCGCCGACGCAGGGAGGAGATTCACCAGTATGAAGTCTGGCTGAACGAGCGCTTTGCCGCCCGGATGGCGGAAATGCGATGCGTGCGCCTCCTTGCGGGAGGAAATGCGCCCCGGGTGGGCATCACTTCCCTTGTGCCGCAGCAGACCGACCCCGGCGCATTGGCGGACGCCCTTGACCAGTGCGGCGTAGCCATTCGCAGCGGGCTGCACTGCGCTCCCGCCATACACCGTTGGCTGGGCACGCTGTCCTCCGGCGCAGCCAGGTTCTCCTTCGGGCCTTTCAACACAAGGCAAGAGGTGGATGACGCCGCCCTGATTGTCCGGCGTCTGCTGAAACGGTAGTCCTCACAGTTCCTCGTCCCCGGCGGGGGTCAGCAGACTCCCCACGCCCAGCAGCAGGCAGACCGCTCCCATCAGCAGAGACCACCCGCTGCCGGAAACCAAATAAAACAGCATCAGCGCCGTGCCGTACCCCATGTACCGCGGCGCTTTTTCTTGTTTCATCAGCCCGTTTTTAAGGGGAATCCCGTGGAGAATTTGATGCTTGCGCTGCCCCAGCGCCACCAGTTGTTCGTCGGTGGCCGGGTGCGCCCTGCCCGCCAATTGTTCCAGCTGCTGGCGGGGAATCAGCCGCAGGGGAATGGCCGCCTTTTCCGTATAAGTCGCCGTTTTTCCGGGAATCTTCCCCAGCGGGCAGACAACGCCCCGCTGCGCCCCGGTTTTTCTCACCGCCCGCAGGCAGGAAGCGGCGTCTCCCGGTGACATATCGCTCTGGCTGGTCTGGCGCAGGCACATCACCAGCACCGTTCCTTCCCCCCGGGGCGTCGTCAAGCGGCACAGAGCGCCGTCCTCTGTCACCTGCTGAAGGGTCAGCGGATACCGCTGTGCTAATAACTCTGCCGCCATGCGGTGGGCTTGTTCTGCGGAGGACAGGAGCATTTCTTCCAGATACATCTCTCCGCCCAGGCGGATGCGCAGCGACGTTTCCCTTTTCAGCAGCCTGCGCTGGCGGACAGACGCCAGCAGCATCTGCCCCAATGTGCCCAGCGCCAGCCCCGCCAGCAGTGCCGGGACGCCGATCCCCCACAGGTGCATGAACCACAGAATCGCCAGAAGGTACATCATCAGCCGCAATCCCACGCCGTCCAGCCATTTTCCCAGACGATTTTTCCGTAAATATATCTCCATGCAAAATTTCCCCTTTTCCTCAGGCCCAAAATCAGTTATAATAGCAGCGTACAGAAGCTGCAAAGGAGGTCGGTCCCCATGGCGAAGGAGCGCATCGGTGTGATGGGCGGAACATTCAACCCCATTCATGCCGGTCATGTGCAGATGGCCCTGTGCGCCATGGAAACGGCTAAACTGACCTCCGTGCTGGTGGTGCCCAGCGGCAATCCGCCCCACAAATCAGGCGTGGCCCCTGCGGAGGACCGCTGGCGGATGGTCTGCGCCGCCTGTGCGCCCCACAAGCAGCTCACGCCCAGCCGGGTGGAAATCGACCGTGCCGGGCTGATCTATACAGTGGATACCTTGTCCATTCTGAAGGAAAAGCATCCCCAGGCGGAGTTTTTCTACATGATCGGTACGGACACGCTGATGGAACTGCGCACCTGGCGCCGCATCGACGACGTGCTGAAAATGTGCACCTTTCTGGTGTGCCCCCGGCAGTGCAAACACACCCCCGAACAACAGCAGCAGGAAGAACTGCGCCTGACCCGCCTGGGCGGCCAGTTCATCCATGTGGACGCCCCCATGGTGGATATCTCCTCCACGCAGGTGCGCAGCGCTCTTTCTTCCGAAGACGACGCTCTGACCGCCTGTCTGCCGCCGCCGGTGCTGGCGTATTGCCGCCTGTCCGGCCTGTACGGCTCGCCTGACCGCCCGGACATCCCCAAGGCATGGCTGGGGCTGGTGTTCCGGGCGCTGACCCCCGCACGGTACGCCCACACCCTGTCGGTAGCCCATTCCGCCAGGCGTCTGGCGATCATTCACGGCGCAAACGTGGCTGATGCGGAAATCGCCGGGCTTCTCCACGACTGCGCCAAGTGTATGCCGCTGGAAGATATGCAGCGTCTCGCCCGATACGCTCATCTGCCGGACGATCCGGAGATGCTTGCTTCCCCGGCGCTGCTTCACGCCGGCGTGGGCGCATACCTGGCCCAGCACATCTACGGCGTGAGCCGTCAGGAGATTCTCGACGCCATCGCCTGCCACACCACCGGCAAGCCGGACATGACGACCCTTGACATGATCGTCTATCTGGCGGACAAGATCGAACTGACCCGCAGCCCGTATCCCCTTTTGGAAAAGGTCCGGCAGCAGGCAGAGACGTCGCTGGCCAGGGCGATGCTCCTGAGTATGGAAGGCACGGCGGATCACGTCAAAAAGGGCGGAAAGAAACTGCATCCATCCTCCCTTCGCACCCTCAAGTGGCTGAAAAAGCAGGTGCGTCAGGAAGAAAAACAGGCCGCCAAGGAAGCCGCCAAATCAAAAAAGGCAACCAAAAAGCAGAAAAAGCAAACCAATGAATAAGGAGATTTCAAATGCAGGACAACACGATCGTACAACAGCTTTCCCAGGCACTCTATGATAACAAGGGCCGCAACATTGTGGCGCTGGATGTTCACGAACTGACGGTGATCTGCGACTGGATGGTGATTGCCAGCGGACGCAATGCCAATCAGGTCAAGGCTTTGGCTGATGATGTGGACGAATGCGCCGCCAAGCTGGGCCTGCCCCTGCGCCGCAGTGAAGGACAGACCGACGGCCGCTGGGTCATCCTGGATTACGGGCACATCATTGTGCACATTTTCCACCAGGAAGACCGGGAATACTACAACCTTGAGCGCCTGTGGGAAGACGGCAACAATCGTGTCGTGCTGCCCTTTGATCAGACCATCCCGGATTGACTAGGGGCTCCGCCCCTGGACCCCGGTCGGGGGCCCTGCCCCCGACACCCCTGCCAAAGGGCTTTGCCCTTTGGAAACCCAGCAGGGGCTTTGCCCCTGCACCCCAGTTGGGGGCGCTGCCCCCAACACCCCCGCAAGGGCCATTGGCCCTTGACCCATCACCCCAAGCCCCGAAGGGCTTGGGGGATTATTTGTTAAGGGGATTATCCTTTCTTATTGTTGGGACGAGTAACAACGGAGGGGACTCCGAAGGGGTCCAGGGGGCGACCGGAAAGGCCCCTGGTTCATCCGGCAAAGGGACGTTACAGGTAAAAGCATAGAAATGGAACAATCTTTTGTGCAAGGTGAGGGTTTCGCCCTCACGGGCGACCAAAGGGCTTTCCGATCGCCCATTGACCCTCTTCGGGAACACCCTTTCTTACTATTCGAAGCAAGCAACAGAACAAATGAGTAACCAACAGCAAATTCCCATTCCCTGCCCCACCCTCCCTCAAACCAGCGAAAGTCCCCTCAAATTCCCCGAAAAAAGTGCAAAAAACCGTTGACAGGCAGGGGTTTAGGTGGTATAATGTGTAACGGTTTTGAAGAAACCTGTGCCGTAGACAGCCGGTATCCGCAAGGATGTAATGGAGTTCGCTCCGCCTGCCGAGGTGTGATGGATATAGCTTTTGCTCATCCCTTGCGCCTGCGCAAGGGTTTTCTTTTACTCCCAAGCCATTAAGGAGGTGCAAGAATCAATGAGCAAGAATCGTGATCTGAAAGTTCAGGCAGTTGCGGAAATCGTCGAGCAGCTGAAGAACGCTGAATCCGTGGTGATTTGCAGCTACTCCGGTCTGACCGTGGAGCAGGTGACTGCCCTGCGTAAGGAGTGCCGCGAGAACGAAGTGAACTACTGCGTTCTGAAGAACCGTCTGGTGAAGCGCGCTCTGGATGAACTCAACATCACCGGCCTGGATGATCTGCTCAACGGCCCCAACGCTTTCGTGTTCGGTGGCAAGGACGTGACCAACGCCCCCAAGATCATCAACTCCTTCATCGAGAAGAACAAGCTGGCCAGCCTGAAGATCACCGGCGGCATCATGGGCACCGAAGCCCTGGATGTGAAGGCCGTGAAGGATCTGGCTGCCACCCCCAGCCGCGAAGAGCTGCTGGCCACCCTGGTGGGCTGCCTCATCTCCCCCGTCTCTTCCCTGGTGTCCGTGCTGGACGAAATCGCCGAGAAGAAGGCTGCGTAATCAACCATTGGTTGCGCTCTGCATGATCCCCGCGGCATAAGCCGCAAACACACACTACAAAACAAAAAGATCAACTATGGAGGTTGAATACAATGACCATCGAACAGATTCTGGAAGCTATTGAGTCTATGACTCTGATGCAGGTTAAGGAACTGGTTGACGCCCTGAAGGAAAAGTTCGGCGTGACCGGTGCGATCGCTGTTGCTGGTGGCGCTGCTCCCGCTGCTGCCGCTGCTGCTGAAGAAGAGAAGACCGAGTTTGACGTCGTGCTGAAGGACGCCGGCTCCGAGAAGATCAAGGTTATCAAGGTTGTGCGCGAAGTCGTGTCCGGCCTGGGCCTGAAGGAAGCCAAGGAAATCGTCGAGTCTGCTCCCAAGACCATCAAGGAAGGCGTGTCCAAGGAAGACGCCGCCAAGATCGTCGAGCAGTTCAAGGCTGTTGGCGCCACCTGCGAAATCAAGTAATTTTCGCTTTCAATGCGGATTCCCGAAAGGGAGTCCGCTTTTTTGTCGGATACTGGCAATCAAACTGGCAACAAATTTTCCCATTTTGGCCATTGCAAATACGGTATATATGATATACAATATTTGCATGGTTTCTGGCGCCCCACATCCAATGATTCATCCCGCCCACGAGACGGCGGATGAAATATAAAAAGGAGGGTTTCCCATGAAGAAGCTTGTGTCCCTGGTTCTGGCTCTGCTGATGGTGTTCGGCATTGCCTCTTCCCTGGCCGAAATCGAAATGACCACGGAAGAAATCACCCTGACCTATGCGGCCAAGGAAGAAGACTATGACCTGACCTGCCAGCTGGCTGATCAGTTCATGCAGCAGTATCCCAACATCACCGTTGAGGTTCTGGAGATGGATGAATCCACCTACGACACCTCCATCGGTAACCTGGCCGCCGAGCAGAAGCTGCCCGACGTGTTCTGGATGAGCAATGTGTGCGACGCCGTCGCCAATGGCTGGGCTCTGCAGCTGGATGAGTTCTATGCCAACGATCCCGACGCTGCCAAGATTTCCCCCACCATCCTGAAGTATGCCCAGATTGGCGGCCGCCGTTACTCCGTGCCCGCCAAGTCCCGCCCCATCTTCGCCGTCATCAACAAGACCCTGTTCGAAACCTACAATGTCGAAATCCCCAGCCCCGACTGGACCTTCGAAGAGTTCAAGGCTGCTGCTGAAGCGACCGCTCATCCCGAGAACTACCACTTCGGCTACGGCCACAACACCACCGTTGAGTACTTCATCCCCCGTTTCAACTGGGACGGCGAGAGCTACACCCTGGACGAGACCTGGATCATGATGGAAGAACTGATGGCTGACTGGACTGCCCGCAAGGTCGCTGAAAACATGACCCCTGAAGAGAAACTGGCTGTCTGGGGCGACGAAGGTACTGTTGCCAAGGATCGCGGCGCCTGCGCTACCATCATGATGTCCTTCGAGTGGGGCGCTGAAGCCTTCATCGACGGCAGCATGGAACAGCAGACCGGCTGCGAATACCTGATCTACCCCGTTCCCTCTCCCTTGGACATCAACCCCACCGACATGATGTTCGCCTGCATCTCCCGCGGCACTCAGTATCCCAACGAAGCTTGGATGCTGGCCAAGTGGATGACCTGGGGCAAGGAAGCTACCATCCTGCGCAACACCTGGTACAACGAGAACGAAATCCTGACCAACGCTCTGCCCATGATCGAAGACGAGGCTGTCTGGGCCGACACCAAGGCGAAGGTTCATCCCGCTCTGCAGGACTTCGTTGAGTATGCCAAGCCCATGTCTCCCTCCATCGACTCTCATGCTCCCAACTGCATCTGGGTCAACGTGAACTACTACTTCGGCGGCGTGCCCGGCAAGTTTGCTTCCGGCGAAACCACTCCCGCTGATATGGCTCCCGAACTCCGCGCCCAGTACAACGGCCTGCGTGATGACTGGTTCGAGCAGTGCTCCGATTTCGCCACCGCCACCGATCTGGACATCGCCACCACTTCTGACGCTGAGTAACAGCATCTTTCCGGGGTAATCCCCCGGTCCCGCCCCTGCCACTCACCCGGCAGGGGTTTCTTTTGCGGGGCGTTGCCCCGCACCCCACCAGGGGGCTATGCCCCCTGGACCCCCTGTTGGGGGCGCCGCCCCCAACACCCCCGCAAGGGTCTTCGACCCTTGACCCATTACCCCAAGCCCAAGGGCTTGGGGGATTGTTTGTATGTGGGTTTTTCCTTTGAAGGTAGGTTTTTGTGCAGGGTGGGGTTTCGCCCTCACGGGCGACCAAAGGGCTTTCCGATCGCCCTTTGGAAACCTTCGGATGCAAGTAGTCTTATTTGGCCCTTGACCCATCACCCCAAGCCCAAGGGCTTGGGGGATTGTTTGTATGTGGGTTTCTCCTTTGAAAGTATGTTTTTGTGCAAGGTGAGGCTTTCGCCCTCACGGGCGACCAAAGGGCTTTCCGATCGCCCTTTGGAAACCTTCGGAGTCCCATCTCTTGTTTAGGGTTGTAACCTGCTTGTTGGAGGAACGGTTTTTCCTTTGTTGCTTGTTCAAAATTGCCGGTAGGGGTCAAGCCGAAGGGGTCCAGGGGAAACGAACTGCCCAGTGGGCAGTCGCCGAAGGCGAGTTTCCGGAGCGAAGCGGAGGCGGACCGATCGGAAAGCCCCCTGGTACTCCCAGCAAAACCGAGCAACAGGTATCGGACAAGTAACTCTACAACAGTTCCGGCGTGCGGCGCACCGTCGCCGCACACGGACTCCATCGGAGCGACCCCGAAACGGGCCGCCCCCGCGAGGCGTTTGAGGGTCAGTCAACTCAATAACCCTCACAAGACCGGGGGAAAGGGGGGAGTCCAGAGGGGGTGTCTCCGGGTGGGATGAATTGAGACACCCCCTCTGGCCCTCTTTGGTTCTTTCTCAGGCCTGAGAAAGAACACCCAACAAGCGCTATCCCTTGCAAGAATTCATACCCGCCGCACCGCAGGCTCCCCCACCGTCTGTCGGCGGAGCCCCTCCGGGGAGGGGGCTTTTGTTTGTGCAATGCTAAAACTACTTGCATCCGAAGGTTTCCAAAGGAAACGAACTGCCCAGTGGGCAGTCGCCGAAGGCGAGTTTCCGGAGCGAAGCGTAGGCGGACCGATCGGAAAGCCCCCTGGTTCATCCGGCATATACAAGTCGATTCCATAAGACTACCCAAAAACAAAACCACCCCGGAAATCCTTCAGGATTTCCGGGTGATGGGTCAAGGGCCAATGGCCCTTGCGGGGGTGTTGGGGGCAGCGCCCCCAACTGGGGTGCGGGGCAACGCCCCGCAAAAGGGGTGTCGGGGGCAGCGCCCCCGACTGGGGTGTGGGGCAAAGCCCCACAAAAGGGGTGTCGGGGGCAGCGCCCCTGGTGGGGTGTGGGGCAAAGCCCCACATCAAACTTCGATTTCCATGCGGAGAGGTTCGTCGCCGCAGAGCTGCACAGACTTCTCGTCGGGCTGACACAGACCGGCAAACACTTCCCACTGGGCGCCGTCCTGAACACGCTCGCCCTCATCATTGACGACGGTGAAGGCATTCTTGTCCAGTTTCACTTCCACCAGCGTGGTTTCACCCGGCCAGAGCATCCCGGTGCGGGCAAACCCCACCAGTACGGGCCTGGGCGGCGCAAAGCTGCTGGTCATGTTGCGGGCATACACCTGCACCACCGTTTCGCCGGCCTTATCACCCGTATTGCTGATGGACACCGTGGCGGCATCCTGCCTGAGGGTGAAGCCGTCAGCATGGAAGGTGGTATAACTCAGGCCGTGGCCGAAGGGATACAGCACATCGCCGGTAAAATAGCGATAGGTGCGGTTCTTCATGCTGTAATCCTCAAAGTCGGGCAGATCCTCCGTCTTATGATAGAACGTGACAGGCAGCTTGCCGGAAGGATTCACCTCGCCAAAAAGGATGCGGGCCAGCGCCGTACCGCCGGCCTGACCGGAATACCACGCCACCAGCTGTGCATCGCCCTGGGGAACATTCAGCGAAGAGCCCACAGCCAGCACCGTCACCAGCGGCTTACCCGTTGCTTCCATGGCATTGAGCAGCGTCTGCTGGCATTCAGGCAGCATGAGGGTGGTCTTGTCGCCGGAAGCGGAATAGTTGCTCTGATCGCCCTGCTCACCTTCCAGCGTTTCATCCAGACCCACGCAGGCGATGACCACATCCGCATGATTGGCACACTGAATGGCCTCGGACAGGCGGTCATTGGCGGCACACATGAATTCCACCGTAGGATTGAGCAGGCCGCAGCCCTCGGAATACAGCACACGGATGCCGTGCTGGGCGCAATACGCCCGGATGCCCGCCAGCAGTGTGGTCATGCGGCTGGACGTGCCGTAATAATTTCCCCGCATGGCGCCGATGCTGTTGGCATTGGGGCCCACCACAGCCACCGTCTTGACCTTGTGGGGATCCAGGGGCAGCACGCCGTTGTTCTTCAGCAGCACCATGCTCTTTTCCGCCATTTCCCGGGCCAGAGCGTCGTGCTCATCGGTGTCATTGGCGGTATAGGGGATGGCGTTGTACTCGCAATCTTCATCAAACAAGCCCAGCAGGAAGCGGGTGGTGAAGGCACGCTCGCAGGAGGCAGTGATCTGCTCTTCGGTCACCAGGCCATCCTGATACGCCTGGAGCATATTGAGATACGTGCTGCCGCAGTTGACGTCGCAGCCGTTTTCCAGCGCCAGGGCAGCGGATTCCGCAGGCGTGGAAGTCACCTTGTGGGTCTGATGGAAGTTGCAGATGGCCCAGCAGTCGCTGACCACATGGCCCTGATAAGCCCACTTGCCCCGCAGGATGTCCTTCAGCAGCGTTTTGGAACCGCAGCAGGGCTCGCCGTTGACACGGTTGTAGGCACCCATGATGGCTTCCACGTCGGCTTCCTTCACGGCGGCTTCAAAGGCGGGGAGATACGTCTCCCACAGGTCCTTCTGATTGATGATAGCGTCGAATTCGTGGCGATTGGCCTCGGGGCCGGAATGAACGGCGAAATGCTTGGCGCAGGCGGCTGCCTTCAGGTAGCCGGACTTTCCGTCGCCCTGCACGCCCTTGATGTACCCCACGCCCAGGCGGCTGGTGAGATAAGGATCCTCGCCGTAGGTTTCATGGCCGCGACCCCAGCGGGGGTCACGGAAGATATTCACGTTGGGGCTCCAGAAGGTCAGGCCCTTATAGAGGTCACGGTCACCCAGGGCGCTGTGAGCGTTATACTTGGCGCGGCCTTCGGTGGCGATGACGTCGCCCACCTGCTCCATGGCCTTTTCATCAAAGGCAGCGGCCATGCCGATGGCCTGGGGGAACATGGTAGCGGTGCCACAGCGGGCCACGCCGTGAAGGGCCTCGTTCCACCAGTTGTAAGCGGGCACGCCCAGGCGCTCAATGGCAGGCGAATTAAACCGCAGCTGGGTTGCTTTTTCTTCCAACGTCATCTGGCTGACCAGTTCCCGGGCCCTCGCCTGTGCTTCCTGACGGGAAATCATCCTTCATCCATCCTTTGCTGATGTGATTGTGTTCAGCCGGCATATATCATCGGCTTTCCGGCGTATCACTACCGAAAAAAATTCTACCTGCAGGGCGGAAATCCTGCCTTTCCCAAAATATAAATTGGATTCATGCATTTTTGTGTGGCGGATTTCCCGGAAAGATGCTATAATGTACGGTGAAGCGGTTTGTCCGCCAAATGATTGATTATTGCCACGCAGGAGGTGCGCCCTTGGACGCCGGGATGATCGTTTTTGACCTGGATGACACCCTGCTGCGGGATGATCGCACCGTGTCTGATGAAACGGTGCAGGTGATGCGGGAAGCAGCCCGGAGGGGCATCCACATTGTGCCCGCCAGCGGCAGAGCCCAGGCGAGTATGCAGGGCGTGGTGGAACGCCTCGGCTGCGTGTCCTGCTACATCAGCTGCAACGGCGGCGAGATCTATAATGCCGCCCATCAGCCCCTGCAGAAGGTCGCCTTTTCCACGAAGGAAGCCCTCGATATTGCTGCTTTTCTGGAGCAGGAGGACTGCTACTTTCAGGTGTACGCCGGGGACAAGTTTTTCTACAACAAGGAGTGCGGCTATGCTGAATCCTACGCTCAGGCCACGCTGCTGAGCGGTCAGTGCGTGGGGAAACTGACGGACTTCATCCATCAGCCTACCGCCAAAGTGCTGGCCATGGACGAGCCGGAGCGCATCGCTAAGCTGCTGGAAAAGTCCCGCAAGGTCTTTGCGGGCCGTGCCTCTGTGACCTGCTCCAAGCCGTATTTTCTGGAATTCAACCCGCCGGAAGCCACCAAAGGCAACGCCCTTGTGTGGTGTGCCCGCCATCTGGGCGTGGACATTTCTCGGACGATTGCCTTCGGCGACAGCCTCAACGACGTGTCCATGCTTTCAGCAGCCGGGCGAGGCGTGGCCATGAAAAACGCCCGGGAGGACGTGCTGGCCATGGATTTCGCCGTGACGCACCTGACCAACGATCAGGACGGCGTGGCGGATTATATCACAAAGCACATCCTGACATAAACCCCCGACCCCTTTCATTCCTACACAAGGAGGAACGACGATGATTCAGGCCGCCAGTTTCGCCAAGGCGCTGCAGCTCAAGGAACTCTCCCCTTCCAGCAAAAAGGAATGGGACCTGCGTTCCGCTGACCTGAACAGGCCCGGTATGCAGTTCTGCGGTTTTTATGACTACTTCCCCTTTGAGCGCCCGCAGGTGGTGGGCAAGGTGGAAGTGGCCTACCTGGACGGCATGGACCCCGCCCAGCGCCGCTCCATGCTGGAAACCTACTTCTCCTATGATATGCCCTGCGTGGTGATCTGCCGTGGGCTGACCCCGCCGGACGACCTGCTGGAAATCGCCCGGGCACACGACACGGCGGTGTATCAGACCGCCATGGTGACCACCAAGTTCAACATGGCTGCCACCAACTACCTGAATCAGTGCCTGGCCCCCAGAGTCACCCGCCACGGCGTGCTGGTGGATGTGTACGGCGTGGGCGTGCTGCTTACCGGCGAAAGCGGCGTAGGCAAGTCGGAAGCGGCGCTGGAACTGGTCAAGCGAGGCCATCAGTTGGTGGCGGACGACGTGGTGGATATCTGCCGGGTGTCTGACAACCGACTGGTGGGCGAATGCCCCGAAATGGTGCGCCACTTCATGGAAATCCGCGGCATCGGCATCATTGACATCCGTGCCATGTATG
Source organism: Clostridiales bacterium (assembly GCA_015056085.1). GTDB lineage: Bacteria > Bacillota > Clostridia > Christensenellales > Aristaeellaceae > UBA11524. The sequence continues at coordinate 473,011 of SVHA01000001.1, forward strand.
GCGTGAGCGCCATCGCCGTGAGCAAAACCATCGACCTGGTGATGCACCTGGAGCACTGGGTGGAAGGCAAAGAATACGACCGTCTGGGTCTGAGCGAGGACACCATCAACATTCTGGGCGTGAAGGTCCCCTGCCAGATCACCCCCGTGAGGCCCGGACGCAACATGGCCATCATCATCGAGGTGGCGGCCCGCAACCTCTCCCTCAAGCGGCTGGGCTATTCCGCCGCCCACGAACTGGATCGCCGCATGAACGAGATGATCATGCGCAAGTCCCAGGAAAACGAAGACTGATCCCCCTTGGTCAAGACCAATCACCATAAAGAAAATACTTTTGGGAGGTAACACATCATGTTGAATGTCGGCATTGACATCGGCGGCACGGGTATTCAGTTGGGTCTGGTAAACGAAAAGGGTGAAATCGTCCAGCGCGGCGGCATCGTCACCCGCACGGACATCCCCTTCTCCCAGCAGATCGAAGCGCTGGCCAAGTGCGTGCTGGAAACCATCGAAAAGGGCGGCTACACCCTGGATGACATCACTGCCATCGGCGCCGGCATCCCCGGCGTGGCAGATCCCGCCACCGGCCGCATCCCCTTCTGCACCAACCTGGGCTGGAAGGACGTGGACTTCAAGGGCGAAATGCGCAAGCACATCGACAAGCCCGTGTTTATCGACAACGACGCCACCGTGGCAGGTCTGGCTGAAAACGTGGCGGGCGTGAGCGCCGGCGCTGCGTCCAGCGTGTTCCTGACCCTGGGCACCGGCGTGGGCGGCGCCATCGTGCTGGGCGGCAAGGTGTGGAGCGGCCACCATGGCGTGGGCAGCGAAATCGGCCACATGATTCTGGTCGCCGGCGGCGAGCAGTGCACCTGCGGCAACAAGGGCTGCCTGGAGCGCTACTGCTCCGCCACCGCCATCATCCGCATGGCCCGTGAAGCCGTCAAGGAGCACCCCGAAACGGCAATCCTTGCCAAGGCTGAAGGTGATCCCGCCAACATCAACGCCAAGATGGTCATCGACGCCGCCAAGGAAGGCGACGCCATCGGCCTGCAGGTCTTCGACCAGTACATCCAGTATCTGGCCCAGGCCATTTCCAATGTGATCATGTTCCTGGACCCCGAAGTGATCGTCCTGGGCGGCGGCGTGAGCAAGGCCGGCGACTTCCTCCTGAATGCTGTGCGTGAAGCCCTGCCCCGTTACGTCCTGTACAAGGCCCTTCCTTATGCCCATGTGGAACTGGCGCATCTGGGCGCCGACGCCGGCATCATCGGCGCTGCCATGCTGGGCCAGTAATCCTGCCCATATTTCCGCCCCGGCGGGGAAAATCACCCCCTGCCGGGGATTTTTGTTGCCAAAATTGCCGTCAGATAAAGGATTTTCGGCCCTCTGTGTGGTATATGACAATTTGACAGAACATTCATTTCGGCAGGCGAAGACATTTTTCGACCTGCCTTCACGATGCAACGGGGAGGTGACGGCATGACCATCCGGGAAGAACTGGAACAGCAGCAGGAGCAGTATCTGGCACCCTATGCCACCCATGGAACAAAAGGCCGGGAGCATCCCATTGCCCCCTGTGATATGCGCACGGACTTCCAGCGGGACCGGGACAGGATCATCCACTGCAAGTCCTTCCGTCGCCTCAAATATAAGACGCAGGTGTTTCTCTCCCCTGAGGGCGACCACTACCGCACCCGCCTGACCCACACGCTGGAGGTCTCCCAGATTGCAAGGACTCTGGCGCGCTCCCTTCGCCTCAACGAGGACCTGACGGAAGCCATCGCTCTGGGTCACGACCTGGGCCACACCCCCTTTGGCCACATTGGCGAAAGGTCTCTGGACAGCCTGATGCCCGATGGCTTCCAGCACAACAAGCAGTCCCTCCGCATGGTGGAAGTGCTGGAAAACGGCGGCAAGGGCCTCAACCTGACCTGGGAAGTGCGGGACGGCATCCTGTGCCATTCCGGCAAGCAGCTTCCCGCCACGCTGGAGGGCCACTGCGTCCGACTGGCGGACCGCATCGCCTATCTGAATCACGACCTGGATGACGCCCTGCGCGGCGGCGTATTGAAGCCCTTTGAGCTGCCTGCCGACTGCCTGAAAGTGCTGGGCAAGGAGCACGGCGAGCGCATCAACACCATGATTCTGGACATCATCAGCGTCAGCCGGGGAAAGGCGGAAATCGCCATGAGCCCCCTGGTGCAGTCCGCCATGGATGGCCTTAGGGAATTCATGTTTGAAAAGGTCTACCGGGACGCATGGCGTGCGGCCGAAGAGCTGCGCTGCGACCATGTGGTGACCGCCCTGTTTGAATACTACATGAAGCATCCCGGCGAAATGCCCGAGGAGTTCCTCCTCATCGGCTATCAGGAGGGCATGGAAAGGGCCGTGTGCGACTTTGTGTCCTGCATGACGGACCGCTATGCCATTAGGGATTATCAGAAGATTTTCGTACCTTCCGGCTTTGCCACATTCTGAGCAAAGCGGAAGTTTCCCCCACTTTGCACACAAGCGTGCAAAAAAAGAAGGATATTAACAAAGCGTGGCGAAATATAGGGCAGGTGAGCAAGATGGCTACACGCTTTCCCGCCGCCTGGCTGGATGAGTTGAGAAACCGGTGTGACATCGTGCAGACCGTCTCCGGCTACGTCCAGCTCAAGCGCAACGGTCACAGATATTGGGGTCTGTGTCCCTTTCATGGTGAAAAAACGGCGTCCTTCTCCGTGGACGCCGAGAGGCAGCTCTACTACTGCTTCGGCTGCAAGGCCGGCGGCAGCGTCATCCAGTTTGTGATGGACATAGAGCGCATGGAGTTTCAGGAGGCCGTCAAATTCCTGGCAGATCAGCATCACATCCCCCTTCCCCAGATGGAGGATGATGCGGAATACCAGCGCCGCCGCTCCCAGCGGGACAGGCTGCTGGAAGCCAACAAGGAAGCCGCCCGGTTTTTCCATCAGACGCTGTTTTCTGACGCCGGACGCCCGATGCTGGACTACCTGAAAAAGCGTGGACTGACGGACAACGTCATCCGCAAGTTCGGCCTGGGTGCAGCGCCGTCCCAGTGGGACGCATTGACGCTGTATCTACAGGAAAAGGGTTTTACGCTGGAGGAACTGCGTCTGGCAGGGCTGACAGTGGTCAAGGAGGCGGAGCCCGCCACCGATACCACTCCCGCTAAGCCCCGCCGCGCCTTTGATATGTTCCGCAACCGTGCCATCTTCCCCATCATCGACCAGCACGGCAACGTCCTTGCCTTTGGCGGGCGTGCCCTGGGCGATCAGCAGCCCAAGTATCTCAACACCTCCGACACCCCGGTGTTCAACAAGCGCCTGGGCGTGTACGCCGCCAATCTTCTTCGCAAGGAGCGGCATCTGGAGCGTGTGGTGCTGGTGGAAGGCTACATGGACGTGGTGTCCCTGACGCAGTTTGGCGTAAACGGTGTGTGCGCCACCCTGGGCACCGCTCTCACCGCTGAACAGGCCCGCCTGCTCAAGAAGTTCGCCCCCCGGGTGCATCTGGCATACGACGGCGACAAAGCCGGTCAGCACGCTATCCTGCGGGGACTGGACATTCTTCAGGCGGAAGGCATCCCTGCCCGGGTGCTGGACTTCCCCGACGGCCTTGACCCGGATGAATTCATCCGCCAGCATGGCCCGGAGGCCTTCGCCCGCCTGCCTGCCATCACCCCGGAAAGCTACCGGATGCGCCGCCTGAAGGAACAGCATGACCTGTCCACCCAGGAAGGCCGCACCGAATACGCCCGGGCCTGTGCGGCGCTTTTGCGCCACCTGGATCCGGTGGAACTGGAAGGCCACCTGCAGGAACTGATGGTGCAGACCGGCTTCAGCCGGGAAGTGCTGTCCGCCCAGATCGGCCTGAACGTTCCCTCCCCCGCCAACGAAGCGCCAACTTCCCCCGCCAAGCCCCCCAGGCCCCGGCCATCCGCCCCGGCCACGGAGGACCAGCGTGCCCAGGAAGTGCTGATTTCCCTGTTTGCCACAGGGCGTGTACCCTCTGACATCGCCTCCCCTGAGGATTTCGACGAGGGGCTGATGCGCAACCTGTACACAGCGCTGATGCACGGCGCCTCCCCTGCCTCCCTGGCGGAGCAGCAGCAGGCGGAAGCCGACCGGGAGCGGGTCAGCCGCATTCTCCTCACCCCCATGAGCGAGGACACCGATCAACTGCTGGCCATGGCCCGGGATTGCCTGTCCCGGCTGCGCATCAGGCGCTGCCAGGAAAAAATCAACAACGTCATGCGTGATATCAATCAGCGCACTGGCGATGAAAAACAAGCTGCCCTCAACCAGGTGCAGCAATTGACCGCAGAACTCAAGCGCCTCAAGGCCGGAAAATAATCGGCCCTGGGAAAAGGACCGATAAAAGGAGAGGATTCCGTTTGACGCTTTCCCCTGATGCCCGTCAGGCCAAGCTCAACGATTTTTACGCCTACGCCCAGTCCGCTGGCTCCCTGACTTGCGGGGAGATCATGGACCGCGTATCCGACCTTCAGCTGGACGCCGAGGAGATGGACAAGCTCCTGGCTGTTCTGGAGGCCATGGATGTCAAAATCATCAACGAGCGCGATGGCGGCGCCCCCGCCCAGACCGAAGAGCCGGAGCCTGTGATTGACGACTCCCTGGCGGACTCAGCAGCCATTGACGACCCGGTCAGGATGTACCTCAAGGACATCGGCAAGTTCCCGCTGCTGACCGGCGAGGAAGAACTGTCCATCGCCCAGCAGCTGGCCGACGGCACCCCTGAAGAGCAGGAAGAAGCCCGCCGCCGCCTGTCGGAGGCGAATCTGCGCCTGGTGGTGTCCATTGCCAAGCGCTATGTGGGCCGTGGTATGCTGCTGCTGGATCTGATTCAGGAAGGCAATCTGGGCCTGATCAAGGCCGTGGAGAAGTTCGACTACCGCAAGGGCTTCAAGTTCTCCACCTATGCCACCTGGTGGATCCGCCAGGCCATCACCCGTGCTATTGCCGACCAGAGCCGCACCATCCGCATTCCAGTGCACATGGTGGAAACCATCAACAAACTCATCCGCATCAGCCGCCAGCTGCTGCAGGAACTGGGCCGTGAGCCCACCCAGGAAGAGATTGCCGCCCGCATGGGCATCACCGTGCAGAAGGTGCAGGAAATCACCAAGATCGCCCAGGAGCCCGTCTCCCTGGAGAGCCCCATCGGTGAGGAAGAAGACAGCCATCTGGGTGATTTTATCGCTGACAGCAACGCTGTTTCCCCCGATGAAGCCGCTTATTCCGTGCTGATGCATCAGCAGCTCCAGGAAGTGCTGGCGACCCTCACCCCCAGAGAACGTGAGGTCCTTGCCCTGCGCTACGGCCTGCCCGATGGCCGTGAACGCACCCTGGAAGAAGTCGGCAAGGAATTCAACGTCACCCGTGAGCGCATCCGTCAGATCGAAGCCAAGGCTGTTCGCAAGCTGCGCCAGTCCAGCCGCCTGAGCAAACTCATGGGCTGATGCCCCTCCCCTTTGGGAAAACGCCGCTGTCATCCGCTGTGCCCACCCCTGTGCTGAAAGGAGGATGCCCCTTGAGCCTTTCAACCGATGATCGCCAGGCCAAGCTCAACGACTTGTACGAGTATGCCAAAAAGCAAGGTACGATGGCATACAAGGAAGTGCTGGACCGTCTTAGCGAAATGTACATTGAGCCGGACCAGGTGGAAAAGGTGCTGGAGACGCTGGAAGCCCTGGGGGTTGCCATCATCAGCGAGAACGACCCTGCTGCCCCGCCGGAAACCGCCGCTGTGCCCATCGCCTCCGATGCGGAGATCACCGATGGCATCGGCGCCGATGACCCGGTGAGGATGTATCTGAAGGAAATCGGCAAGGTGCCCCTGCTGACCGCCGAGGAAGAGCGGGAAGTGGCGGAAGCCCTGGAATCCGAAAATGAAGAAGTCCGGGACGCCGCACGGCGCAAATTGTCTGAATCCAACCTGCGACTGGTAGTATCCATCGCCAAGCATTATGTGGGCCGTGGAATGCAGTTCCTGGATCTGATTCAGGAAGGCAACCTGGGCCTGATCAAGGCCGTGGAGAAGTTTGACTACCACAAGGGCTTCAAATTCTCCACCTACGCCACCTGGTGGATCAGGCAGGCCATCACCCGCGCCATTGCCGATCAGGCCCGCACGATCCGCATTCCCGTGCACATGGTGGAAACCATCAACCGCCTCATCCGGGTCAGCCGCCAGTTGCTCCAGCAATTGGGCCGGGAGCCTACCCCTGAAGAGATCGGCGCTGAAATGGGCCTGTCCGAAGCCAAGGTGAGGGAGATCATCAAGATCGCCCAGGAGCCTGTGTCGCTGGAGACGCCCATCGGCGAGGAAGAAGACAGCCATCTGGGCGATTTCCTGCCCGATGACGGCTCGCCTGCGCCCTCTGAAGCCGCCAGCCTGACGCTGATGCGGGAAGACCTCAACGAGGTGCTCGCTTCCCTCTCCGACAGGGAGGAAAAGGTGCTCCGCCTGCGCTTTGGTCTGGATGACGGACGCCAGCGCACGCTGGAAGAAGTGGGCCGGGAATTCAATGTGACCCGTGAGCGCATCCGGCAGATTGAGGCCAAGGCACTGAGGAAAATCAAGCATCCCAGCAGGAGCAAAAAACTGCGGGATTATGTGGACTGACCAAACGAATCATGCACCCTGCCGACCAACCATTGCGGCAGGGTGTTTCTTGCAGGAGGCACTGCCTCCCGGAGGTAGATCATGCTGGATGAACGCCTGACACTGGCGGCACAACTGTATCAGCCCTGCACCCTGGGCGCCGACATCGGCACCGACCATGGGTATCTGCCCTGCGAACTGCTGAAATCAGGCGTTTGTGAGCGGATGATTCTGGCGGACGTGAGCCCGCTGGCCATCCGCCGGGCCCAGGCCCAGGTGGAAAAGGAACACCTGCAGGACCGGGCGCAGATCGTCTGCGCTGACGGTCTCAGCGCCATCACGTTTCCCTGCGGCTGCGTGTCCATCATGGGCATGGGCGGGGAAACCATGGCGGGCATCCTGATGCGGGGGCAGGACAAACTGTCCGGCGCCGTGCTGGTGCTTTCCGCCCACACGGAATTGCATCTGGTGCGCCAGGCCATCATGGATATCGGCTACCACATCACGAAAGAGGAACTGTGCCGCTCCGGCGGGCGCTTCTATGTGTTCTGGCGGGCAGAAGCCGGCGCTGAAGCATTGACCGACGAGGAAATCCGCCACGGAAAGCTGCTGACCCAGAGCCAATCGCCCCTTTTGAAGGAATACTTCGCCTGGCGCAAGCGGGTGCTGGAAAACAAACTTACCGGCCTGAAATGCGCCGCCGTGCCGGATGAAGCTGCCCTTGCCCAAACCACCCAGGAAGCGGCCTATTACGCCGAGAAACTGAAGGAGGAATCACCATGCTGACCGTCCGTCAGGTGTACGATTTCATCAATGAATACGCCCCCTTTGACACACAGGAAGCCTTCGACAACGCAGGGCTGCTGGTGGGCCACCCCGACACGGAAGTGACGGGCGTCCTGTTTGCCATGGACGTGACCGACAAGGTGCTGGACGAGGCCGAAAAACTGGGCGTGAACCTCATCGTGACCCACCACCCCATGATGTTTGCGCCCCGCAAGCGTCTGGTGGAGACGGATCACGAAGCCGCCATGCTCTGCCGGATGATCCGCAGCCGCACGGCGCTGATTTCTGCCCACACCAATCTGGATCAGGCCCAGGGCGGCGTCAATGACGCACTGGCGGGCCGTCTGGGCCTGCAAAACGTCACCATACCCGACGAGGCAGCCTATCTGCGCCTGGGGAACCTCCCCTGCCCCATGGCCGCCGGGGAATTCGCCAAGCTGGTATCCCAGCGTCTGAGCACGGTGGTGCGGCTGATGGGCCCCGAAGACAAGGTCATCCGCAACGTGGCAGTGTGTTCCGGCTCCGGCAGCGACTACTGGCAGGCCGCCCGGGGCGCTGACGCCTTCGTGACCGGCGAAGTGCGCCATCATCATGCCCTGTCAGCCGCTGCGGAGGGCATGGTCATGCTGGAAGCGGGGCATCACAGCACCGAGGAGCCGGGCATCTTTGCCCTGGCGGATGCTTTACAAAAATGGGAAAATGCGGTACAATATAGGGTGTGCATACACAAGTCCCAGGTGGGCGCATATTGATTATCCTGCGCCGTGAGGCGTATTTCAGGAGGTAAACTATGGATCAGTTGGCAATGTTGTGGGAATACCAGCAGGAGGACATGAAGGCGGAGCGCCTGGCGAAGGAAATGCGCCGTGACCCTGTCCGTCAGAAGCTGGAAGCCGACCGCAACCTGTATCAGGAAAAGCAGAAGCAGCACAAGCAGATTGAGGCACAGGTGGCCATGATGTCCGACCGCAAGGACGCCATCCGGGACGCCATCGCCCGCTGCGAAGAGCAGCTCAAGGCGCTGACCGATCGCTTTGAAACCAATCCTCCCGAGGATCTGGAAGGCATCCGTGCCCTCCTGGCCGAAGTGAATCGCTGCAAGGACAACATCGTGTCCTATGAAAACGAAATGAAGCGCATGGTGAAGGAATCCAACGATTACGAAACCCGCCAGCGCAGCATCCGCCACGAGGCAGCCAAGGCCCGCGCCGAATTCGAGCAGCTCAAGGTGCAGTATGAGAAGGATCAGCCCGCCAAGAAGGCCGCGCTGGACGCCCAGCGAAACGCCGTCAAGGCCAAGGCGGAAGGCATCGATGCGGCGCTGATGGAAAGGTACATGACCATCCGCAAGCACATCCTGCCGCCCATGGCTCGCCTGATGGGCGACCAGTGCAGCGGCTGCAACACCGCCCAGCCCTCCGCCCTGCTGAGGAAAATCCGCAGCGAAGGCGACATCGTGGAATGCGAGACCTGCGGCCGCCTCATCATCCAGTAAACATCAGTCAGCGACAGACTTTCTGCCGCTGATTTTTTCTTGCCCCGGGAAAAAGGCGCTGTGACAAAAAAGAATCGCCCGGCCTGCATTGCGGGTCGGGCGGGTTTTGCGGAATGGTGGGAAAGTGGCTGCATTGTTTGCATACAAAGCAGCAGAAAACAACTCTGCAACTTAAAACACCTTTTCCAACACAACCACATCAAAATCTTGTCCTTCTTCTGCCTCTTCTTCCTTGCTTCGCTTCAGTTCATAAAATCCAAGTTTACGGGCGCAGCCAAGCATCCGTTCATTTCCACTCCTTGTTTTCATCACGAAACGGCATTCGCCCAAACTGCGATAATAATTCATGAATGCCAACAGAGCCTTCGTGCCAAAGCCTTTACCCCAACAGTCCATTTCGCATATTTCTATGCCAAGTTCCCTGACAGATTGATTGTCCACAGCATTCTTTTTAGGATCAATGGACTCCCACGGCTTATTTTCATAGTTTGCGTCCAGAAAAAAGGACGATACAGAGCCAATATGCTTTCCATCCACCTCGATTTGAAAGCGCCAGCGAATGCTCTTTTCATCCATGCTGCTGATGATTTCCTGCATATCTTTGCGCAGCTCATCCGCATCCACTTTTTTCATTGTCATTCCGGGCGCTTCTGCCTGAAACCATTCTGTTTGTTCATTCGTCCAGCGAACTTCATCATCCACATCTGATATCTGATAATCCCGCAGCGTGATACCCTCAAACTCAATCCTCACTTGTGTTTTGTCCTCCCGTCAAGGCCTCCGTTTTTTCCGATACACATAGTTGATCAGTTCATCTTCCTGCGTGGTGGGAACAAATCCCGCTTTCTCAAACAGCCGCCGTGATGCGGCGTTTGTTTCATCAACGGAAATCTCGATCTGGTCACAGCCCAGTCCGAAAACGTCATTTTGAATATCCCTTGCGATTTTCAAGCCAAGGCCACGCCTCTGAAATTCAGAAAAAACGAGAATCACCATCGCCAGCACGGAATCATGCTTTTCAAGGTGAATGGTGCCTACCAGCGTATCGCCATCGTATACCTTATAGAAATACACGTTTTCTGTGCTGGTGACATATTCAAAGTAGCGGTCACTGAGGCTGATAAACCGGGCAATTTCCGGCAGGAGATAAACCTGCAGCATTTGGGGAATATCCCTATCGGTTTGGGACTGCAGCCTTATGTAATTCAGGCCATGCACGGTTTTTTCACCGCCTTACTCCGATCATTTGTTATTCCTCCTCCAGCGCCTGCTCCATCACCTGCCGCATCAGCACTGGGTTGGCCTTACCGTCGGACAGTGCCATGGCAGCACCCATGAGGGCGTTTTTCAGGGAAAGTTTGCCCTTGCGGTAGCCTTCCAGCAGGTCAGGATGCTCTGCCATGGCCTGCTGTACCAGTTGCCGCAGCAATTCAGGGTCGCTGATCTGCTTCAGGCCCAGCCGCTCCACGCACTGCGCCGGGGTTTCCTCCCGGCCCCACAGTTCGGCAATGACTTTTTTGGCGCTGCCCTGGCTGATGTCGCCGTGGGCCGCCATGTCGGCAATCTGCGAAAGGGCCGCTTCCGACAGGAGGATGTCGCCGTCCTCGCCGTCCATCAGGCGGAACACCTCGCCCACCATGAGATTCGCCATGAGCGCCGCATCCCGGGACATTCCGGCGGCTTTTTCGAAGTATTCCGCCACTTTGCGGGTGACGGTCAGCTTGTCCGCCGTCTGGGCGGATAGGCCGTATTCCTTCATGTACCGTGCCTTGCGGATGTCAGGCATCTCCGGCAGTTCCCTTTCCCACAGGGACAGTTCTTCCTTGGATAGCCGCAGGGCCGTCAAATCCGGTTCAGGGAAATAGCGGTAGTCGTCGGCGTTCTCCTTGCGGCGCATCAGCACCGTTTCGCCGGTACGGGCATCCAGCCGCCGGGTTTCCTGGCAGACCGCTTCGCCCTCAATCTGCATCAGCACCTGCCGGCGATACTCCGCCTCGATGGCCTTTTCCACCGCCGAGAAGGAATTCAGATTCTTCATTTCCGTGCGGGTGCCCATGGGCTGACCGGGCAGGCGCACCGACAGATTCACATCACACCGCAGGGAGCCTTCCTGCATTTTGCAGTCGGAAACGCCGGTGTAGGCGATGATCTGCCGCAGTTTCCGCAGGTATTCCACCGCTTCCTGGGGCGCAGAAATATCCGGCTCGGAGACGATCTCAATCAGCGGCACACCGCAGCGGTTGCCGTCCAGCAGCGTGCCGCCCTCGACATGGAGCAGCTTGCCTGCGTCCTCTTCCATGTGGATGCGGGTGATGCCGATGGTCTTTTCCCCGTCGGGCGTGGAAATCACCACATGACCGCCCGTGCACAGGGGGAAATCAAACTGGGTGATCTGATAGCCCTTGGGCAAATCGGGATAGAAGTAATTCTTGCGGTCAAAGCGGGAGTATTCATGCACCGTGCAGTTCAGCGCCATGCCCGCCAGAGCAGCATAATGCACCGCTTCCCGGTTGAGGAAGGGCAGCGCGCCTGGATACCCCATGCAGACCTCGCAGCACTGGGTGTTGGGCGGCGCACCGTAGTCCGTCTTGCAGCGACAGAAGGCCTTGGTGCGGGTTTTCAGTTCCACATGAACTTCCAGACCCACCACCATTTCATAGCCGTGGAGAGGCTTCCATGCGCTCATGCTTCGTCCCCCTCCTCCAGCGCTCTGCCCATGCGGCACAGCGTTTTTTCCATGAAAGGCGCCGCCGTCAGTTGTACCGCAAGCGTCAGGCTGTTTTTTGCCCGGCCGAAGGGCACGCTCATGGCGGGCAGGCCCGTCAGATTTTGCGACACGGTAAACCTGTCCTGCTGATATTCCGTCACCGGCTCCATGCCTTGGCTGATTTCCCAGGGCATCACCGGCGATACGGGCGACAGCACCACATCCACCCGGCGGAAGGCGTCCAGCCACGCCTGCCGCACCTGACGCCGCACGTTCTGCGCCCGATTGTAGAGCCCTTCGTGATACCCGGCGCTGAGAGCGCAGGCGCCCAGCATCAGCCGCCGCTTGACCTCCGCACCCAGACCCTCTTCCCTCGACAGGACATACACATCCTCCGGAGTGAGGGCGTTTTCCGCCCGGCGACCATAGCGCACGCCGTCATACCGGGCCAGATTGGAGGAAGCCTCCGCCGCCGACAGCACATAATAGGCCGCCAGGGCGTCTTGCTCGCCGGGAATGGCGATGTCAGCGACTTCAGCGCCCATGCTTTTCAGCACCTGCGCCGCATGAAGCAGATTCTGCCTGATTTCTTCGTCCATGTCGCCCTGCAAAAGCAACCCCACCCGCAGGCCGTGAATGCCTTCCTGCGGCGTAAAATCCTCCCCCTGTTCAGCCCAACAGGTGGCGTCCCGTCCATCCTTGCCGGCAATCACCGAGAGAATCATCCCGGCATCCTCCACCGTGAGGGCGAGGATGCCCACCTGCTCCAGCGAGGACGCAAAGGCCGTCAAGCCGTATCGGCTGACCCTGCCGTAGGTGGGTTTGAGACCCACTACGCCGCAGAAGGCCGCCGGCTGCCGCACGGAGCCGCCGGTATCGCTGCCCAATGCAAAGGCAGCCTCCCCTGCTGCCACCGCCGCCGCCGAGCCGCCGGAGGACCCGCCCGCCACAAGAGCGGTATTCTGCGGATTCCTTGCAGCACCAAAAGCGCCCCGGGTGGTGGACGACCCCATGGCGAATTCGTCCATGTTCGTCTTGCCCAGCAGCACACAGCCCGCTTCCTGCAGGCGACGCCAGACAGTGGCGTCATAGGGCGGGATGAAGTTTTCCAGTATCCGGGAAGCACAGGTGGTGGCGATTCCTTTGGTGCAAATATTGTCCTTCAGGGCCATGGGAATGCCACAAAGGGGATGCACTTTTCCGGCCTTGCGGCGCTGATCCGCTGCCCGGGCAGCAGCGAGGGCTGCTGCCTCCGTCACGGTGAGGAAAGCGCCGATGTGCGCGTCCCGGCGTTTGATTTCATTCAGATACTTTTTCGTCAGCGCAAGGGAGGTGGTTTCGCCCCGGTCAAGGGCGGCACTGAGTGCGCGGACGGAAACTCTCGTGTCCTTCACAGCCAATCCTCCCTCATGTCACAGCGCCCAGGGTGTTGGGCAGACGGATGTACTCCCCTTCCCTGTCCGGGGCCTGCTGCAAAAGCGTCTCCCGGTCCAGGGAGGGCATAACCATGTCCTCCCCCAGGGGCATGGGGGGGTCTTCCTGCCAGGAATGCTCCCCGCAGGGCTTCATTTCCAGGGCAAAGTCCATGAGCCGGGCCATTTCTTCCTCATGGGCCGGATTGGCCTTGAGGCGCATCAACGCCGCCATGTCCTCCGCCGTCATCATCCGCTTTGTGTCCATCGTGTCCCTCCTGATCATTGATTCCATCATATCACCCGTGGGAGCGGATGTCAACGGCACAGAAAAACTCCCCGCCGGAATGGCGGGGAGCGGGGTTTCGAAGGGAGGGTTACTCAGCGGGCTTTTCTTCCACGCCCACGATACGGCCTTCGCCGTAGGGGTTGGCGTAAGCTTCGCCCACAACGCCGCCCAGCACGTCAGTGATGTAGGTGATCAGGACCTGGTTGTCCAGCATCACTTCATCCTGCAGAACCTTGGTGCCAACGAACATGGAGAAGCCGTCACCAGCGGACTTGAGCATATAGTTGTGAGAAGCCAGGGTGTAAACCTTGGTCAGGTCGAGGTCTTCGCCGCCAACCTTGACGTTCTTGACGCGGTATTCGCCGGCCACGCCGGTGAACATGCCGTTTTCGTCCTGGGTCACGGAGGACTCGATGTAGCTGTGCAGCTCATAGGTCAGGCCGGAAACCTGCAGCCAACCGCCGTTCTGGCCGGGGAACACGTGAGCGCCCCACTCCAGAGCGTCCAGAATCTGCTGACCGGTGACTTCCACCACGCACATGGCGTTGCCGAAGGGATGGACCAGCAGGATGTCGTTGAGGGTGATGTCGCCAGCGTCGATCTGCACACGGATGCCGCCGCCGTTGACGAAGCCAACATCGGCGCCGGACAGGATGCGGTAAGCGTCGGCGCACAGGTCGCCCAGGTTGGTTTCAGCGTTGCGGATGATGCGGACGGGAGAGCCATCGTCAGCCACAGCAACGGGATCGTAGATGTACAGAGGCACCTCGCTCTTGGCCACGACGGTCTTGAGGGTCTCTTCCAGGGCAGCGGTAGCATCGTCCAGAGCAGCCACCACGTCGCCATTGGCCACGTAGTTGCCGGAGGTCAGCTTGCCGTCCACGCCGATGGTCACATAGCCGATGTTGGCCAGCTTGGTGCCGCAAGCAACGCGCAGGACGTCCTTGTCTTCCTTGTTCTTGACCAGGTTGCCTTCGTTGGTCTCATGGGCATGGCCGTCCAGCAGGATGTCGATGCCGGTGGTGTTCTGGATGACTTCAGCAGAGGTCCAGGGAGAGCACTCGGCTTCGTTGCCCAGATGGCCCATGGCCACGACGTACTTGGCGCCTTCGCCGCGGGCAGCGTCCACAGCAGTCTGCACGGCGGTGTACACGCCTTCGCCGGTGGTATCCTGGCAGAAGGAGTAGATGTAGTTGCCGTTTTCATCCTGGAAGTAGGTGGGGGTGGAAGAAGTGATGGTCTTGGGGGTGGAAATGCCCACGAAGGCCACCTTCACGCCGTCGTATTCCTTGATGATGTAGGGATCAAAGACAGTCTTGCCTTCCTTGGTGAAGTTGGCGCTGATGTAGGGGAAGGTCGCCACTTCATTGGCCAGGGTCAGGAAGTTGTCCATGCCGTAGTCGAATTCATGGTTGCCGGGGGTGGCCACGTCGTAGCCCACAGCGTTCATCAGTTCAACCAGCGCCTTGCCGTCGGTCATGGTGCCGATGGGTTCGCCCTGGATGAAGTCGCCGTTGTCCACCAGAACAACGTGGTTGTCCTTGCCGATGTTGTCGCGCAGGGAAGCCAGGCCGTCAACGCCCCAGCCCTGATCGACGCCGCAGTGGACGTCAGAGGTGAACAGGATGACCAGGTCCTTGGTCAGCGCTGCTTCAGCCGCTGCGGGAACGTCCTGTGCAGGATCAGCAACGGGAGTGGAGCAGGCGGTGGCTGCCATGACCAGTGCCAGCAGCAGAGCCAGCAGGGAAAGAATCTTCTTCATGGTAAACTCCTCCTTTGGTATGTTGTTTTTTGGGGAACGTGCATCAGATACCATCATCATTATAACATAGTCCTGTGGAAATTCAAGAGAGATTGTCCAAAAACAGGCAGTTTTTTCACATTTTGAGGAAACGGAATTTCCGCCTTTGCAGTCATCAGCCGCCGTGAATGCACATACACTCCACCACACAGGGCGCAAACAAGGAGGCAGCCATGCACCGCAGATTCCTCATGGCACTGATGCTGTTCATTCTGGCAAGCCTGCTTGCCCTGACCCACGACGCCCATGGGGAAAGGCCGGAGGTGATGGTGTATGTGGATGTATCCCTCAAGCGGCTGAGCGTGTGGCAGGGCATGGAGGAAATCCGCCGGTATCCCATCGCCACCGGCGCCTGGGACACCCCCACGCCCCTGGGCACCTTCCGCATCACCAGCCGCTTCAGCGGGGAAATGGGCGGCTTCGGCACCTGCTTTCTGGGGCTGAATGTCCCCTGGGGCACCTACGGCATCCACGGCACCAACAAGCCCGAAAGCATCGGGCTGGACGCCAGCCACGGCTGCATCCGCCTGGAAGTAGCCCACGCCGAAGACCTTTACCGCCTGTTGCCCAACGGCACGGTGGTCATCATTGCGGATGGCCCCTACGGCGAATGGGGCCACTGCCTGCGGGCGCTCAAAAACGGCGACCGCAATTCCATGGTCTGCGCTCTGCAGCGGAAATTGAAGGCCATGGGGTACTACGGCGGCTGGCCGGATGGCATCTGGGGCACAGCCACGGAAAAGGCGGTGCAGGCGGCCCGCAAGGCCTTCGGATTGCCTCCGGGGGAAGGCGACTGGGCGCTGTATCACGCCTTGGGACTGACGCTGTTTGAATAGACTTTTCGAGGAGTGCAGCATGAACTGGCAGGAAACAAAGGACCTTCTCTTTCCCTGTCTGCCGGAAGAAATCCGGGTGGAAATGGACTTGCTCATGCCCGGAGAACTGCGGGAAATCCGCCTCAGGGCGGATCGTCCCGCGCAGCTGGTAACCTGCGACCGCACGGCGACCCTCGGCTGGCAGCCCTCCCAGGAGGCGCTGGAAACGCTGGTGGAAGCCCTGTCCGGCCACAGCCTCTATGCCCGCAGCGACGAGACCGCCCAGGGGTATATCACCCTGCCCGGCGGCCACAGGTGCGGACTGTGCGGGCGGGTGATTTCCCCCGAAGGGCAGCGCCGCCTGAGCCGCATCGGAAGCGTGTGCCTTCGCATTGCCGCAC
This sequence comes from Clostridiales bacterium, assembly GCA_015056085.1. Taxonomy (GTDB): domain Bacteria; phylum Bacillota; class Clostridia; order Christensenellales; family Aristaeellaceae; genus UBA11524. The sequence goes on from SVHA01000001.1 coordinate 489,349, forward strand.
CCTGGCCCGGCTGTGCAGACGTGCTGCTGCCCCACCTGCTGGAGGACGGCGTCGTGCGCTCCATGCTGATCATCGGGCCTTGCGGCAGCGGCAAAACCACCCTGCTGCGGGATGCGGCAAGGCAACTCTCCGAAAGCTGCGTACAGGTAGCAATGATCGACGAGCGGGGCGAACTGGCGGCGTGCCTGCAGGGTGTACCCCAGATGGACCTGGGCCCTTCTGCCGACGTGCTGGACAACTGCCCCAAAAGGGACGCATTTCCCTGGCTCATCCGCTCCCTGTCGCCGCAAGCAATCATCACCGACGAACTTTCCGGCCCGGAGGATTTCGCCTGTGTGTCGGACGCCGTGTTCAGCGGTGCGGCGGTGATTGCCTCCATCCACGGCGTCAGTTTGCAGGACGTTGCCCGGCGGCCGGCAGCAGCGGCCCTTTTGTCTCAGCGGGTGTTTGACCGCTATGCCGTGCTGGACAGCCATCAACCAGGGCAAATCATCGCCCTCTACGACAAAAACGGAGGCCCTCTATGAACGTTGCGCCCGGGCCGCTGCTGGCGGTGTTTGCGGGGCTGATGTGCGCGCTGGCGGGTTTCCGGCAGAGTTTTTCCCTGGAAAGCCGCAGCCGTTCCCTTTTCAGATGGTCGGAACTGCTGCCCCATCTGCTGCTGGTGATGCAGGAAAGCGGGCTGTCACTGCCCCAGGCTCTGCGCCTGTGCGCCACTGAAGACAAATCCCCGGACAAGCTGTTGCGGGACGTGGCCTTTCATCTGGAGCAGGAGCCGCTGCTGTCGCCGGGGGCGCTCTTTGAGCGCCTCTGCCCCCGGGATGAATCCGGCGGCGTGCTCACCCGGATGATGATGCGCCTTGGCAGCGGCACGATGCATCAGCGGTGTCAGGCGGTGGAGCAGGCCACCCGGGAAATCACGCTGATGGCGCAATCCGCAAGGGATAAAGCCCGCAAGGATGCTTCCCTGTGGCGGACGCTGGGCCTGACGGGCGGCATCTGCCTGACGCTGCTGCTGTTGTGAAACCCATGACCCTCAGGAGGAAACCATGCAGCTTGACTTGCTGTTTCAAATTGCCGGCGTGGGCATCCTGACCACGGTGATTTCGTCCGTCCTGTCCCGCTCCGGCCGGGAGGAACTGGCCACCCTGACCACCGTGGCGGGGCTGGCGCTGGTGCTTTTGATGGTGGTCAATCTGCTGTCGGAACTGTTCACCAGCGTCAGGACCATCTTCCAACTGTACTGAAAAGGACTGCGCCGGGGGCAAAGGACGATGTATGACCGCCTTGCAGATTTTTTCCATTGCCGTGTGCGCCGCTGTGCTGGTGCTGGTGCTGCGGCGCACCCGCCCCGAGAGCGCCACGGTGCTGAGCATGGCCGCCGGGGCACTTGCCCTTTTGTGCGCCCTGCCCACCCTGGGCACGGTGCTTTCCGGGCTGACGGACATGGCCCGGCTGGGTGGCGTGGCCGACGAGTACCTTTCCCAGCTGCTGAAGGTGGCGGGCGTGGCGCTGCTGATGGACTTTTCCGCCCAAACCTGCCGGGACGCCGGGGAAGAAGGGCTTGCCCTGAAAACGGAACTGGCCGGGCGGGTGATGCTGATCTCTCTGGCGCTGCCCTTCATGCAGGCGCTTCTGCAGCAAATTCTCTCCATTGCGCCGTGAAGACCCTGCTGGCGATCCTTGTGCTTGTGGTACTGCTCTTCTCCCCTGCCCGAGGGGAAACGCTGGAAGAGGGCATCCAGCAGGTGCTGGATACGCTGGATGTCAGCGAACTGGAACAGCATCTGCAGCAGGACGACCCCTTTGCATCCACCGGCGGCCTTGTGCCCACCATCCGGGCCATTGCCTCCGGGGAATTGACGCTGGACTTTCAGCAGGTGATGGCGGGCATCATCTCCCGGCTGTTCTCCGAGGCAAAAAATTCCCTCTGGCGGCTGACACGACTGCTGGCGCCGGCGCTGATCTGGAGCATCCTGCGCCGCCTGACAGGCAAGAGCAGCGAGGCGGGGCGGGCGGTGTGCCTGCTGGCGATCTGCGTGTTTCTGACAAGGGACCTGACGGATCACATCACCCTGTGCCGTAATACGGTCAGCAAGGTGGCCAGCGGGATGCAGGGACTGTTTCCCCTGCTGCTGACGCTGATGGCAGCCGTGGGCGGCCATGCAGCCTCGGCACTGGTGCAGCCGGCGGTGGTCACCGCCGCCGGAACCATGACCTCTCTGGTGGAAAACGTCACCCTGCCCCTGGCCCTTTTGTGCGCCACAGTCACCATGCTGTGCCGCCTGGGCAGCGGTATCCGTCTGCAGCATCTGGCGAGCCTCCTGTATCAGGCCGCCGCCTGGACGCTGGGGCTGTGCTTCACGGTGTTCATCGGGGTCATTACCACCAGGTGCGTCACCTCGGCAGCGCTGGACGGCGTGACGCTGCGCACCGCCAAGTATGCCCTGGACAACCTGATTCCCGTGGTGGGCGGGCTGTTTGCCGACACGGTGGACACGCTGGTGGGCGCCGGAATGCTGGTGCAGGGAGCACTGGGCGTGACGGGCGTGCTGCTGCTGGGAGCATGGTGCCTGGCGCCCCTGTGCCAGACCTTCGCTGCCGCCATGATGTACAAACTGACAGCGGCGCTGCTCCAGCCGGTGTCCGATGGCGAACCGGCGGGGTGCATTCATGATTTCTCCCGGGTGCTGATGCTGCTGTTCATCATTGAACTGTGCATCGCCGCCATGTTTCTGATGCTCCTGGCCCAACTGATTTCCGTTTCCAGCATGACGATGATGCTCCGCTGAAGGGAGGATAAGCCTGATGCACACCGGACTGTTTTCTTCCCTGATGGAGCCATTAAAAGCCTTTTCCGCCCTGGCAATGGTCACATCAGCCGTGCTGACGCTTTTGCCGGAAGGCACGCTTCGCAAGACGGTTTCCATGGTGGCGGCGCTGATGATGATGCTCCTGTGGGCAGAGGGCCTCAGCGGGTATCTTCCGCCGGGATGGAACGCCGCTCCCGCCGGAGAATGCCTCACGGACACAGGCGTCACCCTGTCGGACATATCAAGCGGGGCGCAGGAACACCTGCTTCCCCCGGGAGGTGAAGGGCCGTGAAATGGCAAGCCTCCTTCAAGGGGCTGATGCAGCGGGACGGCTGGCTTTTGGCGGCCCTTGCGGGGGCGGTCATGCTGTGCGTGATGCTGCCGATGTTTTCCGCCTCCACCCCCATGACCCAGGAGGAGCAGCGGTATGCCCGGGTGCTTTCCACCATGGAAGGCGCCGGCCAGGTGGACGTGGCCATCCGCTGCGACAAGGACGGCATCCCCGAAAGCTGCGTGGTGGTGGCCCAGGGCGCAGAAGATGCGCTGGTGCGCCTGCGCCTGCGGGACGCCGCAGCCACCCTTCTGGGCATCGATACAAAGCAGGTCGCCGTATATCAGCGCAGAAAGGAAGGAACATAGCATGGGAAAGACCGGCGATTTCATCACCAGGCACCGCAATCTCCTTCTGGTGGCCCTCACCGTTTGCACCATCGCAGCCGCCACCTGGTGGCCTACGCCCGCCCAGCCTGCCGCCGTGACGCTGCCCGTCACAGATCCCGTATCCACCGCAGAGGACACGCTGGAAGCCTATCGCCTGCGCCGGGACCAGGACGCCCTCAAGGACATGGAGGCGCTGGAAAGCATCGTCGCCCAGACGTCTCTGGATGAATCTACCCGGCAAAGCGCCGCCAATCAACTCAAGCAGCTGGTGGATTTCCGCCAGAAGCAAACGGCGCTGGAAGGCGCGCTGCTCAACAGCCGCGTTTCCCCCTGCGTAGCGGTTATGTCTCAGGGCGGTGTGACCATCGTGACGGAAAAGACGGATTTATCAGACAGCGAAACCACGCTCATCCTCACGCTGGCAAATCTTCACGCCGATGTTTCACCTGGCAACGTTTGGGTTATAACATTGTCAGGGGAAAAGTGATTTCCCTTTGCAAAGGCAGATGAAGTGTGGTATACTTCCTGCATAGGCAAACAGAAATCCACCTTCTAAGATGATTTTCCGATGATTTTCCAAGGAGGCCCCTATGCGACGTACCGGTGAAGTCACTCAGATCAAAGGAAATATGCTCGAAGTCACCTTCTGCCGTCCCTCGGACTGCGAAAAGTGCCATGCCTGTCACGGCGGCGCCAAGCAGACTTCCCTGATGGTGAAGGGACAGGCCAACATCGGCGACCGGGTGGTGGTGGAAATCCCCACCCGCACGGTGATGAAGGCCTCCGTGCTGGCGTACGGACTGCCCCTCGTCGGCCTGTTCCTGGGCATGATTCTGGCGGGCGTGCTCTTCCCCGAATCCGGCGATACAGGAGCGCTGCTGGGCGCCGTCATCGGTCTGACCCTGCCCCTTTTGGGCATTGTGATCACGGAGAAAATCCGCGCATCCAGCCCCCAGTGGCAACCCCGGCTGATCGAAGTGCTTCCCCCGAACAACTGATCACACAACATATTCTGACTGGAGGTTATTGACAATGGCAATGGATATCAAGCAGGAAAACTTTGAATCTTTCGTTTCTCAGGACAAGGCTGTGCTGGTGGACTTCTGGGCCCCCTGGTGCGGACCCTGCCGGATGCTTTCCCCCGTGGTGGAGGAAGTTTCTCAGGAGCACGCTGAAAAGCTGGCTGTAGGCAAGGTGAACGTGGATGACTGCCCCGAACTGGCCCAGCAGTTTGGCGTGATGAGCATCCCCATGCTGATTCTCTTCAAGGACGGCCAGATCGTGGACAAGAAGGTGGGCTATCAGCCCAAGCCTGCACTGGAAGAAATGGTCAAGAAGGCCTTCTGATGCAGCAAGGCTCCCATCCAAAAAGCGGCCCCGGCCGCTTTTTTTGTGGCAAAATCGTCCTCCCGCCGCCCCTTTTTCCCCAGTAGCCCTTCCCTTCTTCCCGGAACAATGGTATAATAAAGGGTGTTGCAGCGGAATTCGCCAACGTACGGAAGAATTTGGCCGCCGCAGCCGTTTGATTGGTAACATCCCGCCCAAGGGCGATTGAACCAACAAAGCAAAGGAGCGATACAAATGCTCAAACGCCTCACTTGTCTGCTGCTTGCCTGCGTGTGCCTGTTTACCTGCGCAGCCGTTGCTGAAACCGAGCGTGAGCCCAACCCCATCGAGGTCATCCCCTACGATCAGCTGCCGGAACCGCACGAAGGCCAGCATCATTATCTGCTTTTGTGCGCCGGCGACAACTGGGTGGTGGATCCTGACAAACTCACCCACGTGGACGGCATGGTGCTGCTGACCCTGGACACCCGTTCCCAGCGCGTGATGATCACTTCCCTCATCCGTGACGCCCTGGTGGTGCGCCCCGACGGCAAGATCGGCCGCATCAACAACATCGCCAAGGAATGGGGCCCGGAAGCGCTGATGAAGACCATCAGCGAACACCTGGGCGTGAAGATCGAGAAGTACATCCTCTTCAGCATGAAGCAGGTGGCAAACATCATCGACCATCTGGGCGGCGTGGAAATCACCGTGGATTCCAGCGAAGCGCTGTATCTGCGCAAGTACCCCCTGGACGCCCATCAAACCAGCCCCCGCATGGGCTATGCCGGCACCTACACCTTCTACGGCCGTGCTGCGGTGATTTATATGCGCATCCGCAAGGCGGGCACCGGCGGCGATTTCACCCGCACCCAGCGTGTGCGCACGGTGCTGTCCACCCTGGCGGACACCTGCCGCAACATCACCCATGAACAGGCCGAAAGCCTGCTGGATTCCATTGTGGAAAATAACCTGCTGACCAACATGAATATGCAGGATATGCTTCAGGCGATGGAGCAGGCCTTCTCCCTGCGCCACTGCACGGTGGAGGAACTGCGCATCCCCCCGGAAGGCGCCTATCACCCCCTGACCTACGCCAGTATGGCTACCCAGGAACTGGACTGGAATGCCTGTAGGGCCAGTATGCAGAACTTCCTCTCCAGTTCCTTCCTGGTGCTGGACGACGAGGAAGAGTAACGCCTTTTGACTGAATCAACCAACGAAGGAGCCATGCCATGAAGTGCCCCGAATGCGGCCAATGGAACCGCGCCTCCCTCCCCCGCTGCGTCAAGTGCGGCTGTGAACTGAATCATGAATCAGACGCGCCTGCCTGGCGGGGAAAGCTCAAGGACGACCAGCGCGGCAAGGAATACATCCGGGTGGATGAATTCGGCGACGCCACTTCCGTGCCTGACCGACGGGATGTGCTGGCCACCGAGATGCAGGAGCTGAAAAAGCGCAAGGACGAAGGCTCCAAACAGCTGCGCCGTCTGCGTCAGGAGAGCGCCAAGCGAGGCGCTGCACCCTCCGCCATGCCCATGCGCACCACCCCCGACAAGGACACGGTGTTCCATGTGCAGGATGACCCCCGCACCACCGTGCGCATCGTCAGGGGCAGTGGCTCCTCCGGCCCCCAGCATCACGTGGAGCCCGGTGCTTCCACCCCCTGGCAAAGCTATTCCCGCACCTATGACCCGCTGGTGGATGAATTCGCCAAGGAGCAGGTGTATCCCGAGCGCAGTTTTGAAACGGAGCGCATCCAGTTCACCTCCCGGATTTCAGCCCTGCGGCGCATCATCCGCATTCTGACGCTGGTGCTGATTCTGGGTGTGGTGGGCGTGGGCGCCTTTGTGGGCGTCAATTACTATCAGCAGCATCGGGCCGCCAACAGCCTTCAAAACCGGGCGTCCATCACCGCCTCCATTCTGGATGACGCTGCCGCCCACACCATTCTCATTCCCGGCACCGACGGCCAGCAGATCTACATCAAGGAACTGCACACCTCTTACATGGTCACCGGCGGCTTTGCCACGGTGGAAGTGGCCGATCACACCTGGTACAGCGACCTGGCCGTGGTGGATCAGGAAACCATGACCGTGTCCCTCTCCCCTTATGTCAAGACGGCCAGCGGTCAGCAAAAGCCTCTGGAGCAAATCTCCTACGACATTTCCATCCCCCTCTCCCCCATCACGCTGGATTCCCCCGACAGCCTGCGCTCGGAAGTTTCCGTGGCCATGTATCCGCTGAAATTCACTGTGCGCCCCGGCTCCAAGGTGATCATCAACGGCGACAACGTCTCCGATACCGTCAACGCCGACACCGGCGAACTGACCTACAACGCCACCGTTCAGCCCATCGGCGACAACGTGTTCACCGTGGCTGTCACCAGCCAGCATTGCCGCACCAATACGCTGGAGGTCGTGCTCTACCGTGAGCCCCAGGAGATCCCCCTGGACCTGTCGGCGGACACCTTCACGTCCACCAGCCTGGACTCCATCGAAATCCGCGCCACCACCATTCCCGGCGCCACCATCAAGGTGCACAGCCCCCATTCCGACCTGAAGATCACCTCGCTGGACACCACCGGCGAATTCTCCTTCATGGCCACCTTTGACCACATCGGCTACAACACCATCACCATCACCGCATCGGTGCCGGGCAAGAAGACCTCCAAGGTGGATTACACCGTCTACTATGTGCCCAACATCGACGTGTACAGCCGCAAGGCCTGGCCCCTGTATGAAAGCGAATATGCCGAACTGCTGAGCAACATCAAAACCCGCTCTGAGCGCTCTCAGGTGTACGTGGCGGAAGGCACTGTGGCCTATGAGGTCAGCAGCAAGCCGCAGATGGTGGTGATTTACACCAGCAAGGACGGCAAGAGCCAGCCGGTGCTGCTGGAAAACCAGAGCAAGACCAAGTGGGTGGTGGGCGAGGCCTACAAGATTTATGCCGACGCCTACGGCACCTACGACAATATGCCCTGGCTGGTAGCCCGCTACACTTATCCGAAATAAGTCCCTCAGGAGGTTCCCCATGCCCCAATGTGATATGCTGATTATCGGCTCCGGCCCCGCTGCCTGGAGCTGCGCCCTCACCGCTCGCCAGCGCAATCTGTCCGTGGTGGTGGCTGCGGCAGATGCCGCCTCCAGCTGGCTGCAAAAGGCCGAGCAGATCGACAATTATCCCGGTATGCCCATGGTGTCCGGCAAGGAAATGCTGCGGGTTTTCCGTCAGCAGGCAGTGGATGCCGGCGCTGTGGTGCTTTCCACCCTCGCCCGGCAGGTCATGCCAGCCGGCGACATCTACATGACCCTGTGCGGCAATGACATTGTGGAATCCCGCTGCGTGGTGCTGGCCACGGGCGCCGCAAGGCCCAAACTCCTTCCCGGCGAGGAAGACCTGCTGGGCAGCGGCGTAAGCTGGTGCGGCACCTGTGACGGAATGTTCTTCAGGGGCAAGGAAGTGGCGGTGCTTTCCGCCTGGCACGGCGGCATTGAGGAAGGCGAATTCCTCTCCGGGCTGTGCGCCAAGGTGGACTACTATTCCCTCGTGAGCCACGCACTGCCGGACAACCCGCCCTTCGCCGTCATGCAGGGCACGCCCAAATCCCTGCGCCGGGAGGATGGCCGCATCATCCTGACCACATCAAACGGTCAGTCCGCCTACGACGGCGTGTTTATCTTCCGCCCGGCGGTTTCCCCCACGTCCCTGCTGCCCGGCCTTAATGTCAGCGGCGCCTTCATTCAGGTGGATCGCCGCATGGCCGCCAATCTGCCCAGAGTCTATGCCTGCGGCGACTGCACCGGGCATCCCCTGCAGATTGCCAAAGCGGTGGGCGAAGGCAACATCGCCGCCATTTCCGCCGCTGAAGATCTGCTGAAAGGAGATTGAGTATGTTCAAGCGCCTTGCATCCCTTCTTGTCGCCCTTGCGCTGATGCTGATGTGCACCGCCGCTTTCGCCTTCCCCCTGGGTGAGCCCCTCACGGGCGTCATCACCTACCCCGAAGGCGCCTCGGAGGAGGACGCCCTGTACGTCTACCGTTACAGTTATCCCACGGTGACCGGCGAAGGCGCCGCACCGCAGCTGATCAACGGCGTGTTTGATTTCATGGTGGAGGATGCCTATTCCTTCCGCGTGCCCATGGACGTGGAAGGCCTGCCCGGCGAAGGCCCCCAGCATTACAAGAACATCACCTACGAAATCACCTGCCACACGGAGGATTATCTCAGCGTCACCCTGCACACCGAGGCTTTCACCGGCCTGAGCAGCGCTCAGAGCATCGCCGGATACACCTTCCTGCTTTCGGGCGAGGACGCCGGCAAGGTGATTTATCTGCCCCATCTGCTGGGCCTGCTGGACATCGATGAGACCGATGATTGGCTGATTGAGCGCCAGACCATCAAGGCGGATGAATGCGTGCGGGAACTGGTGTGGGAGATCATCGAGGAGCAGATTTCCGACGGCACAGTGGCCTACGACCCCGAACTGACCTACGAGTTGTTCTCCTGGAACTTCTACCCCGAGGTGGACTTTTACATGAATGATTCCGGCGACCTGGTGTTCTACATTCAGGAAGCGCTGATTGCCCCCGCCTCCGAAGGCGTGCTGCTCTTCCCCTTCTCGCTGGAAGAACTGCTGGACGAGATCTGACAATCAAAAAGGCGCACCGCCGAAGCGATGCGCCGGGAGTTGGGAGACCTGCGGAAGCGGGTCTCTTTTTTTTATTGAAATGGCAGTTGTGAACAACACACATGCCATTTTGTTGATTAGGCTTCATAAGAGTATACGATGTAATTGTCTATATTTTGCTTGTTAATTAAAAACTTTGGTTTTCTTGCAGATCCGTCCGGTTGGTGGCCTTGGTTAAAGGCAGACAGTGCCTCATTCATATTATCAGACGCATATTCGCTGCGTTTGTTCAAAGCTGCAAAGAGCTTTTTCGGTTTCCGGCATCTCAAGAAGGAATCATGAGCATTATAGTACATTCTCATCCTCCGCTCAAGCGAACATCGTTCATCAAAAAAATATTCTTCACAAGGCATTTTTTCATAATGAAAATGCACGTCCCCTTCGTGACAAGACAGGGGACGCGCAAGAAGCAAGTGGGTTCTGGAGGAGAATATCAAATTTATGTGACGTGTCTTTTATGCCAGTACTGCTCCGTTCCGTGTCATGAGTCGTGTCATGAGTGGGTTTTTTCGGGCGAATAATCGTCTGTTTGGGCGACATAATCCGAATGATATGGTTTGTTTCTTGAATGTAATGTTCAGTATGTAGAACGAACAAAAGAAATCCGGACGAATATTCGTCCGGACCTTGGTGCGGGAAACAGGACTTGAACCTGCATGAAGAAAGCCCTCACTAGAACCTGAATCTAGCGCGTCTGCCAATTCCGCCATTCCCGCAGAAAAGATGGTGGGCAGGGATGGATTCGAACCATCGAAGTCAGTGACGGCAGATTTACAGTCTGCTCCCTTTGGCCACTCGGGAACCTACCCACGTATGAAATTGATTCTCCCTTAACCCAAGGAGATGGAGCTGGTGATGGGACTCGAACCCGCAACCTGCTGATTACAAATCAGCTGCTCTGCCAATTGAGCTACACCAGCATGTAGTCGCTTGACAATGCGGCGGGGCGTCTGACCCTGAAGGAAAATGGCGACCCGGAAGGGGCTCGAACCCTCGACCTCCAACGTGACAGGCTGGCGCTCTAACCAACTGAGCTACCGGGCCATTATGGGCCTTCAGGGACTTGAACCCGGGACCAACCGGTTATGAGCCGGCCGCTCTAACCAACTGAGCTAAAGGCCCAAGCGAGAAGAAGAAAAAAGTGGTGACTCCTAGGGGATTCGAACCCCTGTAGCCGCCGTGAAAGGGCGGTGTCTTAACCGCTTGACCAAGGAGCCACGCTTGTGTCTTGTGCGAAATCTGGTCGGGGTGAAGGGATTTGAACCCCCGGCCCCATGCTCCCAAAGCACGTGCGCTACCAGACTGCGCTACACCCCGTTCTTCATCTTCCGCAGGTTGTGTCCCGCAGGCGACGTAAGTTATGATACAGCATTTTGCCCTTTTTGTCAACCCTTTTTTTCATCTTTTTTGCACTTTTTGCAAAGTATTTTCCCCGTCTATTTCCGCCGCTTTTCCATAGGATGTACCACGACATCCCCACCATCAGCGAGGAAGTGATCGCCATGGATGAAGCCATCCGCCAGCGATGTCTGGACATCGGGAAATACATGATCCGCCACAGCGCCACGGTACGCAGCGCCGCTGCCGCCTTTGGCATCAGCAAGTCCTCTGTACATCAGGATATGGATCAGCGCCTGCCGCTGATTGACCCCACCCTGGCCCGGCAGGTGGGGGCCCTTCTGCGCTACAACAAGGCCGTGCGCCACCTGCGGGGCGGCGCCGCCACCCGACGCCGTTACCGCCAAAGCGCACAATCCCCCTTGCATTCCTGAAAAAATCGGGTATACTGGTATCAGGACACAAACGAAACTTCCCCTCGGGAGGCCCACGATGAAATACACCATCACGCCCAAAGAAATGCAAATGCTGGAACGCACCTGGATGGCCCGCACGGGCGTGCCCTCGGCGCTGCTGATGGAGCACGCCGCCCAGGGCATTGTGGAGGCGCTGTTGCGCCACGTTCCCGCCACAGCCAGGGTGCTGTTTCTGTGTGGGCCGGGCAACAACGGCGGCGACGGCTTTGCGGCGGCGCGGCTGTGGCAGCGTCAGGGCGGGCAGAGCCTCCTCTGGGAGCCCCGGATGGTACTTTCCCGGGATGCGCTGCTGAACCGTGACCTGGCCCTTGCGGCACAGGTGAAAATCACCCGGATGGAGGACGTCTTCCCGCCGGAGAGCGATGCGGACGCCCCCTTTGGTTGTCCTGCTGATTGCCCGGACGCCGTGGTGGACGCCCTGTTCGGCACGGGGCTGTCCCACGCCATTGTGGATGATGAATTCCTGCGCGCCATCGCCGCTGTGAATGGGCTGCGGGAAACGGGCGTGCCGGTGATCGCCGCCGACATCCCCTCAGGCATTGACGGCCTGACGGGCGAGGTGCGGGGAATGGCCCTGCACGTTGATGAAACCGTCTGCTTCCACCGCATCAAGCCCGGTCTCCTGTTGGGAGAAGGCCCTGCCCACGCCGGAAAAATCACGGTGAAGGACATTCTGATTCCCGCTGATGAAGGCGACGTTTCCGGGTATCAGCTGCTGGAAGAAAAGGACATCAGCGCCATGATTCCGCCCCGGCCGGTGGATTGCCACAAGGGCACCTTCGGCCGCACGGTGCTGCTGGTGGGGGCTCCCGGCATGGCCGGCGCAGCGGCCTTCTGCGCCAAGGCCTGCGTCACCGCCGGAGCGGGGCTGACCACCATCCTGTGCCGGGAAAGCCTGCTGCACACGCTGCAAGTCCTCTGCCCGGAAGCCATGTGCCTGCCCCTGCCGGAGGAAGACGGCGCTCTTCTGCCCGAAGCGGCTGATATCGCCCGAAAGGCCCTTTCCCAGGCGGACGCCGCCTGCGTGGGCTGCGGTCTGGGCCGCACGGAGGACCTTCTGCCGCTGATGGAAGTCTTCCGCATGGCGCCCTGCCCCGTGGTGTGGGACGCTGATGCGCTCTATCTCCTGTCCCGGCAGCCGGAAACCTTCCCGCTGAAGGAGGCGGACGTCATCACGCCCCACTGGGTGGAAGGACTGCGGCTCCTGGGGGAAAGCGACGCCGCCGAAGACCTGAAGCCTCTGGAGATGCTGGAGCAGCTGCATGAACTGCTGGGCTGCACGGTGCTGCTGAAGCAACCCCGGACGCTGATCACTGACGGCATCACCACCTGCATCAACACAGAGGCCTCCCCTGCCCTGGCCAAGGGCGGCAGCGGCGATGTGCTGGCGGGCGTCATCACGGCGCTGATGGCCCGTGGCACCCTGTCTTCCGTCCATGCGGCGGCGCTGGGGGCACTGATTCACGGGCTGGCAGGCCAGCGGGTCGCCCTTCAATACGGCGAGAACTGTCTCACGCCCCAGCGGCTGATTGAAGCCCTGCGGGTGCGGTAATATAAAAACAGCGGACACAGCATATCGTGTCCGCTGTTTTTGCGTGGAATGATCCTTCTATCACCCCTGATGCATCACCAGCACATCCCCGGCATGAATCCGGGTTACGCCGTCAGGAATCAGCACCTTCTTGCCCCGACGAATCATCACCACCAGATGATGCGGCGGCATTTCGATGTCGCACAGGCGTTTTTCCGACCATTCGTGGCCGGCTTCGATGTGCACTTCCGTCAGCACCGCCATGGTGCTTTCATCCACGGAGGGGCCGCTGAGGATGATGGTATCGCCGGGCAGCAGGGTGGTATTCCCCCGGGGAATCATCTGCTCGCCGCCTCTGATCACCAGCGCAATGCGGACTTCAGGAATCATCCTGATGTTCCTCAGCGGCTTTTCAACCCAGGGGTGATCGGCCTGAAGGTTGAGTTTCAGGAACTGTACCGGCGTTTCCTCGGAATAGTCCGAGAAGGTCTTCATGACATCCGACTTGTCGTCAATCATGTTCAGTTTGCGGGCCATCCGGGGCAAAAGCGAGCCCTGCACGGCGATGGAAAACAGCACGATGAAGAACACCATGTGGAACAGATCGGTTTGCAGCGCCGACTGGCCCACCACTGCCATGATGGCAAACACGATGGAGGCAGCGCCTCTCAGACCTGCCCAGGAAACCAGCGTCATCTGGCGGATGCTGGCTTTGAAAGGCGTCAGCACTGCCATCACCGCCGCAGGACGGGCCACCAGCGACAGAAACAGTGCCACCGCCAGCGCCGGAAGAATCACCTGCGGCATCCGGGAAGGCGTCGCCAGCAGCCCCAGCAGGAAGAACAGCAGCATCTGCATCAGGCCTGTGACGCCATCAAAGAAGTGCACCTGCGTCCGCTTGCCGGGGAAAGAACTGTTCCCCAGAATCATACCTGTGATATAGGTGCTCAGGTAGCCATTGCCGCCCAGAGCCGCTGCCCCTGCGTAGGATATAAGCGCTGCTGCAAACACCAGAATCGTATCGTATCCTGCCGTGGAAAACCGTACCCGCTGCAGCAGCCATCTGGCCCCAAGGGCAACCACTGCACCCACCAAAGTGCCAAACAGCACCTGCGCCAGAAGCATCCACACCAGCGAGCCGCCATTGGCCTGACCGTTCATCAGCTGCAGAACGATCACCGTGAGCATATAGGCGCAGGGGTCATTGGAGCCGGATTCCACTTCCAGCATGGGAGCGGTACCGTCCCCGAGATTGAGCCGTTTGCTTCGCAGGATGGAAAACACGCTGGCTGCGTCGGTGGAAGACACCACAGCGCCAATCAGCAGCGCTTCCAGCAAGGGCAGCTGCAGCACGAAATGGCAGAACAGCCCCGTCAGCGCCGCCGTGATGACCACGCCAGCGGTAGACAGCAGCACGGACTGGCGAATCTTTTCTTTCGCCGTGCGCCATGCCGTGCCGAAGCCGCCGTAGAACATAATCAGCACCAGAAACACGGAGCAGACCTGTTCCGCCAGCGCATAATTATCAAATTCAATGCGGAAGATGCCATCCACGCCAAAGAGCATTCCCAGCACAATAAACACCATCAGGGACGGAACGCCCATACGGTTGGTGGCACGGGAAAGAGCCAGGCATAAAAGGATCACCGCTGCGGCCAGCAATAAAGTCGTAGTCACAGGTTCCCTCCGAAATGCTTTCTTTCGTCACAGGCGTACTTCAGGCGCTGTGCCCGGCATACGCCTCACATCAAGATTCCCCGTTCCCATAGAATTTCCCTGCTTTTCCCCACTGCCCCCAGCAAAATCAGTCAAGGTGCTGCCCTTCTCCACCAAAAAAGCAGCTCCCCGAAGGGAGCCGCTGATATTGCAAGGAATTACTTGCGGTTGGGGGAAGGCACAGCTTCGCTGTCCAGGATGGTGATGGTGCTGTCCTTATCGAAGAAGTGCAGGCGCTCGGTGTCCAGAGCCACCTTGATCGTGGTGCCGGTGGCGGAGGTGGTGCGGGGATTGACGCGGGCGATGATGTTGCCTTCCTTACCGGTGGTGTTCAGGTACAGGTAGGTCTCGGAGCCCATCTTTTCGGTCACTTCCACGCTCACGTCCATCACGGCGCCGGCGGAGGCAGCCACGGTCTCAGGATCGTCGGAGATGTTTTCAGGACGGATGCCCATGACAACTTCCTTGCCGATGTAGCTCTCGTCGATGAGCTTGTCGATCTTGGACTGAGGCACGGTGATCTTGTTGTCGCCAAACTTGGCCACGACATCCTGGCCTTCCTTTTCCAGGCGGACGTCGAAGAAGTTCATCTGGGGGCTGCCGATGAAGCCGGCGACGAACTCGTTGGCGGGATAGTCATACAGATTCTGGGGAGAATCCACCTGCTGCACAACGCCGTCCTTCATAACCACGATGCGGGAAGCCATGGTCATAGCTTCGGTCTGGTCATGGGTAACGTAGATGAAGGTGGTCTGCAGACGCTGATGGAGCTTGGTGATCTCGGTGCGCATGGCAACGCGCAGCTTGGCGTCCAGGTTGGACAGAGGTTCGTCGAACAGGAAGACCTTGGGCTCACGGACGATGGCACGGCCCAGAGCCACGCGCTGACGCTGGCCGCCGGACAGAGCCTTGGGCTTACGGTTGAGCAGGTGGGCGATGTCCAGGATCTTGGCGGCTTCTTCCACGCGCTTCTTGATTTCGTCCTTGGGGGTCTTGCGCAGCTTCAGACCGAAGGCCATGTTGTCATACACGGTCATGTGGGGATACAGAGCGTAGTTCTGGAACACCATGGCGATGTCGCGGTCCTTGGGGGCCACGTCATTGACCAGCTTTTCGCCGATGTACAGTTCGCCGTCGGAGATTTCTTCCAGACCGGCGACCATGCGCAGGGTGGTGGACTTGCCGCAGCCGGAGGGGCCGACCAGCACGATGAATTCCTTGTCCTTGATGTCCAGGTTGAAGTCGCTGACAGCGACGACGCCGCCCTGGTAAACCTTGAAGATGTGCTGCAGGGATACGCTTGCCATAACTTTTTTCCTCCTCTGAATAGGACGGTTTTGAGGGGCACACCATCTGTGAGGATGGTCCGCCATCCAACTGCCGTTATTATACCTTTTTTTCACCAAAAATGAAATTGACGGTTTCTACAATGCTTTCCCGATTTCTTTGTGAAGAATGTATGCCACGGACGGTATTTTCCCCGGATACACAAAAAAGCCGCCATTTCCCGGTGATTTTGGGGAAATGTGCGGCTGATTTTTGCTGGATTTGACCCCGCTTGACAGCCCTTTTTCGGCTGATTCATTCGATTTTTGTACAATCTGCACGGCTTTTTCCGGCATTTTTCTTCCTTTTGAGCAACTTTGCCAAGGATGATGGCCACTTCGTCACATTTGTTCAGTTTTCCCGGCGCAGGGCCGTCACCGGCGGGAGCTTTGCAGCCCGAAGCGCCGGCATCACCCCGAAAAGCAGGCCGATCAGACACGCCGCCAGCAGCGTGGGCGCCGTGGTTTGGGGCGTCAGCGACGCCTGCAGGCCAATCCAGTTGCCGCAGACGTGATTGAGCACTGCTCCCATGATGAGCCCCGCGAGGCCCCCCAGCAGCGCATAGGCCACCGCTTCCAGCAGAAACAGCGCAGCGATCTGCCCGCTGCTGGAGCCGATGGCTTTCATCAGCCCGATTTCCCGCTGTCTTTCCCGCACGGACACCAGCAAAATGTTCATCACCCCGATGGCGCCGCAGATCATGCACACCGCCGCCACGCAGGTGAGCACCATCACGAAAATCCGCACCACAGATTTGGCGGCGTCGATTTCTTCTTCCAGCGTGGTGGCGGAATAGGCGTCCCGCCCGCCGTCAATGGCTAAAAGTGCCAGTGCGCCCAGTTTTTCTGCGCTCTGATTCCGCCCCACCCGCAGCGTGATTTCAGAAACCTCCACCGGAAAGGTATCCTGCAGGGTTTTCAGGGGCAGAATCACCATGCCGCTCACGCCGGACATGGCCTGGGTCGCCAGGGCGTCCACCACGCCCACCACACGCATTTTCCGGGCGCCCACGGTGATTCGCTGCCCGATGACGTCACCGCCCATTTCCTCCGCCAGCGCCTGATCCACCAGGGCCACGGCGCTGCCCAGGCTGTACTCCCGTGGCGTCAACAGCCGCCCGCTGACCAGGTGGGGCGCATGAACAGCCTCAAATCCAGAACAATATCCGGCAATCTGCGCCAGCATGGTTTTTTCTCCCAGCATGACGGCGCTGCCGGTATACGCCGCAGCACAGGCCGGCGCCCCCGACGCCCGGGAGGCCGTTTTCGCCTGCTGGGCTGTCAGCGGCGCTTCCACCGACCGGGCATGGAGCCACACCTTGTCCACCCCCAGGCGGTCGATTTCCTCTTCCACCCGGACTTCCCCTGCTGCGCCCAGCGTCAGCACCGTCAGCACGGCGCCCACGCCTACGCCCATGCCCAGCACCGTCAGGAAGGTGCGGAGTTTCCCCGCCCGCAGGCTGCCCAGCGCCAGATGCACCGCATCCCGGATGGTCATCAGTCCACCTCCCGGATGCGGCAGCCGTCGTGCAAATCACCATTGCCCACGGCGACGGTGATGCCTTCCGGCAGATCCACCCAGGCCAGGAGTTCATCCGCCAGGAGCACCTCCGTCGGGGTTTCGTAGGCCCTGCCTTCGCTCACCCACCACACCGTGTCCTTCTCCGTGATGGCCTCCACCGGCAGCACCGGCACGTTTTCGGCCAAAGCCAGGGCGATCTCCGCATCCACTGCTGCGCCCATGGGCAGGGACAGTTCCCTGTCCGGCACAAGGGTCACTTCCGACACCGTCTGGCCCGTTGTTTCCTGAATGACCGCCGGGCCGATGGAAACCACCTGCGCCCGGCAGATTTCCTCCCCTGCCCTGAACACCGTGGCCGCCATGCCCACCGCCAAGCCGGAGACGTCCGCCATGGCCACCGGGCATCGGATTTCCTGCCTGCCGCCGCTGATGATCATCACCGGCGTGCCCGCCAAAGCCCCTGCATGACGGGTCACTTCCACCCGCTGCACCACGCCGTCGCCCGGCGCACGCACGGACAGGGTATCCATCAGCAGTTCCATCTCTGACGCAAGAACTGATGCGTCCTCGCCGCCTGATTTCAGGAGTTTGGAAAGCCCGGATTCCTGTTTTGTTCCGTCCATCCTGAGGAGCAGTTGACCCTTTGCCACTCTGTCGCCGGCGGACACGCACACCTGCTCCACCACGCCGCTTTGCGGCATCAGCACGCCGTATTCCTCCTCGTATCCCACTCTTCCCGTTACCGCCAGCACCTGGGCCACCCGCCCTGTTTCCACCCGGACAACCCGCACCTTTTCCGCCCTGTCCCCGCCGGAGACCACCGGCTGCCACAGCATCACCGTCACCGCCGCCGAGACTGCCGCCAGCACCATGCACCACCGTTTTTTCCGCCCCTGTGCCATCGCCCGCGCTCCTTTCATGTCCTTTCTACCCTGCCCGGAGCGCCCGGCGTTTATCCCAACAAAAAAAGGACCCTTTCCTTTCGGAAGAGCCCTCTTCATGCATCCCTTATGATCCCCTCAAAATGTGTCGCAGTACCGCGGCAATGTGATTGCCCATTTTGCGGAAACCCAGGTCGTTGGGGTGAAGATTGTCCATCGTGCAGTCGTACATTTCTTCATCCGCAAAGAAACTCATGCCGTCGATGAAATACACGTTGCGGTCGCCCTGCTCTCTGGCTTTCAGGTAGGAACGCAGCACCACATCCCGGCGAGCGGGACAATCAGCGCCGGGCTGAGCGGTCCAGTGGTTGGGCCGGGAGATCATCACCAGCGGCACATCGGGGCGCAGGCGGCGGAAGGCTTCATAAAAAGGATAATGGGTCTGCTGAAGGAACTCCGCATTGGGTGCGTTGTGGTCATAGTCAAACACAAAAGCGCTCATAGGCAGGGTGGCGATGTATTCAGCCAGAGGGATTTCCGCCTTGGCGTTGCCGGAAAAGCCCAGATTGAGGAAGTCCATGTTCAAACTGCGGCTGATGACGTTCTCGTACGTCAGGCCGGGACGGCTGGCCGCCGTGCCATGGACGATGGAACTGCCGTAAATCACAATCGGATCCATGGGGCGATAGGCTGCGCCCTTTTCCACTTCACTGCCCGGTGCCACGCCGATTTCCAGCGTTTCCACCACAGAGTGAATGGGGAAATGCACCGTGTAGGAGCGCATCTTCTTTTCGCCCACCTGCACCAACTGCTCGTAGCGGTCGTCCATGTCGTAGGGCATACGGAATTCCCGCACATAGCGGCTGCCGAAATCGTCGTCGATATACAGGTCGAAGCCCGCCGTGGATACCAGCGTCAGGTGGGGCGAGCGGCCCACAGCCCGATAGGTAGCACGAATCGCCACAAAGGGCGAATCCGTGGAAAAGCGCACTCTGCCGCCAGCGTTCTCCTGGCTCAGGGCTTCCACCTGGGGGCTGGCACTTTTGGCCACAGCCTCCGGCAGGCGGTGGAAATAGGGCTCCGTTTTGGGCTGATACAGCCCGTAGAGGTCAAAGGGCTCCTCCCGGACGTTCAGCCACTGGACTTCCACATCGCCCACAGTTCTCTCCACGATCATGTTCTTGTCCAGCTGCACCAGATTTTTCATCCCCGCACCTCCTGTTGTTCATCAGTCTCTGGTGGAAGTATCCGTTGCGTCGTATTCTTCCTGATTGCGCTCATGGCCCAGTTTGGGCTGGGCAAACTTCTGCGTTCTGTACAGGCTGTCATGGCCCGACATCATGAAGGACACCACCGCCGTCACAGCGAACAGCGGCAGGTATTCCATGCCAAACAGTTCCAGCGACAGGAGGATGGACGCCAGGGGCGCATTGGTCACGCCGCAGAAAACGCCCACCAGGCCCAGGCCTGCGCCCAGCGCCGGGGACATCCCCAGCAGCGGGGCCGCCACGCAGCCCATGGTCGCCCCCACAAAGAAGGAGGGCACGATTTCGCCACCCTTGAAGCCTGTGCCCAACGTAATCGCCGTAAAGACCAGTTTGAGCAAAAATGCCGCCGGGAGCGCCTGACCTGCCAATGCAGCGGTGATCACCTGCATACCGCCGCCCTGATAATCCGTGGTGCCCAGCAAAAGGGACAACTGCACCACCGCCACGCCGCCCACGGCAACGCGCACCCAGGGATTGGGCAGCATCTTCCTGAAAAGGCGCCCGGAGGCGTGCATCACCCGGCAGAACATCATCGAAGTCAATGCACAGGCAATGCCCAGGCCCGCCGCCTGCAGCAGCGGCACCGTGTTCACGCCTGAAAGCCCGCCCGCCAGGGGGAACACTTCCGCCGGAGCGCCAATGGCCCTGGCCACCAGCGCCGCCGTGAGGGAAGCGCTCAGGCAGGGAAGCAATCCCCGCTCGTTGATTCTGCCGATTTCGATGATTTCCAGCACGAACACCGTAGCCGTCAGCGGCGTTCCGAACAGGGCAGAAAACAGGGCCGCCATGCCGCAGAGTTCACACAGGCGGCGACTGTCCTTATGGGGATGGAGATGATCGCCGATGGCTGCGCCCAGGCTGCCGCCCAGCTGCAGCGCAGCGCCTTCCCGGCCCGCCGAGCCGCCCAGCAGGTGGGTGACCACGGTGGAGAAGAAAATCGCCGGCGCCATGGCAACAGGCACCTTTTTCTGGGTGCGCACAGTGGAAATGATCTCATCCGTGCCCACAGACAGGGGCAGCCGCAGCAGCCGGTACACCCCTGCAATCATCAGGCCGCCCAAAGGCAGCAGATACATCAGCCAGGAGTTGTGCATCCGCAGGTGGGTCACCTTTTCCACCGCCATGGCGAACAAGCCGCCCACCACGCCGCACACGCAGCCAATCACAATGCCCGTCAGCACCCAGCGCACAAATGCCCACAGGTATCTCCCGGCCTTATGAAAATCCACCGATTTCATCCCGTTCGCCTCGATCTTACACAATTTCATTTCCTGACGATTATACCACCCGACCCAAGTGAAATCAACACATTTCAGCAAAAAAGGCACTCCCGGAGGAGTGCCTTTTGTTTGCGATATTACATTTTCGCCAACGCCTTGAAAACCTCACGGTTGGCGGCATACAGCTGGGTGAAGACGCCGTAGACCTTTTCGTATGCGGGGATGTTATCCGCAATGGGCGTCTGGGCAGGATTCTGGTGAATCATGGCACGGCAGGCTTCCGGCACGGAGGCGTAGAGACCTGCGCCCACGCCGGCCAGGATCGCCACGCCCAGAGCGGGGCCTTCCGTGTTGACGGTGGTGGCCACGGGCATCTGGAACACGTCCGCCAGCATCTGGCGCCACAGGGGGCTCTTTCCGCCGCCGCCGCAGGCCAGCATGGTTTCGGGCGCCACGCCCATTTCGCTCAACACGCCCAGGCAATCCCGCAGGGAGTAGGTCACGCCTTCCATCACGGCCCGCAGCAGGTCGCGGCGGGTGTGCATGGCGCTCAGGCCGAAGAACATGCCACGGCAGTCAGCGTCCAGGTGGGGCGTGCGCTCGCCCATCAGATAGGGCGCATACAGCAGTTTGTTGGCGCCGATGGGAGACAGCGCCGCTTCCTTGTTCATCAGGTCATAGGGATCGATGTCCATCTGCTGGGCGGCCTGCTTTTCGGCGTCGCAGAAGGTATCGCGGAACCACTTCAGGCTCAGACCTGCCGCCTGGGTCACGCCCATGACGTGCCATGCACCGGGCACAGCGCAGCAGAAGGTATGCACACGGCCCTTGGGGTCAATGGCCAGGGAATCCGTATGGGCAAACACCACGCCGCTGGTGCCAATGGTGGTGAAGGCCTTGCCGTCTTCCACCACGCCGGTGCCCACGGCCGCCGCTGCATTGTCGCCGGCGCCGCCCACCACCAGCGTCTGATCGGAAAGGCCGGTGAGGGCCGCCGCTTCAGCGGACACATGGCCGGTCACTTCGCAGCTCTCATACACCTTGGCCAGCATGGACTTGTCGATGTCCAGTTTTTCCAGCAGCTCGTCAGACCAGCAGCGGTTGGGCACATCCAGCATCTGCATACCGGAGGCGTCGGAGACCTCGGTGGCGAAATCGCCAGTGAGCATATAGCGCACATAGTCCTTGGGCAGCAGGATGTGGCGGCACTTGGCATAAATTTCCGGCTGATGCTTACGCACCCACAGGACCTTGGACAGGGTGAAGCCAGTCAGGGCGGGGTTGGCGGTGATCTCAATCAGGCGCTCCTTGCCCACAATGCGGTGAATGTCGTCGCATTCTTCCTGGGTACGCTGGTCGCACCAGATGATGGAGGGCCGCAGCACTTCGCCCTTCTCATCCAGCATCACCAGGCCGTGCATCTGACCGGAAATGCCCAGAGACACCACGTCTTCCTTATTCACGCCGGACTTTTCCAACACCGTACGGATGGTGCTCACGGCGGCGTTCCACCAGTCGCGGGGCTCCTGCTCCGCCCAGCCGTTGTGGGGCTGATACAGGGGGTATTCCACGGTGGAAGAGGCCACCGCCACGCCCGTTTGATCAAACAGAACCGTTTTGGTGCCGGAGGTGCCCAGGTCGATGCCCAATACGTATTTCATGTTGACGTCCTTTCCCGCCGCAGGGGCATATCACCCTGACGCAGCAGCACACTTTTTTGACCGGCACAGCCGGTTTTCACACTACTGAAATTATACTTTGAAAGCACTTTGATGTCAAGATTTTACCTTGCACAAAACCCCGAATACTGCTACAATATGAGGGAAATGAAGAAAAAGAAGGCGGAGTATCTTCTATGACCATGTTTGACCGGATCAAAACCTTTTTCGGCGTGCAGGACATGACCACAGGCCGTCCCATCAAGGGCCTGATCAAGTTCTCCATTCCCCTACTGATCGGCAACTTTGCCCAGCAACTCTACAACACCGTGGACGCCATCGTGGTGGGCCAGCATATCGGTGACAGCGCCCTGGCGGCCGTGGGCACGTCGGGCCCCATCATCAACCTGCTGCTGGTGCTGTTTATGGGCATATCCACCGGCGCCAGCATCCTGGCGGCCCAGTTTTTCGGCGCCAAGGACAGGCAGAGTCTCAACAAGGTCATCGGCGGCGCACTTTTGCTGGTGGTGACCACGGGCCTGTTCATGACGG
The DNA here is from genome assembly GCA_015056085.1 of Clostridiales bacterium. Lineage (GTDB taxonomy): Bacteria > Bacillota > Clostridia > Christensenellales > Aristaeellaceae > UBA11524. The sequence continues at coordinate 512,329 of SVHA01000001.1, forward strand.
TGGCGGGCTACTTCCTCGCCCCGGCGCTGGTGCAGATGGTGGATCCCCCCGACACCGTGGCGGCTAATGCCCAGAGTTATCTGCAGATCATCTTCCTGGGCATTGTGGGCTGCTCGATGTACAACATCCTCTCCGGCATCCTCAGGGGCATCGGTGACAGCGTGTTCCCCCTGTTTGCGCTGATTGTCGCCAGCCTGCTCAACATCGGCCTGGATCTGCTGTTTGTGGCCAATTTCCAGATGGGCGTGGCCGGCGTGGCCTGGGCCACCATCATCGCCCAGGGAATTTCCGCCATCCTGTGCCTGATCCGCCTGTGCACCATCCGCCAGGTGTGCGATGTGCAGATGAAGAACATCCTCCACCCCGACGGAGCGCTGGTGATGCGCCTGTGCCGTCTGGGCCTCCCCGCCGGCATCACCCAGGCGATCTTCTCCATGTCTGCGCTGGTGGTGCAGGGTCTGACCAACTCCATGGGCGAGATGGTCATGGCCGCCAGCACCGCTGTGATGCGTGTGGACGGCTTTGCCATGATGCCCAACTTCACCTTCGGCATTGCCGCCACCACCTTTGTGGGCCAGAACATCGGCGCCCGCAAGGCAGACCGCATCCGTCAGGGCAACAAGGATCTGCTCAAGCTGGCGCTGGGCTCCTCCATCACGCTGGTGGTGTGCCTGCTGCTGTTTGGCTATAACCTCCTGTATCTGTTCACCGACACCGCCTCCACGCTGGAAATCGGCAACCGAGGTCTTCGTATCCTCGCCTTTGGCTACATCTGCTTCTCCGTGACCCAGGTGCTGCAAGGCAATATGCGCGGCGCCGGCGAAACCATGCTGCCCATGTGGATTTCCATCATCACCACCGTCATCATCCGGATGCCGCTGGCGTATCTCTTTGCGTATCTCACCCGCTCCCCCGAATTCCCCAACGGCCACTCCGACGCCCTGTATTTCAGCCTCCTGCTCTCCTGGGTGATGGGCATGGTGCTGTCGGTGATCGTATACCGCCTGGGCTGGTGGCGCAAGCGCCTGCCTGCGGAATTCGCCAAGGAAATGTAATCAGCCAACCCAATCAAAGGAGTGATTTCCATGACCCTGCAGGAAGCCCTTGCCAAAATGAACGAACTGGAAGCCGCCCAGCAGGCCTACAATCACGCCATGGGCGTGTTGTCCCTGGACGGTGAAACGGCGGCGCCCCGCAATGCCGCCAAAGGCCGCGGCCAGACCTTCGCCTATCTTTCCGGCGTCACCTATCAGCTGCTGGTGAACGATCAGGTGCGTGAAGTGCTGGAAACGGTGCTGTCCGCCACTGAGGGCGTGACGCCGGTGGAAAAGCGCCGGGCCGAACTGCTCAAGGAAGACTATGACGACATGACCCGCATCCCCATGGAGGAGTTTGTCGCCTACTCCGCTCTGTCCAACGAGGCCAGCGCCGTGTGGCACGACGCCAAGGTGAACAACGACTATCCCCTCTTTGCGCCCTATCTGGAGAAACTCATCGAATACCAGCGCCGCTTTGCCTCCTATAAGGACGACAAGCGCCATCCCTACGATGTGATGCTGGATAATTTCGAGAAGGGCTCCTCCCGGGAGACGCTGGATCCCTTCTTTGCCACCCTGCGCAAGAACCTCACCCCCGTCATTCTGGAAGTGAGCAAGAAGCCCCAGCCCCGCACGGATTTCCTGACTGCCGAATTCCCCCTGCACCTGCAGCGGAATTTTTCCGACAAACTGATGGCCCTGATGGGCATCGACAGGGACTGCTGCGGCATTGCTGAAACGGAGCACCCCTTCACCACCAACTTCAACAATCAGGACGTGCGCATCACCACCCATTATCACCTGAACGACCTGAGCAGCAGCATGTATTCCGTCATTCATGAGGGCGGCCATGCGCTGTATGAACTGGGCACCGGCGATGACATCCAGTTCACCTGCCTGGCCTCCGGCGCTTCCATGGGCCTGCATGAGAGTCAGAGCCGCTTTTATGAGAATCTCATCGGGCGCAGCCTGCCCTTCTGCCGGGCGCTGCTGCCGGTGATTCGGGAAATCTTCCCCGCCCAGATGGCGGGCGTGACGCCGGAAATGCTCTATGCGGCGGTGAATAAGTCCGAGCCTTCGCTGATCCGCACGGAAGCAGACGAACTGACCTATGGAAATCACGTGATGATCCGCTACGAGATGGAGAAGCTGATGTTCTCCGGCGATGTGAAGGTGGCGGAACTCCCCGGACTGTGGAACGAAATGTACCGCAAGTATCTGGGTGTGGAAGTGCCCGATGACCGTCGGGGCATCCTGCAGGACAGCCACTGGAGCGGCGGCGCCTTCGGCTACTTCCCCAGTTATGCCCTGGGCAGCGCTTACGGCGTGCAGATGCTCACCGCCATGGAAAAGGACGTACCCGACCTCTGGCAGCGCATCGAAAAGGGCGACCTCTCCCCCGCCACTGCCTGGCTGAAGGAGAAGATTCACCGCTTCGGTCGAGTCCTCACCCCGGCGCAACTGCTGGAAAACAGCATCGGCGGCCCCTTCGACCCCACCTGCTACACCGATTATCTCACCCGTAAGTTCACTGACCTCTATCGCCTGTAATCCCTGCTGATTCCCCCGGGAGGTGATTTTCTCATGACCACCATTGCCACCATGTTCACCCCCGCCCAGAGGGAGCGCCTGCGCCAGCAGATTCCCATGCGGTATTCCTGCAGGCGCTTCAACGCTGCGCCCTCTATGTCGGATTGGGCTGCCCTTGCCTATGCCGCCCAGCGATTCACCCTGCCCGGCGTGCGAATTGCCCTGTGCCCTGTGGAGGACGCCCTGTTCACTGGGATTCCCCTGGGCCCGGAGCGAGTCAGCGGCTGCCGCTGCGCCGCCGTGGTGATTGCCTCCTCTGCCCACCCAAATGCCCGCATTCATGCCGGCGTTTCCGGCGAGGCGCTGGTGCTGGAAGCCGCCGCCCTGGGGCTTGGCAGCTGCTGGGTCAGCGGCACATACCGCAAGCGGATGCTGGACATTGCCCTTTCCCCCGATGAAAGCGTTCTGTCCCTCATCGCCCTGGGCGTGCCCGCTTCCCCCATGCCCGCCCGCCGTTCCCGCAAGGAGATCAGCCGCATCTGCGCCGCTGATTTCTCCCAGTGGTCGCAAACCCTGCAGGATGTAGCCAAAGCCGTGCAGTGGGCGCCTTCAGCAATGAATCTCCAGCCCTGGCAGATGGCCCTGACGCCCCGGGGATTCACCCTGGACGGCAGCGACCGCAGCCGCCTGGACATCGGCATCGCCCTGTGCCACGCCGAGGTCACGCTGAGTGAGCCCCATCAATGGGTGCTGGGCACCCATCGTTCCCAGCCCCTTGCCCTGCTGCGGGGCCTGTAATTCCACACAAAAACAGCACTGCTGACACTTTAGCAGTGCTGTTTCTATTTTGGCAATCAGAAGTTGCGGCTCATGTCGTACTTTTCGTAGAAATCCTTGCGGAAATCCAGGAAGTAGTCGCCGGCGATGGCTTCCCGGATTTGTTCCATCAGGTGCAGCAGGAAGCGCAGGTTGTGGATGGACACCAGCCGTCCGCCGGTGATCTCCCCTGCCCTGAGCAGGTGGCGGATGTAAGCCCTGGAGAAATTCCGGCAGGTGTAGCAGTCGCATTCCGGGTCCAGCGGGCCGAAGTCGTGGGCATACTGGGCATTCTTGATGACCACACGACCGCGGCTGGTCATGGCGGTGCCGTTGCGGGCCACGCGGGTGGCCAGCACGCAGTCGAACATATCCACGCCCCGCAGCACGCCTTCCACCAGACAGTCAGCGCTGCCCACACCCATCAGGTAACGGGGCTTGTTTTCAGGCATATAGGGCTGAATCTTCTCCAGCATATCGTACATAATGGGCTTGGGCTCGCCCACGGACAATCCGCCGATGCCGTAGCCGATGAAGTCCATGTCCGCCAGCGTCTTGGCGCTCTGGATGCGCAGATCTTCATAGAAGGCGCCCTGCACGATGCCAAAGAGGGCCTGATCCTGCCTCGTGTGGTGCTTCTTGCAGCGCTCGGCCCAGCGATGGGTGCGGTCCATGTTGATTTTCGCCGTCTCGTAATCGCAGGGATAGGGCGAGCACACGTCAAAGGCCATGGCGATATCAGCTCCCAGCGCCTGCTGGATGTCCATGGATTCTTCCGGGCCGATGAAGTGGCGGCTGCCGTCCAGATGGCTCTGGAAGGTGACGCCTTCCTCCTTGATGGTGCGGATGCCCGCCAGAGAGAACACCTGGAATCCGCCGGAGTCGGTGAGAATCGGCTTGTCCCAGCTCATGAACTTATGAAGGCCGCCCGCCTCCTGCACCAGCTTCTCGCCGGGACGCAGATGCAGGTGATAGGTGTTGGACAGCATGATTTTGGTGCCGATTTCGTCCATCTCCCGGGGCGTCATGGCCTTGACGCAGGCAGCGGTGCCCACGGGCATATAGATGGGCGTGGGGATATCGCCGTGGGGCGTGTGCAGCACGCCCAGACGGGCGCCGGACTGCTTGCAGATATGCTTGATTTCGTAGGAAAAAGGCTTATTCACATGATTCTCCTTCGTCGTTGACTTCCCCGGCCCTTATCTGCCGGGCATATTCGCCCCGGGCGATTGCTTCCAGCACGTCCGTATAGAGCGTCCACACGGAACCCGTGGGGAAATCCTCATAGCAGCAGATGTCATGGAGGGTGGGATGCTCAAAGGTCAGGCGATAGCCCCACAGGGCGATCTGCTGGCCGGGAATCCCCCTGCCATAGCGGTTGTCTCCCCACAGGGGTGCGCCGTAATCCGCCATCTGCACACGAATCTGGTGGCTGCGGCCCGTTTCCAGCCGAATGGCACACAGGCAGGTGCCGTCCCGGCGGGCGAGGCACTTGCCGTGCAGCACAGCTTCCTGGGCGCCCTTCGTGTCGGAATCGCACACAACCACCCGGTTGAGTTTTTCGTCCTTGACCAGATAATCCACTCGGGTGAAGGCATCCTTCACATCGCCGGTGACAACGCACAGATATTCCCTGCCCATGTCATGCTTTCGCATCTGGGCAGACAGACGGGAAGCCGCCTTGCTGGTCTTTGCAAACACCATCAGTCCGCCCACAGGACGATCCAGACGATGCACCAGCCCCAGATACACGTTGCCGGGCTTATCATACTTGATGCGGATGTACTCCTTGAGCTCGGTGAGGATGTCCGTATCGCCGGTCTGATCTGCCTGGGAAAGCATATTGGGCGGCTTGACCGCCACCAATACATGATTGTCCTCATAAACGATATTAACCATGATACCACCTTCCGCTGGCGCCGCAGGGCAGCACGCCGCCGCTGGTCACGGGCAGGCACAGTTCCTGGCTGTCGACGTGTCCGCCGTGGCGGGATACCACGCACTTTTCCAGCATATTGCTCAGGACGCTTGCCTGAAAGCCCGTGGTGTAACTGTTGATGAGGTAGAACAGCGGCTGATCACTGAGCACCTGAGCGCAGGTGTCCACCAGGCCGTACAGTTCGTTTTCCAGCTTCCACACTTCCCCTGAAGGTCCCCTGCCGTAACTGGGGGGATCCATCAGGATGCCGTCATAGCGGTTGCCGCGGCGGATCTCCCGCTGCACGAACCGCAGCGCATCTTCCACAATCCACCGGAAGGAACTTTCCGGCAGCCCGGACAGTTCCCGGTTTTCCTTTGCCCACTGTACCATGCCCTTGGCTGCGTCCACATGGGTGACGTGGGCGCCGGCAGCGGCGCACGCCAGGGTCGCACCGCCGGTATAGCCAAAGAGGTTGAGTACCTTCACATCCCTGCGGCCGCTGCGCTTGATGACGTCCTGCATCCAGACCCAGTTGGCTGCCTGTTCGGGGAAAAGCCCCGTGTGCTTAAAGCCAGTGGGTCTGACGTAAAACTTCAGTTCGCCGTGGGAAACCGTCCAGCGTTCCGGCAGGCGTGTGAGGAATTCCCATTCTCCGCCGCCGCGCTCGGAGCGGTGATAGTGTGCCTGCGCCTGCTTCCACAGCTGCGGATCCGCCTTGGGCCAGATCGTCTGCGGATCGGGACGGCGCAGGATCACGTTTCCCCAGCGCTCCAGTTTTTCACCGTCGCCGGTATCCAGCACCTCATAATCCTGCCAGGTATTTGCCTGAAACATACTTCTCTCTCCTTTGAGTCAAGCGCCTTACAGCCGCACGATCACGTCATCATGCAGTTCAATCAGCTTGTCCACCATTTCCTGCAGATACAGCCTGTCCAGTCCGGCCAGGGCGGGATCGCAGTCCACGTATTCCCTCAGAGCACTGCGGTCGCCCGCGGCAGCCAGGGCAGCCAGGCGGTTGACTTCATCCACTTCGCCGCAGATATCCGCCAGGTCATCCGGCATCAGGATGCCGTGAGGCACTTCCCCGCCCCCGCGCAGCGTCAGGGCGGATTCAATCACCGCCTGAGGAGAAAGCTGGGGCAGTTCCCTGCCGTTTCGGCGGGTGACTGCGGGAATGTCGGCGTCTGATTTGTTCACAAGCGCCAGCGCCAGCTGCATGGGGCGAACCGGCGGCGCTTTGGACAGAAGCAGCCACTGCGCCATCATACCTTCCTGCTCTGCAGCGCCCTTTTCACTGACAGTGTTCATATACAGGATGCGCTCCTTGCGGCGCTCCACGGTTTCGCCGAATTCCGGCTGTTCTTCAGGAATGAAATCCTCCTGGGCGGGCAGGAATTCAGCGTGATCGGTGACGTCGCCCACAGCAAGCGCGCCGTACCAATCCATCCAGCGTTTGGTCAGTCTGCCCAGATCGCCCGTTTCGGCCAGATCCTTGAGCACAGAAAGCAGGTCCTCCCCGGTCGTTTTGTCCTTCATATCCAGCAGGAAGGAAAATCCCGGCAGGCCCGCAATGGTGGCCGACGCTTCCTCCGGCTTTCTGTGTACCTTGCGGCACAGCATATCCAGACCGTTGGCGCCCTTAAGCGGCGTACGCCCCAGCCCGTAGCAGCGAAAGCCTGCATTGAGGAACATCGCCGTGGTTCTCGCCACAGGCTGACCCAGGTTCACCACCAAAGCACCCGGGCAGTATTTCTCCATATCCTCCGCAAGGGACAGCACCGTTTCCCCCTGGCGCAGGGCGTGCATCAGTCCGCCGATGCCGCCGTTGACCCGTGCCTGATCGATCAGCCCGGGATCGTCCTCCTCCACGCCGGAAAGGGCTTCCCTGTCCTGGCGGAAGCGGCTTGCTGCCATGCAGTCCCCCGCATAGATCACGCAGTCGGCGTCTCTGAGGACGTCCGCCCGGTTTCCCGTCACGGTAAGAACGGCAGGAATGCCGCTGTGGGCAATCACGGCGTCGCCGTAGCCCTGAAGCACCTGCTGCATGGCGCTGTTTTTTTCTTCCACAAATACCCGGGCAGCTTCCTTGCCGACAAAGAGCAGATCCGTCAGCATACCCGGCAGGAGCGTGGGAATGTCCTGACCGATCAGGGCAAATTTCAGGGGTGTGTTCCTGCGCTGCGTCATAGTCCTTTTTCCTTATTCCTTGTCAATGGTACATCCGCCGATAAATTCCCGCAAAAGGGACAGCGGCGGAATTTCGTCCAGCGCCTCCCGGGGCATATCGGGGAAATAGTTCAGCACCTTGACCAGCCGACGGGCCATCAGGTAGCAGGGGTGCTCCGGGGGAATCTCCCTGAGCACATCGTAGGCGAAGAGTTTCAGCACCGGCAATTCATAATGCAATGCGGTGTTGAACATACTGTCCGCATTTTCCTGATAGGGGAAAATCCACTTTTCCTCGCCTCTGCGGACGCTGGGCCACATGGACAGCGTTTCCACCGGCGGCGTGCCACGGAACTGGCTGTCCCGCACCACCCGGCGCAGCAGGCGCACATCCGTGGTGCGGATGCGGTTGTAATCATCCAGGTTCACGCACGTCAGGGCGCTGACAAACACCCGGTGAATCTTCTCCTGGGGCAGATGGTCAGACAAGGCGGGATTGAGCCCGTGAATGCCCTCCACCAGCACCGGCTGACCGGGCATCAACCTGAGCGTCTTGCCTTTGGGCGCCCGTTTGGATACCTTGAAATCGAACCGGGGGATCTCCACTTCTTCACCGGCAAGAAGCTGAGACATCTGCTGCTGGAACAGCTCCACATCGATGGTATGAAGGGCTTCCAGATCAATCGTGCCGTCTGCTTCCCGGGGGAGTTCGTCACGGTTGCGGTAGTAGTCGTCCAGGCTGATGGTCACAGGGCGCAGACCCAATGCCGCCAGATGCACCGCCAGCCGCCCGGTGAAGGTGGTCTTGCCGCTGGAGGACGGCCCTGCCACCAGCACAATCTGCCGGCGATGGCGGGCGATGTCCCCGGCAATGTCGGCAATGGCCTTGTCGTGCAGCGCCTCGTTGATGCGGATGAAGGAGCGCATTTTCCTTTGGTGAATCAGCCGGGAAACGTCAGTGGCATTGACCACGTCCAGAATGTTGCACCAGCTGGCAGACTGGGCAAACACCGCCAGATGCTTGGGCCTGTCCACATGGGGCGCAGGCTGGGCGGGTTTTTCCGGGTCCGGCAGGCGCAGCACGAAGCCGCCCTGCAGCGCCGTGAGGCCAAACACGGGAGTGTACCCGGTGGAAGGCGTCATGGCGCCGTAGAAATACGCCCACAGGTCGCCGCAGCCGTAGACATTGAAATAGGGCACAGGCCGCTGGCGCAAAAGAGCGGCGGTATCCTCCTGACCATCCTGTTCAAACCAGTCGATCGCTTCTTGGAGGGGCCACTTTTCCCGGGCGAAGGGCATGTCGGCGTCGATAATCGCCCGCATTTCCCCTTCAAGGGCAGCAATGTTCTCCTCCGTGAGCATCATGCCAGGCAGGCGGACATACACGCCCTGGCCCACGGAATATTCAATCCGTACCTGCTGGCCGGGATGCAGATGCCGCATAGCCAGCAGCATCACAAACCGCAGGGAACGCTCGTAGATTCTCCGGCCCTCTTCGTCCTTCAGGGTCAGGGGAATGAGGGTGCAGTCCCTCGTGATTTTGTCGCCCAATTCCAGCACCCGGCCGCCGCACTGGGCCGCCAGGACCTGCCTGTTTTCGCCGAAAAACGCAAAAAGGCACTGCATGACCGTCGCGCCTTCCGGCATGGATTTTCTTGCTCCATTACAGGTGATGTTCATGCTGTCCCTCCTTGCTTGTATTCAGTTTCCGCCGTTAGTCCTCAAAGGGCATGCTGGTGCGGTCAGCATTGAGCAGTTCTTCTTCCGGGTCGGGCAGACGGCCGTGCTGCGCCAGATACTGCGCCTCTTTTTCCGCCACCTGAATACGCTTGGTGCTGACGTAGGCACACTTGGCGGCGGTGGCTTTGTCGATGTTCAGGGTCATGACCCGCTTGTTTTCGCCGATGGCCTTAAACCGCAGGCGGATGAGCAGGTTGCCGTGATGGGGGCACTTCGATATGCCGATGTACTTGTCGGCGCACTGCTTCACATAGCCGTCCTGCACCTTGGTCTTCTTGCCGCACACAGGGCAGCGGGGCTGGCGGGCCAGTTCGCTTTCCAGACCCTCCATGATGGAAGCGAAGGTCTCGCCCTTGACCTTTTCCTTCTTGGTGTGAATCAGCTGCCGGGGCTCCTGGGGGTACTTCAAAACCGCAGCAGGTTCCGGCAGGGTGGCAAACACCAGCGCCGTATAGTAGGCGTCGTGCAGGGCGTTGTGGAAATACCTGTCGGCGTCGGGCTCAATGGAGAGCATCTCCATGGCCGCCTTGAGGCCCTTGCGCTCCTTGCACTTGTGCACATCGGAGAACAGCCGCTGGATATCGCACAGGGGCGGCAGTTCCAGGTCACAGTGGAAGAAATCCATGTTCTGCTTCAGCACGCTCACGTCGTCGCAGCCCCAGGTCAGCAGCGCATAGTCCTCGCCGCACCAGGAAACGAATTTCTCCATCGCCTCCAGAAAATGAGGCTGACCCGCCAGTTCTTCCACGCCCAGCTGGGTCATCTTGCGGATGCGGGGATGAATCTTCACATAATGGGTGGGGCAAATCGGAATCGAAATGCTGTCTTCCACCTCGAACTTCTCGTTGACCTTCACCGCACCGATCTGAATCATCTCAAAGATCAGCCGGTCGCCCACTTCCCGATACACCTTGCTCTCAAAGGAAAGGGGCTGATTCCACTCCAAATCCACCACGATATATTTCAAACCGATATTCTCCTTCCCGGGATTTCACCCCGGTATTGGCATCCGTGTTCATGCCGGGCACAAAAACAGGCCCAGCTTATATACATTCTTCCACGGCGGCACTTTTTCCTGCCAGAGCGCCGGTAGACCAGGCAATTTGCAGGTTGTATCCGCCGGTATGGGCGTCCACATCCAGCACTTCACCGGCAAAGTACAGCCCACTGACCAGTTTGCTCTCCATGGTGGCGGGCATGACTTCCTTCACCGACACGCCGCCCCTTGTGACAATGGCGGCGCTGAGGGTATCCAACTGTTTCAGGCCGATGGGCAGCGCCTGCATCATGGTGCAGAGGGTTTCCCGCTCCTGACGGGTGATCTGCCCGCAGATTTTCTCGCCGCTCACGCCGCAGATTTCCGGGAAAATCTCCGCCAGGCTGCCCGGCAACAGCGCCGGCATCACATTGCGAAGCTGCTTGCGGCTCTGCTCGGAAAACTCCCGCTGCAGCCGGGCGTCCAGCTGTTGTCCCGTCAGGCCCGGCTTGAGATTCAGGGTAACGGCAGCGTCATCCAGGTTGTCCGGCAGATGACAGGACATGGTCAGCGTCAGGGGGCCGGAAATGCCGAAATGGGTGAAGAGCATCTCCCCCAGTTCGCTGTAGAGCACCTTCTTGCCTTTTTTGAGGGTCAGCGTTACGTTTCGCAGAGACAGCCCCTGCAGACGGCATGGCCAGTCTTCCCGGGTATGAATGGCGGAAAGCACCGGGCTGGGAGCAATCACCGTATGACCCAGCTGCTGGGCAAGGTGGTATCCGTCGCCAGTGGAGCCAGTGCCGGGGTAACTCTTGCCGCCGGTGGCGACGATCACCCTGTCGGCGGCGATTTCCCCGCCGTCGTGAAGCGCCACACCGCTGACGGCGCCCTCTTTCGTGAGGACTTCCTTCACCCTTGCGCCATAGACGACCTTCACGCCCGCCTGACGCATCCGCTTTTCCAGCGCACGGGTGACGTCGCTGGCCTTTTCTGTTTCCGGGAAGACCCTGCGGCCCCGCTGCACCACCACCGGGCAGCCGGAGTCCTTCAGCAGTTCCATCATATCCTGTGGGCTGAAAAAGGACAGGGCGCTGTACAGAAACCGGGGGTTTCGAGGGGTTTCCTGCAAAAATTCATCCAGCGTGCAGTCGTTGGTCACATTGCAGCGGCCCTTGCCGGTGATGTACACCTTGCGGCCCAATTTGTCATTGCGCTCCAGCAGCGTGACTTCAGCGCCTTCCCGGGCGGCAAAGATGGCCGCCATCATGCCGGCAGCACCGCCGCCGATCACCACAACCCGGTTCATTGGGCGCCTCCTTTGTAGTCATCCTGCCTGTTTTCCTCCAGGTACACCTCGTAGGTTTCCCAGATGGCCTCCAACTGGCGGAAATGCTGGCTGAGGGCTTCCTTGCGATGCAGGCCCAGGGCCACCAGCACGGCGTTGATCACCGACAGGGGCGCCGCCAGAGAATCCACAAAGGACGCCATGTCCGTGTGGGCGGTGAGGGTGGCGTCGGCGATGTCCTTCAGGGGGGACATGGGGCCATCGGTGATGGCCACCACCTGCGCGCCGCAGCGTTTGGCAAAGCGCATGGCTTCCAGCGTGCGGGAGGAATAGCGGGGGAAGGAAATGCCGATGAGCACGTCATCTTCCCGCAGTTTGCTGATAGCCTCAAACACGTCCGTTGCGCCGGAGGACACCAGATGCACATCGTCAAAGATATAGTTGAGATAATAGCCCATGAACTGCGCCAGCGGAGCGGCAGAGCGCAGACCCATCACATAGATGGCCTTGGCAGACAGCAGCCGCCTCACCACATCGTCAAAGACGCGGTTGTCCATCTGCTCCATGGTGGTACGCAGGTTGAGCATATCGCTCTTAAGCACCATGCCCAGCGCCGCAGAGGGGTCCATCTCGTTGCTCATTTCAAAGCGCTGATTGGCTGTCAGCCGGTGGCTGACCAGTTCCTGCAGCGCCCGCTGCAGCTGGGGATAGCCCTCGTATCCCATGGCGGCGGCAAAGCGCACCACGGTGGATTCGCTCACGCCCACGCTTTCGCCCAGACGGCTGGCGGTCATGAACACCGCCTTGTCATAATGCTGGGCGATATACTCGGCAATGCGCCGATGGCCCTTGCTCAGCCGCTTGCCGGACTGATTCAGCCGGCTGATGACATCCTGCATATCATGCATCTTTTCGTTTCGCCTCTCCTGAAAATCTCCCGATTCCACAGCGCCCAGGCCACTTCCGGGCGCCTTTCTTATTATATAGAAGCCACCTTCATTTTGCAAGTGAAAACCACTGAAATTGCAATTTTTGATGCATTTCTCCCCTGCCGGGGGTGAAAAAGACGGCAAAGAGACCTCCTGATTGTCAAATTTTCGCCAATCAGTTCACTCATTCGCCGCCAAACGACTGCAAATCGAAAACTGACGAGCCCCTTCGGGGCGTTTGAACGGGGCGAAGCCCCTGTGCGTCAGTTTTCGTGCGATTTTGCATGCAAAATCGCTTCCTTACACGGAGGAACGGCCGTCAGGGCTGTTTGCAGCCCTGACAGTGACGGAGCGCAAAAAATCGGAAAAGCGCTTCCAGCACTTTTCCGAAATGATGTTTACCTTTGCTGATTGATCCGGCGGATCTCTTCAATGGGCGCCTTGGGATTGCGATCCATGTCCAACAGACCATTGACTTCCTGGAAGACGTCGGTAAGCTGGGTGTAGCAGTAGCCGGAGAAGCCGGGCATACGCTTGAAGGCCTGGGTGATGGCTTCATACCGCTTGAGGAAACTTTCCACGTCCTTGGCGGCGGCGTTGTAGCCCCAGTTGCCGTCGCCGGCGTCCTTCTGCATGGCGATGCCGCCAAACTCCGTCAGCAGCAGGGGCTTGCCGGAGTGGTCATAGCCATTGGCGGAAATCTTGCGATTCGCAGCCACAGACGAGGTCAGCAGCGCCTTTTCATCGCCATACACTGCCTTGAGTTCTTCCGGCCAGGAAGTATAGTCATGGATGGATACGATGTCCGTCGCCGCCAGTTCCCAGCCGTCGTTGCCGGAAACAAACCGGGTGCCGTCCAGGGAATGCACCATGTGATACAAGGCGTCGTTGAGCTGCTGGGCTTCCTTCTGATACTGGATGTGCGGCACGCCCCAGCTTTCGTTCAGGGGCACCCATGCGATAATGCAGGGGTGGTTGTAGTCACGGGCGATGGCCTCGGACAGGTCACGCATCATGTTGCGCTTCTGGCTGTCCCGCAGCCAGTAGGCACTGGGCAGTTCGCTCCACACCAGCAGGCCCAGTTTGTCAGCCCAGTAGAGGTACCGGGGGTCTTCAAACTTCTGATGCTTGCGGGCGCCGTTGTAGCCCATGGCCAGCGTCAGTTCCACGTCCTTGCGCAGAGCCTCGTCGCTGGGGGCCGTCAGCAGGCCGTCGGGCCAGTAGCCCTGATCCAGGATCAGTTTCTGCATCAGCGTTTGCCGGTTGAGAAGCACCTGATTGCCGGCAATCTCGATCTTGCGCATGGCGAAGTAGGTGTCCACGCAGTCCTGCACCTGATTTTCCACCAGCGTTTCGATGCGCAGGTCGTACAGTGCAGGATGGCCGGGCTCCCAGCAATGGATGCCTTCCAGGCGCTCGTTATGGCGCAGATACATCTCCGTCTGAATGAAACGGTCGGTGGTCACGGCAATCTCCTGCCTTGAAACCACATCGTCCTTCCATGCAGCCGTCAGACGCACCGCACCACCCTTAGGCAGTTCGTTCAGGGTGACTTCCACCTTCAGGGAGGCATTTTCAATGCAGGGCGTCAGCCGGAAATCCACAGGATAATATTCGCCCACGCCTTCCAGCCACACGCTCTGCCAGATGCCGGTGACAGGGGTATACCAACACTCAAAGGGCTCCGGACGGAAGGACTGCTTGCCCCGGGGCTGGTCAAAGTCCAGGCGATCCTCGCAGCGCACGGTGATCGTGCAGGCATCCTTGCCCTCGCTCAGGTCGGTGATGTCGAAGGTGAAGGGCGTATAGCCGCCGGTGTGACCGCCCAGATACTGGCCGTCCAGCCACACATCCGCCTGATAATCCACGGCGCCAAAGCGCAGCAGGCGGCGCAGGGACTTCATATCAGCGGGAATATCAAACGTGCGCTGATACCACACCACGTCGCAGTGCTCCTGGCTGTTGATGCCGCTGAGCTTGGACTGATAGCAGAAGGGCACTTCAATCTTGTGGGTGAATGCACCTTCTGAGTACCACTTTTCCTTCTTGCCTTTGTTATCAGGATCAAAAGCAAAGTCCCACTGGCCGTTGAGGGTGCACCAGGATGCCCTGACCCGGTCGGGGCGGGGATGCTCGTTACGCAGGGGCTGAGTCATGGAAAATTTCCTCCTTGAAACGGTTGAATCGCTGTATAGGGAACGCCCGAATATAAACCCGTTAAATTATTCGCCCTTGACAGCGTCTCCTCCTTCTTTTATAATGAAATTACCTGCCCAAATTCAACAAATTTTTCAAGGGGGAAAAAGGCTTATGCGAATTCTGATGATCGGAAACAGTTTCACTTTCTACCATGACATTCCCCGGCAGATTGCGGCCATCACCGGCGCTGAAGTGCACTCCGTCACCCGGGGCGGCGCTGCGTTTTCTGATTCCCTCAAGCCGGAAGATGAACTGCACGACCGGGTGAACGCCGCCCTGCAAAACGGCCCCTGGGACTATGTTGTGCTGCAGGAGCAGAGTTCCCGCCCCGTGCTGGAAAAGGAGATTTATCTGGAGTGCGCCGCCATCATGTGCCGCAAGGTGCGTCAAGTAGGCGCCGTGCCGGTGATTTACGGCACCTGGGCATACCGGGAGGGCTCGGAGAAGCTGCAGAAGACAGGCCTGACCTATGAGGAAATGGCGCAGGGGCTGCGGGCGTCCCATATGCAGGCGGCAAAGGACAATGATGCGCTGTTTGCCGATGTGGGCAGCGTTTTCACGGCCCTGCGGGACATTGTGCCTGTATACGAAGACGATGATTTCCATCCCGCGCCTGCCGGCGCTGTGGCGTCTGCCTTCACTCTTGCCAAGACCATGCTGGGGTAAGCAGGGGTGCTGCCCCTGGACCCTGGTCGGGGGCGCTGCCCCCGACGCCCCCGCAAGGGCCATTGGCCCTTGACCCTTCAGCGGGGCGTTGCCCCAAACCCCAATCGGGGGCCCTGCCCCCGATACCCCCGCAAGGGCCATCGGCCCTTGACCCTTCAGCGGGGCGTTGCCCCAAACCCCAATCGGGGGCCCTGCCCCCGATGCCCTCGCCAGAGGGCTGCGTCCTCTGGACTCCGCTTGTGGGGCAGAGCCCCACAAGCGGAGTCCAGAGGGCGCAGCCCTCTGGTGGGGTCCAGGGGCGAAGCCCCTGGTCAAAACGGGGCCTTCACCCGGAAGGTCCTGCCATCCAGCTGCGGCAAGGCGCCGCCGGTATCCAGCGTCAGGGAAGCAGCGCACAGGCACAGCTTACCCTGCATTTTTTTCGCACGGTTCAGCGCCCTGTCGCCGTACACATCGTCTCCCAGCAGAGGATGTCCCAGCGCAGCCATGTGCGCCCTGATTTGATGCGTCCGCCCGGTAATGAGATGCACCTCCAGGCGGCTGATGGGCCCCGATTCCAGCGTTTCATACGCCGTAATGATGGGTTTGCTGCCCGGCACGGGCTCGTCATGAATGCTCACCCGGGCGGCCTTGGCATCCTTTTTCAGGAATGCCCGGCAGGTGGCGCTTGGCGGCTTCATCATGCCACGGACAAGGCAGATGTACCGCTTGTCCATGGTACGCTCCCGGAAGGCCTGCAAAAGCACTTCTGCCGCCTTTTCCGTTTTTGCCAGCAGGCACAGCCCGCAGGTCTGATTGTCCAGCCGGTGGCAGGGAATGGGCTGGGGAGCCTCCGGCGACTGCGCCAGCAGATGGCGATGAGCCAGTTCCACCAGGGAGGCTCCGCCCTTTTCGTCCGGCTCCACGCTGATGCCGGCCCGCTTGTTCACCAGCAGCACGTCACTGTCTTCATAGACCACATCCACCGCCGATGCTCTCTGCTCCATGCAGAACACCGCCACGGTCTGCCCTGCCGTCACCCGCTGATCCGGGCGAATGCGCACGCCATCCAGTTTCACATCCCGGCGGGAGAAACTTTCCCGGACGATATGGGGCGGCAATTCCGGCAAAAAGCGGCGGATGCAGGCATCCACACGCTGTCCTTCCGCCGCTTTGTCAATGATAAACTCGTACTTTGCCATGATTATTGCACCTGAAAAGTTCTCAGCGTGCCCCAGCGGGGCGTGTGCTGATGCATCTGCCGGACGCTTTCCAGCATATCCGCCGTGGGCATCACCGTCAGAAGGGACGCCAGCACCTCATTGGTTTCCTGCAGGGACACGCCCTGCTTCACCAGCATCCGGAGGTCCTCCACGGCCTCCTCTTCCGTCAGTTCCGGGCGGACAAAGCCCAGCAGCTGCCCGAACAGCCGGTCATACAGGGGGCGTTCTTCCGGCAGAAGGCCGTCCATGGCGCCCATCAGCGCCGATTCGTCCATCTGCATTTCCATCTCCTGTCCCTTGGAGGACACGGGTGCATCCATGTACAGCATCCGCTCCGGCTCTGCCAGACCGGGATGCAGCAGGAGCATCACGCCGTCGGGGGCATAGGTGTAATCAAAGGTGTTGCGCAGATACCGCATCGCCAGCGTGTCAGAGGCGCCATACACGCCCTTGAGCACGTCCCGCTTGAGGAGCATCAGCGGCTCCTGATAGTGCAAAAGGCCGGCGATATACAGCAGGCCCCGGATGGCCGTTTCGTAGCGCATCAGGCGATCCCGGATTTCCAGGTGCGCCGTGCCGGAGAGAATGCCGATCAGCGGAAGCAGCAGTTGCCGGGGCAGATGAACCCGGACGACGCCCTCCCGGAAGGTGACGTGGCACCACAGCCGCCGCACCAGCGATTCTGCTGCGGCGTACTCCTCCCAGTCCATCAGTTCCGCCGTGCCGTCCATGGCCAGCAGTCGCTCCACCAGCATCATTTCTTCCACAGAGAGCAGCGCCGCTTCCACCGGAAGCGTCAGAAGTACCTGGGATTGCAGAGCGGCCGCCGTGTGCAGCACCTGCTGATGGGGCTGCTCCTGTGCCTCAAAGGAACACTGCCAGAGTTGTTCCACGTTCAAATCATTGCAACCGGAAAAGAGCCCGAAGTCAGGCAACTGGTGCAGGCGCATTTCGCACGCCTCCAGTTGCCTGGCCTTGAGCACGCTCATGGTTTTATCAGCCCAGTGAAGGGGCTGCACATTGCCTTCGCGCAGCATGATGCCTCCTATCCCCTCCGGCCGCGCCGATGGGGTTAATCAAGTTTGGTGATCCAGCCGTTTTCGTCTTCCAGTCGGCCGCACTGGATGCCGGTAAGGGTGGCATAGAGTTTGCCGGCCACAGGGCCGATGCCGCCATCGCCGATGGTGATGGTCTCATCCTTCCAGCACAGGGTACCCACGGGGGAAATCACCGCAGCGGTGCCGGTGCCAAAGGCCTCGGTCAGCTTGCCGGACTTGGCGTCAGCAAAGATGTCCTCGATGGCCAGGCGGGTTTCTTCCACCTCATAGCCCAACTGGCGGGCCACCTTGATGATGCTGTCCCGGGTGATGCCGGGCAGGATGGAGCCGTTGAGGGCGGGGGTGACGATCTTGTTGCCGTAAGCGAACATCATGTTCATGGAGCCGACTTCTTCCACATAGCGCTGCTCCACGCCGTCCAGCCACAGCACCTGAGAGAAGCCCTTCTTGGCTGCCATTTCGCCCGCCAGGATGGATGCGGCATAGTTGCCGGCGCACTTGGTGAAGCCCACGCCGCCGCGCACCGCACGCACGTATTCATCCTCCACATAGATGCTCACCGGCTTCAGGCCTTCCTTGTAGTAGGAGCCCACGGGGCAGAGGATGATGTAGAACAGATAATGATGGGCCGCATGGACGCCCAGCTGGGCATCCAGGGCGATCATGGTGGGGCGGATGTACAGGCTGGTACCGTCCTGATGGGGCACCCAGTCCTTTTCGATGGCGATGAGCTTTTTCAGGCCCTCCAGCGCCGTCTGTTCATCCAGCGCAGGCATACCCAGGCGCTGGGCAGAGCGGGTCATGCGGGCGAAGTTGGCTTCGGGCCGGAAAAGCTGCAGGCCGCCATCCGCCCGGCGATAGCACTTGGTGCCTTCAAAGATCGCCTGACCATAGTGCAGCACCATGGCTGCAGGGTCCAGATGGAAATCGCCATAGGGCACGATACGGGGGTCGATCCAGCCCTGACCGTCCACATAGTCCATCAGGAACATATGGTCCGTGAAGAAATTGCCAAAGCCCAGTTTGCTTTCGTCCTGGGGCTTGGTTTTGAGTTGGTTGGCAAGCGTCACTTTGATATCCATGAAAATACCTCCCATCCGGCAGCGCCTTCTTGGGCGTGTCAGGAATCCTTGTGTATTCTTCTATTATACTTTCCCTTTTCGCTCTGTCAAGGGCACAACCATGCCCAAACGCCGGGAATGTGTTGTATTTGCGTTGTTTTTTGTCTGTTCAGGGCAGATTTTACAACCTGCGCCCGTCAAAGGGCTTCGCCATCGAAAAAGTGCTAATGCACTTTTTTCGAGTTTTGCACTCCGTCACTGTCAGGGCTGCAAGCAGCCCTGACGGCTGTGACTCCATGTAAGGAAGCGGTTCTGACGAAATCGCACAAAAACCACCGCACAGGGGCTTCGCCCCACTTAATCGCCCCGAAGGAGCTCGCTGGTTTTCGATTTTAAGTCGTTTGGCGGCGAATTGCTGCACTGAATGCTCCGCTGTTTCCACCAAAAAGACCGGGTGCACCTGCACCCGGTCTTTGGAAAAACTGAAAATACTTACTTGCTGTACTTGGGACGAGCCACATAAGTGGTGTGGAGCAACTCGTGAGCCTTGTGGCTGTTGGGCTTGCCCAGGAACTCGTCGTACAGGGCCTTGACTTCAGCGTTCTCATGGCTCTTGCGCTTGGCCTTGCCGGCATCCTCACCATAGAGGGCCTTGGCACGGACCACACGGGGATCCACGGTCATACGCACGGAGGCAGGCACGATGGGCTGGCCGCCGCCGGTCACGCAGCCGCCGGGGCAGCCCATGATCTCGATGAAGTGATAGGTCTTTTCACCCGCGCGGATGGCGTCCAGCAGCTTGGCCGCATTGGCGGTGCCGTTGGCCACAGCCACGTTCAGGGTGATGTCGCCCACCTTCACAGAGGCTTCCTTCACGCCTTCCACGCCGCGGACGGCTTCAAAGTCCACATTTTCCAGGGTCTCGCCGGTCACCACTTCATAAGCGGTACGCAGGGCAGCTTCCATCACGCCACCGGTGGCGCCGAAGATGACGGCAGCGCCGGTGCTCTCGCCCATCAGGGAATCGAAGTCTTCATCCTTGAGGTTGGCGAAGTCGATACCGGCTTCCTTGATCATGCGGGCCAGTTCACGGGTGGTGATGACTTCGTCCACGTCCGGCACGCCATTGGCAGCCAGTTCAGGACGAGCCGCCTCGTACTTCTTGGCGGTGCAGGGCATCACGGAAACAACAGCGATATCCTTGGGATCGATGCCAGCCTTCTGAGCGTAGTAGCTCTTGATGATGGCGCCTTCCATCTCATGGGGAGACTTGCAGGTGGACAGGTTGGGGATGAAGTCGCTGTAGTAATGCTCGCAGAACTTGATCCAGCCGGGAGAGCAGGAGGTGATCATGGGCAGGACGCCGCCGTTGTTCAGGCGGTCCAGCAGTTCGGTGGCTTCTTCCATGATGGTCAGGTCAGCAGCGAAGTCGGTGTCGAACACCTTATCAAAGCCCAGACGGCGCAGAGCGGCAGCCATCTTGCCGGTGACGGCGGTGCCCATGGGCATGCCGAATTCCTCGCCCAGGGCGGCACGCACAGCGGGAGCGGGCTGCACCACCACGTGCTTGTTGGGGTTGGCGAGCAGGTCCCACACCTTCTGGGTGGAGTCCTTCTCATACAGGGCGCCCACAGGGCAGGCAGCGATGCACTGGCCGCAGTTGATGCAGGCCATGTCGGAGAGCTTCATGCCCCAGGGAGACTCGATGGCGGTGTTAAAGCCACGGTTCACCGGGCCGATGACGCCCACAGCCTGGCTGACATTGCAGGCGGCCACGCAGCGGCGGCACAGGACGCACTTGTTGTTGTCACGCACGATGGAGGGGGACAGATCGTCCACATCGTACTTGGTCATGGCGCCGGCAAAGCGGGTTTCGTCGCCCACGCCCAGTTCCTGGCACAGGGTCTGCAGTTCGCAGTTCTTGGAGCGCACGCAGGTCAGGCACTTCTTTTCATGGTTGGACAGAAGCAGTTCCAGGTTGACCTTGCGGGCTTCACGCACGGCGGGGGTATTGGTGCGCACGTTCATGTTGGGGGCAACAGGAAGCACGCAGGCGGCCTGCAGGGCACGGGCGCCGGTATCCACCACGCACAGGCGGCAGGCGCCGATCTGGTTGATATCCTTGAGGTAGCACAGCGTAGGAATGTTGATGCCTGCCTGCTTGGCAGCTTCCAGCACGGTAGTGCCGGCAGGGACGTCAACGCCCACACCGTCAATCGTCAGATGAATGAGCTGTTCCATTGATGATTCCCTCCTTCACTTACTGCTTGGAAATGGCGCCAAAGCGGCACTTTTCGATACAGGCGCCGCACTTGAGGCACTTGGTGGTATCAATGACGTGCTGCTGACGCACAGCGCCGGAGATGGCTTCGGCGGGGCAGACCTTGGCGCACAGGGTGCAGCCGCGGCACTTGTCGGAGATGACATAGTTCAGCAGGGCCTGGCAATGATGGGCGGGGCAGCGCTTTTCCTTGATGTGAGCCTCGTACTCGTCACGGAAGTACTTCAGCGTAGACAGCACGGGGTTGGGAGCGGTCTGGCCCAGGCCGCACAGGGCGGTCGCCTTGATGTTGTTGGCCAGGGTTTCCAGCTTCTCGATGTCGCCTTCTTCGCCCTTGCCTTCCACAATGCGCTCCAGGATCTCCAGCATACGGCGGGTGCCGACACGGCAGGGGGTGCACTTGCCGCAGCTCTCGTCCACGGTGAAGTCCAGGAAGAAGCGGGCGATGTCCACCATGCAGTTGTCTTCGTCCATGACGATCATGCCGCCGGAGCCCATCATGGAGCCGATCTCGATCAGGGTGTCATACTCGATGGAGATGTCCAGCTTGTCAGCGGGGATGCAGCCACCGGAAGGACCGCCGGTCTGCACGGCCTTGAGTTTCTTGCCGTTGGGGATACCGCCGCCGATGTCATAAATGACGGTGCGCAGGGGGGTGCCCATGGGCACTTCCACCAGGCCGGTGTTGTTGATCTTGCCGCCCAGAGCGAACACCTTGGTTCCGGGGGACTTTTCAGCGCCCATGGACTTAAACCAGGAAGCGCCGTTGAGGATGATCTGAGGAATGTTGGCGTAGGTCTCCACGTTGTTGAGCACGGTGGGCTTGCCGAACAGACCCTTCACAGCGGGGAACGGAGGACGGGGACGGGGCTCGCCGCGCTTGCCTTCGATGGAGTTCATCAGGGCCGTTTCTTCGCCGCAGACGAAGGCGCCGGCGCCCAGACGGATGTGCATATCGAAGGAGAAGTCGGTGCCGAAGATGTTCTTGCCCAGCAGGCCGTATTCCTTGGCCTGGTCGATGGCCACCTGCAGGCGGCGCACGGCGATGGGATACTCAGCACGGACGTAGACATAGCCTTCGCTGGCGCCGATGGCATAGCCACCGATGGCCATGGCCTCGATGATGGCGTGGGGATCGCCCTCCAGCAGGGAGCGGTCCATGAAGGCGCCGGGGTCGCCCTCGTCAGCGTTGCAGGCGATGTACTTCTGGTCAGCGGGGCTGTTGTAGCCGAACTTCCACTTCATGCCGGTGGGGAAGCCGCCGCCGCCACGACCACGCAGACCGGAGTCGATGATCTCCTGGATGACCTGCTCACGGGTCATTTCGGTCAGCGCCTTGGCCAGGGCCTTGTAGCCGTCAAAGGCGATGTATTCGTCGATGTTTTCGGGATCGATGACGCCGCAGTTACGCAGGGCGACACGCTTCTGCAGCTTGTAGAAGCCGATCTCGTCCAGGGACTTCTGGATGCTGGACTCCTTGGTGGCATGATCCACATACACCAGGTGCTGCACCTTGCGGCCCTTGAGCAGATGCTCAGAGACGATTTCGTCCACGTCTTCCACCTTCACACGGGAGTAGAAGGTGCCTTCGGGGTAGACGATGACGACGGGGCCGGCCTCGCACAGGCCGAAGCAGCCGGTGCGGATGACCTTGACTTCCTTTTCCAGTCCCTTTTCCTGCAGCTGCTGCTCAAAGCGCTCGATGAGCTGAGCAGAGCCAGAGGAGGTGCAGCCGGTACCGCCGCAGACCAGGACATGTGCGCGATAAAGATCCATAGGGATTCCTCCTGCTTTCGTTGATCATGGATGGAGCAGCGCCCCATCCGGGAAATTCACATGAGGGGATGGGATGTTAGTCCTGAGCGGCGCCGATGGTGTACTCTTCCACCACTTTGC
The DNA here is from genome assembly GCA_015056085.1 of Clostridiales bacterium. GTDB lineage: Bacteria > Bacillota > Clostridia > Christensenellales > Aristaeellaceae > UBA11524. Next base: position 535,092 of record SVHA01000001.1, read on the forward strand.
CGTTGACGATGTGCTCGGCAACGATGCGGGCCACCATGTCAGGCTTGAGCTTGATGTAGGTCACCTTTTCCTGACCAGGCAGGATGACGTCCACCATGGGCTCATAGCGGCACATACCCACGCAGCCGGTCTGAGAGACGGTCACGCCTTCCAGCTTGCGCTTGTTGACTTCTTCAATGAAAGCGAGCATCACGGGACGGGCGCCGGCAGCGATGCCGCAGGTCGCCATGCCCACCACGATGCGGGCGGTGTTGTTGCCTTCCTTGCGCAGGGAAATGTTTTCCAGCGTCTTGGCGCGGATAGCTTCCAGTTCAGCCAGGGATTTCATATCATTACACCTCCGAAGATTGGGTTGATTTCTTCCTGCAGGGCCTCCTGCATCCAGGCGACCACCGCCGGTTCATTCAGGGGAATATCCCCCAGCACCTGCCGGACCATCCGTGTATCAAAGGAGCACTCCCCCTTCGGGGTGACGCCTTCAAAGAGGAAATCCGGCTTGTCCGGGCAGCCGATGAACAGTGTCAGCAGCGTCCCAGCCACGTCTCCCAGGGGGAGACAGTCCAGATGGCGGGTATTGAGGCGGGCCGTGAGCGTTGTGCCCTGCCCCAGGGTGCTTTCGATGTGCATCTCACCGCCTGTGCGGCGGGCCGTTTCTTCCATCATGGGAATACCCAAGCCCACGCGGCGGGTGGTGCGGGTGGTGGTGAAGGGATCCCGGACCTGCCGGAGCAGTTCCTCGGACATCCCCGAGCCATCATCCTCCAGGGTGAAGGTCAGCCAGCCGTCCTCAGCCAGCGTCAGGCGGATTGTCACCAGCGTGGCATTGGCCTTGACGCTGTTCTGGGCAAGGTCCAGCAAATGCAGCGACAGATCCCGCACAGTCCTTCACCTCCCGGCGTCACAGATGCATCAGCGATACTTGGCGATGATGCCGGGGATGTCGTCGGGCACCAGACGGCCGTAGACTTCCTCGTTGATCATCATGACAGGCGCCAGACCGCAAGCGCCCAGGCAGCGGGTGGCGTTCAGGGTGAACTTGCCGTCAGCCGTGGTCTTGCCCACGGGAACATCCAGTTCTTCGGCCAGGCGATCCAGAACCTTCTGGCTGCCCTTGACGTAGCAGGCAGTGCCCAGGCACACACCCACCACATATTCGCCCTTGGGCTCCAGGGAGAACTGAGCGTAGAACGTTGCCACGCCGTAGACCTCCGCCAGCGTCGTGCCCAGACCATCAGCGATGATCTTCTGCACATCTTCCGGCACGTAGCCGAAGATGTTCTGCGCTTCCTGCAGCACGGGCATCAGCGCACCGGGAGTGCCCTTGTAGCGGGCGATGGCCTCGTCCAGGGCCAGGTACTTTTCCCTCATTTCAGCCATGGTAGATAACAACCTCCTTAGCAGTTGTAGACCTCTGTAAGCAGCGACCCGTTGAGCACAGACCGCATTGCTACTATTTTAACATATATTAACGCAAAAGAAAAGGGCTTTGCGATGCAAATTGTAAAAAATTTAACAACAACCGCAGAAAAAAAGAGAAAAATGCGTTTGCGCATTCTTCTCTTTGGAAAATCCTGTCATTGGAGGCCCTCGCCCCGGAGCACTTCCAGCAGGCCGCCTCTGGAAAACCTTTCAACAGGCAGGTCAAACACGGCCTCCTGAATGGCGCCCAACTGATGGGCGTCGGAGGCGCGGAGCACCCTGCGGCCCGCAATGGCCGCTTCCTCCACCGGGCAATTCGGCGACACCTCCACCACCGGGAAGGCCGGCGTCACAGGCATCATGCCCAGGTTGCGCAAAAGGCCGTTGGCGCCCCGATTGATATGGGCGGGCACCGCTGCGCCGCCGGCAGCACGGATCATCGCCACGCACTCGTCAAGGGGCAAATCCGTGGCGCCGATGAGCATTCGGTCCTCCTCCCCCACCACTTCCTCGTCGGTGTTCATGATGAACTGGTTGCCGAACAGGCGGGGGTTATTCTTCATGGGAGGCAGATGGCTGGAAAACACTTCGCCCATCTCCACCGCCGCCTGCACCGTGGGAAAATACCCCAGCAGATGCACTTCTTCCCGGGTGGTGACTTCAATCCCCGGCAGGAGAATCAGCCCGAAATGGTTCGCCGCCTCTTCCACATAGGGCAGATTCTTTGCCGTGTTGTGGTCGGTGACGGCTATGGCGTCCAGGCCCTTGATGTGAGCCATGCCGCAGATGTTGGCGGGGGTCATGTCATCATCAGCGCAGGGGGACAGGCAGGAGTGGATGTGCAGATCGACAAACATGGCTTACGCAGGGCGGGCCGTCAGCCCGGCAGCATAGAGGATTCCAGAGATTTCAAAGGAGGTCTTGTCGGAGGACAAAACCGCAATGCCTTCCTGGGCCGCCTTGTCGGCAGAGGCCTGTTCCATCTGGATGCCCTCGGAGATGATGACCACGGGCATTTCCAGATTGGAGGCCACGGCGATCACATTCATGTGGGTCTGCACGGTGACCCAGGCCATGCCGGGCTCGCCCGCCGCCATCACAAGGCTGAGCAGGTCGCCTGCATAGCAGCAGGTGACAGGCACGGACAGATCAACATCGGGGGTGAGAAGTTTTGCGCCGGTGAGGCGCTGGATATCGCCAACAGTCATGGGTCATCTTTCCTTTCTGAATTGAAAGAATTCGGCTGCAAAATGGATTCAGCGGGATTATTCTCTGGTGGATTCCGCCAGGTGGACCATCTGCTGGGCCATCAGGCGCAGCTGCTCCTTGAGGATGTGCACGCAGTCCATTTCCCGGGCAAATCCCTGCACGATATCCTCGGCAAAGGCATGGCAGGTGGGAGAGCCGCAGGAGCCGCAGTCGTAGCCGGGCAGGCGCTTGCTGATCTGCTCGATTTCCTCCATCTTCCGCATGGCTTCCAGCAGGTCGTCATCCAGTTTCATGGCGCTGGAGGGATGGATGGGCAGCGCATTGTTCAGGGGGTACTTGTTCAGGAGGGACACGTCCACCTTTTCATCGGGATGCAACCCGGAGGACTTGTCAATCAGCCGGTGGATGATGTTGCGGGCGACGTAGTTGTTTTCAAAGTTCAGCGGGCCGCCCACGCAGCCGCCGGTGCAGGCGTTGCCCTCAAAGAAATCGAGGTCCTTGAGTTTGCCGTTTTCGATTTCCTCCAGCACGCGCATGACGTTCTCAATGCCGTCCACGGCCAGGGAGTTGTCCGGGCACACGGCGCCGGCCTCGCCGCCGCTGCTGGCCCAGCCCACGCCCCAGGGCGTTGCGGTGATGAGGGATTCATCCGCCGTGGCCCGCTTGGTGTGGCCGGAGAGCAAGCCGTAGATTTCCAGCACCGAAATGGCGCCGTCCACGGCAGAGGTCTCATGACCGATAGGGCTGCGGATGGCCGTCACCTTTGCCGGACAAGGGGTGATGAAGAAGCAGCCGATGTCTTCTTCCTTCACGCCGTGCTTGCGGGCGAATTCCTTCTTGGCCATCAGCGCCGCCACTTCCATGGGCTGGCGGATGTCCACAATGTGATCGATGAGGTCGGGGAACCTGACCTGAATCAGCCGCACGATGGCAGGGCAGGCCGCCGAAATCAGCGGACGGGGCAGGTCGGGCTGGCGCAGTTTTTCCCGCACGGCACGGGTGACGATATCAGCGCCCCGGGCCACTTCAAACACGTCATCAAAGCCCATGCGCTTCAGGCCCGCCAGGACCTGGGCGATGGACTGGATGTTCTTGAACTGGCCGTACATCGACGGCGCAGGCAGGGCGATCTTGTACTTGAAGCGGCTGATGGAGGACAGGGGGTCCGTCACGGCAATCTTGGCGTGATATTCACACACCCGGATGCACTCGCCGCAGTCGATGCACAGTTCGTCGATAATATGCGCCCGCCCGCCGCGCACACGGATGGCCTCTGTGGGGCACCGCCGCAAGCAGTTGGTGCAGGCACGGCATTTTTCCTTGTCCAGCCGCACGGAATGAAATCGCTTTTCCATGGGTGTTTCCTCCCGGTGGTATTGCTGTTTTTCCGCCGCTTACAGGGCGAATGTCATCACGATGGTGGTGCCCACACCCACTTCGCTTTCAATGCTGAAGGTGGTGGCGTTGCGCTTCATGTTGGGCAGACCCATACCGGCGCCAAAGCCCAGGGAGCGGGCTTCCTCGCTGGCGGTGGAGTAGCCTTCCGTCATGGCCTTGCCGATATCGGGGATGCCCGGGCCCACGTCTTTGGAAGTGAGGGTAAGCTTGTCCGGCTCCACGGTGAGGGTCAGCGCCCCGCCCATGGAGTGAATCACCAGATTCAGTTCCACCTCATAGCTGGCCACGGACAACTGATGCAGGACATTGGCGTTGATGCCCAGCTTTTTCAGCGTCCGTTTGATGGTCATGGACGCCTCGCCGGCAGTGGCAAAGGCGCCTGCTTCCACCTGAAAAACCTGTTCCAGAATCGCCATGCCGTCACCTCCTGCGGGTGCCGGGCAGGCCACGCTTGTACAGCTCGCCGCAGCACTGGTAGGTGGTCATCTGCGTGGCCAGGACAGCAATGCCCGCTTCCGCCGCTTCTTCCAGGATTTCCTCGCTGGGCATCTTGCCCCGGGAGAACACGATGCAGCTGATGTCCACCATTTCCGACGTGCGGACCACATGGAGGTTAATCAGCCCCGTTATGAGAACCGTGCGAGCCTTGACGAAAGCCAGCACGTCGCTCATCAGGTCGGCGCCGCAGCCGGATTCCACCGGCTTATCCAGCATATCCTCACCATAGAGCACTTCTGCCTGCAAAATCTCCCGGACGTCCTGAACTGTCATACAGTTTCCTCCTTGTGTAAACACCGTTTTCCCTGGTGATTGATTCTCCTGTCATGCCCCGTGGGGTATTGGGTTACATCTGTTCCAGCCAGATGCGGAACGCTGCCTCCCCTGCGAAAAACGAAATCGCCTGTGATTTCATTTCGGCACACAAGGCCCGTGTTCCTTCCCCGGCTGCAGCGTTGATTTTCTTCGCCGCCTGCTGCCATGCTTCTGCGCGGGTGAGCAGCTGGGCAATCATTTCCGGCACTTTTGCACCGAAGCGGTCCTTGGCCGTCTGCGCCCACAGGGCCATTTCCTGCGCCAGATGATCCACCTGCTGAACGGCTTCCTCCGGGGTGTACTGCCCCGCTTCCAGCAGGGCTACCTCCTGACACAGCCGCATCGGCGCCTGAGAAAGCAGCGTACAGCCCGCCTGGGCCACATCCAGCTGCCCTGCCATGCCGCTGAGGCGCAGGGCGATTTCCTTGCAGGTCCAGGTGTACAGATACGTCTCCACCTGCTGGGAAGCCAGCCTGTCCCGGACAGCGGCGGCGTCTTCCTTCTGGTCATAGCAGGCAATGAACACCCGCCACTTGTCGCCATCCCTGACCACAAACCCCGGCGCGCCCCGGTCAGAATATTCGTCCTTCTTCCCTTCAGCGGCCTCGGCGGAAGAGAAAATCCCCGTCTGCAAGGCGTAGAGCGTCTGGGTCGGCAGAGTGATTTCCCTCGTCTCCACCGTGCGGTCAAAATCAGACGTGACCGGCGTCACAGTGGGCTGCGGCAGATGCAGGGCGGAAAAATCATCGCCGCTGCCCCGTAGGAGCAGCACGCCTGCCGCCAGCGCCACCACAATCACCGAAGCAATCACCCGACGCCGCTTTCTGACCCGGTACATCCGCCGCTCCATCCTGCGCATATCCATTCCTCCCCGGCGCATTTTTCGCTGGGAAAGAATATGCACATCAGGTGGAAGAAATGGCTCCCCTTGGTGACTTTTCGTGTCGGCAGGGGCTTGCCAAATCGTCCGGGGCATGGTAGGATAACATCATCAACAGCATGACCACGTATGGGAGGACCTGCCATGAATTATCATATCGATACCATCCCCGTGTGGGAAGCCATCGAACTGGACAGCGAATGCCTTTTGTGCGCCCTGCACCGCCGGCTGGAAACGGGCGAAGTGGAGCGCTATCTGGGCGCATCGGTCATGGAGCCGGACACCCGCATTCAGGTCAACGAAAAGGGCTTCTGCGGCCATCATCAGGCCATGCTTTATGCAGTGAGCAACCGCCTGGGCCATGCGCTGATGCTCCAGTCCCATCTCACCGAGACGAGGCAGAAACTGCAAAAAACCCTCCACCATGTGGAAAAGACGGCCCGCCATGCCTCCTCGGCGTCCCTGCTGGACAAACTCTCCGGCAAGGAACCTTCCCCGAAGAAGGCGCTGGCCCCCTGTGTGGGCGAGGTGGAAAAACTGCTGAGCACCTGCATCGTCTGCGACAGCATCAAGTCCAATATGCAGCGGTATCTGCTGACCTTCTTCCACCTGTACAAGCACGAGAAGGACTTCCGCAAGCGCTTTGAAGCCAGCAAGGGCGTGTGCCTGAGCCATGCGGCAGAACTTCTGCGTCTGGCCCCCGATTACCTCTCCGGCGACGAACTGGCGGATTTCGCCAAGACCCTGTGCCGCCTGGAAAACGAGGCCATGGACAGGATGCAGGAAGAACTGGACTGGTTCATCAAGAAATTCGACTACCGCTTCGCCAAAGAGCCCTGGAACAACAGCCGTGACGCCGTGGAACGCACCGTCAATAAACTCAGGGGCTGGAGCGTGGGACAGGAGCCGTTCCCGAAGGAATAACAATCAAAGGCATCATTCATCCCTGCTTCGGCAGGGATTTTTCATTGGTGGAAAAATCAGTCCTGCTGTGCTTCCTGAGGGTCAAACCTCTCCAGCAGCACATTGGCTTCCTTGAAGATTTCCAGGGAGAATTCATCAGGATAGCCCTCCTGATACACCACGCGGGTGATGCCGGCGTTGACGATCATCTTGGCGCAGACGCTGCAAGGTTGGTGGGTGCAGTACAGCGTGGCGCCGTCAATGGACACGCCCAGTTTGGCCGCCTGAATGATGGCGTTCTGCTCAGCATGGATGGCATAGCACAGTTCCGCCCGGGTGCCAGACTGGATACCCAGGCGGCGGCGCATACATTCGCCCCGCTCCTTGCAGGTTTTCAGTCCCGCCGGGGCGCCGTTGTAGCCCGTGGTCATGATGCGCTTGTCCTTGACGATGACGCAGCCGATACTCCGTCCGGGCATAAAGCAGCTGGTCCATCCGGCGATGACGTGGGCCATTTCCATAAAGCGGCAATCCCATTTATTCCATTTGCTCATGGGGTGTTTCCTCCGTTCCTTGCGCCCCGGGGACGCCAGGGGCATCATCAGCGAAAAAACTGGATTTGTGTCTGTTTGTATTGATTCATTATATCGGATTTCCCCGGGGATGTCAACGATTTCCCCTGCCCTCATGGCGAAGGCTTCTCCCGCATATCCTCTTTTGACGCTGAAGCGTCATACAGGAGGTTCCCATGGGGATGAGTCTGCGCCGACAGGCCATGGTTCTGACGCTGGCAAATGCCTACACCCGGGTGATCGGGTTTGCCCTGCGGCTTTTGCTGGCCCGGGGTATGTCCCCGGAGGCGCTGGGCGTGATGGAAATGACCGGTTCCGTCACCATGCTGGCCCTTACCCCCGTCACCGCCGGCGTGCCGGTGGCTGTCAGCCGCCTGAGCGCCCAGGGCGGGCCCCGCAACGCCGCTGCCGTGCTGAAGGCAGGGCGCCAAGTGGTTGCCCGCATGAGTTTGCTTTTGGCGCCCGGTTTGCTGCTGCTTTCCCCGCTGATTGCCTGGCTTTTGGGGGATTTCCGCACGCTGCCTGCCATCTGGACGTCCGTGCCGATGATCTTCCTGTTGGGGCAGTGCGCCGTCTATTCAGGGCTGTGCTATGGCCTGAACTGCGCCCGCCTGCCCGCCATGGCTGAATGCGGCGAGCAGACGCTCCGGGTCATGCTGATTTTCCTCTGGCTGATGCTGCCCGCCCAGCCGACAGCCATTTCCGCCGCCATGCCCGGCGTGGCGGAAGGTCTTGCCGCCCTTTTTGTATTGACGGCCTTCTCCCGGCATTTCAGGCATCTGAAAACTGCCGATGCCCCGGACGGTGCGCTGATGGGGGACATCCGCCGCCTCAGCGGGCCCATGACGGCCTCCCGGATGTGCCTGACGGGGATGCGGGCACTCAATGCGGTGCTGCTGCCGATGCGCCTGCGGCGCTCCGGCCTTTCAGCAAATGGCGCAGCAGCCCAGTTCGGAATGCTTTCCGGCATGGCCATGCCCCTGACGATGCTGCCGGGCGTCGTCACCGGGGCGCTGTGCATGGTGTCCTCGCCCATGGTGGCCAGGCAGGAACATCAGCCGGAAAAAGTCCGGGCCACTTGCCGGAGATTGATGCGTCTGGCGCTGATGATCTCCCTGCCCTGCGGGGCGGCGATGCTCCTGGGGGCGGACTTTCTGGAAAAGGTGGTGTACCGGGCCGATGGGCTGGCGCCGCTGATTCGTCTGCTGGCACCGCTGACGGTGCTGGCGGCGCTTTTGCAGGTGCTTTCCGGCGTGGTGACAGGTCTGGGGCTGCAGCGCCGCACCCTCACCGGGACATTGGCGGGTTCGGCGCTGACGCTGGTGCTCACCGCCTGGTTGTGCCCCCTGCCCGCCTGGGGGCTGCGAGGCGCCGCCGTGGCGACCCTCGCCGGGCACGCCCTGCGCCTTGTGTGGACGCTGGCGGTGGTAAGAAGGGCCCTTCATTCCCCTGAAGCAAGTACGGAACATATTTTCAAAAAAGGCGAATTTCCCTCTTGACATTTTTTTGAATGTGTTGTATCATACATCTTGTCGCCAAGCGGATACTGCGGATGTGCGGCAAGGATGTCGCGGGGTAGAGCAGCTTGGTAGCTCGTCGGGCTCATAACCCGGAGGTCGCAGGTTCAAGTCCTGCCCCCGCAACCATTTGGCTCAATAGCTCAGTTGGCCAGAGCGTCCGGTTCATACCCGGCAGGTCATAGGTTCGAATCCTATTTGAGCCACGTAAGCGCTGATGTTCATCATCAGCGCTTTTTGTTTTGTCCGCAAACAAAGCCTCCCGGAGAAATTTCCGGGAGGCGTGAATTCAGCGTTATTTTTTCAGGCTCAGCGGGGACAGCACCGCCACTTTGGGCTGGCAGGACAGATCTTCCCGGCACACCCGCAGCAGGGGCAGCGTTTCCGCTTCATCCGGGGCATACAGGCGGGTGAAGTCCTCCACCGGGGTGATGGGCCAGTCCTGATTGGCTTTCGTGCGGTAGTGCATGGGCAGAATCACCCGGGCTTCCAGCAGCATGGCCGTGCGGGCGGCGTCTTCAGCACCGATGGTATAGTGCCCGCCCACGGGAATCATCAGCACGTCCACCGGGGACAGAGCGCTGACCTGCTCCGCTCCAGGCAGATGGCCCAGGTCGCCCAGATGGGCCACCCGCAGGCCTTCCCCCTCCAGCAGGAACAGCAGCGTTTCGCCCCGCAGCGCCCCCTGGGCGTCATCGTGCCAGGCGCGAATGGCCGTCAGCTTCACGCCGGACGCCAGGTCATACTCCCCTGCCCTGTCGATAATGCGGGGCGTGCCGGGCACCGTTTCCACCGCATGATGGTCATGGTGACGGTGGGACGCCAACACCACATCCGCCGGCGTATGCAGCACGGGATAGCCGCAGGAAGCATCATAAGGGTCAAACAGAATCCGCAGGCCGCACTCCATTTCCAGCAGGAAGGACGCATGACCGATACAGGTGATCAGCATGAAAGGTTTGCCTCCTTTGCAGCGGCATTCAGATAAGGAATCAACAGCGTGGGCAGCGGCGCTTTCAGCCGCAGTTTTTCCGCCAGACAGCCGTGCAGTTCCCCCGCCGTGCGGTGGAGGGCATCTCCGCCCTTTTCCGCCGCTTTCACAATCAGGCGGATCCACTCCCGGGTTTCCTCATCGCAGAGGGCCTGTTGATGGCTTTCCGCCCGCCGCAGGATGGACACGCAGCAGCCGGTTTCGCCCGTCCAGGCATCCGGCACTTCCTCCGGCACAGGCACAGGCGCATCCAACCACAGCCAGTCGCCCTTCCTGTCCATCTGCCAACCCAGTGCTGTCAATCGGGCGGCAAACACATCCGCCTCGGCGGCTGACAGCACTTTGGGGGCGTCCGTCGCCAGCAGGTATCCCGGGGCATCGCTGCGGCGCAGGGCCGGTTTGCGCTCCGGGGATAAATCCGCCCACTGGCGCATCACCGCAAGGCGCATTTCCTTCAGCATACAGGGCCGCCTTCCGCCACATATTCCAGGTTAATGGTCTGGGACGACACAAAGCGCCCGTTCATTTCGATCTGGTATTCCAGGCGCACGCTGCCCTTGTCCGTGCCCAGCCGGGTGCTGACGCAGGTGGGGAACAGCGCCAGCGCCATTTCCCCATAGGGGGTATGATACTGGCCTTCAAAGCGGGTATCCTTCATAAACATCATCGTGGTTCCGAAATCCCCGGTACGGCTCATCACCACGCGGCCGGGCTGCATGGCAAGGATCACCGGCGACACAATCGCCTGCCCGGTGGCGTCATCCACGCTGGTCTCCTCGTAGCGCAACATATATCCCGAGGGAGTCTTGCGCAGTTTGCCCGTGGTCAGCACCCGGATGGGCTGATCTTCCTCGCCCTGATCATCCCGGGCGATGCTGGTGAGCGTCACCCGAACAGGAATCAGATTCTGGTCCATGGTTTGTCCTCCTTCGTGATTCTATATTATACCACACTTCCCTGTCCATGGCAAACGCTATCCCTTGCGATTTTTCCCAAGGTGGAGTATGATAAGGATACCACCACCAAGGAGGTCTCCCATGATCATTCACGCCCGGGCAAAAATCAACTGGTCCCTGGACATCACAGGGCAGCGGGAAGACGGCTATCACCTGATGGATATGCTGATGCAGCCGGTGACGCTCTCCGACACGATCACCCTGACGCCCGCAGAGGAACTGACGCTGACCACCGGGGGGCACCCGCTGCTGCCGGCTGATGAGAATCATCTGGCGCTGAAAGCCGCCCGGGCGATTCAGAAGTATACAGGCTGCGAAAAAGGCGCTGCCATTCATGTGGAAAAGCACATCCCGGTGGGCGCCGGCATGGGCGGCGGCAGCAGTGACGCCGCCGGTGTGCTCTGGGGACTCAACCGCCTGTGGAATTTGGGGCTGACCCAGCAGCAGTTGGAGGAAATCGGCCTGACGCTGGGGGCGGATGTGCCCTTCTGTCTGAGGGGTGGTCTGACCCGCACCACGGGCATTGGCGAAACCATGGAAAACCTGCCCTGCGGCAGAAACTGGGAACTGGTGGTGATTCAGCCCTGCAAGGGGCTTTCCACCAAAGAGGTATTTCAGGCCTATCACGCCGGGGCCGCCCCTGTGCGCCCGGACAATGACAGTGCTGCCTTTGCCCTTGAAAAGGGCGACGTTGCGTTGCTGCAAAAAAGCCTTGCCAATGTTCTGCAGCCTGTCAGCGAACAGATGCGCCCGGACATCCGGGCGGCGATTGAGGCGCTGCGCATGAAAGGCGCCTTCCTGTCCCTGATGACAGGCAGCGGCAGTGCGGTATTCGGAGCCTTTCATTCCGCTGAAGTCGCCGATGCTGCCGCCGACGCCCTCCGGCCCCTCTGGCCCTGCACTCACCGCTGCCAGACCTGTATGGGCAGCCTTGTGGAGGGGTAACCAAAGGGCTTTGCCCTTTGGCAGGGCGTTGCCCCGCACCCCACCAGGGGGCTATGCCCCCTGGACCCCCTGTTGGGGCCCTGCCCCCAACACCCCCGCCAGAGGGCGTTGCCCTCTGGACTCCCAGCAGGGGCGCCGCCCCTGCACCCCGCAAGGGGCATTGCCCCTTGACCCATCACCCGGAAATCCCGAAGGATTTCCGGGGTGTTTTGGTTTGGGGGAGTTTTTTCTTTGAGGGTTAGTTTTTGTGTTGGTGAGGGTTTCGCCCTCACGGGCGACCAAAGGGCTTTCCGATCGCCCTTTGGAAACCTTCGGCGCCCCTACGGATGAAGAGTTATTAACCTGTTTGTTGGAGAAACGGTTTTTTCTCTCTCATATTAAGTAAATTCCAAAAGGAGCGGACCGACGGGGTCCCCCTCCGTTGTTACTCGTCCCAACAATAAACAAATGATTATCCCTTTAACAAATAATCCCCCAAGCCCGTCAGGGCTTGGGGTAATGGGTCAAGGGCCGAATAAGACTACTTGCATCCGAAGGTTTCCAAAGGAAACGAACTGCCCAGTGGGCAGTCGCCGAAGGCGAGTTTCCGGAGCGAAGCGGAGGCGGACGATCGGAAAGCCCTTTGGTCGCCCGTGAGGGCGAAACCTCACCTTGCATAAAAACATAGTTTGAAAGGAAAACCCACACATAAACAATCCCTCAAGCCCGTCAGGGCTTGGGGTGAAGGGTCAAGGGCCGAATAAGACTACTTGCATCCGAAGGTTTCCAAAGGGCGATCGGAAAGCCCTTTGGTCGCCCGTGAGGGCGAAACCCCACCTCGCATAACAGCACAGCATGAAAGGAAAAAACCCACATAATAACAATCCCCCAAGCCCTTCAGGACTTGGGGTGATGGGGCAAGGGGCAAATAAGACTACTTGCATCCGAAGGGGTCCAGGGGGCGATCGGAAAGCCCCCTGGTTGTACCGGCAAAGACAAGCTGAATATATAAGACTGCTTCAAATAAAAACACCCCGGAAATCCTTCGGGATTTCCGGGTGATGGGTCAAGGGCCAATGGCCCTTGCGGGGGTATCGGGGGCAGCGCCCCCGATTGGGAGTCCAGAGGGCAAAGCCCTCTGGTGGGGTGCGGG
>SVHA01000004.1 GCA_015056085.1 Clostridiales bacterium
TTCGATCCGGCCTTCTTTGCTGCCTTCATCAACAAGATCAATCTCCGTCCCCGCAAATGCCTTGGCTGGAAATCTCCCTTTGAAGTTTTCTTCAACCAACTGTTGCACTTGACTTGACAATTCAAGGCACAAAAAATCCCCCGCTGGCGAGGCGGGGGAAAGAGAGAGAGGAATGGTTTACTTGTTGGCATGATACAGTACTTTAGATCCATCGCCATCCAGCCACTGCAACACGTCGTACTCAAAGGTGCCGCCGTCGATGGCCAGATAGGGAGCATTGCCCTTGTAGCCGGAGCCGATGCTCACAGTGCCGCCGAGGAACTCACCACCGTTGATGGTGAGGGAGGTGTTTGCGTGGCTGTTGCCGAAGGAGTAGGTGTAGAAGAGGTTGTTGTCTTCGCTGGACGCGGCGTTGCACTTCATGGTGCCGCCGTTGATGACCACGGTGATCTTGGGAGCCACAGAGGAGTCGGAGCCGGGCAGCTGCACCCAGACAGCGGTTTTGCCAACAATTGTGCCACCGTTCATGGTGAACTGCACATCATCCTGATTATACTTGGCCACACGCAGGGCGCACCTCACGGCTTCCAGCTTGCCGCCGTTCATGGTGAACTTGCCATGGTTGTCCACGGCATAGCTGGCGCCACCCTGGCTCCCGTTGATGATGGTCACGCCATCTTCCAGCGTCAGAGCGCCAGTGTTAGTGATGGTGTTAGTAGCGTAGGAAGGAATCGTACCCAGATCGGGATCTGCAGCGACAAACTTCATCGTGCCGTTGCCAGACAGGGTCAGATCGCCTTTGTTGTTGATAATGGCGCTGGCTTTACCATCGTTATCCACTGCGTAGTTGATGTCGCCGTTCAGGACCAGTTCCACCTTCACGCCGGAGTCAACGGTCATGGTATGGTCAACCGTCAGGTCGCCCGCCAGATAAACGGCGCCGTTCTTGGTCAGGGCTGCCTCGAGTTCTTCCTGGGTGCTCACAGCAACACCGGTGCCGTCAACAGACACAGAATTGGTGAAGCCATAGCGAATCTTGCCCGCAATGAAGTTGGTGCCGTTCTCGATGTCGAGGTTCAGACGAGCAGCAGCAGCGGCGGCCTTTTCTTCACTGCCGAAGTCAGCAGCAGTGTAGTTGTGCACCCAGAATGCATTGGTTTTGCCGGTAATCAGGGCGCTGTTGTAGATGGACACATTGTTCATGTCGTAGCCGGAGTTGAACACACGAACCGGGACATAACCAGCCTTCAGGGTGGAACTCTCCACGTTCAGGGTGACTTCGCCCCAGTTGTTCATGTGAACAACGAAGCTCATGTCGGTGCCGCCCTTGTTCTCGGCATTCACATCAGTCAGGTTCAGCACACCGCCAGCGGTGACGTCGAAAATGGTGGACATGGCATTCCAGCCCTGATTATTCGCAGAAGTCAGCGCAATATCACCGTTTTCAACGGTCAGGTTGCCCTTCACCAGGATCATTTCCTGATTGCCGGTGGTGCTGTAATTGCCGCTCAGGGTGTTGCCAGCCAACATCAGCACGCTCGTGGTGCCGTTGGGGATGGTGATGGTGGTGTTGTCAGCCAGCTTGATGTCCTTGGCCATCACGACAATGCCGCCCTTTTCCAGCGCAGCCTTCAGTTCAGCAGCGGTGGAAACGGTGGTGGTGGGCAGGCCGGCATTCTCGGCCATGCCGCCGAACCAGGTCGCAGCATTGGCAGCGGTCACCTCGCCGAAACCAGCAACCAGAGCGGTCTCGGCGTCGGGCATATTGGTGGTCTGCACAGCCTGAGACAGCACCAGAATTTCGTAGGTGGAGCCAAACTGGGAGACGATATCCTGGGTGGCAGCGCCGTCCATCCAGACCTTCTTCAGGCTGTCAGCGGTGGTTTCGCCGGGCTTCACGGCCTTGTCGTACTCGACATAAGCCACAAAGTACTTCACGCCTTCAACCGTGATGGGATCTTCAACCCATTTTTCAGTGCCGTTGAACTCGGTCTTGATGTACTTTCCAAAATCGGTCTTGTTCAGGTTGCCGGCTTCAAAGGCAATCAGCGTGCGCACATAGGCGTCGCTGGCGCCGATGTTTTCCACGTCAACCACCTTGTCGATGGCGCCGACGATGTTATTGCCGTCCTTGTAGGCGGGGTACAGGGGCTGAGCCTGCTGGAAAGCGTTGCCAGCGGCGTCCTTTTCATGCTGATCAATGGCCACATTGCCCAGCGTCATGACGTTCACGGCTTCGTCGGTGTCCGTCAGGTAGGCCAGCGTGCCACCCAGGCCCACGGCCATGGACAGAACCAGAGCCAGGATCAGAAACAACTTGCTCTTTTTCATGGTAACAATCCTCTCTTTCGTGCAGGGGTGTTCCTCCTACACATATTCTTCACTATTGTATGTAGTAATATTTACCAGTTCAACGGCTTCGGCTCATTGTTTAGAAAAGTGTTAGGAAAAATTTTTGTTTTTTTTTTTTTTTTTTTTTGAAATTTTCGTATTTTTAGTTCATAGTTTCGTCATTCTTTTGGGAGAGCGGTTTTGTCCTTCGCAGGCTCCCTCAGTCAGCGAGCAAGCTCGCTGACAGTTTCCTACCGGAGGGAGCTTTTCGTTTGTGTCACATCTTTACCCATACCTGCAACACCTTTTCCCGGATGAACCAGGGGGCTTTCCGGTCGCCCGAGAGGGCGAAATCCCGCCTCGCAGACAAAACCTTGTCTTTACGGAAAAGTTGTGAACCGGCATAAAGAAAAGCCCCCTCCGGGAGGGGGCTCCGCCGTTAGGCGGTGGGGGAGCCTGCGCTGCTGCGGGTATGACCTCTTGCAAGGGATAGCGCCTGATGATTGTTCTTTCTCAGGCCTGAGAAAGAACCAAAGAGGGCCAGAGGGGGTGTCTCAATTCATCCCACCCGGAGACACCCCCTCTGGACTCCCCCCTTTCCCCCTGTCTTGTGAGTGTTATTGAGTAGACTTACCCTCAAACGCCTCGCGGGGGCGGCCCGTTTCGGGGTCGCTCCGATGGAGTCTGTGTGCGGCGACGGTGCGCCGCACGCCGGAACTGTTGTAGAGGTTGTTGTCTGATGCCTGTTTCATGTCTTTGCCGGTACAACCAGGGGGCTTTCCGGTCGGTCCGCCTTCGCTTCGCTCCGGAAACTCGCCTTCGGCGACTGCCCACTGGGCAGTTCGTTTCCCCTGGACCCCTTCGGTCTGCATCCTTGTAAGTAGTCTCTTCCGCAGCAGGACAATCCCCCACCGTCTAACGGCGGAGCCCCCTTTACACAAGGGGGCCTTTTTGTTTGCCTGCAAAAATTCGTTTCTCTAACTATCATGTTCCGAATTGTTTGTACGGAGGGAGCCCGAAGGTTTCCAAAGGGCGATCGGAAAGCCCTTTGGTCGCCCGTGAGGGCGAAACCCTCACCCTACATAACAGCACATTATGAAAGGAAAAACCTACATACAAACAATCCCCCAAGCCCGTCAGGGCTTGGGGTGATGGGTCAAGGGGCGATGGCCCTTGCGGGGTGCAGGGGCAGAGCCCCTGCTGGGGGTGGCGGGGGCAAAGCCCCCACCCAGGGGTATCGGGGGCAGCGCCCCCGATTGGGATTCCAAAGGGCAAAGCCCTTTGGTCAAACAATCCGAAGCCCTTCCCCGTCGGAGTCAATCACCAGCACGTCGCCGGGCTGCACATCGGCGGCAATCACCCGCCGGGCAACGAGCGTCTCCACCTTCGCCTGCAGGAAGCGCTTCAGCGGGCGGGCGCCATAGGCGGGGTCAAAGCCCTTGTCGATCACCGTGCGCAGGGCGGCGTCCGTCAGGCGGACGGTCAGCTGCTTGTCAGCCAGGCGCTGATTGAGTTTCTCCATCAGGAGGGCGACGATCTTTTCCACCTGCGGGCGGGACAGGGGCTGATAATACACGATTTCATCAATGCGGTTGAGGAATTCCGGGCGGAAATGATGCTTCAGCAGCATATCCACCTGACGGCGGGCGTCATCAGAAATGGTTTCGCCCTCAATGCCCTGCAGAATGTACTCGCTGCCCAGATTGCTGGTCATGATCAGAATGGTATTCTTGAAATCCACCGTCCGGCCCTGACTGTCGGTGATGCGGCCGTCATCCAGCACCTGCAGCAGCACGTTGAACACGTCGGGATGAGCCTTTTCCACCTCGTCAAACAGCACCACGCAATAGGGGTGCCGCCGGACGGCCTCGGTGAGCTGACCGCCCTCGTCATAGCCTACATAGCCGGGAGGCGCACCGATGAGCCGGGAGACGGAGAACTTCTCCATGTATTCGGACATATCAATGCGCACCATGTTCTTCTCATCGTCGAACAAGGCCTGCGCCAGCGCCTTGGCCAGTTCCGTCTTGCCCACGCCGGTGGGGCCCAGGAACAGGAACGACCCCAGGGGGCGATTCGGGTCCTGAATGCCGGCACGGCTGCGCAGGATGGCTTCGGCCACCTTGGTGACGGCCTCATCCTGCCCGATGACACGGCGGTGGAGCACTTCTTCCAGATGGAGCAGTTTCTCCCGCTCGCCTTCCATCAGCCGGGACACGGGGATGCCCGTCCAGCGGCCCACGATACGGGCGATTTCTTCCTCGGTCACACGGTCTCGCAGGAGGCTGTCCTCGCTGCGGGCGCTTTCGGCGATGGCTTCTTCCTCCTCCAGCTGCTTTTGCAGTTTGGGCAGTTCGCCGTATTTGAGTTCAGCGGCCCGGTTGAGGTCATATTCCCGCTGGGCCCGCTCGATTTCGCCGCCCAGGCGCTCGATTTCTTCCCTCAGGCGGTTGACTTTGCTGATGGCGTCCTTTTCGCCTTCCCATTTGGCCTTCATCTGATGGAACACGTCCCGCTGTTCCGCCAGTTCCTTCTGCACGTCCGCCAGATGGGCACGGGTGAGGGCGTCGTCGTCCTTTTTCAGGGCGGCTTCCTCGATTTCCAGCTGCATGATGCGCCGGGAGATGTCGTCCAGCTCCGTGGGCAGGGAATCAATCTCCGTGCGGATCATGGCGCAGGCTTCATCCACCAGATCAATGGCCTTGTCGGGCAGGAAGCGGTCGGTGATGTAGCGGTTGGAAAGCGTGGCAGCGGCGATCAGCGCGCCGTCCTGAATCTTCACGCCGTGGAACACCTCGTAGCGCTCCTTCAGGCCGCGGAGGATGGCGATGGTGTCTTCCACCGTGGGCTCGCCCACCATCACCGGCTGGAAGCGGCGCTCCAGCGCAGCGTCCTTTTCAATATACTGTCGATATTCGTTGAGGGTCGTGGCGCCGATGCAGTGCAGTTCGCCCCGGGCCAGCATGGGTTTGAGGAGGTTGCCGGCGTCCATGGCGCCATCGGCCTTGCCGGCGCCCACAATGGTGTGCAGTTCGTCAATAAAGAGGATGATGCGCCCCTCGCTCTTCTTGATTTCCGCTAACACGGCCTTGAGGCGCTCCTCAAATTCGCCCCGGAACTTGGCGCCGGCAATGAGGGAGCCCATATCCAGAGAGAAAATGGTGCGGTTTCGCAGGGATTCCGGCACATCGCCCCGGACGATGCGCTGGGCCAGACCTTCGGCGATAGCCGTCTTGCCTACGCCCGGCTCACCGATGAGCACCGGGTTGTTCTTCGTTTTGCGGGAGAGGATGCGGATCACGTTGCGGATCTCGCTGTCCCTGCCGATGACGGGGTCGAGTTTGTTCTGCCTTGCCAGTTCCACCAGATCGGAGCCGTACTTTTTCAGGGCGTCGTAGGTTTCCTCCGGGTTGTCGCTGGTGACACGGGCAGCGCCCCGCACGTTCATCAGCGCTTTGAGGAAAGCGCTTTCGTCCCAGCCCGCCCGCTTGAGGGCGTCATGAAGGGGCTTGACGGCCTTGGCACACAGCCCCAGCCAGATATGCTCCACGGACAGGTATTCATCCTTCATCTGCTGGGCACGCTTTTGACCTTCCACCAGGGATTTTTCCAGTTCCGGGGAAATATACACCTTGTCGGCTTCCCGGCCCGGGCCGGAAATGCGGGCAATGCGCCCAAGGGCGTCGGTGACCTCCGTCCGCAGGGCATCCACCTTCACACCGCACTGATCCAGCAATTGGGGGATGAGCCCGCCTTCATCCTGCAAAAGGGACAGCATCAAATGCTCCTGACCCACCTGCTGATGGCCATATTCCACCGCCATCTGCTGGGAGAAAAGCAGCATCTGCCGGGTCTTCTGCGTGAACTGATTCATATTCATGAGAACATCTCCTTTCGAAGGTCCGGTCTGTGGCCTGACCAAAAGTCTGACTATCTTTGACCTTCTGACATTATTGTACACCGATTCAGGAAAATGTCAAGAGAAATTTTTCAGCATCCCCCTGCAAAAAAATATTTCCTCCCGGGAGGAAAATTATGTGCGGGCTGGAAGAATCTGCCCGGAAGGTTCGTTATATGGTTACCAGGGCCGGAAAAACGCCTCCGGCCTGCGGAATCACACAATATTTCACGCCATTGCTTAGATGGAGGGATCAACGATATGACCAAGCGACTCACTGCACTGATTGTTTCTCTGGTGCTTCTGCTGTCCTGCCTGACGCTTCCTGCGCTGGCGGAGGACAACAAGTTCTATTTCGACAAGACGGTGCGCACCGTGTTTGAAGGCGAGTCCTTCACGCCGCCCCTTGTCCGCATGGGCGAATGCCGGGAGGAAGGCCCTCTCACCTTCGCCTCTTCCCGGGAAAGCGTGGCCACCGTGGATGAAAACGGCGTCATCACCGGCGTGTCGAAGGGCACGGCGACCATCCAGGCTTCCCTGACCACCCAGCGGCGCACCTGGAAGTGCACCATTGAGGTGTCTGTGCTGCGCAAGGTGTCTGCCCTGGAGGTCACCACCAAGGACTTCCCGGTGCATGAGCCCACCGACCCCGTCGTGGCGCACCTGCTGTCCCCCAATGTGGATGAAGAAGTCGCCCAGCTGCCCGTGCTGCTCCTGTCCGTGGGAAAGAACCAGTCTGTGAACATCTCCGTCACCCCCAAGGACGCCAGCAACCGCAAGTTTGAACTGTTCACCGAGGATGAAACCATCGTCCGGGTCAGCAGCAACACCTTCAGCCCCCGCAAAGCCGGCGAGTGCATCGTGGGCATCCGCAGCGTGCAGAATCCCGAAGTCGCCCTGACCTACCGTGCGCTGGTGGTGCAGCCTGCGACCAAGGTGAGCGTTTCCGCTCCTGCCAAATACACCTATGTGGGCGGCGCCCTGCAGCTCACTGCCGCCGTCAGCCCCGACGACGCCACCATCAAGGATGTGACCTGGTCCTCCTCCAATGAACGAGTGGCCACCGTGAACGCTCAGGGCATGGTGGTGGGTGTTTCGAAGGGCAGCGCCACCATCAGGGCCACTGCCGCTGATGGCTCCAAACGCTACGGCACCTACACCGTGCAGGTGCGCCAGCAGCCGGAAAGCATCGAACTGAATCAGTACGATCTGGAAGTGAACGTGGACGACTACCGCACCCTCCGGGCAACGGTGCTGCCGTCTGACACCAACGACAAGACTGTGACCTGGTCCACCTCTGACGCCTCCGTGGCGAAGGTGAACACCAGCGGCCGCGTCACCGGCGTGGGCCCCGGCGTTGCCACCATCACCTGCCAGAGCAAGGACTTCCCCGAAGTGAGCGTGACGGCCACCGTGACGGTGCTGCAGCCCGTCAAGAGCATCACCTTCCAGGAAAAGACGGTCTCTGTGGACGTCAACAACAGCGTAACGGTTTACTGGAACGTGTCCCCCTACAACGCCAGCGATCCTTCCGTCACCCTGACTTCCTCCAATGATTCCATCGCCTCTGTCAGCCAGGACGGCACCGTGTATGCCCACAAGCGGGGCGAATGCACCATCCGTGCCACCGCCAATGACGGCTCCGGCCGCTACGGCACCATGAAGATTCGTGTCACCCAGCCTGTGGAAGGCGTGCACATGAAGAACGACACCGTGATGGTGGGCGTGGACGAGTCCGCTTCCGCCTATGCGGTGCTGGAGCCCAGCGACGCCAGCGACACCGGCATGACCTGGTACAGCGCTGATCCTTCCATTGCCACGGTGCGCGGCTCTTCCACCAAGGCCACCGTCACCGGCAAGAACTGGGGCACCACCACCATCACCGGCGTGACCGATGACGGCGGATATTCCACCACCGCTACGGTGAAGGTCGGCAATTATGACAAGGCCGTGCGCATCACGGACCTGTACCTGCAGGACGACAAGGTGAAAATCACCGTGCGGAACGATTCCGACATGACCATCACCAAGTTCTACTTCACCATTGAACTCTATGACCTCTACGGACAGCCCCTGACCTGCAACGTCAACGGCTCCAACACCTTCAACGGCTCCTACGGCTACACCCTCTATCAGGGCGACAGCACCCGCCACGGCAGATTCTACTTCGAGAATTTCGTGCAGCCTGAAGCCGTGGGCAAGGTGGTCATGCGCATCACCGGCTATCGCACGGAGGACGGCTACAGCCGCGACATCCGCACCGATAAGCAGATTGCGGTGGATTACTGCGTCAACGGTTACACCGAGGGCCTGCCTCAGGCCCCCCAGCAGACCCCTGAACTTCTGCCTTGACCAAGGGCTTTGCCCTCTGGACTCCCAGTTGGGGGCGCTGCCCCCAACACCCCCGCAAGGGCCATTGGCCCTTGACCCATCACCCCAAGCCCTGACGGGCTTGGGGGATTTTTTGTTGGTAGAATTGTTTTCTGCTTGTTGTCTGTTGTGGAACAACCAGGGGGCTTTCCGATCGCCCCCTGGACCCCTTCGGTCTGCATCCTTGTGAGTAGACTTTGCCGGAACAAGACAATCCCCCACCGCCTAACGGCGGAGCCCCCTTTACACAAGGGGGCCTTTGTTTGTTTGACTATAAAATTCGTTCCTTCAACAAACAGGTTAATACTTCTCCATCCGGAGGGAGCCCGAAGGTTTCCAAAGGGCGATCGGAAAGCCCTTTGGTCGCCCGTGAGGGCGAAACTCCACCTTGCATAACAGCACAGCATGAAAGGAAAAACGCACACACAAACAATCCCCCAAGCCCGTCAGGGCTTGGGGTGATGGGTCAAGGGCCAAATAAGACTACTTGCATCCGAAGGTTTTCAAAGGGCGATCGGAAAGCCCTTTGGTCGCCCGTGAGGGCGAAACCCTCACCTCGCATAACAGCACAGCATGAAAGGAAAAACGTACACACAAACAATCCCCCAAGCCCGTCAGGGCTTGGGGTGATGGGTCAAGGGCCAAATAAGACTACTTGCATCCGAAGGTTTTCAAAGGGCGATCGGAAAGCCCTTTGGTCGCCCGTGAGGGCGAAACCCCTCCTTGCATAACAGCACAGCATGAAAGGAAAAACGCACACACAAACAATCCCCCAAGCCCGTCAGGGCTGGGAGTGATGGGTCAAGAGCCAAATAGGACTACTTGCATCCGAAGGTTTTCAAAGGGCGATCGGAAAGCCCTTTGGTCGCCCGTGAGGGCGAAACCCTCACCTCGCATAACAGCACAGCATGAAAGGAAAAACGTACACACAAACAATCCCCCAAGCCCGTCAGGGCTTGGGGAGATGGGTCAAGGGCCAATGGCCCTTGCGGGGGCGTCGGGGGCGGAGCCCCCGACCGGGGTGCAGGGGCGGAGCCCCTGCCGGGGTGTGGGGCGGAGCCCCACATAGGGGGTCCAGGGGCAAAGCCCCTGGTCAGGTGATCGGGGCGGGATTGAAAATGCACAGGTCGTTGTACAGCTTGTACTTCTCCGCAAAGGGCTGCTCCACGCCGGAAGCCACATTGATGATCTTGTGGAACAACTCCGTGCCTACATCCTGAATGGTCTTTTCACCGGTGGTGATGGGCCCGGCGTTGATGTCAATCAGGTCTTCCCACTGGGCCTTCATCTCATTGCGGGAGCAGACCTTGATCACCGGCGCAGCCGCCAGTCCATAGGGCGTGCCGCGGCCGGTCATGAACACCTGCAGGCCAATGCCGCTGGCCAGCTGGCAGGGGCCGCACACGATGTCGCTGGCAGGGGTGGCGGCGTAAATCATACCGTGGCAGGAAGGCCGCTCCGCAGGGGACAGCACCTCCACAATGGGAGAAGTGCCGGACTTGGCAATGGAGCCCATGGCCTTTTCCACAATGTTTGACAGGCCGCCCTTTTTGTTGCCGGGGGTGGGATTGGCGCTGCGGTCCACTTCACCATTGAGGAGATAATTGTCATACCAGCGCATTTCAGCTGCCAGTTTTTTGCCGACTTCATCATTGACGCAGCGCTCGCCGATGATATGCACGCCGTCACGCACTTCCGTGACTTCCGAGAACATCACCGTGGCGCCGCCAGCCACCAACATATCCGCCGCATAACCGGCGGAGGGATTCGCCGACACGCCGGAGAAGGCGTCGGAGCCGCCGCACTGCATACCCACCAGCAGCTTGTCCAGGGGAAGTTCCACCCTGCGGCGCTGATTGAGTTTTTCCAGTTTGGTCTTCGCCATGGCGAGGATGGCGTCCATCATGGCGTCAAAGCCCTTGATGTCCTGGAGCATGATGACATTCTCCGGGATGTTGTCCTCGGGGTCCAGCAGCATATCCACCGTCAGTTTTTCGCAGCCCAGGGCCACGCACATCACTTCGCCGCCGAAATTGGGGTGATGCACCAGATTCCGCAGGGCACGGATGGGCACCTTTGCTTCAGGAGCATTGATGGCCACGCCACAGCCGTAGGCATGGTTGATGGGCACCACGCCCTCCACGTTGGGATACAGGGGCAGCAGTTCCCTGCGGATGCGCTCCACCGCCACATTCAGCACGCCCGTGACGCACTGCACCGTGGTATGGATGCCCAGCAGGTTGCGGGTGCCGCCGTACCATCCGTCGGGATTCTCATAGCCCATCCAGGTCTTCACCGGGACGTCAGGCTTGTTCCAGGCCAGTTTGGTGCCGAACACCATGTCGTCCAGCGCCGGGGGCACAGGCAGGTCCAGCATATTCTCGTTGATCCAGTCGCCCTGGGGGATGGCCTCCTTGGCGTAGCCCAGGCACACACCGTAGCGGATGATCTCGCCGCCGGCAGGAATGTCCTTGAGGGCGATCTTGTGGGCCTGGGGAATGTCCCGGAGGGCCACAATGCCGTCGGGGCCCGCTTCGCCAGCCTTCACCGGCTGCACGGCGATAGCCACATTGTCGATGTCCTGCAGCTTCACAAACTTACGCATAAAATCCACTCCTTTGGGAGATTTTTCGGATGTTTTTCTTTGATGCATCCTGCTTCTTCGCAGTGAATCAACCGGTTTATCGTGCCAGGCCGTGCTTTTTCAGCCGCCGCCACAGCGTCGTTTTGCTGATGCCCAGATACTCCGCCAGGGCGCCGCGGCCGGTGCCCACCTTGTTGATGGCGTCCAGCAGTTCTGCCTTTTCCCGGGAATAAACCATGGGCGTATCGGCGTCCATCTGGGTGGGGGCATGGCGCAGGGCAAAGGTGCGGGGCAGGTGCCTGCGGATGAAATCAGCGCTCACTTCCCGCTCCCTTGTCAGCAGGGTGATCTTTTCGCAGAACAGGCGCAGCTGCATCACGTCGCCCGTCCACTGGTGCTGGCACATCAGCGCCTCACCCTCGGGGGACACGGTGACGAACTTGTGATACTTGGTGCCGAACTGGTTGAGGTATTCCCGCATCAGGCTGGGGATGTCCCCGGGGTGCTCGTTGAGGGCAGGCAGGGTCAGTTCCATCTGGCTGATGCAGGCGTACAGCGGCGGCAGGAAGGTTCCCTGACGCACCAGACTGTACAAATCCTCGTTGGTGGTGCAGATGATGCGCACATCCACCGGCAGGGTGCGGTGGGTGCCGCCCTGATAGATCACATTGCGCTGCATGGCATTGAGCAGCTGATACTGGGCCGCCATGTCCAGGCGATCCACCGCTTCCAGCACCAGCGTGCCGGTGTGGGCGATTTCAAACAGGGATTTGCGCTGATCGCCCCCGGCGTCTGAGAAAAGTTGGGTGAGCTGCATTTCCGGCGAAAGGGCCGCCAGATTGACTTCCACATAGGGGTTTTTGTTTCTCAAACCCGCATTGTGGATGCACTCCGCCAGTTGGGTGGTCATGCCGCCGTAGGGGCTGGTGATGAGCACCGGCAATTCATACTGAGCGTACTGCCGGGCGTCCTCGTAGAGTTCCTGCAGACAGGGAGTGACGGTATGCAGATGATGGAAGGTGGTTTTGGCGAAATACCCCCGCTGATACCTGTCGGAGCGGATGGTTTCTTCCATCTCGTCAATGCGCTTGAATTCCTGCAGGGAGAGGATGAAGCCCTCGCTCTCGCCGTCGTGGGTGAGGTTGGCAATGTTGGCAATGAAGGCCTCCCTGGGAGTACGCACCACCATGGAATAGGCATTCTTGCGGTTTTTGATGGCCTGGGCCACCAGCGAATCGCTCTCCAGCGAGAGGAGATCGGCAATGTGCATCCCGATGATGTCCGCTGCCCTGCGCCTGAGCAGGTTTTCCGCCATATAGTTGGCGATGACCACGCATCCGTCGGCGTCCAGTTTGAGGATGGCGTCGAAGGAATAATTCAGCAGGGACATGAATTCATTGGTGCGGCGGCGCTCCAGTTCGATGCCGTAGAGAATGCGCTGGGCGTTGCTCAGTGCATGGATGATGCTGTCCTTGGTGGACTCCAGGAACATGGTCTTGACGGGATACTGGGCCGCATACTGCAGGGCAAGTTCGCCGCCCACCAGCACATCGCAGCCTTCCCGGCAGGCACGGGCCACGGCCTCCTGCATTTCCAGGTTGGCCGCAGCATAATAGATGTTCACGTCCGCCCCCAGCACCTGGGCCAGTGGCTCGGGATTGGAGAACATATGGCGGAAGCCCAGCAGGGCGATGCGGGGATACTGCTTGCCGCTGATTTCCTTGGCGCGGGAAATAATCAGCGCCAGTTCCTGGCCTTCCAGCACAATTTCCACCACGGGGATATTCAGTTCATTCTTCAGCAGGTGCGCCTGATTGCCCCGGGCCACCACCACGGCGGCGCCTTCCAGGCATTCCTTGCGCACGATTTCCAGCACCGTCTGGGAAGTCGCCATGAGCACCTTGGCGTCCAGCTGCGCCTCAGAGACGACCTCCGTGCCCTGCTGATACATCTGTTGGGTAGGGGTGACGAGCAGAATCTTGGCCATATATACTCCTTGCTCCATGCTGCTTCAAGCCGCAGGTCTTTTCCTGCGGCCTGAAGGTGCATGACCCGCCCATGGCAGGACTTCATCGCAGAAATTCTTCAAAATTTCTTCAAGAAAAGGACTGGCCTGAACCGTTGTGCCGGGAGTTGACCCGGTGTCCTGCGGCACAAGCCAGTCCTTTTATGTGGATTTCTTCAGTGTAACCGGTGGATCATCTCAGTGATGCAGTTCTTCGCCGGTGAGCTTCTGATAGTACTTCATCAGGGCGCTGTGATCGCAGGCGCCGTCGCCGTCGCGATGGAGGATCTTCATCATTTCCATCACCTGGCTGGTCAGGGGCAGGGGCGCATCCACCACCTTGGCGGCGTCCACCACGTTGGTCAGGTCCTTGATGTGCAGATCAATGCGGAAGCCGGGCTTGAAGTTCTGGTCCATCATCATGGGCGCCTTGGCGTTCATGACGGTAGAGCCGGCCAGGCCGCCCTTGATGGCTTCGAAGATCTTCTCGGGTTCCACGCCGGAGAGCTGGCCCAGCATCATGGCTTCGGACACAGCGGCAATGTTGATGGCCACAACCACCTGGTTGCACAGTTTGGTCACATTGCCCGCGCCGATCTCGCCGCAGCGCACCACGGAGGAGCCCATGGCGCCAAGCAGTTCCTTGTGAGCCTCGAACACGTCTTCGGGGCCGCCCACCATGAAGGCCAGGGTGCCGTCCACAGCCTTGGGCTCGCCGCCGGACACGGGAGCATCCAGCATCACGACGCCCTTCTTGGCCAGAGCATCAGAGATTTCACGGGAAGCGACAGGATTGATGGAAGACATATCGATAAACACGGTGCCTTCCTTGACGTAATTGGCCACGGCGTTCTCGCCTTCCAGCATCACGGACTTGACGTGGGGGCTGTTGGGCAGCATGGTCAGGATGACGTCGCAGTTTTCCGCCAGTTCACGGGTGTTTTCAGCAGCCTTGGCGCCGCATTCCACCAGCTCGGCCACAGCAGCCTTATTCAGGTCGAACACCATCAGGTCATAGCCCTTCTTCACCAGGTTCTTGCCCATGGGCTTGCCCATGATGCCCAGACCGATCAAACCAACTTTCATTGTTGTACCTCCTGTTTCATTCACAAAATAATCATCTATCCATCAAGGCGGAAAAAACGCCTTCCCGCCTGAAATGGCAACGGTAAGCGCAGCCTGCGCTGCGAAACGTCCCCGGCTGATCAGAACATCAGCGGCAGAAGCGGCACGGTGACCAGGGACAGAAGCGTAGAGAGAATCACACACCGGGAGGCGGACAGATGGTCGCCGCCGGAGGTTTCCGCAAACACCACGGTGAGGGTGGCTACGGGCATAGCAGTGATGACCACGGCCACCTGCCACATCATTTCCGGCAGATTGAGAAGCCGCATGACGCCCATCACCACCAGGGGAATCAGCACAAGGCGCAGAGCAGAGAGCGCCCACGCCGATTTGTCCTTGACGATCTCCACCGGTTTCATGTCCGTGAGGGTGGAGCCGATAATCATCATGGACAGGGGGCCCACCATGCTGCCGATGTTGCGCACCGGCGTCTGGAGGGCAGAGGGGATGTCAAAGGGCAGCGCCGTCAGGCCCAGGCCCACGAACACCGCCAGCAGGCAGGGGTTGAGCATGAGTTTCTTCCACTTGCTCTTGCCGTCTTCCTCTTTGTTGAAGAAGGACAGCCCCAGCGTCCACATGAACACACGGATGGGAATGAGGAAAAACGACGTATACAGCACGCCCAGTTCGCCAAACACCATGGACACCACGGGCAGGCCCGCATTGCCGGCATTGGAGAACATGGTGCCGAAGTACATCGGCCCCCGGCGCCTTTCATCCGTCTTTCTGAAAAGGAGCAGCGCAATGCCGTATCCCAGCAGGCAGATGCAGGCACTCACCACCAGCATCAGCCCGGCCTGGGCCATTTCTTCGGCAGTGATGTTGATGAGGAAGGAAGCGCAGATGGTGCAGGGCAGAGCAATCTTGGTGAGCATGGCGTTGAAATACTTGCGGGAGGAATCGGTGATGATGCCGATCTTCCGGCAGATGAATCCCGCCGCCATGTAGGCAAACAGCGTCAGCTGCGTGGTCACCATTTTCTCAAATACTTCCATCCTGTGCCGTCCTTTCCTCCCCTCAAAGCCAGGGATGATGCCCGGCGGGCACCACGGAGGAAGTTTTACCCTCTCCGTGATGCCGCCGGGGTTTTTCTAATGTGATTACTTGGCTGCCTTGGCCTTCTTATGGTCCTTCATATTATCATACACCACATACGCCATGGACGCAATGATGCAGACCCAGATGATGATCGCACCGGGACGGGTGAAGAAAGGCTCGAAGCTGCCGCGGCTGCCCTGAAGCGCCTCGATGAAATACTGTTCCAGATCGCCGCCCAGGATGAAGCCAATCAGGAAGGGCGCGGTGGGGAACTTGAACTTGCCCATGAAATAGGCCAGCACGCCGAAGATCAGCATGGCCCACACGTCAAACATGACGCCGGAGCGGCAGCAGAAAGCGCCGACCACGCACATCATCAGGATGACGGGATACAGGCGACCCTTGGGAATCTGCACGATCTTGGCGATCCACTTGATGGGATAATACATCACCAGGAACATCAGCAGGTTACACACCAGCAGTGCCACCAGGATGGACGTCCAGATCTCGGGATTCTCGGTGATGAACAGCGGGCCCACCTGCAGGCCCTGCAGCATGAAGGCGCCCACCAGCACAGCAGTGGTAGAGTCGCCGGGGATGCCCAGGGACAGAAGAGGAATCAGAGCGCCGCCGGTCAGGGCGTTGTTGGAGGATTCGGAAGCCACCAGGCCATCGTCGATGCCGGAGCCGAACTTTTCAGGATGCTTGGACCAGGTCTTAGCCTGAGAATATGCCATCAGACTGGCAGCGGAGCCGCCCACGCCGGGCAGGATGCCCATGAACAGGCCCAGCAGGGAGGAGCGGATGATGTTCACGCCCTGGCCGCGCAGCTGGGAAACCTTGAACTTGGGAGCGTCCTTGCTGGTTTCCACCATATCGCTCTTGCTGTACTTCATGCCGGTTTCGGCTTCCTTGAACAGCGTGGCGATGGCGAACAGGCCGATCAGCACGGGCAGAAGCTGGAAGCCGGAGCGCAGCACGCTCTCAGTGCCGGGAATCAGCAGACGGGGCTTGTTGTTGGTCGCCATATAGCCCATCAGCTTAATCAGCACGCCCGCAAAGCCGGCAAAGATGCCCTTTGCCAGAGCGCCCTTGGACAGGGCCGCAATCACGGTCATGGCGAAGAAGATGATCAGGAACTTCTCCACGGCGGAGAACTGGCGGGCCAGCAGCGCCAGCTGGGGCGTCAGCACAGCCAGGAACACCAGAGAAATCAGGCCGCCGATGAGGGACACGGTGATGCCCAGCTTCAGGGCGCGTTCACCTTCGCCGCGTTTGGCCATGGGATAGCCGTCGAAGGTGGTCGTCAGCGAAGAGGGCGTACCGGGAATGTTGATGAGAATGGCGGGAATCAGACCGCCGGAGATGCCGCCGACATACAGGCCCAGCAGCAGGTACAGGGACTCAGCCATGTCAAAGGCATAGGTCAGAGGAAGGAAAACGGCAAGTGCCATCGTTGCCGTCATTCCGGGCACAGCGCCGAACACAATGCCGACAGCCACGCCAAAGAGGGCCAAAAGTACATGGGTTACACCGATGACCATAGTGCTATTCTCCTTTCTTTACGGAAGTGTCAGGCCGAAGGCCACGCCGAAGACCAGATAGATGAACACAGGAGCCACCACGGAAATCGCCACGGAAACCAGCAGGGACTTCCAGTTGACGCCCTTGATCTTCTTGTCTTCAACGACAAAGGGAGGCGTGTAGAGGATGTTGAGAAGGAACAGAATGATGATGCTGGCGGCCACAAAATGCAGCACGGGCAGCAGGTAGAAGTAGCCAACCATCAGACCGATGGTCACGAAGAACACGAAGGGGTTGAAGCCCTTCTCGAAGAAATGATAGCCCTTGATGTGGATGAAGGGCGTACCCGTCTTCTTGCAGCGGATTGCACGCTGCACCAGGATGATGATCGCCAGCAGCACCAGCACGGCAATGGTCACAGTCGGCATCAGCAGATGCATATTGCTGTACTTGGGCTGAATGCCTTTACCGGAGAAAAACAGCTTTTCAAGCTGCTCCATCAGCTCAGGAGACATGCATGTCAACTTCCTTTCCTTGGTATTTTTCCCCGCATGGACTGGGCGAAGCGGGAGACGCTTCCTTCATTGAGCCTGTGCCGCCCGGGGCGGCGCATTGGTCAGCCGAAGCCCTTCATGGCGTTTGTGCCAGGAAGGGCCGCAGAATGCAGGTTAGTTGGAAAATCTGAAAGAGGCGGAAGAGGCATGAAGCCTCTTCCGCGCAGGATTTTGCACGAAGATGAATTACATCATGTCGTCCACGCTGGGCATGGCGTCGATGATTTCCTTCATGGTGTCGGACTTCTCGTAGATGTAGGTCTTGGCTTCCGCAGAGGGCAGGAAGGCGTTCTTGTAGGTCAGAGCGTCCATCGCAGCCTGGAATTCGGGATCAGCAGCGACCTTTTCCATGGCAGCGTCCAGTTCAGCCACGACCTCGGCGGGAGTGCCTTCGGGCAGGTAGAACAGGAAGTCCTTGGAGAAGTGGAAGGGCTCGCCAGCCAGGGTGATGCCGTCTTCGTACATCATGGGCAGGCCTTCAACGCCGGGGATGTCGTCCATCATGCCGGAGAACTTCAGCTTCAGGTCAGCCTCGACGCCTTCCTCGGTGTACTGCTTCTGGCCGGAGTAGTCGGCGAACAGCAGGTCGATGTTGCCGTCCCACAGCATCTGCAGCTTGGTGGAGGTGGAGCCGGACAGAGCCACGCGGAACTGGCCAGCAACGTCCTCACCGTAGGTTTCCTTCACCCACACATAGTAGGCGGCGAAGCCAACGTGAGACACGGAGCCATGCTCGATAGCGACCACGCAGGTCTCTTCGGGGTTGGCCTTGAGGTACTCGGCGATTTCCTTCATGGTGGCGTAGGGAGCATCAGCACGCACGTAGAAGCAGGAGCCGGGGTTCTGGCCGATACGGGGGCCGATCACATAGTGATCCAGGCTGTAGCTCTCGTCGTAGCTGCCGAACAGCACGGAGAGGTAGGTCATGTCATGGAAGGACATGATGGTCAGGCCGTCGTTCTTGGCAGTCTTCATGGTGTTGAAGGCTTCAGCAGCACCCACAGCGTCAACCTTGATGTCGGCGCCCAGGTACTTGGACAGGTAACGGCAAACGGTCTCGGTGCACATGTAGGTGTCACCGCTGGTGGAGGTGGAACCGATGACCACGCGGACGCGCTGGCCTTCGTAGACGGAGGCGGAAGCGCTGGCCAGGCCCAGGACCATGACCACAACCAGGAGCAGAGAAACGAGCTTCTTCATTTGGGTACCCTCTTTCTTTATGATTTTTTATCCGGCTTTCCGCCGGTATAAAACGATGTTGTTCCCCGGAGGATTACTTGATCAGGCCCATGCCTGTAAGCACCGTGCGGAGTTTTGCGCGCTGGTCGTCATTCAGGGGCTGAATGGGCTCGACGCACTTGCCCACGGGAATGCCGATCATTTCCAGCGCTTCCTTGAGCACCACGGGGAAGGTGCCCATGTTGGTGGCAATGCGCAGGGCGGAGAGGCGGAACTGGCTTTCCAGCGCGGCTTTGTGATCGCCCTTCTGGAAGTGCTCGTAGATATCCACCGCAATGCGGGGCGCCACGTTGGCACAGCTGGTGATGGCGCCGGTGCAGCCGTAGCACAGGGCGCCGTAGATCAGGGTGTCACGGCCCATCAGCACGCTGAAGTCCTCAACGCCCCGGGTCAGGCGGATGTATTCCTCGGTGTTGGTGAAGTCACCGGTGGAATCCTTCACAGCCACGATGTTGGGAATCTGCGCCAGCTTCGCCATGGTGGCGGGCTCCACGGTCACGTTGGTCTTGGGCTTGTTGTTGTACACCACAATGGGCAGCGCCGTGGCGTCAGCGATGGTCTCGTAGTACTTGCGGACCTCGTCCTGGGTCTGGGAGATAAACATGGGCGTGAGGACGGACAGGGCGTCCACACCCAACTCCTCGGCGATTTTGGCGATCTCGATGGCGCCCTTGGTGGTGATGTGGTTTGCGCCAGCGTAGATGTCCATCTTGCCCTGCACGTGATCCTTGGTCACTTCCAGCACATGGCGGTAGAAACCATTGTCAAAGGCGTAGAATTCGCCGGTGGTACCAAAGGGGAACACGCCGTGTACACCGTTTTCCACGAAGTAGTCCAACAGCTGGCGATACACCGCTTCGTTGAACTTTCCATCGGGGGTCAGGGGCGTCACGACAGGGATGACAATGCCTTTGGGCGTGAACATGATCAACTCACTCCTGCCTGTTCTTTCGTTGATAAATCAGAATTTCGATAATGGATGTGCCTGATGCTGCCTGATCAGTCCTTGCTCAGATAGGGGGAGCCGGGGCGGACCAGAGCGGGCTTCTTGTTGTCGAAGACCCAGCCGGGAATCAGGTACTGCATACCGATGGCGTCGTTGCGGGCGCCCTTGCCTTCCAGGTTGTCCTTGTAGAGCTTGTGGGCCTTCATGATCTGCTCACGGTCCACTTCGATGCCCAGGCCGCCCTTCTTGGGCAGGTCGATGCAGCCATCGACGATCTGCATGGGCTCCTTGGTCAGGCGCTCACGGCCTTCCTGCCAGATCCAGTGGGTGTCGATGCCGTTCATCTTGCCGGGGATGGCGGCAGCGCACTGCACCACCATGGCCAGGGAGATGTCGAAATGGTTGTTGGAGTGGCAGCCCCACATCAGACCGAAGTCATTGCACAGCTGGCCCACGCGCACAGAGCCGTTCATCGTCCAGAAGTGGGGATCCGCCAGGGGAATATCCACGCTCTGCAGGGCGATGGTGTGGCACATCTGCCGCCAGTCGGTGTTGATCATGTTGGTGGCAGTGGGCATCATGGTGGTCTTGCGGAACTCAGCCATCACTTCACGGCCGGAGAATCCATTCTCGGCGCCCACGGGGTCTTCGCAGTAAGCGAGGCATTCCTTGAGGCCGTCAGCAATCTCGAGGGCTTCCTTCAAGCTCCAGCAGCCATTGGGATCCAGGTCCACGCGGGCTTCGGGGAATGCTTTCTTGATGGCCTGCACAGCCTTGAGTTCTTCCTTGGGCTCCAGCACGCCGCCTTTGAGCTTGAAGTCCACAAAGCCGTACTTCTTATGGGTGGCCTTGGCCAGTTCCACCACAGCTTCCGCCGTCAGGCACTCGTTGTGGCGCAGGCGGTACCAGTCGCAGTCGGAATCTTCTTCCTCTTCATAGGGCAGGTCGGTCTTGGTGCGGTCGCCCACATAGAACAGGTAGCTGAGGAACTGCACCTTGTCACGCTGGATGCCGTCGCCCATCAGCGCAGCAGCGGGCACGTCCAGGAACTTGCCCATCAGGTCCAGCAGGGGCGCTTCATAAGCGGTGACCACATGCACGCCGGTACGCAGGTCGAAGGTCTGCAGGCCGCGCACGTCGTCCTTGATGTTCTCATTCAGCCACTGGCGCACCTTGTTCAGCGTGGACTTGTAGTCCACCAGACGGGTGCCCAGCACCAGGTGCTTGGTGTCTTCCAGCGCCTTGGTGATCTTCTCGCCGCCGGGCACTTCGCCCACGCCTTCCACGCCGTTGGAGTCGGTGAGGATGACGATGTTGCGGGTGAAATAGGGGGCATGGGCGCCGGAAAGATTCAGCTCCATGCAGTCATGGCCGGCAACGGGGAAGATTTCCACCTTTTCGATCACGGGGCTCTTGACAACGGGCGTCATGTGAAATCCACCTTTCCTGTATTCACGCCGGAGCGTGTTTTTTAACGAGGGATGTTGAACTGTCTGGGACATATCTGTCCGTTTGCTTCTTTAGAATAACAGGCCTGTTTTCCCTTTTTCAACAGTCTTCTGGCGGTTTTTACACCGTTTTTTCAATTCAAAGATGGCAAATTTCTCCGATTCTAAAAATTTTGAAATGTTCATTTCACATTTTGAAACATCGTTTCATTTTCTTTTCTGTGCGTTTCAGTGTTCTGCACTGCACACAAAAAAGGCCTACCCTCCATGGGGATAAGCCTTCTTGACAATTTTCCACGCTATCGTATACTGAAGAAAAGGACGGCGGCACGCCCGCCGAAGGAGGACGACCATGGCACAGATTTATCAGATTTACGGCAAGGACGCCCACGACATGACCATCCGGCTGATGGAAGCCGCCCGGGTGTGCGATATGATCCCCGCAGGCGCTTCCGTGGCCCTCAAGCCCAATCTGGTGGTGGCCGCCTCTGCCGACAGCGGCGCCACGACCCACCCCGGCGTGCTGTCCGGCGCCATTGAATACCTGCGGGAGCACGGCTTTTCCGACATTTCCATCATTGAGGGCAGCTGGATCGGCGACCGCACCGACAGCGCCATGCGCGCCGCCGGCTATGACGCCGTCTGCCGCACCTACAACGTGCCCTTTTTCGACCTGAAAAAGGACGTCACCCGCAACATCGACACGCCCATCGGGCCGATGCCCATCTGCTGCCGGGCGCTGGATGCCGGCTTCCTGATCGATCTGCCGGTGCTCAAAGGCCACTGCCAGACGGTGATGACCTGTGCCCTGAAGAACCTGAAGGGCTGTCTGCCGGACAGGGAGAAGCGCCGCTTTCACACCCTGGGCCTGCACAAGCCCATCGCCGCATTGGGCACTGCGCTCAAGCCGGACTTGATCATTGTGGACAGCATCTGCGGCGATCTTGATTTTGAAGAAGGCGGCACGCCGGTGGAAACCAACCGGATGTATCTGGGCACCGACCCGGTGCAGATTGACACCTACGGCTGCGAACTGATGGGCATTGACCCCATGGATGTGGATTATCTCCCCCTGGCGCAGAAATGGGGCGCCGGACGATTCTTTCAGCCAGAAGATGAAATCATCACCCTGAATGAGCCCACCCAGGGCATGGCTTCCGCCGCACCCCGGGGGACGGTGGCGCAATTGACCCGCAATGTGAAGCAGGACAAGGCCTGCTCCGCCTGCTATGCCAGCCTTGTCCGGGCGCTGTACACCACCGGTGCCGGGCAGAAAGAGCCTATCATTATCGGTCAGGGCTGGAAGGGCGTGCCCTTTGACGGCCTGGGCATCGGCGCCTGCTGCAACTGCGCCGCCCGGCAGGTGAAGGGCTGCCCGCCCACCGCCGCCGACATCGCCGAAGCGCTGCTGGGGCGGTGACCAGGGGCTTCGCCCCTGGACCCCACCAAAGGGCTTTGCCCTTTGGAATCCCAATCGGGGGACGCTGCCCCCGATACCCCCGCAAGGGCCATTGGCCCTTGACCCTTCACCCCAAGCCCAAGGGCTTGGGGGATTGTTTGTGTGTGGGACTTTCCTTTGAAGGTATGTTTTTTGTGCAGGGTGGGGTTTCGCCCTCACGGGCGACCAAAGGGCTTTCCGATCGCCCTTTGGAAACCTTCGGGTTCCCTCCGGATGAAGGAATATCAACCTGCTTGTTGGAGGAACGGTGTCTTGTGTTACTTGTTACGAAAAGTGAGTAGGGGTGCGGCCGAAGGGGTTCAGGGGGCGATCGGAAAGCCCCCTGGTTGTTCCGGCAAAGACAAGCCAAATCCATAAGACTACCCCAAAACAAAACCACCCCGGAAATCCTTCGGGATTTCCGGGTGATGGGTCAAGGGCCAATGGCCCTTGCGGAGTGCAGAGGCAGAGCCTCTGCCGGGGTGTGGGGCAGAGCCCCACAAAAAGGGTATTGGGGGCGGCGCCCCCAACTGGGGTGCGGGGCAAAGCCCCGCAAAAGGGGGTCACATCCCCTGGTCTTCCCTCACAAGAATATCCCCCGGCTGGCAGTCCAGCGCCTCGCAGATAGCGTCGAGGGTCTGCAGGCGGACGGCCTTGGCCTTGCCGGTTTTGAGAATGGACAGGTTCGCCAGGGTGATGCCCACCTTCTGGCTCAATTCCGTCAGGGACATCTTGCGCTTGAGAAGCATCATGTCCAGGTCTACACGAATCATGTTGTGTCCCCTCCTTACACCGTTTCGTCGGCTTCCTGCTGCAGCGCCATCGCCTGACACAACAGCCGTCGGAGCACCATGGCCGCCAGACATCCGCCGGCGAAAATCGCCACCAGAAACACCGTGGGCACCATCGACGACATGGCCGCCACGCCGCTTACCTGAATGAACCATTTGTCGCCGGAAAGCATCAGCACCACCATCGGCGCCAGAGAGACCGCCAGCATCAGCACCGCCAAGCCGCCGCAGCACAGGGAAATCAGCCGCAGGGTGTTGGCGTTTTGTCGGGTGAACGCCCGCTCCTGCCGGGCCAGACGCCCGCACATTCTGAAAAAATCCGCCCACATCACGGTGAACAGGGCGAGGAAAATCACGGAGATCACCACGTCCTCCGCCTGCAGGAGGTTGTTGTAGGCAAAACAGTAGTAGAGCATCTGCGGCAGGCCGCTGAAAAACACGCCGCCGGCCATTGCCAGCACGCAGCACACCTGCAGTGCCCGGAACACCTGCCGGGTGGTGGAAAGCCACTTCTTCATGCTGATTCCTCCTCACACCGTCAGGTCGTGATCCTGCTGCAGATCCACCGCCCGGGCTGTCAAAAGGCAAATTCCCCGGAGCATCAGCCACAGCGTCCCGAACACAAACACGCCCATGGGGATCATCCACATCGCCAGCAGCCCGCCATTCGCAATCACAATCTGCCACATAAACACCGCCGTCAGGGGCAGAAGCACAATGGCGCCGTTGCGAAGGGCGGAGGCAAGCTTGTCCAGCCGATTGACATTTTCCTGGGTAAAGGCCGTGCCTTGCTTCAGTTTGCCGCACAGGCAGATGAACCGCCCCAGTGCCTGATAGCACGTCACGCTGAAGGCGATCACCGTCGCAAAACACAGAAGCACAAACAGGATGCCGAAAATATTCGTCCCGATCTGCGAGGCATCCATCACCAGCACCGCAAACATCATCACGCCGAAAAACAAGCAGTAGCCCGCAAACACCGTGCCCAGCACCATCAGGATGCCGGAAACCACCTGCAAACACGTCAGCATCGCACAGCGGGACTTCAAAGCCTTTTCTTCCCGGGGGAAGGTGTTCAACAACGTCACGTTCATCACCTCAGGGCTATCATACCACCATGTTTTCCCTTTGTCAATAAGAATTTATCGAAATTCGATAAATCATAACCCTTTCCAGCTGGGCATAGACTGTCTCCAAAGGCAATCAGAGGAGGCGGAAAGCATGACGATGGTCAAAAAACAGCCCCGGCTGGGCTGGGGTTTATTCAAGGGACTGGGCGTGGCGATTCTTGTGACGCTGGCGGGGGTGGCGATCTTTGCGCTGGTGATGCAGTGGGTGCGTCCCACGGAGGAAGCGGTGCGGTGGTTCAACCAGCTGCTGAAACTGCTGGCGGTGGCGGCGGGCGTGTGGGCCGCCACGGGCAAGGGACAGCCCGGCGGGCTGATGCGGGGCGCGCTGCTGGGCCTGACATATATGGGGTTGGGCGTGGCGATGTATGCGCTGCTTTCCGGGCAGAGCGCATCCATCACCTCCTATCTGGCGGATCTGGGCATGGGCGTGGCCGGGGGCGGCCTGTGCGGCATGATTCTGTCCAACATTTCATCAAAATGAGGCAAAATGCAGAAAATTGATGAAAAGAAACGATTGCAACATCCGCAAAGATGGTGTATAATGCCTGTATACCCAATATTGTCATTTGGAGGTTGATTCAATATGAAGCATATCGAAACCATTCAGAAGCCCTGCCTGAAGGATTCTCTGGTCCACGGCGGCTGCGGCGAGTGCCAGGCTTCCTGCCAGTCTGCCTGCAAGACCAGCTGCACCGTTGCCAACCAGTCCTGCGCCAACAAGGAAAACAACGCTGTGCTGGGCGGCCATGAAGGCAAGCTGAACCGCAACTTCGACCGCAAGTAATCGGCAACGCCGCATTCGCGGAAGAAAAGGTCTGACGAAAATGGGGGGCGGAAACTTCTCCGGCCCCTCTTTTCTGTGTTTTTCTGTTATCAAGGAGGAACTTCCCGTGATCCATACATTCAAAGCAGTGGGCCAGCCGATGGTGCTGGACGTGGGCAGCGGCGCCGTTCACGCCGTGGACGAAATGGCCTATGACGTGCTGTCCCTGTGGAACGAAAACACCCCGGACGAAATCATCGCCGCCCTGAAGGAAAAGTACGCCGAAAGCGACCTGCAGGAAGTCATCGGCGAGCTGCATCAGCTGGAAGAACTGGGCGCCCTCAATGCCCCCGACAATTACGATGACGTGGAGCAGGTGCGGGAGCCCGGCACCATCAAGGCCATGTGCCTCCATGCCGCCCACGACTGCAACCTGCGCTGCAAGTATTGCTTTGCTGCCACGGGCGATTTCTGCATGGGCGAGCGCAAATTGCTTCCCTTTGAGGTGGGCAAGGCGGCGCTGGACTGGCTGGTGGCTCATTCCGGCAAGCGGGTGAACCTGGAAGTGGACTTCTTCGGCGGCGAACCGCTGATGAACTTCGACGTCATCAAGCGGCTGGTGGAATACGGCCGCTCCATTGAGAAGGAGAAGAACAAGAAGTTCAAGTTCACCACCACCACCAACTGCGTGCTGCTCAATGATGAGATCATCGACTTCCTCAACAAGGAAATGAGCAACGTGGTCATTTCCATCGACGGCCGCCCGGAAGTCCATGACCGGATGCGCCCCACCGCCAACGGCAAGGGCAGCTATCACATCATTGCCGAGCGTGCCAAGAAGTTCGCCGAAGCCCGCGGCGACAAGGAATACTACATCCGCGGCACCTTCACCGGCTTTAACAAGGATTTCGGCAACGATGTGCTGTTCCTGGCGGATGAAGGCTTCGAGCAGCTGTCCATTGAGCCGGTGGTGACCTCCCCCGACTGCGAATATGCCATCAAGGAGGAAGACCTGCCGGAGATCAAGGCGGAATACGACCGTCTGGCGCAGATTTATCTGGATCGCCGCGCCAATGGCAAGTGGTTTAACTTCTTCCACTTCATGGTGGACCTGCAGGGAGGCCCCTGCCTGCGCAAGCGCCTCACCGGCTGCGGCGCCGGCAACGAGTATGTGGCTGTCACCCCCGACGGCGACCTGTATCCCTGCCACCAGTTTGTGGGCCGGGAAGGCTTCCGCATGGGCTCCGTGCTGGATGATACCTTCGACGCCGACATCCAGAAGATGTTCAGCAACAACCATGTGCTGAACAAGGAAAAGTGCCGGGAATGCTGGGCCCGCTTCTTCTGCTCCGGCGGTTGCGCCGCCAACGCCCACGCCTTCCACGGCGATATCTCCAAGCCCTACGAACTGGAATGCGAGATGGAGCGCAAGCGCCTGGAATGCGCCCTGGCCATCTGCGCCACGGAGATGAAGAGACAGTGACCACCAGGGGCTCCGCCCCTGGACCCTGATGTGGGGCTTTGCCCCACACCCCAGTCGGGGACTCTGTCCCCGACACCCCTGCCAAAGGGCTTTGCCCTTTGGAAACCCAGGTGGGGGCTTTGCCCCCACCGCCCCCACCAGGGGCGCTGCCCCTGGACCCCGCAAGGGCCATTGGCCCTTGACCCATCAGCGGGGCTTTGCCCCGCACCCCAGCAGGGGCTCTGCCCCTGCACCCCGCAAGGGCCATTGGCCCTTGACCCATCACCCGGAAATCCTGAAGGATTTCCGGGGTGTTCTTGTTTTGGGGCAGTCTTATGGATTTGGCTTGTTTTTTTCGGAGCAACCAGGGGGCTTTCCGATCGGTCCGCCTTCGCTTCGCTTCGGAAACTCGCCTTCGGCGACTGCCCACTGGGCAGTTCGTTTCCCCTGGACCCCTTCGGTCTGCACCCCTACAACTATTTTGAGCAAGTAACAAAGGGAAACCGTTCCTCCAACTATCATGTTCCGAATTGTATGTACGGAGGGAGCCCGAAGGTTTCCAAAGGGCGATCGGAAAGCCCCTTGGTTGCTCCGGCAAAACCGAGTAACAGGCATCAGACAACAACCTCTACAACAGTTCCGGCGTGCGGCGCACCGTCGCCGCACACGGACTCCATCGGAGCGACCCCGAAACGGGCCGCCCCTGCGAGGCGTTTGAGGGTAAGCCAACCAAATAACTCCTAGTGACCGGGGGAAAGGGGGGAGTCCAGAGGGGGTGTCTCCGGGTGGGATGAATTGAGACACCCCCTCTGGCCCTCTTTGGTTCTTTCTCAGGCCTGAGAAAGAACAATCATCAAACGCTACCCCTTGCAAGAGGTCATGCCCGCAGCACCGCAGGCTCCCCCACCGTCTAACGGCGGAGCCCCCTCCCGGAGGGGGCTTTTCTTTGTGCCGAAGCACAACTTTTGCCAACGGCAAGATCTTGTCTGCGAGGTGGAGTTTCGCCCTCACGGGCGACCAAAGGGCTTTCCGATCGCCCTTTGGAAACCTTCGGTGCCCCTCCGGATGGAAGGGCATTAGACTGCTCATTGGGGGAACAGTTTACCTTTCTTCGTTTAGGTCTACTTACAAAAGAGCAGACCGAAGGGGTCCAGGGGGCGATCGGAAAGCCCCCTGGTTGTTCAGGAAAAGACAAGGTAAATCCATCAGACTACCCAAAACAAAAACACCCCGGAAATCCATCAGGATTTCCGGGGGATGGGTCAAGGGCCAATGGCCCTTGCGGGGGTATCGGGGGCAGCGCCCCCGATTGGGTTTCCAAAGGGCAAAGCCCTTTGGCGGGGTGCAGGGGCAAAGCCCCGCATAAGGGTTTCCAAAGGGCAAAGCCTTTTGGCCGGGTGCAGGGACAGCGTCCCTGCCGGGGTGTGGGCGGAACCCCACAAAAAACTCCCCGGAGAGAAATCTCCGGGGAGGGTATTCACAAGGAATACATCAGCAGAAGTCTTCTGCCTATGGGTTACTCGCCCAGGGCCAGTTCGGCGGCCTCGGTGCCGGCGATGCGGCCGAAGACCACGAAGTCAGCCACGGCGTTGCCGCCCAGGCGGTTCTGGCCGTGCACACCGCCGGTGATTTCGCCAGCAGCGAACAGGCCGGGGATCACGGTGCCTTCGGTGGAAATCACTTCGGTGTTCTCGTTGATCTTCACGCCGCCCATGGTGTGATGGATGCCAGCGGTGACCTTGATGGCGTAGAAGGGAGCGGTGTCCAGAGGATTGGCGAAGTTCACACGGCCAAACTCAGGATCGTTCTTATCAGCCACATAGCCGTTCCAGGCATTCATGGTAGCAGCGAAAGCGGTGGGATCCACGCCGATGGCAGCAGCCAGCTCTTCGTAGGTGTTGCCTTCGAAGGTGAAGCCCTTGGTCTTGTAGCCCTGGATCACGGAGGAACCAGCCATCATGGCGTCGTCCACGATCAGCCAGGAGAAGGAACCGGTCTGATCGATTTCAGCAGCGGAAACCACGTCACGGGTGCCCACTTCGTCGATGAAGCGCTTGCCTTCGGCGTTGACCAGGATGGCGCCATCGCCGCGCAGGCTCTCGGTGATCAGAGCAGAAGAGTCAAACTGCACGGTGGGATGGATCTGGATCTGTTCCATGTCCACGGTGGCAGCGCCCACAGCTTCGGCCATCTTGATGCCGTCGCCCAGGATGCCAGGAGCGTTGGTGGTCATGAAGCCCTTGAGTTCAGGCTTGTAGGAAGCGACCATGTCCAGGTTGGCGCCGAAGCCGCCGGTGGCCAGGATGACAGCCTTGGCTTCGATGGTCACGGTGTTGCCGGCCTTGCCTTCAGCCACGATGCCGGTGGCAGCACCGTCGGTCATCACGATGGACTTGGCATTGGTATCCAGCAGGATGGTGATGTTCTCGTTCTCGTTGCAGGCAGTCTCCAGCAGGGGGATCATGTAGGAGCCCACAGCCTGCACCTTGCCGTCCACCTTGGCCTTGTGGGCACGGTTGACGGAAGCGCCGCCCAGAGCAGCGGTGGTGTTCAGGTCGATGCCGTAGCCCTTGAGCCACTCGATGCCGTCGTTGGCATTGGAAGCCATGGTTTCCACCAGGGTGGCGTCGTTGGTACCGTAGCCGCCGATCATGGTGTCCAGAGCCATCAGCTCTTCAGAGTCGAAGTAGCCGTTGGGCTCAGCCTTGTAGGCGTCCCACTGCACCTGAACTTCACTGGCCAGGTCGGTGATGGTGGCATGATCAGCATACTGATTGGCAGCCTTGGCCAGGGTGGCGTCCACGCCGGCAGACTGGCCGAACTCGATGGTGTCCTGCACGGAGGTGTCGCCGGCGTTCATGCCGCCGGTGGCACGCACGGAGTTGCCGCCCACGATGGGCTGGCTCTCCACGATGATGACCTTGGCGCCCTTTTCAGCAGCAGACAGGGCAGCGGTCATGCCGGCGCCGCCGGCACCCACGATAACCACATCAGCGGTGTAGGTGACGTCTTCGGCCACTTCTTCCACCTTGGTCATGTAGTTTTCGGGATTGACGCCAGCGTCAGTCAGGGCCAGCTTGGCAGCTTCCTTGATGGCGGTGGAAGTCACGGTAGCGGTGGACATCACGTCCACTTCGATGGTGTTGCCGGCCTTCATGGCAGCAGGCAGCTGTTCCAGCGCCTTGGAGCCAATGCCCTGGGTTTCGCCAGCGCCTTCGGCCACCACTTCGGTGATGACGCCATCTACCAGGGTGATGGTCACGGTGACGTCGCCGTTGTAACCAGCAGCAGTGCCGGTGCCGGTGACGGTTTCAGCCATCGCAGGCACGATGCCAACCATCATGCACAGGACGGTCAGAAGAGCAAGAATACGCTTCATGTTGATTCGTCTCCTTTAGATTGTTTTTTCTCTGTTTTTCACAGAGCACATGGATTATATCATACTTTTTCTCCCTTGTATAGCACTTTGACGAATTTTTAACAAAATATTTTACAGGCGTTAAGATTTTCGGGAAATGTGCGCTTGTATACAAAATTCAAGACAAACAAGCCGCATCGAGGATTTTCCTTTTTGTCGGAACCCGGGTTTCTTAATGCCGGTAAAGGTTGATGAAGGGGATGCAGGATAAGGGAGGAGGCACGGGCGAGTAAAAAACTGCCAAAACACGCCTCCGATATAGCAGTCTTTGCAAGGACAAATAAAGGCACCCTCCGATGAGAGAGATGGCTGCCATCAGGCAGATAGAGGGAGAATTTTTAGACGAATGCCTTCCACGAAATCCTGCTTCTCAGATGAAAACAAATCC
The DNA here is from genome assembly GCA_015056085.1 of Clostridiales bacterium. Lineage (GTDB taxonomy): Bacteria > Bacillota > Clostridia > Christensenellales > Aristaeellaceae > UBA11524. The sequence continues at coordinate 30,453 of SVHA01000004.1, forward strand.
ACCCGCCTCCGGCGAAGCGGATTTCATCACGAAGTGGTTTCATCGCCGAAGGCGATTTCACCCGCCCAGAAGGGAGATTTCAGCAAAAAAAGAGAGTCCCTTCTGGAACTCCCTTTTCTGTGTTTGCACCCTCGGTTCGATACAAGATACCCGCTTATAACGGTAGGTTCATATAAGAGCATTCGAGAGGCAATCGTAGAATTTTACTCTTCAGCCGATGCAAAGTCCAAATAATCAAGAATCTGGTTGTTCAAATTCTTTCGGACATCACGCCAATTGGGCATAAACTTATCCATCAAAGTGACGAATTTCTCATTATGCCCTTTTTCCACCAAGTGTACCAGTTCGTGCAAAATAACATATTCCAAACACTCCGGTGTTTTCTTTGCCAGCTGGAGATTCAGCCAAATCTTGCGGGTTTTCACATTACAGGTACCCCAACGGGTAGTCATATTCTTGGTTTGCCATCCGTCAGGATGGAGTCCTGTAATCTGCTCCCATTTGGGCAGCACACGCTCAATCTCAGCCTTCAGAATACCGCGATACCATTCGTTTACGAACTTTTCTCGCTGCTCGGTAGTGCTACCCTCTCGCACCGTGAGGATCGCCTTTTCACCGTCCAAAACAAGAGAGTTCCCCTTATTGCTGTAGTTGACCAGCAGATAATACTGCTGTCCCCAAACATACAGTGCCTCACCGGAAACATACTCTCTGGCAGTCTGCCGAGGCTGCTTTTCAAATTTCTCTTGTTGCCGCCGTATCCAGCCAATTTTCGTCCGGATGAACAGTTCGATACTGTCATCACTCAGATTGGCCGGGGCTGACACCTCCACATGACCGTCTGGCGGTTTGACATAGAGGTGCATATTTTTTATTGTTTTTTTTGTTACGGACACTTCTATGCCGTTTACCACCATTCGCATCAGTATTCCTCTTGTTCTACGATAATTTTGAAGACGCGTTCAACTTCATCCTTAGTTTTCAGGATTTTCAGCAGCTCGCGCTTAATACGGCGCTCCTTGACCGGGTCATTGCGGAATCTATCCATTTTGGAACGCATAACAGCAGCATGGAGTGCTGCAGCCAGATCCGCATCACAGCCAGTATTATCATACAATGCTCTCATAGCCGCACTGTGGCGCACCTTCTCCGGATAGCTTTCATTTTCCTCCGGCTTGGTTACATTGCGAGCCAGTTCGATGTACTTCTCCAGCAACTGTGCGTATGTAATAACCCCCTGCTTACGTTCCCGAATCAGCTGCTCCAGAACAGCGGACATCTTTTCATAGTATTTGGGATTCAGGACAATCTTTTCAACCACCTTTTTGCGGATGTTGTTCTCAATTGCCTCTGCTGCACTTTCCTGTTCCTTGGACTTAGTGCCTTCACCCTCCAACTTGCCGCGCTGAGCCAAGATAAAATCGAGCAGAGTGAAATCATCAAAATCCCCTATGATACGTGCATCCTCCGCCACGATATAATTATCGATCAGGTAACGCATACCGGGTTCATACGCTTTCAGGTCAATAAAGTCACCGCTGGCACGACCAATGGTTGCTTTCAGCGCAATATAAAAATTGACCGTCTTGTCATGCTGTTCCTGCTGTGCCTGAGAATAGCCAAGTTCACCCATCATAGGCTTCACTTCTGCATAGGCACGAATGAGGGCATTGACCAGACGATACAGCCGTTCACGCATTCTGGCATATGCCTCATCATTATCCACATCAACACCGTTTTCGCCGCAGAAATAATGCAGATAATCCAGCTCATCCTTCGGATGCTGCACACCTTCGCAAAGTTCGTCCAATTCATCGAGGATACCCATAGAGTTTGATGATGACCTTTGGCTGGCGGCAGTCGATCATGCCACGGTCTATGCCGATGAAACAGTGGTATTCACCTTCAAAAGCGGAATTGAAATAAGGGAGCGAATGTAATAAGGCTCGGAGCCTGGGTGATTTCCCAAGTTCCGAGCCTTTTTCTCTATATTCTGATATGCACCCACAGGCAGATAAATCTAACGATACCGGGTTCTTTACAACGCAAAACAGCTGATTTCCGGTAGGCAAAGGTCCAACGATAGCAACGAATTCCCTGTTTTAAGGGCTTGTTTCTCTATGGGTGCATTGGTAAATGGAAAACCCTTGAAATGACAGCGGTTTTCCGCATAAAAATAACGAACCGACAGTCGATAATTGTATCAACTGTCGGTTCAGTTATGGTGCGGGAAACAGGACTTGAACCTGCATGAAGAAAGCCCTCACTAGAACCTGAATCTAGCGCGTCTGCCAATTCCGCCATTCCCGCAGAATACCTATATAGTATTCTCCCCTTTTCGTGGTTTCCCTTCTTTTTTTCGGAAAAAATGAAAAGTTTTTCAGAAAAAGCGAATGCAGGGGGGCTCATAGTTTGAGCCTGAACAGGCCGTGATGGTTGCAGTAGGCGTACAGCCATTTGATGCGGTTGATTTTGAAGCGGGCTTCCGGGGTGCTTTCCGGATAGAGTTTCTGAAACTGGACGCCCATATCGGAAACGGCGGCGAAGAAGGACAGATAGTGGGTTTTTGTAGCCGGGTGATGCATGGTCACATAGTATTCATCCTCCACCACTTCAGCGCTGATGCGGTGCTCGCCGTCGCAGTCCTCCGCTTCAAGGGCGGGAAGGGTGATGCCACAGCAGCTGACCACCGCCTCGCCGGAAGAAAAGAGCACGTTGCCGCAGAGGGGGCAGACGTAAAACCTGCTCCTGAGGATATTGGCGGATTTGTTGGTGTTCCTGATTTCTTCGCCGGAAAACAGCTCGATGACGGAAATGCCCAGGGCGGCCGCCAGAGGCTCGATGAGGGAAATGTCCGGGAAGCCGTGGCCGTTTTCCCATTTGCTGATGGTCTTGCTGCTGACGAAGAGTTTCTCTGCCAGTTGTTCCTGGGTGAGCCCTTTTTCCTCCCGCAGTTTGCAGATGGTGTTGCCGGTGACGTACTGATCCATTTGATTCAGCCCCTTTCGCAAAACAGTATAGCATGTTCAGTGGGGGAAGGGTACCTGCGAAAAGTAGAGTTGGGGCGTAAAAAACAGGGACGGATGCTCTCCGTCCCTGTCAAAATATGATGTTACAGCCTGAACTCCACCGTTTGATGGATGTCGCTGCTGCTCAGGCCCAGATGCAGCCGGAACAGGCCGGGCTCCACCACCCACTGGCGGCGGGAATTCATCAGCCGGAATGCCTTTTCATCCAGCGTGAAGGTGTGGGTGACGGACTCGCCCTTCTTCAGCGCAATGCGCTGGAAGGCGCACAGGCGCTTGGGCGGCGTCACCACGGAGGACACCACATCCTGCACATACACCTGGGGGATGACCACTCCGTCCCGGTCGCCGGTGTTGGTCACGGTGAAGGTCAGATCCACCTGATTTTCTTTGGTGACGTCATAGTGGGCGTCGGTGATGGCGAAGGTGGTGTAGCCAAGGCCGTGGCCGAAGGCATAGCGGGGATGGGCGGTACCTTCCAGATAGTTGACGCTGCTGGCGCCGGGCAGGCGGGAGTAGTAGCAGGGCAGGCAGCCCACATCCCGGGGGAAGGACACCGGCAGGCGGCCGGTGGGCTCGCTCTTGCCCAGGAGGATGTTCACGATGGCGGGGGCGCCCATTTCTCCGCCGAACCAGGGCAGGAGAATGGCGTTCATGGCGGGCTCTTCGTCCGTCAAATCGACGGGCTTGCCCACTTCCAGCACCAGCACCACGGGAGTGCCCGTTTCCGCCACACGGCGCACCAGTTCCTTCTGGGCGCCAAAGAGGGTCATGGAGGAGCGGTCCATGCCCTCGCCGCTGGTAACGGTGTCGTCGCCGCACACGAGGATGGCCACATCCGCCTGACGGGCGTATTCGACGGCCTTGTCCATGGTGCCCTGATTGTACGCAGCGTAGGACAGGGACACAAAGCCGCCGTTGCCGTCGTTGCGATAGGCCATGCGGAAGCGGTGCTTTTCACCCTTGCGGAAGGCGAAGGGCGTGGTGGGATTCTGCAGGCGGTTTTTGCCCCAGGAATCCAGAATCAGGTCATCATCCACCCACAGGCGGATGCTGTCGGCGCAGGGGATGAGAATGGTGCCGTCCACGTCTTCGGTGGGACAGAGAACGCCTTCCATCTCCACGCCGTAGCCGTTGAAGGGCAGGGCGGGATGGGGCTTGGCCAGCATCCAGTTGAAGGCCACGTTGTTGGAGGTGCCTTCCGCCACCAGATCGGAGAAGGAATCATCCCCGTTCACCTTGGCGAAGTAGCGCAGGGATACGCCTTCGGGCATCCATTCGCCGGGAATGGGGCTGCAGTCCATGGGGGAAATGCCGCAGCCGTCGGCCTGCAGGATGCGGGTGGATTCCGGCACAGCGGCACGAAGTTCCTCCAGCACGGAGGGTACCTTGTAGCCGTAGGGGGTGGAGGAATAACTGCCGATGCGCTGGCGGCTGGAAGACGGACCCAGCAGGGCGATGGTCTTGCCCTCCACGTTCAGGGGCAGGATGCCATCGTTCTTGAGCAGCACGGTGCCTTCCTCGGCGGCCTTCAGGCCCAGTTGGCGGTGCTCTTCGCAGCGCACCACGCCCTGATAATAGGTTTCGTCGGTGTAGGGGTGATCGAACAGGCCCAGTTCGTACTTGATGGTCAGGATGCGGCGCACGGCGTCGTCGACGCGCTCCTGAGAAATGCGGCCTTCCTTGACCAGTTTGACGATGGTGCTCTGCCAGACATGGTTGGGGAAGTCAAAGCCCTGCACGTCCAGACCGGCGTTGACAGCCTGCTGGATGGCGTCTTCGGCGTTCTCGGCGGTGTGATGGATCAGAATCTGACGGGGCACGGCGCCGAAGTCGGAGCGGATGTAACCCTTCAGGCCCAGTTCGCCCTTGAGGACGTCGGTCAGGTAGTACTTGTGGCTGATGAGAGGCTCGCCGTCCACGCTGTGATAGGCCGCCATGGCGCATTTGGCGCCAGCGTCCCTGACGCCGGCTTCAAACACCGGCAGATAGTCACTACGCATTTCCCTTTCGCCGCAGCGGGCGGGGGCACAGTTCAGGCCGCCTTCCGCAAAGCCGTGGGCAAGATAGTGCTTGGGCTCGCTGACCACCCGGTCGGGGGCGTCCAGGCAATCGCCCTGCTGGCCCCTGATGATGGAATAAGCCATCCTCGTAGACAGATAGGTGTCCTCGCCGAAGGTTTCCTCCATGCGGCCCCAGCGGGGGTCACGGGCCACGTCCAGATTGGGCGCAAGAATCTCATGCACGCCCAGAGAGCGGGTCTCGTGGGCGATGGCATGGCCGATTTCTTCCACCAGATCGGGATCGAAAGTGGCGCCCCAGCTGATGGGCATGGGAAAAGACATGGCGCCGGGATAACTCAGGCCGTGGAGCGCCTCGCCGGTGATGATGGCGGGGATGCCCAGGCGGGTTTCTTCCACCAGATACTTCTGCAGCTTGTTGATGACGCCGGGCACGCTGTACACATCATGGATGAAGCCGATGCCCTGGGCGCCCACCTGCTTTTTCACATCGTCCCAGCGGAAATCGCTGTCTTCCGCCACGGAGCAGAAGTGGACGGGATGCTCGTGGGTGGCAAGCGTCACGCCGCGGATCATGTCCATCTGGGCGGCTTTTTCTTCCAGGGTCATCTGGCTGAGCAGATGCTCGACTTTTTCAGCAATGGTCATGGAGAACCTCCCGTTGTTGTTATCAGGCAAGGTCGGCCTTCACGGCGGTCACGGCGCGGCCGGGCAGGGTCACGGCGACGGTGTTGCCGCTGACGGGCAGTTCGCCCTCGTTGTTTTCCAGATAGTCGCATTCCCACGCCTTCTTAACGTCGCCCTTGAAGGTAAGCACAGCCTCGGCGGCTTCGTCGGCAGGGTTGAGCAGGTAGACCACGACGCCCTTGCCGTCATCGGCGGCCTTCACGGTGCTGACAGTCACGTTTTCGGAGACGGTCAGGAAGGAGGCAGTCAGGGGCAGGGAGCCTTCGTGGGCGCTGTTGCTCACGGCTTCGCAGCCGGTGGAGAACATCTCCGCTGCCTTGCCCAGCTTTTCGCTCTTGAGGCCCAGGGCGATGCGGCAGGCGACCTCGCCCTTTTCAGGCACGGGATCGGGATCGTTGGAGGAATGAACCACCGCCACACGCATCATGTCGCCGTCGCCGCGGAAACCGTAGCGGGTGGAGCACATCAGGGCAGCGTCGCCGCCGGCCATGGCGCCCAGCGCGGGCACATCCATGGGCATCGACTTGCGGACCAGTTCACCGTTTTGCACGCTGTAGGTGAATTCAGCCTGGGCTTCGGGCAGTTTCGCGCCGAAGGACAGCTGGGGCACAGACACGTCCCTGACGGGCATTTCGTGCCAGTCGCAATTCAGGTCGAACACCAGCTTGTCGTCGCCTTCGTCCAGGGAGACGGTGTACTTGATGGCGGACGCCTTGCCGAAGGAGGCAGACACCTCATAGCCCTGACGCAGGGGGCCGTGGAGATTCTTGTTAATCTGCGGCTTGACGGTGCAGGAAGTGATCTGGGCGTAGCGGCCGATGTTCCAGGAACTCATGCCCATGTAGGCTTCCTGAATCAGGTCGAAGCCGGCGTCAGTCACCACGGTCTTGCCGGTGGACTTGTCAATCAGGCGGGTCACACGGCCGCACAGGGGATCAAACTCCGCCCGGATGCGGCTGTTTTCCAGCACCATCTCGAAGTAGTCTTCCGTGCGCCAGCCGGGAATCTCATGGGGGATGGGACCGCAGTCGGGGTCCTTGCGGGTGCAGACCACGGTGGCATAGCCGCAGGCGGGCACGGGAACAGACGCCAGGATTTGCGTATAACGGTGTCCCCAGTAGGTGCTCCAGCCGCTGGCAAGCACCTGGAAGGTCAGTTCGGCGCCGTTTCCGTCAGTGACGGTGAAGGGCGCGTCGAAGGGATCCCACATCATGATTTCCACATTCGCCTTGCGGGCATAGGGCAGGGGATTGAACACCTGATACACACGCACGTTGCCGGTGCCGCGGGCCACAGGGCTGACGTGGTTTTCGCCGGTGCCCCAGCCCACGCCTGCACCGATGGCCACGTCTTCCGCAGGAATGTCGCACTGGAAGGCGCTGGTGTTGATTTCCTTGCAGATGGCGGCATAGGCGCTGCGGCGGGCAGCGGTGGACAGGGCGTTGGCCCGCTGGAATTCGCCCATGGCGTATTCACGGGTCTCCCGCTTGCCGGAACCGGGCAGGATGTCATGGAAATGGTTGAAGAGCACCTTTTCCCAGGCCTCGGTGATATTGGCGGTGTGATCGGCGGAAGAAAGATGCTTGTTGGCGAAGGTGGAGAACACCTCGGTGGCATACAGGTGGCGCTCGGAGACGGCGTTGCCCTGCTTGATGCGGCTCTGGGAGGTGTAGCAGCCGGTGAACATCATGTTGCGCTCGCCGGTGATGACGGGCAGCTGATCTGCGTACTTCTCGATGATGGAGAAGTACTCCTTGAAGGAGCCGTACTTCACCGTGGGGAAGATGGGCCAGGTCATCATGTCCTCAATGCGGAACAGGTCCCGGCGGGTGGGTCCGCCGCCGTGGTCGCCCACACCGTAGGGCGTCAGCTGCACGGGCACATGATACTTGGTGCAGAAGCCGGGAATGCGTTCCACCCAGCGGGGGCCGATCTCGGCGTTATACCAGCCGGGATCGCACATGGTCAGGATTTCGCTGCCGGCTTCGCCCTTCCAGCGGTACAGGGACTCATAGCGGGTGCCGCGGCAGTGATACATATACTTCACGCCCGCACGGGACATCACATCCGGCAAACCGGCGTTGTGGCCGAAGGTGTCGGGCTCAAAGTCCAGATTCAGACTGCTTTCCGGGATGTCCAGGAGTTTAGACAGATACCGCCGGGTCTGCAGCAGGTGATGAATCTCAGAGGCACGGTTGGGCATATTGTGATCCGGCTCCACCCAATGGGAAGCGGACACTTCCCACTGGCCCCGCTTGATGGCGGCCTTGATCTCCCCGATCATTTCCGGCTCATACTTTTCCACGATCTGATAAGTGGAGGCCTGGGACTGGGCATAAACGAAGTCGGGATGCTCCTGCATCAGGTTGAGCATGGTGCGGAAGGTGTCCAGCACCACGGACACCGTCTCGTCATAGCCCCACATCCAGTTCATGTCGATATGGGCATGGCCCACCAGCATCCAGGTGTACTTCTTGCACTCCTTGGACATGGGGGCGAGCATCTCTTCGATGGCATAGACGTTTTCGAAGGTCAGAGAGCCCTGCTTTTCCACCAGTTCCATGGCCTTTTCGGCAGCTGCGGTGAGCAAATCGGTATATTTCTCGTTTTCCGTCTGGGACAGGCGGCGGGCGTAATTCAATTCGCCCGTCAGGCGCTGGGCAGGAGCGCCGGCGACAGACTGCAGCTGCGAAAGCAGGGCGTCAATCTTCATGGTGATAATCCTCCTTCATGTCGGGGGTGATGATATGGATTTACAACGGGGAGCCTGCAGCCATTATACAATAGTTTCTTCCAATATACAACACGATTTCCCTTTTCCGCCAAAGAAAAAAGAGGCCAAACACAGGAAAAAACCGTTTTTCTCGGTTGCAATGCCCCTGCCCGATTGTTATAATGTAGAAAACCTCCGATGAAATCAATAAGGAGCCAATGCGATGAAGAACATCAACCGTTTTCTGGAAAACTCCCACCGCACGGACCTCAGAGGCTTCAACATGGACCTGTATGGCAGGAAGGATATCGTGTTTGAGGACAATCACCCCGACCTTCGCCGCCAGGGCGCCAAGCCGGAAGCCAACTGGGCGCCGCCCTCCCCCGGACTGCCCGGCATCTTTATTCTGGGGCATGACACGAATGTGGCGGATGTGCTGACCCTCACCCTGACGGTGGAAGGAAAGGACTATCCCACGGTGGACGCCCTCACCGTCACCCGCCACCGCTGGACCCCCGCCTGGACGGACACCTATTACCGCACGCCGGTGGAAAAGGATGTCTATCCCTGCGCCGGAACGCTGTGCCTGAGGGAGAAAAAATGCATCACCCGCCGGGATGTGTTCTGCGGAGAAATCACCCTGCAAAACGCCCTGCGGGAAACCCGTCACGTCAAAATCGGCGTGAAGATGCCCTTCACCTGGGACGAGCAGGCGGGCGCCTACCCCTTCCGTTGCACGGTGGCCACCGCTGCCGCCGGCGGAGCCTATCAGGTGGAAGGCTACGCTGCTGTGTGCATTGACGGCAAGCCCGGCTGCGTGTTTGAAACGGAACTTGCCGCCTTTTCCACCGTGACCTTCCGCTACGGCATGACCATCCGCCCCGAAGCAGTGGAAGCGCAACAGGCCGTGCAGGAAGTGCTCTGTCAGAAAGACCCCTTCCAGGCCAACGAGGACGAATTCAACCGCTGGTTTGACACCTATGTGCCCCGGCTGGAAACGGAGGACTCCGACCTGCTGAAGGTCTACTATTATCGCTGGTTTGTGGTGTATCACGGCATCCACAACCCGGTGGAAATCATCAAGGACCACAAGATTCCCCGCTCCAGCATTTATGAATCCCGCTATGGCGGCTGGTTTGGCGGGCCCATCGGCCTGCCCGTGCCCTGGCAGATCGAGGAAGCCAAGTGGATGCGCCGCCCGGAATTCCTGATGGATCACATGACCAACTGGATGGAAAACCTTGTGCTGTATCAGGGGTATATTCAGTTCTCCCCCTGGGCCATCTGGCACGCCTATCAGCTTCACCCCGACAAAAAGTGGCTGGAAGCGCACTACGAAGACCTGAAAAAGTACATGGCCACCCAGGTGGATGTGGACGACCCCCAGCCGCGCATAACGGTGGGCAGCTGGGGCACCGGCGCGGAATATCAGCCGTCGTTCTATCAGCACACGGACATCCTCAATGGCGGCGAAAAGTGGGACTGGCGCTGCGACTGCGAGGGCCACGACGTCCTCGGCGGCTTCCCGGTGTCGAAGCTGTACCGCCTGGACGAGCAGACCTACACCATCGTGTCCCTGAAGGGCTGCGAGGCGCTGGCCAGGGAAATCGGTCAGGCGGAGGATGCTGACAAGTTCCGCCGGGCTGCTGAAAAACTCTCCGGCATCATGCTGGAAAAGCACTGGGACGAAAAAACGCAGATGTTCTACGACTGTGAAGTGTCGCAGAACCTCAAGTGCGACGAAGCCGCCTGCTATGACTCCTTTGCGCCCTTCATGGGCGGCGTGGCGGGGGAAAAGTATCACGCCGCCTTTGAAAAACTGATGGACCGCAACTGGTTCCGCACGGATTTCGGCGCCACGACGGCGGCAAAGAACTGCCCGGCGTACTGGCCGGACAACTGCATCGCCGGCCCGGTGGAATCCTCCCCGGAAAATCCCCACTATTACCCCTGCAGCTGGAACGGCCCGGTGTGGGTCTACGCCAACAGCATTGTGTCGGACGCCTTCGGCTGTGCCGCAGTTCAAAATACATCCCTGCGGGCAGACTGGCTCAACTACTTCACCGCCGTGACGGAGATGCACTTCCCCGGTGGCGACCGCTCCACGCCCCTGGTGACGGAGCAGTATCGCCCCGATGACGGCGCCTCCAATTCCGTCATCAACGACTACTTCCACTCCAGCTGGCTCAATCCGTTCATCCAGTATTATCTGGGCGTCAGAATAGAAAACGGAGATGTGACCTTCGATCCCTTCACGACGGAGGATTTCACCCTCTCCGGCGTGATGATAGCAGGGAAGGAGCACACCTTCCGCCAGTGGCATGATGAGGAGGGGAATGTGCGCAGGGAAGTATCCCCCAAGCCCTAAGGATAATCTCACCTACAAAAAATCCCCCAAGCCCTTGGGCTTGGGGTGATGGGTCAAGGGCCAATGGCCCTTGCGGAGTGCAGAGGCAGAGCCTCTGCCGGGGTGTGGGGCAGAGCCCCACAAAAGGGGGTCCAGGGGCAGCGCCCCTGGTGGGTTCCCCAAGGGCAAAGCCCTTGGGTCACTTCGTCACCTTATCGAAATAGGAGGCGTCGTGCTTGCACAGGGGGCAGATGTAATCCTCCGGCAGGGGATCGCCCTCGTACACATAGCCGCAGACCCGGCAGACGTACACCGTCTTTTCCGCCTGAGGCTGGGGCTGGCGCTTGGGCTTGACGTCCCGGTGATAATCCGCATAGGTCAGGCTGGGCACGGGGGAGAGGACTTCCGCTTCCGGCACGGCGCAGATGAACATCCCGTGGGTGCCCAGATCGATATACTGTTCCACCTCAAGGGACAGCCATGCATTCACGTTCTCTTCCACCACGGCAAGGCCGTTGCCGCTGCGGCGGGTGACGGGTGCATCGGCAAACTTGTCCGTATCCTTGCCGGAATGGAAGCCGAAGCGCTCAAACACGGCAAAGGGCGTGTCCTTGGACAGGCAATGGACGTTCATCTTGCCGGTTTTGCGGATCACGTCGTGGGAATAACCGGCTTTGTTGATGGTCACGCTGACCCGGCAGGGGGAATCCGTCTGCTGGCAGGCGGTGTTGGCAATCATGCCGTTATCCCGCTGACCGTCATGGCTGGTGACCAGATACAGGCCGTAGCTCAGGGAAAAAAGGGCTTTGGGATCAAAATTGGCAGACATGGGGACGCTCCTTTCACGCCGCAAGGCAGGCGAATGATTTCTTTCTATGAAAAGTATACCCGCATTTTTTCCAATGAAACAGAGAAAGATTGATTTTTTGCGGATTTTGCGGTATGATGAATGTGTTGTTGCATTTGCTTATTCTGCACAGAGGAAGGAGATCTCCATGATCAATAAATCCGAAAAAATCCGGGCGCTGAAGTTCCTCCTGTTCTCCATCAGTGCCGGCATTGTCCAGACGGTCGTTTTCGCCCTGCTCAATGACGTCATCAAGATTCCCGTCTACTGGGTGTGCTACCTGACGGCTCTGGTGGCTTCCGTGGTGTGGAATTTCACTTTCAACCGCAAGTTCACCTTCCGTTCTGCCAGCAATGTGCCTGTGGCCATGCTGAAGGTCGCCCTCTTCTATGTGGTGTTCACCCCCCTGAGCACCTGGGGCGGCGCAGCGCTGGAAGGCGCCGGCTGGCCGGAATATCTGGTGCTGGCCCTGTCCATGATTCTCAACTTCGTCACCGAATTCATCTATCAGCGCTTCTTTGTCTTCGCCGATAGCATCGATTCCGCTGTCAAGGACAAGGAAGACGTGCAGGCATAACATTTCACCCCGGCGGTTGACATTTCATCCGCCGGGGTGTATGATTTTGATGACAACCACACAGTTGATGCGGATGCGTGGCGACACGCGGCACAGTCTCTGAAAAAAGGGGCTGCGTCATGGGAACACGGATGAAAGTTCCGGGCTATCCCAGTAACCGTGAAGCGGACGAAGGCGCGGGAAATCCACTGCCCCTGAAGGGGTGGGAAGGTGCGCCGGTAGGATGATGCCAAGCCGGGAGACCTGTCTGTATCACTCATGGCCATTCCCCTGGGGTTGGGCAATGCGGAAAGACGCCGGCTGATGGCCGGGGTCTGTTCGTGTTTCTCTCAAGGGGAGAAGCACTTTTTTATTCCGGGTAAAAGAAAGGAAGGATTCCCATGACTGCCATGAAAAAGATCTGCCTGATGCTGGCCCTTGTGATGTTCACCCTGATGGTGACTTCCGCCGGCGCCGTGACCACCGCTACCGATATGTACGACAGGCCCATCACGCTGGAACAGCCTGCCCAGCGCATTGTCGCCCTGACGGCGGCGGACTGCGAGATTCTCTGCGCCCTGGGCATGGAAGATGCGCTGGTGGGCCGGGGGGAATACTGCAATTATCCCGCTTCCGTGCTGGACAAGCCCATGGTGCAGTCCGGCGCTGAAACGAATGTGGAGCAGATTCTGATGCTCAACCCCCAGCTGGTGCTTATGGGAGACATGGCCCAGGACGAGGACGTCGTTCATGCGCTGGAAAACGCCGGCATCGCCGTGGCGGTGAGCAACGCCGACACCATCGAGGGGATGTACGAAGCCATCGCCATGATCGGCGCCCTCACCGGCAAGGAAGCGGAAGCGACACAGCTGATTGCTGATCTTCAGCAGGGCTTTGCAGAGGTCTCCGCCCGGTGCCAGAATCAGGGCAAGACCGTGTATTTCGAGGTGTCTCCCCTGCAGTGGGGGCTGTGGACGGCAGGCACGAACACCTTCATGGATGAAATCGCCGCCATCTGCGGCTTGACCAACGCCTTTGCCGATGTGGAAGGCTGGGCGGCCATATCCGAGGAGCAGGTGCTCAGCCGCAATCCCGATTACATCGTGACCATCACCATGTACTTTGGCGAAGGCCCCACCCCGCAGGAGGAAATCATGGCCCGCACCGGCTGGGAACAGGTGACGGCGGTCAAGAACGCCGCCATCTTCCTGGCGGACAGCGACTCCGTGTCCCGCCCGGGCCCCCGCCTGCTGGACGCCGCCAAGGCGCTGGCTGATTTCATCGAAGAGTTGGAGCAAGAATGAGAAAGTTTCCAAAGGTTCCGTTAAAAGGCACGGCATGGGCGGTTTCAGCACTGGCGGTGCTGGCTGCGTTGCTGCTGTGCATCTGCGTGGGCAGCGTGAACATCCCCCTCTTAGACACCCTGCAAACGCTGGGGGCAGCCCTGGGCATGGGTGAAATGCCCCAGGGCGCTGTGCCGGCGATTATCCTTTCGGTGCGCCTGCCCCGGGTGCTGTGCGTGATGCTGGTGGGTGCGGCGCTGGCGCTGTGCGGCGCCGTGATGCAGGGCCTGCTGCGCAATCCGCTGGCGGACGGCTCCACGCTGGGCGTGTCCTCCGGGGCATCCCTGGGGGCGGCGCTGGCGCTGGCCTTCGGCCTGACGATTCCCGGCATCCCCATGGGCGGCACCATGCTGATGGCCATGGTGTTTGCCTTCCTGTCCCTGGTGTTGATTCTCTCTCTGGCCTATGTGCTGGACAAATCCCTCAGCACCCAGAGCATCATCCTCATCGGCGTGGTGTTTTCCATGTTCTGCACCAGTTTGTTGAGTCTGGTGATGACCTTTTCCGGCGAAAAAGTCCGCAACATCACCTTCTGGACCATGGGCTCGCTGGCGGGCAGCACCATGAATCATGTGCTGACGATGCTCCTGTCGCTGATTGTCTGCGGTGTGCCGATGCTCCTGTGTGCCCGGGAACTCAACGCCTTTGCCATCGGCGAAGAAAACGCCCGCAACATCGGCGTGAACGTGCGCAGCATCAAACTGCTGCTGATGGCGGCTTCCTCGGCGCTGATCGGCGTGTGCGTGTCCGTGGGCGGCTCCATCGGCTTTGTGGGGCTGATCATCCCCCATATCACCCGCATGGTATCAGGGCCCAATCACCAAAAACTCCTGCCGGCGGCCATGGTATCCGGCGGCGTGTTCCTGCTGCTGGCCGACCTCATCGGCCGCACCATTCTGCGCCCGCTGGAGATTCCCATCGGCGTGGTGACGTCCCTCATCGGCGCAGTGGTGTTCGTGGTGATCTTCTACCGGATGCGGAAAGGCAGGTGAGGGCGATGCTTCAGGGAAAAGAAATCACCGTGCGCTATCAGGGCTGCACGGTGGTGGATGAAGTCTCCTTTGAACTGCATCAGCACCAGTGGCTGATGCTCTGCGGGCCCAACGGCGCCGGAAAGAGCACGCTGTTGCGGGCAGTGACCCAGGGCGCGCCCTACACCGGGCTGGTGACGCTGGATGGCCGAAATGTCCGGAAAATGAAGCCCGCCGCCCTGGCGAAGAACATCGGCGTGATGCTGCAGCACCACGACATGAGCTATGATTTCACGGTGGAAGAAGTGGTGGCCATGGGCCGCTACGCCCACCGGCAGGGGCTGTTTTCCGCTCCCGCCCCGGAAGACGAAGAGCAAATCGAAAGCGCCATGGCCCTCACCGGGCTTTTACCCCACCGCCGCCAGCGGCTCTCCACCCTTTCCGGCGGCGAGCGCCAGCGGATGTTCCTGGCCCAGGTGCTGGCGCAGCAGCCAAGGATTCTCCTGCTGGATGAGCCCGCCAATCACCTGGACCTGGGCTATCAGCAGCAGTTGTTTGACCTGATTGCCTGCTGGCTGGAAACCCCCGGCAGGGCGGTGATGTCCGTGGTGCACGACCTGAGCCTTGCCCGCAAGTATGGCACTCACGGTTTGCTGATGCATCAGGGCAAAATCGTCTCCCGGGGCGCCATGTCAGACGCCCTCGCCCCTGAACATCTCCAGGCCGTATACGGCATGGACGTCCCCGCCTGGATGCGGTCGCTGCTGGAGGGGTGGTGAGCCGGGGGCAAAGCCCTTTGCTCACCCTTCCCGCTCTGCCGCCATCTCCCGCACCACACGAATGAGTTCCGCTGCGAGGTCGCCCTCCACCTTGCGGGGGGGCTCGCCCTTGATAAACAGCGCACCGCAGTCCTTGCCGCCGGCAATGCCCACGTCGGCTTCACGAGCCTCACCGGGGCCATTGACCACGCAGCCCATCACCGCCACCTTCAGCGGCACGGTGATGTCCGCCAGTTCCTTTTCCACCCGGGCGGCAATGCCTGCCACATCAATGGAAGTGCGCCCGCAGGTGGGGCAGGACACCAATTGCACGCCGCTGGTGCGCAGGTTCAGCGCCCGCAGGATGCTCCAGGCGGCAGCGGCTTCCGGCACGGGATCGCCCGACAAGCTCACCCGGATGGTATCACCAATGCCCCGGGCCAGCAGCGAGCCAATGCCGATGGCGCTCTTGATGGTGCCCTGACCGGGCAGGCCGGCTTCCGTCACGCCCACGTGCAGGGGGTAATCGCAGGACTTGGCTGCCAGTTCGTAGGTTTCAATGGTCAGGCGGACGTCGGAGGCCTTCATGCTCAGCACGATGTCCTCAAAGCCCACCTTTTCCAGCATCCGGGCGTGCTTTAGGGCGCTTTCCACCAGCCCTTCAGCGCAGGGATGACCGTACTTCTCCAGAATTTCCTTCTCTACCGAGCCGGTGTTGACGCCGATGCGGATGGGAATCTGATGCGCCTTGGCCACAGCGGCCAGTTCCCGCACATTCTGTTCCCCGCCGATGTTGCCGGGGTTGATGCGCAACTTGCTGATGCCGTTTTCCGCCGCCATAATGGCCAGACGGTGGTTGAAATGAATGTCCGCCACCAGCGGCACCGGGGAACCATCCACCAATTGCCGCACGGCACGGGCGCATTCTTCGTCATATACGCTCACCCGGACGATATCGCAGCCGGCGTCTGCCAGCTGACGGATTTGCTGAAGCGTTGCGGGAACATCCCTCGTGTCGGTGTTGGTCATGGACTGCACCCACACAGGGTTTCCGCCGCCCAGGGTCAGCCGGCCCAGCTTCACAGGTCGAGTCATATCGCGCCTCCTCCCCCGGACGTCCGGGGTTTCTTTTATTCTGATTAAAACAGTTTCGCCACGTCCCTGATGGTGAAGAAAATCATCAGGCCAAACAGGAACACCATGCCGATCAGATGCACCATGGCTTCCTTTTCCCGGGCGATGGGCTTGCGGCGGATGGCCTCCACCACCGTGAAGAGGAATCGGGAGCCGTCCAGACCGGGAATGGGCAGCAGATTCATCATGCCCAGGTTGATGGAAATGACCACCAGCAGATTCATGAACGCCTCAAAGCCATCCTGGCGCACCTGCTGGCTGACCTGGGTGATCACGCCCACCGGGCCGCTGGTCTGATCGAGGCCTTCACCCCTTGTGAACAGCCCTGTCAGGGCGTCGAAAATCACCCGGCCCGCATTCCAGCAGGCGTAGGCGCTGTTGCTGATGGCGTCTCCCAGAGGCATGGGGGCATATTCGCCCACATACTTTCCGCCGATGCTCACACCGATGCGGTAGCGCTGATTGTCGGCGTCCCACATGGGGGTGCAGACGGTGTCAAAGGTGCTTTCGCCCCGGCGGACGGTCAGGTTCATGGCGGTTTCCCGGTTGAGATGGGCCAGCAGCGTTTCCACCGTGCCGTCCAGCATTTCCACGCCGTCCACCGTCACGATGACGTCGCCGGCTTCCAGTCCAGCCACGGAAGCGGGGCTGCGCTCCTCAATGGCCGCCAGATAGGGCTCCCACACTTCCGGGCCCACCGGCGCACCCATGTACATGAAGTACCCCACCGCCGCCACAAAGGCCAGCACGAAGTTCATCATGGGGCCCATGATGATGGTCAGCATCCGCTTCCACACGGACTGGTTGTTGTACGCCCGGGGATCGTCCTTGTGATTGCCCTGAGCGTCATCCTCGCCGTAAAAAGCGCAGAATCCGCCCAGAGGAATGGCCCGCAGGGAGAACTTCGTCCCCTTCTTGCCCGTCCAGCCCACCAGTTTCGGGCCGAAACCGATGGCGAACTCCATCACATCAATGCCGGTGAGGCGGGCAGCGATAAAATGCCCGAATTCATGCACCGTAATCAGAATACCCAGCAGCAGAATCGCCGCAAGAACAGACAACAGCATCAGGTTGCTCCTTCCGGGCGCCGTCAGCCCACCATGGCGGGCAGCATTTCAGCCACCGCACGGCGAGCCCGGGCGTCCGCGTCAAAAATATCGTCCAGATTCTCCGCCGGGAGATTCCCCAGGCGGTCAAGAGCGCCTTCCACCAGGCGGGTGATGGCGCCAAAGGGCATCTTGCCCTGCAGGAAAGCAGCCACGGCGGCTTCATTGGCGCCGTTGAGGATGGTGCAGGCCGCTCCGCCCGCCGCAAGGCACTGCCGTGCCAGCCGCAGCGCCGGGAAGCGCACCTCGTCGCCCTTTTCAAAAGTCAGCTGCCCCAGGGAGAACAGATCAAGGGGCTGACTGCCCGTGGGCAGGCGATGGGGGTAGGCCATGGCGTACTGAATGGGCACCCGCATATCCGGCACGCCCAGCTGGGCGATGACGGCGCCGTCTGCAAACTCCACAGCGGAATGGATGATACTTTGAGGATGCACCAGCACGTCGATTTTGTCGGCAGGCATATCAAACAGCCAGCGGGCTTCCATGATTTCCAGCGCCTTGTTGAACATACTGGCGGAATCCACAGTGATTTTGGCGCCCATGGACCAGTTGGGATGCTTGAGGGCTTCTTCCCTTGTGGCCCGGTCGATGCGCTCCTTCTCCCAGGTGCGGAAGGGCCCGCCGGAAGCAGTCAACAGCAGCCGCACGGGGGTGTTGTCCGCTGCGCCCTGCAGGCACTGGAAAATAGCGCTGTGCTCGCTGTCCACCGGCAGGAGGGGCTTCCCGGCCCGGCGGGCGGCGTCCATCACCAGATGGCCGCCCGTCACCAGCGCTTCCTTGTTCGCCAGCAGCACTTGTCGCCCGGCATGGAGGGCGTCCATCACGCTTTGCAGGCCCGCAATGCCCACCACGCTCACCAGCACCATATCGGCAGGGACTTCCGCTGCAGCGACCTTCAGGGAATCTGGACCCATTACCCAGCGGCAAAAGCGCACATCTTCCGGGATGGCACCGAGGGGAATTTCCTTTGTCAGGCAGGCCACTTCGGGGCGGAATTCCCGCACCTGCTCAAAGAGCAATTCAGCATTGCTGTGGGCCGTCAGGGCGCTGACCCGGAACTTGTCGGGGTGCAGGCGCACCAGAGACAGCGCCTGTGTGCCGATGGAGCCGGTGGAGCCCAGAATGGAAATGGATTGCATGGCGTTTCCTCCCGTGATATTGTAGACCCTCCGGGGATAAATCATGTCAGAGGGCCCAAAGGAAAACGGGGCAGGGCTGACTGTTCATCCCCGCCCCGTACAGGCATTTGTCACATCAAAGCACCGTCATCAGGCGATAGCAGTACACCAGCATAGCCATAAACAGCACGCTGTCCATCCGGTCCAGCACGCCGCCGTGGCCGGGGAACAGGTTGCCGTAGTCCTTGATGCCGCAGTGGCGCTTGATCAGCGAGAAGCACAGGTCGCCCGTCTGACCCATCACGCCGCCCAGCAGGCCCAGGAACAGGAACTGGAAGAAGTTGGGCAGCATCAGCCGCACTTCAGCAGTGCACAGCACCCAGGAGAGCAGCCACATGATCAGCCCAGCCAGCACTGCGCCCGCCAGACCGGCAATGGCGCCGGAAATGGTCTTCTTGGGGCTGACAGCCGGGCAGAACTTGGGCCCGCCCAGACGGCTGCCCACAAAGTAGGCGAAGATATCCCCCACGCTGGGCACCACAATCACCGTGGTGATCAATACCACCTGCAGGGACTTGGGGTCCACGCCCACCAGGGACATCAGGCACATGCCAGGCAAAAGCACCGTGAACAGGGGCAGCACGCTCATGGTGACGTCTTCCAGCGCCGGCTCTTTGCGGAACATGACGCACAGAAGCGTCAGGATGCACACGGCCATCAGCAGCGGGATGACCATCTTCACGCCGGCGGTCACTGCCAGGGGCAGCGCCAGCACCATGCCCGCCCAGGTGGGCCAGGACACCGTGCGATGGCCCGCCTTGCGCAAAGCCGCATATTCTTCATGGATGCCCAGGGCTACCAGCACACTGACCACCAGCGCCAACACGGCGCCGCCGATCCACAGCACCAGCACAGCAAGCACTGCCAGAATGACGCCGGTGCGGATTCGCTCCTTCATTCCCTGTTTCAAATGGATACACTCCTTCCAGACAGACAGTTTACTGCCCTCCTGTGAACGGCAGATGAATTGTCCGCTTTTTTACAGGCGTTTTCCGAATCGGCGCTCCCGGCCGCCAAAGGCCGTCAGCGCCGCATCATAATCTGCAATGGAAAAATCAGGCCAGAGCACCGTGGGGAAAAGGAATTCCGCATAGGCACACTGCCACAAAAGGAAGTTCGAGAGCCGCATTTCGCCGCTGGTGCGGATCATCAGGTCCACATCCGGCTGACCGGCAGTATACAGGCACTTTTCCAGCGCCTCTTCGGTGATGTCTTCGGGGGCCATTTCCCCTGACTGCACCTTCTGCGCCAGCAATTGCGCAGCCCGGGTCAGTTCCGCCCGCCCGCCATAATTGAGGGCAATGTTCAGCCGCAGGCCCTGATTGTCGCCCGTGCGGGTTTCCGCCTCCACAAGCACTTCCTGCTGCCTGATCGGCATGGCGGATTTATCCCCCAGAATGGTGATGCGGACGCCCTTTTCGTCCAGCTCGTCGATCTCGGAGGCGAAAAAGTCCAGAATCAGCTGCATCAGCGCCCCTACCTCTTCGGGGGAACGCTTCCAGTTCTCCGTGGAAAAGGCATACACCGTCAGGGCTTCGATGCCCAGGTCGTCCGTGTGGCGGATAACGTTTCGCAGCGTTTCCACGCCCCTGCGGTGGCCCATAGCCACGCCCAGCTTGTGCTTTTTCGCCCAGCGGCCGTTGCCGTCCATGATCAGCGCCACGTGGCGGGGCAGGCGGGTGAAATCCTCCCGGGTCATGGCAGGCGCCTGATGGCTTCGCAGTGCCCGGAACAGTCCCTTGACCGGCATGATAGCCTCCTGAATCAAAAAGTGTTTGCACAAAACAAGGAAAGCGCGCGCCCGTGAGAGCCCGCGCTTTGCCTGTATGTCATCAGACGGGGGTCCCATCCTCAAAGGCGCCCACGGTCAGTTCATTGCCCCGCACACGGATCACCCGCAGCGTGGCATTTTCCCGGTTGCCTCTGGGCGCGGCAGTATGCACCACTTCAGGCTCCACGCCCGCTTCCCGCAGCTTTTCCAGCGCCACGGAAAGAGGCAGACCCAAAAGCGTCTCCACAGCCATCAGACCTCCATGATCTCCTTTTCCTTGGCGGCGCAGATGGCGTCCACGTCTTTGATGGCCTTGTCGGTCAGTTTCTGGGCGTCTTCCTCGGCCTTGCGCTGCTCATCCTCGGTGATGAGGGAGTCCTTCTTGAGCTTCTTGACGTTTTCGATGGCGTCGCGGCGGATGGAGCGCACGGCCACCTTGGCGTCCTCAGCTTCCTTCTTGACCTGCTTGGTCAGGTCCTTGCGGCGCTCGGTGTTCAGTTCGGGGAAAATCAGGCGCACAACTTCGCCGTCATTGTTGGGGTTGATGCCCAGATCACTGAGGTTGATGGCCTTTTCGATGGCCTTGATCATGCTCTTTTCCCAAGGCTTGATGACGATCATGCGGGCTTCGGGCACGGACACGCTGCCCACCTGAGGCAGGGGCGTGGGCGTGCCATAGTAGTCCACCATGATGTGGTCCAGCAGCTTGGGGTTGGCACGGCCTGCACGGATGCTGGCCATGTTGTCCTGATACACGGCGATAGACTTGCCCATTTTTTCTTTGGCGAGATCCAGAATTTCCTTCACAGTCATCGTCTTTACCTCCTGTAAATAGGGGATTGTGTTCGATAGTTCTATTGTAAACCGTTTTGCCAATTTGTGCAAGGGGAATTTGCAGGAAACCTGGGGGTTACACCCCCAGGGCCCCCTGTGTGAAGCTCTGCCCCCACCAAAGGGCTTTGCCCTTTGGAAACCCACCAGGGGCGTGCCCCTGGACCCCCTATGTGGGGCTTTGCCCCACACCCCAATCGGGGGCCCTGCCCCCGATACCCCCGCAAGGGCCATCGGCCCTTGACCCATCACCCCAAGCCCTGAAGGGCTTGGGGGATTTTCTGTTAGGGAGATTATTTCCTGAATGTCGGTTTTATTGGGGCTTCCAGGGGGCTTTCCGATCGCCCCCTGGACCCCTTCGGATGCAAGTAGTCTTATCTGCCCCTTGACCCATCACCCCAAGCCCTGACGGGCTTGGGGGATTGTTTTTATGTAGGTCTTTCCTTTCACATTGTTCTGTTATGCAAGGTGGGGTTTCGCCCTCACGGGCGACCAAAGGGCTTTCCGATCGCCCTTTGGAAACCTTCGGCGCCCCTTCGGATGAAGGGGTATTAACCTGTTTGTTGAGAGAACGGTTTCTTGTGTTACTTGTTACGAAAAGTAAGAAGGGGTGCGGCCGAAGGGGTCCAGGCGGACCGACCGGAAAGCCCCCTGGTTGCCTCATAAAAGACAAGCCGCAGAAATGAATATCCCATTAACCATACCCCCGGAAATCCTGAAGGATTTCCGGGAAAAGGGTCAAGGGGCAATGCCCCTTGCGGGGGTGTTGGGGGCAGCGCCCCCAACTGGGGTGTGGGGCAAAGCCCCACATGGGGTGCAGGGGCAAAGCCCCTGCTTAAGGATGCACGAAGGTGCCCATATCGCTGCCTTCCAGCACGGCGATAAGGTTTTCCGGCACATCAAGACCAAACACCCGCACCACGGGCACATGGTTTTCAGCACACAGCGCAAAGGCGGAAGCGTCCATCACCTTCAGGTTGCGGCGCAGCGCCTCGGCATAGGTGATGTCCTTGATCAGTTCCGCATGGGGGTCCTTCATGGGATCGGCAGTGTACACACCGTCGATGTTCTTCGCCATCAGAATGGCGTCCACCTGCATTTCAATGGCACGCAGGGCCACGGCGGTGTCCGTGGAGAAGAAGGGATTGCCGCTGCCGGCGGCAAACAGCACCACCCTGCCTTCCGAGAGATGACGGCGGGCGGTCATGGCGTTGAAGGGCTCGCAGAAGCGATTCATGTCCACGGCGGACTGCACCACCGCATCCACGCCCGCCTGACGCAGCGCATCCGCCACGCACAGGCAGTTGATCACCGTGCCCAGCATTCCCATCTGATCGGCAGTCACCGCGTCCATGCTCGCCGCAGGGCCCTGACGCCCGCGCCAGATGTTGCCCGCACCGATCACAATGCCGATTTCCGTGCCCAGTTCCCGCATCTGCCTGATGACCGACGCCGCACGGCGCACCTTGTCAAAATCGAACAGATCGCTGCCGGACTTGAGCGCCTCGCCGGAAAGTTTGAGCAAAACCCGCTTGTACACTGCCATGATGGTTCCTCCTTTGATGTGTCAGGCGGCAGTGGCCGCCCCCGGTGTGCCGGTATGTTTGAAAAAAGGGAACCGCATACTTGATGCAGTTCCCTTGGTTTGCATATACAGCTCGATTAGCCCTTGGTCATGGAAGCCACTTCGGCAGCCAGGTCGTCCTTGCGCTTTTCGATGCCTTCGCCGCGCTCGAAACGGGCATAGCGGACGATGTCCAGGGTGCAGCCGGCAGCCTTGGCCACCTCAGCCATCAGACCCTTGATGGTCTTGTCGCCGTCCTTGACGAACTGCTGGTCCAGCAGGCAGACTTCCTTGTAGTACTTCTCGATCTGACCGTCAACGATCTTGTCCACGATCTTCTCGGGCTTGCCGGATTCCAGAGCCTTCACACGATAGATCTCGCGTTCCTTCTCCAGGTTGGCGCTGTCCACTTCCTCGCGGCGCACAGCCTCGGGCTTGGCAGCGGCGATCTGCAGGCACACGTCATGAGCGAAATCCTGCACCTGAGCGTTGTCAGCAGCGTTGGTGGCGATTTCCACCAGCACGCCCACCTTGCCACCCATGTGGATGTAGGAGGACACAGCGCCTTCGGTCTCATAGCGGGCAAAGCGGCGGACGGAAATCTTCTCGCCGATGGCCACGGTGGCGTCGGAGATCATGTCGGAGATGGTCTTGGAAGGATCATCCACGAACTGCTGGGGCAGCAGGGCCTCCAGGTCAGCGGGATTGGCCTTGGCGATGTGCTTGGCCACAGAGTTGGCGAAAGCACGGAAGTTGTCGGTGTTGGCAACGAAGTCGGTTTCGCAGTTGACTTCCACCACGACGCCCACATTGCCTTCGATATACTGCACGACAGCGCCTTCAGCGGCGATGCGGCTGGCCTTCTTGGCGGCCTGAGCCAGGCCCTTTTCACGCAGCCAGTCGATGGCGGCGTCCATGTTGCCGTCGTTGGCCATGAGGGCCTTCTTGCAGTCCATCATGCCGGCGTTGGTGCGCTCACGCAGTTCCTTAACCAGAGCAGCGGTAATTTCAGCCATGGTAAATTCACCCTTTCAGTTTATTATCGGGGTTTTCAGAGAATTTCTGAATTATTCAGCCTGAGCTTCTTCAGCGTTCTCGGACTGCACGCCCTGCTTGCCTTCCAGCACAGCGTCGGCCATCTTGCCGGCGATGAGCTTGACAGCGCGGATGGCGTCGTCGTTGCCGGGGATGACGTAGTCGATCTCGTCGGGGTCGCAGTTGGTGTCAACGATGCCCACGATCGGGATGTTCAGGATGCGGGCTTCGGTCACAGCGATGTGCTCCTTGCGGGGGTCCACAACGAACATAGCGCCGGGGAGCTTCTTCATCTCACGGATGCCGCCCAGGTTGGCTTCCAGCTTTTCGCGCTCCTTGCACAGCTCGATAACTTCCTTCTTGGGAAGCACTTCGAACTGGCCAGCCTGCTCCATGCGATCGATGGCGTTGAGGCGCTCGATGCGGGTGCGGATGGTGCGGAAGTTGGTCAGCATGCCGCCCAGCCAGCGGTTGTTGACGTAGTACATGTTGCAGCGCTTGGCTTCGGACTCGATGGATTCCTGAGCCTGCTTCTTGGTGCCCACGAACAGGACGGTCTTGCCTTCCATCGCGATGTCGCGGATGAAAGCGTAGGCTTCATCGATCTTGCGGACGGTCTTCTGCAGGTCGATGATGTAGATGCCGTTGCGCTCAGTGAAGATGTACTGAGCCATTTTGGGGTTCCAGCGGCGGGTCTGGTGACCGAAGTGCACGCCCGCTTCCAGGAGCTGCTTCATGGAAATGACTGCCATTGTTGGGATTCCTCCTTGTTTTTTCCACCCTCTGTCTGTTCGCGGCCAGCCACTGCGCTTGCAGCACAAGCAGCCACCAGACAAAGGTGCGTATTCGGACAGATTATATCACAACGCCGGGGTGATTGCAAGCCCTCAAATGCTTTTTCTGCCTCAATTTTCTCATCTTTTTGCAGGGCGCAGGCGCCTTTTCCGGCGCCTATTTTCATGCAAGGCGCCCTCCTGGTACATATTCCAGACGCATATTCTGCAATTTTCACATCGCAAAAGCCCCTTTCCTGCATTTTTTGCTGCATTTCGCCTGCTTTGCCTCCAATTTTGCAATTTTAATTTGGCTTTTATTCATTTTCTTTGATTTTCCCCTTGCCAAGCGGCGCAAAGAGCGTTATAATGGAAGCAATCACCCGATATGTACGGGCTTCAGGCGGTTGATATGGCCGCTCTCGCCTTGATTCAGGAGGTCGTGTTATGTCCCTTTCCGTGTCTCACCGCTGTCAGAATATTGCTCCGTCCCTGACGCTGTCCATCGACGCCCGTGCCAAAGAAATGTGCGCTGCCGGTCTGGATGTGATCGGCTTTGGCGCAGGCGAGCCGGACTTCCCCACGCCGGAGCACATCTGCGACGCCGCAAAGGAAGCCCTCGACATGGGTCTGACCCGCTATACGCCCGCTGCCGGCACCAAGGAGCTGCGCAAGGCCATCTGCGAAAAGCTGCGCCGGGACAACGACATGACCTACACCTACGGCGACATCCTCGTGTCCTCCGGCGCCAAGCAGACGCTGTACACCATTTTTCAGGCCATTCTCGATCCCGGCGACGAGGTGCTGATTCCCTCTCCCTGCTGGGTCAGTTATCCCGAAATGGTGCGCCTTGCCGGCGGTGTGCCGATTTTCATTCCAGCGGATGAATCCACCAACTTCATCCCCACCAACCGAGACATCGCCAGCCGTGTCACAAGGCGCACCAAGGCCATCATCATCACCAGCCCCTCCAACCCCAACGGCAGCGTGTGGGACAGGGAGCAGCTGCAGTTTGTGGCGGACCTGGCCGTTTCCCATCCCTTCTATGTGGTCAGCGATGAAATCTACGAAAAGCTGCTCTACGACGGTCGGGAGCATCTCTCCATTGCCCAGCTGGGCGAGCAGATCAAAGCGCAAACGTTCCTGGTCAACGGCCTGTCGAAGGCTTACGCCATGACCGGCTGGCGCATCGGCTATGTGGCCGGCCCCCGCCATGAAATCACCGCCATGGCCAACTTCCAGTCCCATTCTTCCTCCAATGCCAACACCATCGCCCAGCACGCCGCCGTCAAGGCCCTGCTGGGGGATCAGCAGTGCGTCAGCGATATGGTGGCGCAGCTGCAAATCCGCCGGGACGCCATGTATGAGCGCATCAACCAGATTCCCGGCGTGAGCTGCCGCAAGCCCCAGGGCGCCTTCTACATTATGATGAACATCAAGCGCCTGCTGGGCAAGAGTTACAACGGCCGTGTGCTGGAGTCCTCCATGGACTTTGCCGAACTCCTGCTGGCGGAAAAGCAGGTAGCCGTCGTGCCCGGCTGCGCCTTTGAGGCCGAAGGCTTCTGCCGCCTGTCCTACGCCGTGAGCCTGGAAAAGTGCCTCGAAGGCCTCGACCGCATTGAAGAATTCGTCCGGATGCTGGGCTGAAATCACCCCCTCGCTGAAAGGAGGTCCACCATGCTGCATTTTGACCCCAAGATGAACCTGCTGAGCAATGTGAAATACCGCTACGAGCTGCAGGATGTGGAAGAGCCCAACCTGTACCGGGAACTGTACGATTACAAGTCCATCCCCAAGGTGGCCTTCAATATGCGCCATGTGCCGGAAAATATGCCGGATGAAATCTGGATGACCGACACCACCTTCCGTGACGGTCAGCAGTCCGTCAGCCCTTTCACCACGCCGCAAATCGTGCATCTGTTCAAACTCCTCAGCCGCCTGGGCGGCCCCAATGGCCTGGTGCGTCAGAGCGAGTTCTTCCTGTATTCCGACAAGGACAAGGCCGCCCTCCACGCCTGTCAGGACCTGGGCCTGAAGTTCCCCGAAATCACCACCTGGATTCGCGCCAACCCCAAGGATTTCGAACTGGTGCGTCAGGCAGGGGTGAAGGAGACGGGCATCCTCGTGTCCTGCTCGGACTATCACATCTTCAAAAAAATGCACCTGACACGGCGTCAGGCGCTGGACAAGTACATGGGCGTGGTCAAATCAGCGCTGGACATCGGCGTGGTGCCCCGCTGCCACTTTGAGGATATCACCCGGGCTGATTTCTACGGCTTCGTGCTGCCCTTCGCCGAGCAGCTGATGGACCTGAGCCGCCAAAGCGGCGTGCCCATCAAAATCCGTGCCTGCGACACCATGGGCTACGGCGTGCATTATTACGGCGCCTCCCTGCCCCGCTCCGTTCCGGGCATCGTCTACGGCCTCAACCACTGGGCGCAGGTGCCTTCCGACCAGTTGGAATGGCACGGTCACAATGACTTCTACAAGGTGGTCAGCAATGCCGGAACGGCCTGGATGTACGGCTGCTCGTCGGTGAACTGCTCGCTGCTGGGCATTGGTGAACGCACCGGCAACTGCCCGCTGGAAGCCATGGCGGTGGAATACGCCTCCCTGCGGGGCACGCTGGACGGCATGGACCTGACCGCCGTGACGGAAATCGCTGATTATATGGAGCGTGAAATCGGTCTGGAAATCAGCCCCCGCCAGCCTTTCGTGGGACGTCACTTCAACGTTACCCGGGCCGGCATTCATGCCGACGGAATGCTCAAGGACGAGGAAATCTACAACATTTTCGACACCGCCGCCCTGCTCAACCGCCCCGCCACCGTGGCGGTGGATGCCACTTCCGGCCTGGCCGGCGTGGCGCACTGGTTCAACAGTTATTTCGGCCTGACGGGCGACCACATGCTGCCCAAGACCGACCCGCTGATTGTGCAGATTCGTGCACTGGTGGACGAACTCTACGCCCAGGGCCGCAACACCGTCATGGGCGACCAGGAGTTGGAAATCATGGTGCGTGCGCTGGACGTCAACCGCTACGAGCGCCTCATCTTCCACAAGTCGCATTAACCAGGGGCGCTGCCCCTGGACCCCTTTTGCGGGGCTTTGCCCCTGCACCAAAGGGCTTTGCCCTTTGGAAACCCACCAGGGGCGCTGCCCCTGGACCCCGCAAGGGCCATTGGCCCTTGACCCATCACCCGGAAATCCTGATGGATTTCCGGGGTGTTCTTGTTTTGGGTAGTCTTATGGATTTGGCGCGTCTTTGCCGGGAGAACCAGGGGGCTTTCCGGTCGCCCCCTGGACCCCTTCGGCTTGACCCCTACCAGCAATCTAAAGCAAGCAACAAATGAAAACCGTTCCTCCAACAAGCAGGTTACAACCCTAAACAAGAGATGGGACTCCGAAGGTTTCCAAAGGGCGATCGGAAAGCCCTTTGGTCGCCCGTGAGGGCGAAACTCCACCTTGCATAAAAGAATAGTCCGAAAGGAAAAACCCGCTCAAAAACCCCAAGCCTTTGGGCTGGGGGTGATGGGTCAAGAGCCAAATAAGACTACTTGCATCCGAAGGTTTCCAAAGGGCGATCGGAAAGCCCTTTGGCGGGGTGTGGGGCAGAGCCCCACCTTGCAAGGGATAGCGTTTGTATGGCGTTCTTTCTCAAGCCCGAGAAAATCCCTTGCGGCATTTCGAAAATGATAGATGTTCTTTCTCAGGCCTGAGAAAGAACCAAAGAGGGCCAGAGGGGGTGTCTCAATTCATCCCACCCGGAGACACCCCCTCTGGACTCCCCCCTTTCCCCCTGTCTTATGAGGGTTATTGAGTTGACTGACCCTCAAACGCCTCGCAGGGGCGGCCCGTTTCGGGGACGCTCCGATGGAGTCCGTGTGCGGCGACGGAGCGCCGCACGCCGGAACTATTGTGGAGGAACGGGTACGAGAACTATTTCGCCTATTTGCCGGAACAACCAGGAGGCTTTCCGATCGCCCCCTGGACCCCTTCGGAGTCCCCTCCGTTGTTGCTTGTCCGAACAATAAACAAAGGAGAATCCTACATACAAATAATCCCCCAAGCCCTTGGGCTTGGGGTGATGGGTCAAGGGTCGAAGACCCTTGCGGGGTGCAGGGGCGGCGCCCCTGCCGGGGTGTGGGGCAGAGCCCCACAAAGGGGATGCCAAAGGGCAAAGCCCTTTGGCGGGGTGCAGGGGCGGAGCCCCTGCTGGGGGCAGCGCCCCCGACAGGGGGTCCAGGGGGTGCAACCCCCTGGTCACCACTTCCGCACGCGCTGGACTTTTTTGATGATGGCGTCTTCGGACTCATCGGGGCGGATGCGGCGGGCAGCCACAATGCGGCGCTCGTCTTCATCATCCACGCAGGTGACCAGCAGCAGGAGTTGGTCGTCCGCCCGGACGTCCACCGGAGAAGAATACAGTGACAGGGACTGCAGGCGGGCGATTTCCCTTTCCCGGCTGGGAATGATGTCCGAGGTCAGGTCAAAGACGGAAAGATAGTTCCAGTCGCCGTAAGCAAGGCTCACCGTAGCCACAGAGAAGATCACATACCGTCCGTCCTCGTAGATGGAGTCGAAGGTAATCAGCGGGTTATTCTGATAAAACGTCAGGTTTTCATAATTGCGCAGGCAGCCGAACATGGCGCCTGTTTTCATGTTGTGGCCGTAGATCATCAGCGTGTAGGGCCTGGTGCGAAGGTCGCAGTCCTCTTCCAGGAAGAGAGCGCCGTTGGTGTTGTGATACCCCCGGTAATCCCGGCGCAGATAATAGGCGTTGTCCCGCTGCACCACGGCTTCATCCAGCAGGCCGTCGATGGTCAGCCAGCCGATGATATCGCTGTTCTGGCGGCGGACTTTGTCAAACTTGTCCTGCACAAGATACCATGGATTGTCGGGATACTTCACTGCCGGAAGATTCTGGCTGCTGATGGCGGGCGTCTGGGTGGGTGTGGCGGATGCTTCCGGCGCAGGCGCCATTGTGGGGGATGCAGTGGGCACAGCGGGTGCTGAAGCCGGCGCATCGACGGCGTCATCAGCGGTATCATAATAAGCGGCACGAAGGGCGTCGGAGGCATCCCGGGCAGAAAAATAGTCCACGGCGTAGCGCCCCAGAAGGATCAGGCACGTCACAGCCACAAGGGCGGCAACGATCATCAGTACGATTCTGATTCTTTCCGGCGGAGTGCTTTTGAAACGGAAGCGCACCTTTTTCGGCCTTTGTTTCCAGTAAGACCGGGTTTTCTGATCTTTCACAGGCACGCTCCTTTCCGCCGCCCAGCACCGGGGCTGCTTTTGCAATAATGATACAGGTGAATATTTCGCCGCAGGGCAGAATTTTCCTGCCGGGGGGAGGTGGGCGCCTGTGACCGAGTCAGCACATTGAAATCAGATCATTCAAAGGCATACAATCCGCCGGTTTCCCTGTTACGGTATTCATGCTTTTCGTAGTATCCGATGAGGTCGCCGTGATCGTCCCGAAGGGCCACCATATAGACGTCTTTGTTTTCCGTATCGTTGCGGAAGGTATATATGATGTTGTTATCCTTGCTTTTTTGGAACCATGCAAGCACTTTGTCAATCATCAGATTGGCCTTCGCCGGGTGGCAATCCCTGATGCTTTGACCTGTCAGGTCTTTGTGATAGCGAGTTTTGGCAGATGGATTCATATATACGATTTTCGATGCCGCATCGCACACAACGATGGGCGCCTTATCCTGCTCCAGTATGCTTCTGCACAATTTGTTAATCATTTTCCGTTCTCCTGTTGATCTCCTGATTTTCCGCTTCCCCGCCATTGTATCATCCCCCTCTCCAAAACGCAACAACCGGCACAGCAAATCCCTCTGCTGTGCCGGAAAGTGTTTCGTTACGGGCGGATTTCCTTTTCCCAGTCGCAGGCGTCGATGACGTCCTTGGACACCAGGTCGGCCTCGTGGGTCCAGGGCAGGTAGATGTGATACACATCGGCGCCCACGGACAGCACCCAGATTTCCGTATTCTGCACCAGCGTCCTGTTCAGGCCGGGCAGGTACAGCCCGTCGCTGGACCACACCCGGGGCATGGCGGCATAACTGACGGCGAAGTGATCGCCCATCAGGAGGAATTTCTTCATCATCCAGCCGGTGCGGCCGAAAATGTCCACCTGCACCCAGTCGCCCTTCTTTTGCAGCACCCGGGCGGGCGTGCCGTTGTAATACTTGCCCAGCGATTCAGCCGAGGTGGAATTGGACGCCCGCAGGTGCAGCCTGTCCGCCGGGTCGGGATTGTTCACCAGTGCCCATTGGCTGCTGTCTGTCTGCTCGATGGCGTCCAGCATCGAGCGGGGCACCGTTTCCCAGTCGATGCTGGTGATGTCATCCCAGGGGTGATCGCCCACGCAGATGGTCTGCTCATTCAAATCCAGAATGCAGTTGTGCCACATCAGCAAGTCGCTGCCGCCGCCCATGGTGGAGCGGACGCCCCAGGTGCCGGTGGCCTTGTTCTCTTCCACATTGAAGGAAAAACTCGTTTCATTGCTCAGCGCCAGCCAGTCCGTGAAGTTTTCCACGCCCATCACGGCAGCAGACGGCATCGGGGAGGAGAAAATCAGGTCATCGCCGGTGTAGATGACCAGCACCCGCTGCTTTTGCGGCGTATCCACCAGAAACTGCACTGCCTGATAAGGATGGCTCATTTCACCCCTGATGAAGGTGTATCCGGGCAGCAGTTCTCCGGCAGCGGCACGCAGCACATCATGCCAGGGCCAGCCATCCATTTCCTCATACCAGTAATAGGCGTCATGGAAGCAGTCAAAGGCCGGCAGGAGGAAATGATCATAGGCTTCTGCTGCCGGAATGGGCAGATACACCGTGTCGGTGGAGTTCTCCCCCTGCACGGTTTCGGAATGATCCCTGCGGCAGAGGGTGTAGCCCACCCAATACACGTGCCGGTCGTGAATATAATCGGGATACGTTTCCTTCAGTTTCATGGAAACAGGCCCCCACTGGCCGTTTTCCTTCATGGCGCAGGTGTAGGTCGCCTGCACATGCTCCGTGTCGTAAGACCAGGACAGTTCAAACCTGCCGGAAGCATCCGACAGAGACAAGTCGTCCAGCAGGAGATCCTGCTGCAGCGCCTTGGTGGCGTCCGCCACCAGCTGCCAGCCTTCCCCCTGCCGGGCCATCAGCACCAGATGCTGCATCCCGCCGGAGTCCTTCATCAGCGCAGCGGCGTAGGGGTGGGCGATTTCCAGCATCAGCGGCTCGCCATAGGGCGGAAGGGCCGCTTTGAGTGTCGCATCATCCTCCGCAGAAGGCGCCGCAAACAGCTGCTGATTTTCCTGCTCGATGCGGGAAACATCCACCTGACAGGCGCCGGTAGTCGTCACGGTGGGATACAGGTACTGCCTGCCGTCGTAGGCATACTGATAGGTGATTCTGCCGAAGGCGTCCTCCACGGTGATGGTCAGGGCGTCCGCTTCCACCCGAATGGTACGCTTTTCCAGCACTTCGCCGGTATCTGCCCGGGTGCGGGTGAGGGTTTCGGTGCCCGTTTCGCCGTCCGCCATCAGGGTGACACCGTTCACCGTGTAGGTCATGCCTTTGCTGATGACGCCGTCGGGCGTCCATTCCTTGGTGAGGTACTGCCGGGTACCGTCGGGCGTCAGGATTTCCTGGGTACACAGATAGATGTCAAACCCTTCATCGGCGCACATACGGAAGTTGGAGGCGTGCACCAGCATGGGCGTGATGTCCAGATCCACTTCCCGATAGGACATGGCTACCGGCTCGCTGCGACCGATCGCCCGCAGGTATTCCTCTGCCTGCGCCCGGATTTCATCATTCATTCGGGCCATTTCCTTTTCCGGGATGGCCAGATACTTGTCCGTCAGCGCCTGGCCCATCAGGTTTGGCAGATCAGCATAGGCCATGGTGGTTTCAGCGCTGATGAGCGTGCCGTCCGGGGAAAAAGTCAGCACAGCGGGATATTCCCCGCCGGACTGAACCAGAAACTTGCCGGCCATAAACCCGAAGTGGCTGATCTGACCCCGCAGCGTCACCACGGTGTTGCCGCCTTCTTCCCGGCTGTCCAGCAGCACATAGGCCGCGCCGGTGAACTCGCAGTCCTCATGGCGCTGGGAGAGCGTCATCACGCCTTCCCAAATATCCTCCGGAGCAACCTCCGCCATGGCAAAAAAGGGCAGCGTCACGCACAGCAGCATCAGCACCAGCAGCATTGTTTTCTTCATACGCACCTCCGGAGGGGATGTTGGTTCCTCTGATATAGGAACGATGGAGCAAAGGGAAATCTTCCCACCAAAGGGCTTTGCCCTTTGGAAACCCTTTGTGGGGCTTTGCCCCACACCCCAGTTGGGGGCGCTGCCCCCAACGCCCCCGCAAGGGGCATCGCCCCTTGACCCATCACCCGGAAATCCTGAAGGATTTCCGGGGATTTCTTTTTTGGAGTAGTCTTGTGAATCGGTCTTGTCTTTCCCGGTGCAACCAGGGGGTTTTCCGATCGGTCCGCCTCCGCTTCGCTCCGGAAACTCGCCTTCGGCGACTGCCCACTGGGCAGTTCGTTTCCCCTGGACCCCTTCGGTCTGCATCCTTGTGAGTGGTTTTTGCCGGAACAACGAAAACCGTTTCCTCAACAAGCACGCTAAAATCCCTTCATCCGGAGGGGGCCCGAAGGTTTCCAAAGGGCGATCGGAAAGCCCTTTGGCGGGGTGTGGGGCAGAGCCCCACCTTGCAAGGGATAGCGCTTGTTGGGTGTTCTTTCTCAGGCCTGAGAAAGAACCAAAGAGGGCCAGAGGGGGTGTCCCAATTCATCCCACCCGGAGACACCCCCTCTGGACTCCCCCCGCTCCCCCTGTCTTGTGTTGGTTATTGGGTTGAATTACCCTCAAGCGCCTCGCGGGGGCGGCCCGTTTCGGGGTCGCTCCGATGGAGTCCGTGTGCGGCGACGGAGCGCCGCACGCCGGAACTGTTGTAGCGATTCTTGACTGATAACTGCTGCTCGGTTTTGCCAGGAGTACCAGGGGGCTTTCCGATCGCCCCCTGGACCCCTTCGGCCGCACCCCTTCTTACTTTTCGTAACAAGTAACACAAGAAACCGTTCCTCCAACAAGCAGGTTACAACCCTAAACAAGAGATGGGACTCCGAAGGTTTCCAAAGGGCGATCGGAAAGCCCTTTGGTCGCCCGTGAGGGCGAAACCCTCTCCTCGCACAAAAGAATAGCCCGAAAGGAAAAACCTACGTAAAAAACATCCCCCAAGCCCGTTAGGGCTTGGGGTGATGGGTCAAGGGGCAATGCCCCTTGCGGGGTGCAGGGGCAGAGCCCCTGCTGGGGTGCGGGGCAAAGCCCCGCAAAAGGGGTGTCGGGGGCGGCGCCCCCGACTGGGTTTCCAAAGGGCAAAGCCCTTTGGTCCAGGGGCAGAGCCCCTGGTCACTCTGCGGGGACGTAGGGCTGAAGGGCGTAACCGAGGGTTTCATCAAAGGGGGACAACTCGTAGGGGGTGTCGTTCTGGATGAGTTCCATCACCCGCTGGGCGTCTTCGCCGGTGACCCGCACGGGCTGATAGTTGCTCTGGGGGAAGGTGCCGGAGGTGTGGATGGGATAGAGTTTCATCTGCTGGCCCTTGTAGTTGCCGTCGTCATCAAAGGTGATTTCCGCCTGGACGATCACACTCTCCAGCGCGGTGATGCTGGGGTCTTCGAAGTGATGGCCGATGTTGAAGTTGCCGCCGAAGGAGCAGTTGCCCAGCGAATAGAAGATGGTGCGGTTGTTGTAGACCTCTGTGCCCTGAACCACGTGGGGATGATGCTCAATCACCAGATCAGCGCCGGCGTCGATGGCAGCCTTGGCGTATTCCGCCTGACGCTTGATGTGCAACCGGGCGTATTCGTGGCCCACGTGGAAGGTGAAAATCACCATGTCCACGCCTTCCTCGTTTTTCAGCCGGGGAATTTCCTGGCGGAACCAGGCGCGGTTGTCATAGTATTCCGTGGTGTTCAGGCCCATGAAGGCAATCTTGATGTTGCCCTTTTCCCAGATGAAGTGTTCCTTCTTTCCGTACCAGCCGATGTTGTTTTCCGTCAGGGTCTGCTGGGTGCGGAGGTAGCCGGCCTGATTGTAATCCCGGGAGTGATTGTTGGCCAGGTTGCACACCTCAATGCTGCTGGCGGTTAGGATACTGACCATGTCCGGGTGGGCGCGGAAAAGATAGGTCTTGTCCTTGACGGCGCCATTGTTGTTTTCCTGAAAAACGCCTTCGAAGTTGATGACGGTCAGGTCATCCGCTTTGAACAGATCCATCACGTTGGCGAAGAAATACTCGTCGCCTTCTTTTTTATGTACGCTGGTGAAGGACTTGGGATCTCTGGCGATATCCGGCTCGCCGCCCAGCACCACGTCGCCGGTGAATGTCATCAGGACGGTCTGATCTGCCAGGGCAAAGGTGGGCAGCATCAGGGAAAGAATCAGGGCGATCAGCAGCACTCGGCGCATTCGTACATCAACCTCCGCATGGAACATTTCAGGGGTCATTACAACCAGTATAACATATCTCGCCGGATTTTTCTTCCCATTTGGGGAGATTTCTCCGGGAAATTCACAAAGAATTTACCGATGGAGAGAAGAATCCTGCAGGGTTGGAATTGCCACGGGCGTTGTTTTGTTGTATAATATAGGTTGGTATGGTGTGTGCTGTGCCGGAAGGAGTATGCATGGGCAAGAAGGGAATCATGGCAGGATTGAGCCGCTCGGAGCGCCGCAAGGCTTTCTGGGTCGCCATGGCGGTGGTGCTGGTGATGCTGCTGGCAGCAGCGCTGGTGATTACATTGCTGATGAACCGTCAGGATGCTGCCCATCTGCCGGCCCCCAGGGCGAGCGAATCCCTTGTGGCGGACAGTGCCGGGATGGATGGCATCACGGTGGACGCCGTATTCAATCCCGATGACATGACCCTGACGGCCACCCAGACCATGCGCCTTGAAAACCGCACCGGGCAGGATCAAAGCGCCGTGGTGCTTCGCAGTTATTCCGGCGCATATTTGCAGCAGGAAACCTCTCCCGCCGCATCGGAGGAACTGTTCCTGCCGTCCTATGGCGATATGTTCGTCTCCGGCGGATTGACGCTCTCCGGCGTGCAGTTGGACGGCGAATGGGTGCTGTATTCCTGGCTGGATGACGCCTGCACCGTGCTGTCCGTCCCCGCCAAATGGGATGCAGGCAGCGCCGTGACCGTGACCCTCAAATATACCGTGGACATCCCCGAATGTGCCAGCCGGTTCGGCCACTACGACGGTATGGTGACGCTGGGCAATGTGTTTCCCACCCCGGCGGCATGGCTGAGAGGCGAATGGCACACGGGCGAATATGTGCCGGTGGGCGATCCCTTCGTGTCGCCCTGCGTGAACTGGCAAGTGCGCCTGCGGACGCCGTCAAATTGGACGGCGGCGGCTTCTGCACCGGGGGAGACCCGGCAGGAAGCGGACACGACGGTGCATGAATTCACCGGATACGCCATGCGGGACTTTGCCCTGGTGCTGTACCGGGATGTGCAGACGGCGGCCCGCATGGCGGGGGACACGCTGCTTGAGTGCTATGTGCGGGATGGACAGGATGCCGCTGCCGTGCTGGACACGGCCCAGCGGGCGCTGGAAGCCTACGAAAGGCGCTTCGGCGAGTACCGCTATCCCGTGCTGACGCTGGCGGAAGTGCATTTCTCCTTCAGCGGCATGGAATACCCCGGACTGGTCATGATCAGCGACAGGCTGATTGCCCAGGGCGGCGAAAACCTCGAATACGCCGTGGCCCATGAGGTTGCCCACCAGTGGTGGGGCATTCAGGTGGGCTCGGACGGATGGCGTCAGGCATGGCAGGATGAATCCCTGTGCGAATACGCCCTGCTGTGCTATCTGGAAGATGTGCATGGTCAATCCGTGCGGGAGGAAGTGGCCTTCACCCGCATTGAAACGGCGCTGCGCATCACCTATCAGCCGGGACTGACCCCTGGTGCGCCCCTTGATTATTTTCCCTCCCTGTCCACCTACACCCAGGCGGTGTATCGCCGGGGTGCGGCGCTGTGGACGGCGCTGGAAACCTACATGGGCAAGGAAACGCTGGAGGCGGCCCTGCGGGAGTATCAGCAGCAATACTGCTTCTCTCTGGCGATCCGGGAGGACCTGATAGCCATTCTTTCCCGCCACGCCGGCGCCGATGTGACGCCGCTGGTGGTGGATTATATCGACACAGAACTGAACTGAGCAGGAGGCTGCGGCCTCCCAAGATGAAACCCGAAAGGTGTGACCTGCGGATGACAAAGCCCATCAATGCTGTGATGCTCATTCCCTCTCTGGAGCCGGATGACCGTCTGCCCAAGTATGTGGAAACGCTGTTTGAGAGCGGATTTTCCCGGGTGGTGATTGTGGACGACGGCTCCAGCGAGAGCTATCAGCCCATTTTCGCCCAGCTGGACGCCATGGATGGCTGCACGGTGCTCCATCATGAGGTCAATAAGGGCAAGGGCTGTGCCCTCAAGACGGGCTATCGCTACATTCTGGAGCAGATTCCCGAAGCAGACGGCGTCATCACCGCCGATGCGGACGGTCAGCACACCGTTCCTGATTGCATCAAGCTGGCGGGCGAACTGCACTCAGGCAAGCGGGCGCTGTATCTGGGCAGCCGGGATTTCACTTTGCCCCAGGTGCCTTTCAAGAGCCGCAACGGCAACAAGATCACCTCTGCGGTGTTCTGGGCGCTGTATGGCCGCTATCTGCCCGACACCCAGACAGGCCTCAGAGCCTTCCGCCGGGAAGACCTGCCCTTTATGATCGATGTTTCCGGCGAGAGGTTTGAGTACGAGATGAACGTGCTCATCGCCTGCGCCCGGGCCAACATCGATATGGTGCCCGTCACCATCGAAACGGTGTATGAAAACGACAACGCCGGCACCCATTTCCACCCCATCCGGGACAGTTACAGAATCTACAAGGTGATTCTGGGCAACTTCATCAAGTTCATGGGGGCGTCGCTGGCGTCCTTCCTGATTGACACCGGCGTGTTCGCCCTGCTGGACGGCAAGACGGTCTTCGGGATGCTCATCACCGCCGGGGCTGCCACGGTGATCGCCCGGCTGATCTCTGCACCCTGCAACTTCCTGTTCAACCGCAATCTGGTCTTCCGCTTCAAGAAGGACGTCAAGCGCACTGCATTGCGGTATGCGATGCTGGCGCTCATCATCCTGTGCGCCTCCGCCGGCAGCATGGCGCTGCTGGAATCTCTGGGTCTGCCCGGACTGCT
Source organism: Clostridiales bacterium (assembly GCA_015056085.1). Classification (GTDB taxonomy): domain Bacteria; phylum Bacillota; class Clostridia; order Christensenellales; family Aristaeellaceae; genus UBA11524. The sequence continues at coordinate 68,402 of SVHA01000004.1, forward strand.
CCATGTGCCCATGAAGATCGTGGTGGATGTGGTGCTGTATCTGCTCAGCTACCGGGTGCAGAACAAGTGGGTTTTCCGGGAGGAAGAGAAGCAATGAAGAAATCTGTGACGGTGCTTTTGCTGCTGATGACGCTGGTGATGCTGGCGGGCTTCAGCGTGGCCGTGCCTGCGGGCAGCCTGTCCATGGAAACCCAGCAGGAATATATGAACGAAGGTCCTGCTGATGTGGACGATGAATATGCGTTCCTGTTTGATTGATCTTGATGTTCTGAGGAGGTTTTTCCATGCGTAAACTGCTTGCTGTTTTGATGATTCTGGCGCTGCTGCCCCTGTATGCCCTGGCGGAAGACGCCGCTCCTGCGGAAGAATCCGCCAACGCCCTGCCCTTTGATTTCACCGTGCCGCCGGAACCTGCGGCGGAAAACTTCACCGAGATGGGCTATGAGGACGAAACCCTCACCGTGGAGATGTACAGGGAATGGTTCGGCAACGCCCATTTCAACGTGGCTCATGTGAAGATCACCGATCCTTCCCAGCTGCGCACGGCCCTGGCCAACCCCAACAACCTCAACAAGACCGACCACGTTTCCACCATCTCCCGCAACAACAATGCGGTGGTGGCCATCGGCGGCGATTTCTTCGTCAAGGACAAGTACGGCTACGTGGTGCGCATGACGGAGGAATTCCGCAAGAAGCCCGTCAAGGCCAGGGATATGCTCATCACCGATGAAAACGGCGATATGCACATCATTCTGGACTCCGACGCCGACCAGCTCAAGACCATGATGGACACCCACACGCTGGTGAATGTCTTTAACTTCGGCCCGGCGCTGGTGGTGGATGGCTTCCTGCAGGAAATCGACCCCAAGTATGTGCTGGGCAACGTCACCGGCAAGGAGCCCCGCTGCGCCATCGGCCAGCTGGGTCCGATGGAATACCTGCTGGTGGTGGTGGATGGCGGCGAGGGCCGCACCGTGACCATCACCAACCCCGACGGCTCCACGAAGAAGTCCGGCGGCTGCACCGTGGCGATGCTGGCGGAGTTTATGTTCAGCAAGGGCTGCGTCACTGCTTATAATCTGGATGGCGGCAACAGCGCCCTGATGTTCTTCAATGATGCCAACTTCTCCAAGAAGTCTGAAAAGGCCGAGCGTGACGTGAGCGACATCATCTATTTCTGCACGACGATCATGCCGGAAGAATCCACCGAAGAAACCACGGAGGAATAATCCATGGGTGAAGTGTTTTCCCTCTTCGGGCAGCCTGTAACCATGTTCGGTCTGGGCGCTGCCCTGTCGATGCTGGTGCTCTTTGCGGCGTCGGGCCTGTACTGGTCCCGCAAGGGCGTGACTTTCCCGGTGACGGTGCGCTTTGCCTTCCTGGCGCTGCCTCTGGCCTTTGTGATGGGCCGGCTGGTGTTTGTGCTGGGCAATGTGACCTACTACTGGGAGACCCTGTCCAATCCGGCGCTGGCGCTGCGCTTCTGGGATGGCGGCTATGCCATGACGGGCGTGATCGCCGGCATCCTTCTTGCAGCGGTGATCTGCGGCAAGTGGACCCGCACATCCGCCGGCGTTATGCTGGACGGCGCCATGTACGGCGTCCTGCCCGCCCTGATGACAGAGCGCCTGTTTGAAGGCTTCACGGAACTGGGCCTGGGCCGTTCCCCCAGCTATGACTGGCTAAGTGCCCTGTGCGTGGACGACGGCTACGGCTTCCTGGTGCACCCGGTGTACCGCTATGAGGCCGCCGTGGCGCTGGTGTTGTTTGTCATCATCACCTGCTGGGTCATTCGCAATAAGGCCATCCCCTCCGGCGATACGGCGCTGGTCACCCTTTCCCTGCTGGGCACCACCCAGGTCATCATGGAAAGTCTGCGCAGCGACGGCCACATGATCATCTTCCACTTTGTCCGCCTGCAGCAGATTCTGTTCCTGGTGGGCGCCGTGGTGGTGCTGATTATCTTCTGTGTGCGGGCAGCGAAAAAGGGCAACATCAAAACAAGCCATCAGCTGGCGCTGTGGCTTGCAGTGGTCGCCTGTATCGGCGTGGGTATCTGGATGGAATTCCGGGTGGACCGCGGCCCGTACAAATGGCTGTATTATACCGTGCTGATTGCCTGCATGGCGGTCATCACCAGCCTGACCCTGGGCGTGCGGAAGCTTTCCAACCGCAAGTAACTCAGCAGGCCTTGGGGCAGTTCTTCTTGCAGCCTTTGCAGGTATCCAGGCACAGGTCTTCGCCCTTGAGGAACATCTGCACCTGACCCGTCGCCAGCGTTTTTTCCGCCTGAAAGCCCAGGCGGGCGAAGAAAGCGGCAGTATCTGCGGGGGAAATCAGCCGGATCATGGAAGCGGCGTGGCTTTCTGCCTTGAACAGCAACAGGCGCAGCGTCAGGTCGCCCAGGCGCATTCCCCGCTTTTCGGGCAGAACGGCGATGTCTCCCAGCCAGTAGGCCCCTTCCTGCCACCAGATGCGCCCTGTGGCGCTGGCGGCGCCGTCATGCCAGACGATGACGTTCCAGCTGGATTCATCCAGCGAATCTTCGCCCCGGCCGAACACGGCGCTGCGGATGCTCATCGGCACGGAAATCTCTGCGCCGGGCGCAAACCATTTGCCTTCAACCATAACATTCACCCCTGTCAGGAGGATATTTCAACATGGAAAAGTGGAAGATTGACCGCATCAACGAACTGGCCCGGAAGAAGAAGACCGTGGGCCTGACGGAAGCGGAAATGCAGGAGCAGGCCGTCCTTCGCCGGGAATACATCGACGGATTCAAGGAGAATCTGGCGTCCATCCTGGAGAACACGGTGATCCAGCAGCCCGACGGCACCAAGACGCCCCTCAAAAAAAAGAAGCCCAACTGACGGCGGACGCCCGGTGATACGCTCTACATATTATTATATCACAGGGCCGAAGAAAAGTCAAAATAAAAACTTTTGGCAAAAACCTTGCCAAATCCACCATGGTTGTGTATAATAAAGGTGCGACAAAGAGAAGGGAAGAGAAAGGGCTCTGAAAGTGGAGAGACCCTGAATCCCCCGGGAAATGCGGAAGCAAGTCGTGGGTTACCTCCGGGGCCGCCAAGAAAGAAACAGTACGGCATAACATAGCAGATGCGTTGTGCTGGCGGTCAGCGGCAGGAGTGAACAAGCACCGCATCGTTCCCGATCCCGCTTTGGACGAAGCAGAAAAGAGGTGTTACCGTTGAACCAAGAAGAGCAGCATATCACTGACCAGGAGTTGGAAGAAGCGGACTTCTCCGACCGGATCGAAATGACCGACGAAGAAGGTAATACCACGCTCTTTGATATCGTTGACTACTTTTTCTACAACGGTGAAGAATATGCTATTCTCACGGAGACTGTCAACGAGGAGTCCGCTCAGCCTGAGCAGGTAGCACAGTGCGCCCAGGACGACGAATCCGAGGAGCAGGAAGAGATCGCCTGCTACATCATGAAGGTGGTTCCCTCCACCGATGAGAACGGTGATGAAGTAGAGGAATTCGTCCCCGTGGAAGACCAGGCACTTGAGGCGAAACTGATTGATATTGCCGGCACCAAACTCAATGCTGACAACGACCTGGATGACGAAGACTGATTCGTCCAACTGAATATCTGGCACCCATGCGGATGGCGACGGCCATCCGCTTTTTTGTGCGGAAAAGAGCCGCTCGACTCGCCTTTCTGTGGATAACCATGTGGATAACCCACTCTTCTTTGTGGATAACCGCTGGATAAAATGTGGGCAAGTGCGGAAATCGTGGGGATAAGGCGAGGTTGGGTGTGGATATGGGTGGGGATAAGGAGGAAGGCGTTGCCGGCAAGAGGGAAAGTCGTTCCCCAACCATCATGCTCCAAATTGTATGGCCGGAGGGGCGCCGAAGGTTTCCCCTGGACCCCTTCGGTCTGCATCCTTGTAAGTAGACTTTCCCGAATCGATGAAAACCGTTCCTTCAACAAACAGGTTAATACTTCTCCATCCGGAGGGAGCCCGAAGGTTTCCAAAGGAAACGAACTGCCCAGTGGGCAGTCGCCGAAGGCGAGTTTCCGGAGCGAAGCGGAGGCGGACCGATCGGAAAGCCCTTTGGCGGGGGTGGCGGGGGCAGGGCCCCCGACCGGGGTGTGGGGCAGAGCCCCACCTTGCAAGGGATAGCGCTTGTCGGGTGTTCTTTCTCAAGCCTGAGAAAGAACCAAAGAGGGCCAGAGGGGGTGTCTCAATTCATCCCACCCGGAGACACCCCCTCTGGACTCCCCCCCTTTCCCCCTGTCTTGTGTGGGTTATTGGGTTGACTGCCCCACAAACGCCTCGCGGGGGCGGCCCGCTTCGGGGCTGCTCCGATGGAGTCCGTGTGCGGCGACGGAGCGCCGCACGCCGGAACTGTTGTGGAGTGTCTTGTCGGATACCTGTTTCTTATCTTTGCAGGGGCAACCAGGGGGCTTTCCGATCGCCCCCTGGACCCCTTCGGAGTCCCCTCCGATGATAGTTGTCCGAACAATAAACAAAGGAAAATCCCCCTCAATAAAAATCCCCCAAGCCCGTCAAGGCTCGAGGTGATGGGTCAAGGGCCAAATAAGACTACTTGCATCCGAAGGTTTCCAAAGGGCGATCGGAAAGCCCTTTGGTCGCCCATGAGGGCGAAACCCCACCTCGGACAGAAGGCTGTCCCAAATCTAATACGATACCTGTTTCACTGCTTGCCGCAACAACCAGGGGGCTTTCCGGTCGCCCCCTGGACCCCTTCGGAGTCCCCTCCGTTGTTACTTGTCCGAACAACAAACAAATGAAAATACCCCTCACAAAAAATCCCCCGAAGCCTCTGGCTTCGGGGTAATGGGTCAAGAGCCAATGGCCCTTGCGGGGGGGAGTATCGGGGGCAGGGCCCCGTAAATGATTGTTTCTTTTCGGAAGTGTAGCATTATGATAGAAGTAGGCGCTCCTGCGAGACTCTCCGCCGATAGTCTTCAGTCAGTCTCTCCCACTTGCCCCAGAATCTCTGCCAGATACCGCTTCAGCGCATCCTTCCACTCTGGCAGGGGCTCAAAGCCGTTTGCCATCAGCTTGCTCTTATCCAAACGGCTGTTGAAGGGCCGGGCGGCCTTGCTCAGGCCGTATTCTGCGGTGGTGACGGGGTGCACGGTGACATTCTTGCCCGCCTGGCGGAAGATTTCTGTGGCAAATTCGTGCCAGGAGATGTATCCGCCCTCGTTGGTGGCGTGGTAGACGCCGTACTTGTCGGAAGCAATCATGTCCGCCAGCAGACGGGACAGGTCCAGCGTGTAGGTGGGCGTGCCGATCTGGTCGCACACCACCCGCAGGGTGTCGTACTTGTCCGCCAGTTTCAGCATGGTCTTGACAAAATTGTTGCCGTTCTTGCCGAACACCCAGGCGATGCGCACGATGAAGTACTTGTCCAGCGTCTCCCGCACCGCCAGTTCGCCCTCCAACTTCGTCTGGCCATAGTGGCACAGGGGGGCGTAGTCGGTGCAATCAGTCTTCCAGGGCTCGGTGCCCTGACCGTCAAAGATGTAATCCGTGCTGATGTAGAGCATCTTCGCCCCGGCGGCTTTGCAGGCCTGGGCGATGTGCCTCGTGCCATCAGCGTTGATGGCGCGCACTTTGGGCTGATTTTCCTCGTCCTCGGCTGCGTCCACCGCCGTCCAGGCGGCGCAGTGGATGACCGCATCTGCCTTTGTCTGGCTGATGGTAGCGCTGACCGCCTGCCGGTCGGTGATGTCCAACTGGATGTACGAAGCGGCACACACCGCCGTGCCATCCTGGGCACCGGAATAGGCCGGGGTGATGTCGCTGCCAATGGCTTCCACGCCCCGGGCCAGCAGTTCATTCACCACATCATGGCCCAACTGACCGTTGACGCCGGTTACAAATACCTTCATGCGTTTCTCCTTTACCTGTTGCTGTACATCTTATCGTAGTACTGCTGATACTCGCCAGAGATAATCTCCTGCCACCAGTCCTTGTTGTCCAGGTACCACTGGATGGTCTTCTTGATGCCGTCCTTGAACATGGTTTCCGGCAGCCAACCCAGCTCGCTGTGAATCTTGGTGGGGTCGATGGCGTAGCGCAGGTCGTGGCCCTTGCGGTCGCCAACGTAGGTGATGAGGGATTCGGGCTTTCCCAGTTCCTTGCAGATGATTTTGACGATGTCGATGTTGGCCATCTCGTTGTGGCCGCCGATGTTGTACACCTCGCCCACACGGCCCTTGTGGATGATCAGGTCAATGGCCTTGCAGTGGTCTTCCACATACAGCCAGTCGCGGACGTTCTCGCCGGTGCCGTAGACAGGCAGGGGCTTATCAGCCAGGGCGTTGGCGATCATCAGCGGAATCAGCTTCTCCGGGAAGTGGTAGGGGCCGTAGTTGTTGGAGCAGCGGCTGATGGTCACCGGCAGGCCGAAGGTGCGGTGATAGGCCAGCACCAGCAGGTCGGCGCCCGCCTTGGAGGAGGAGTAAGGGCTGGAGGTGTGGATGGGGGTCTCCTCGGTGAAGAACAGGTCGGGGCGATCCAGGGGCAGATCGCCGTAGACCTCGTCCGTGGACACCTGATGGTAGCGCTCGATGCCGTACTTGCGGCAGGCGTCCATCATCACCTGGGTGCCCATGATGTTGGTCTGCAGGAACACGCCGGGGTTTTCGATGGAGCGGTCCACGTGGGATTCCGCAGCGAAGTTCACCACGATGTCGGGATGTTCTTCCTCGAACAGGGCAAACACGGCGTCCCGGTCGCAAATGTCCGCCTTCACAAAGCGGAAGTTGGGATTGTCCATCACGGGCTTCAGGGTGGACAGGTTGCCGGCGTAGGTCAGCTTATCCAGGCAGATGATGCGATAGTCCGGGTACTTGTCCAGCATATGGAACACGAAGTTGCTGCCGATGAAACCGGCGCCGCCGGTCACGATAATGGTCTTGCTCATGGGTATCTATCTCCTTAAATCTCTCCGTAAACAAAGTTACAATCGCTGTCGTCCAGCATGGGGCTGGTGGTGTCCTTCTGGCTCAGGATGGGATCGGAAATGCCCCAGTCCACGCCGATGGAGGGGTCGTTGAACCGGATGCCCCGGTCGCACTCCTTGGAGTAGAGGTTGTCCACCTTGTAGCAGAACTCCACGTTTTCGGTCAGGGTCACAAAGCCGTGACCGAATCCCCGGGGGATGAACAGCATCCGCTTGTTGTCGGCAGTCAGTTCCACCGCCACCCACTGCTTGTAGGTGGGGCTGCCCTTGCGCAGGTCCACCGCCACATCCAGCACGGCCCCCTTGGTGACCCGCACCAGCTTGGCCTGGGCCATGGGCGCATTCTGGAAATGAATCCCCCGCAGAATGCCCTTTTGGGCAGAGAAGGACTGGTTGTCCTGCACGAACACATTGTTGATACCCAGGTCGGCAAAGGTCTTGGTGGAGTAGGTCTCCATGAAATAGCCGCGGTGGTCGCCGTGCACATCGGGCTCGATGATGCACACGCCTTCCAGTTTGGTGTCGATTCGCTTCATCAGTAACGCACCTTTCCTTCCGCCACGGCCTTCAGATGCGTGCCGTAGGGCGATTTGCCGTAGCGTTCAGCAGATTCCAGCAGCTTTTCCTTGCTGATCCAGCCGTACTTATAGGCAATTTCCTCGGGGGCGGAAATCTTGATGCCCTGGCGCTTTTCCACCATCTGCACGAAATCGGCAGCCTCCACCAGGGAATCCATGGTGCCGGTGTCCAGCCAGGCAAAGCCACGGCCCAGCAGCTGCACGTCCAGCCGGCCGCACTGCAGGTACAGGTCGTTCAGCGTGGTGATTTCCAGTTCGCCACGGGCGGAGGGCTTGACCTTGTGCGCCATGGCGGAAACGCCCTTGGGGTAGAAATACAGACCGGTGATGGCATAGTTGCTCTTGGGCTGCGCCGGCTTTTCTTCCACGGAAATCACACGGCCTTCGTCGTTGAATTCCACGATGCCGAAACGCTCCGGGTCGGTCACATAGTAGCCGAACACGGTGGCACTGGCATTTTCTTCCGCATTCTCCACAGCGGCCTTCAGGATTTTCGAAAATCCGTTTCCATAGAAGATGTTGTCGCCCAGCACCATGGCGCAGGCATCGTCGCCGATGAACTCTTCACCCAGCAGGAACGCCTGAGCCAGGCCGTCGGGGGAGGGCTGGACTTTGTAGGACAGATTCAGCCCGAACTGGTTTCCGTCCCCAAGCAGATTTTCAAACCGGGGCGTGTCTTCCGGCGTAGAAATAATGAGAATGTCCTTAATCCCCGCCAGCATCAGGGTGGACAGGGGATAATAAATCATGGGTTTGTCGTATACCGGGAGAAGTTGCTTGGACGTCACCATGGTCAGGGGATACAGGCGCGTTCCGGCGCCGCCAGCAAGGATGATACCCTTCATAAAATCTTCCTCCGTCTTGCTCATCAAATCTATTCAGCATTTGTGGGCATGGCATACTTTCACTCCTTACACATTTCCCGATGGATGCGCCTTTTTCCTTCTTTTTGGCGGATTCCTTTTGGGTGAGAAGGGATTCTTTCGCCACTTCGTTTGACTTTTCGCAGAAATTTCATCTATAATGTAATCAGCATACGCACGCGCAACACATTTCACCTTTCTCAGGAGGTATCGATGGGAATCCTCAATTGTGCCAGTTTTCAGTCGCAGTGGCGTGGTTACGAATATTATCAGGCGAAAAAAGCGGTGATCACGCATCGCATCAGCGACACCCAGGTGTTTGGCGTGGTTGCCGGCACTGAAGGCAATCAATATCAGGTGCATCTGGACGTCGCTCACCCCCGGAAATGCACCTGCAACTGCCCACACGCCGATGGTAAGCGCATTAACTGCAAACATCAGGTGGCGCTGTATTTCACTCTTTTCCCGCAGGAAGCCATTCTGTGGAAGGATGACGTTGACAGCCAGGAGGACAGAGCGCTTCTTCAACAGGAACAGGAACTCAACAATCTGCTCCACGCCATTCACGCCATGAAAAAATCCGAGCTGGAAGCGCTTGTGCTGGAAATGATGAGCAGCGGACCAGAATGGCAGTATCGGAGGCTGGTTGACCGGGTTTTGTACGATTGGCAACGCCGCTGACAGCGGGTAGTCAGGCACTGAAAATAAGTTTTTCAAACAGCGCCCCTCGCACCACTGATTGTTTTCCAAAAGCATGATTTCCGAGACCATCCCCGCATACCATCCACCGGGAGGGATGCGCATGACGGAACTGATTTCTGCGCTGCTGCCGGCATTGATGCAGCAGTGCCTTTTCTTTCTGGGGTACATCACCGGCCGGTCGGAATTCCCCAAGCCCCTGAGCCGGGAGGAGGAAAATCAGTGCATACAGGAGATGATAGAGGGCAGCGAGGCCGCACGGGAGCGGCTCATCACCCACAATCTGCGCCTGGTGAGCCACATCGCCCGCAAGTATGCCGTGCCGGGGTACGGGGCGGATGATCTGATCTCCGTAGGCGTCATCGGGTTGATTAAGGCGGTGAACAGCTACCGTGCCGGCGCCGGAACGGCCCTGGGGACATACGCCGCCCGGTGCATCGAGAACGAAATCCTGATGGTGCTCAGGGCGTCCAGAAAGAGTCAGGGGGATGTGTCCCTGTCCGATCCCATCGGTACAGATGGCGAAGGCAACGACATTACCTTTCAGGACATTCTGGGTACGGACGCCGATGCGGTGGAAGAGGAGGTGCTGCGCTCCATCACCCTGCAAAAGGTGCATCAGGCGCTGAAAAAGTTACCGGCGAGGGAGCGGCTGGTGATTGAAATGCGCTACGGCCTGACGGACGGCGTGATGCACCCTCAGCACGAGGTGGCGGAAACGCTGGGCATCAGCCGGTCGTATGTCTCCCGTGTAGAAAAGCACGCCGTGGAGCTGCTGCGGGCGGAAGTGGAGGAGGGGTGAGCGGGGGAGGCTCTTTGACCCCCCTCCCCCTGTACCTGTTTCATCTGCTATACTCTTATACAGGAGGTGTAAGCAATGAAACTACAAACACAACTGAAGCGCTATCTTGCATATCTCCAGCAGGGTGCAAGCCCACCTGTAATTGATCAAGAGAAAAAGCTGTTGTATTCCACGAGACTATCTCTTTTTCATTCACCACATCAGTTCCCTCTCGGAAAGTCAACCAAAACTCTTTCCTCCCCGCCCTTTCTGTGCTACAATACTCTCATCCCCACCGAGTTGTCAGGAGGTCACCATGAAGCAGACATACATTGATACCCTATCCATGCCCCTGCCGGAGGACATTCTCAAGCGCAAGTGGGCCGGTGATCTCTCCGGCGCGCTGGCGGCCATTGGGCTGCGCCTGCAGGAGGAGTTGCCCCTGATGCTGCGCCAGCGGCTGGAAACGGAAGCGGAGCGCATCCGCCGCCTGCCCACCCAGTATCCCTGGAACAGGGAGCAGGCCATTGCCAAAATGCAGGAACTGGTGGCTGATTTCACCGCCGATGAATTCGACGCCCTGGAACTGGCAGGCAAAATCGACTTTATTTTCATTGAGGGGGAAAAGCGGTACTTCCTGCGCTTCCACCGTACGCTGGAAAAGTATCCTGACATGATGGCCCGCATGGGCAAGACCGTGGACGGCAAGTCGCCCTGGCTGGATCCCATGATCGAAAAGATCCGCACAAACGGCTCCCTTTCCTATCGCATTGAAATGGAAACCGCCGTGTATCCCTCCGATGACGCCTTCCAGCCCGGCGTGTATCGGGCGTGGCTGCCTTTCCCCATCCCCTGCGCCCAGCAGAGGGACATCCGCCTGCTGGAAGGCACGCCGGATGAAATCGCCCCGGAAACCGCTGTCGCCCGCACGGCGTATCAGCAGAAGGAATGGGCAAAGGGCGACAAGTTCGCCATCCGCTACGATTACATCAGCACCATCCGCTACGCCGACCCCCTGCATCAGATAGCGCCTGAAGCGCCGCTGTACCCGGATGAACTGCCGGTAACGCCCGCTGATCTTGCGGAAGAAGGCGCCTACATCCGCTTCACGCCTTACCTGAAGGCGCTGGAAGCGGAACTGTCTGCCGGCGCTGCCTCTGATGCTCAAAAAGCCTGGCGGTACTACGAGTTCATCACCACGAAGGTGAAGTATTCCTTCATGCGGGATTATTTCCAGATTGATGACCACGGGGAATACTGCGCCGTGAACGCCAAGGGCGACTGCGGCCTGCAGGCGCTGCTGTTCATCTGCCTGTGCCGCATTGGCGGAATCCCCGCCCGCTGGCAAAGCGGCTTGTCCATTGATCCCAACTACAGCGGCAGCCACGACTGGGCGCAGTTCTATCTGTCCGGCTGGGGCTGGCTGTTCTGTGATCCGTCCTTTGGCGGCGGCGCATATCGCAACGGCAATCCTGTGCGCCATGCCTTCTATTTCGGCAACCTTGACCCCATGCGCATGGCCGCCAACCGGCAGTATCAGGCGCCCATCACTCCGGCAATGGAGCATTTCCGGGTGGATCCCTTCGACAACCAGTCCGGCGAACTGGAACGCCCCGGCGACCCCGTGGGCCTCAATGGCCGTCAGGTGGACGGCGACGCCACGCTGGTGGGGAGGATGGAACTGTAAGCAGGGGCTCCGCCCCTGCACCAGAGGGCTGCGCCCTCTGGACTCCTGCTTGTGGGGCTCCGCCCCACACCCCGGCAGGGGCCCCGCCCCTGCACCCCGCAAGGGCCATCGGCCCTTGACCCATCACCCCAAGCCCTGACGGGCTTGGGGGATTTTCTATTAGTGTGATTTTCCCTTGTTTATTGTTCGGTCAACTATCATCGGAGGGGGCTCCGAAGGGGTCCAGGGGGCGACCGGAAAGCCCCCTGGTTGCTGTGGGGAAAACGTGCAACAGGTATCGGATTAGAAACGGATAATCCTTTATCCAAGGTGAGGTTTCGCCCTCACGGGCGACCAAAGGGCTTTCCGATCGCCCTTTGGAAACCTTCGGAGTCCCATCTCTTGTTTAGGGTTGTAACCTGCTTGTTGGAGGAACGGCTTTCCTTTGTTGCTTGCTCAAGATTGCCGGTAGGGGTCAAGCCGAAGGGGTCCAGGGGGCGATCGGAAAGCCCCCTGGTTGTACCGGCAAAGACATGAAATAGGCATCAGACAACAACCTCCACAACAGTTCCGGCGTGCGGCGCTCCGTCGCCGCACACGGACTCCATCGGGGCAACCCCGAAACGGGCCGCCCCCGCGAGGCGTTTGAGGGGCAGTCAACCCAATAACTCTCACAAGACCGGGGGAAAGGGGGGAGTCCAGAGGGGGTGTCTCCGGGTGGGATGAATTGAGACACCCCCTCTGGCCCTCTTTGGTTCTTTCTCAGGCCTGAGAAAGAACATCCAACAAACGCTATCCCTTGTAAGGTGGGGCTCTGCCCCACATCCCGCCAAAGGGCTTTCCGATCGCCCTTTGGGATCCTTCGGCGCCCCTACGGATGAAGGGATATTAACTTGTAAGTAGAAGGAACGGTTTTTCCTTTGTTACTTGCTCAGGATTGTCGGTAGGGGTCAAGCCGAGGGGGTCCAGGGGGCGATCGGAAAGCCCCCTGGTTTATCCGGCAAAGACAAGCCAAATCCATCAGACTACCCCAAAACAAGAACACCCCGGAAATCCTTCGGGATTTCCGGGTGAAGGGTCAAGGGCCAATGGCCCTTGCGGGGTGCAGGGGCAGAGCCCTGCTGGGGTGTGGGGCAAAGCCCCACAAGCAGGAGTCCAGAGGGCGCTGCCCTTTGGCGGGGGTGTCGGGGGCGGCGCCCCCCGACCGGGGTGCAGGGGCAGCGCCCCTGGTGGGGCGGAGCTCCACATCAATCCTCCCAGCCTCCGACCAGCGTCTCCGGATGGGAAAACATCAGCCGAATGTCCTTGCGGGGATTGACCAGCAGGTTCAGGTAGCCCTCTTCTTTGGTGCCCATGCGGGTGTCCATTGTCAGGCGGCGATAGGGCCGGAAGCCGCACTTTTCCTGCACCCGGCGGGATTGCCGGTTGAAGGCGTAGTATCCGCAGGTGAGGAAGTCCAGGTCGGCTACATTGAAAAGATAGTCGATCACCGCTTTGACGCCTTCCGGCATGAGGCCCTTGCCCCAGTGGGCTTTGCTGAGCACATAGCCGATTTCCCTGCCCTTGTAGGGGAAGAACTCGGACAGTTTGTCCTCCAGGCCGTACTTTTCCACACCCAGCGAGCCGATCACCTTCCCCGTTTCCTTCAGACACAGGGCGAACACCTTGTCCTCGGCGATGAAACTGTCCAGAATCCGCTGGGTCACTTCTCTGGATTCGTGATGGGGCCACCCCGCCATTTCTCCCACGCCCTCCACGGAAGCGTAAGCGAAGAAATCCTCCAGATCATCCTGAGCAAAAGCCCGCAGGAGCAGCCTGTCCGTTTCCAGGCGCAGGCCGCCAATGGAAAAGGGTGCGTTCATGGGGATTTATGCCTCCTTGAGGACTTCCGCCAGGCGGCGGATGCCCGCTTCCAGATAGCGGCGCTGGGTGGCGATGTTCACCCGCAGGAAGCCGTCGCCTTCCGGGCCGAAGAAGGTGCCGCCGGTGAAGGCAACGCCGGCGTCGGAAGTGCGCTGCATCAGTTCCTCGGTGTTCATGCCGTAGGCCCGCAGGTCCAGCCAGCCCAGATAGGTGGCCTCCATGGGCGTCAGCACCGCCTTGGGCAGCAGCCGGGCCACCAGTTCAGAAAGGTACTTGCGGTTGCCGTCCAGATATTGCATCAGCCCTTCCAGCCATTCGTCGCCCTCGTTGTAGGCGGCGCGGGTGCCTTCCAGCGCAAAGATGTTGCCGCTGCGCACGCCGGTGAAAGCCTCCTGCTTGTGCAGTTTTTCCCGGATGGCCTCATCCTTGCACAGGCAGGTGGCCTGCTGAAGTCCCGCCAGGTTGAAGGTCTTGCTGGCGGCGCACAGGCAGATGACATTCTCGGAAGCCAGGCGCAGCATGGACACAAACTTGCCCGGCGCATAGACGAAATCAGCGTGGATTTCATCGGAAATGAGGGGCACGTTGTAGCGCCGGAGGAGGGCCAGCAGCTGCTCCAGTTCCTCCTGCTTCCACAGGCGGGAGACAGGGTTGTGGGGGCTGCAGAGGATCATCAGTTTGGCGCCGTTTTTCAGGTGCTCCTCAATGGCGGGGAAATTCATGTCATAGCCGCCGTCTTCCCGGCGAAGGAGGGGCGCAGAGAGCACCTTGCGCTCTGTGGCTTCCACGGAGAAGCGGAAGGGGCCGTACACCGGCGTCTGAATGATGACGCCGTCGCCGGGGTTGGTCAGGGCGAGGATGCCCAGTTTCAGACCGGTCACCACGCAGGGGATCATCAGCAGATCCTCTTGGGACAGTTCCACCTGATGATGTCGCTGCCAGAAGTTGATAAGGGCGTCGAAATCGTCGGGCTCCACGCCGGTGTAGCCGTAAGTGCCGTGGGCGGCACGGGTGAGCAGCGCCTGCTGCACCGCCGGCGGGCTGGGGAAGTCCATGTCCGCCACCCACAGGGGAATCAGGTCCTCGCGGCCCCTCTGACGGGCCATGTCCCACTTTTCTGAGCGGGTGCCCATGCGGTAAATGCCTGCGTCGAAGTATTCGTGGTTGAATTTCATTGGTGCCGCCTCCTGATATGATTGTGTGTTCAGCGGATGGGCCGGGACGCCTTCAGCACCCAGAATCCGCCGGATTTATCCAGTTTTTCCACCTGTGCAAAGAGGGTTTTGAGGTACTTCACGGCGCTTTCTGCGCCCTGCTGCTTGCGGATGACCAGATACAGCGCACCCTCGTCCGTCAATCGGGCAGCGGCGTCCGCAAACATCTGGTAAATCACCTGCTTGCCGGCCCGGATGGGCGGGTTGGTCACCACGGCGTCAAAGGTGCAGTCCATCACGGCGCTCATGCCGTCGCTTTCGATGATGCGCAGGCGGCCTAATACGCCGTTTCTTTCGCCGTTTTCCCGGGAAAGCTGCAGCGCCCGGCGATTGACGTCCGCCATGGTCACATGGCAGGCAGGATTCGCCTTGGCCATGGCAATGCCAATGGCGCCCCAGCCGCAGCCCAGATCCAGCACTTCGCCGGAAAGGGCGGGCAGTGCGTCCAGCAGCAGGCGGCTGCCCACGTCCAGTTCCCCCTTGGAGAAAACGCCCGCATCTGTCATGAAGTTCAGCCCATGCCCCCGATAGGGAAAGGCGCAGGGCACCGGCCTGGATTCACAGGTGGGGTCGGAGGTATAGTATTGTTCCTGCATGGTCAGCCTCCCATCTGCGCTTGCGACGTCAGCGCAGTCAGTTCTTCTTCGGTCAGTTCCCGCCACTGTCCGGGGGACAGGGCGTCATCCAGTTGCAGGGAGCCGAAGGTCTCCCGGTGGAGGGTCAGCACTTCCTTGCCCACGGCTGAGAACATTCTTTTCACCTGATGGAACTTGCCCTCATGCACCGTGACCCGGCCCATCGTGCCGTCGCCGGGGAGAATCTCCAGCAGGGCCGGCTGGGCGTCAAAGTCGGAAAGGTGCAGCCCCTGTGCAAAAGCGGCAATATCGGCCTCTGTCAGAGGCACATCCACCTTGGCCAGATAGACCTTGTCCACATGGCGGGCGGGGGCTAAAAGGCGATGATTCAGTTCGCCATCGGTGGTCAGCAGCAGCAGCCCTGTGGTGTCCTTGTCCAGCCGCCCCACAGGCATACAGCCGATGGCGGCATAAGCGGGGGGAAGCAGGTCCATCACGGTGGGCTGCTTTTTGTCCCTTGCGGCGGTGAGAAGCCCGGCGGGCTTGTGCAGCATCACATGGCGGGTGAGGCGGCTGTCCAGCGCTGCGCCGGAAACGGTCAGGGAAGCGTTTTCCCGGCAGGAAAAGCCGGGATCCCGCACGGGCGTGCCTTCCACGGTGACGGCGCCCTGGCGAATCATCTTCTGCACCTGAGAGCGGCTGCCCACCCCCAGCGTCACCAGATAGCGGTCTAAACGCATATTCACGGCGCTGATTCCTCCCGGTTGGCGGCCTGACGGCTCAAGGCCGCCAGCAGCAGATTGCGAAGGGGAATCACCGGCATCAGCAGCACAAGGGCCGTCCCGGCTACCATGATGAGGCAGGGCACCGGGTCGGGCACTGCCAGCACGAAATCGCTCAGGAAAGCGTCTACCGCCGCCATGATGTCACGGACATAGGTGGAAACCGGGAAAAAGGTCGCAATGCCGAAGGGCACAAACAGCGCAAGGGACAAAAGGTGAATCCCCATGCCCTTCAGGCGCAGTTTCATGGTCAGGCGGACGTTGGCGGCCTGGCAGTGGCGGGTCATGCAGTGGAAGAAAAGCCCCGCGCAGATGGGCAGCAGCATCAGCAGATAAAACAGCGCCACCATTTTCACGCCGGTGAAGGCGTCGCCGCCGCCCAGTTTCACGATCATGGCATAGAGGGTCATGGCGTCCAGATCACCGGCGAAGGAAAAATACCCGGCAATCAGCGCCAGCATCATGGGCACGGCCCACAAAAGGGCGATCACGCCCCGCAGCAGTTTCCTGCCATATCCCGCAAGAGAAATCAACTTCGGGGACAGGGGGCACTGGCCCGCCAGGGCATCCTGCAGGCAACAGGCGGCGTTTCCCCGCAGGGGCAGCACCAGCAGCACATACATCACCGGGCACAGCCAGCACAAAAAGGCCGTTTCCGGCACGGCCATAAACAAAAGCGGCACAAAGGCCATGGCAGACACGCACCCAATCACCGCCATGGAGCCCATCAGGCTGCCAAAATGGCGGCGATACGCCTGCCAGGCGGCCATCAGCCCCGTTCCTTTCGTGGAGGTCATACAAAGAGGACTCCTCTCCCGTCATTCTTTCCCTATTATACCTGACCCGGGCGGGAATTGCAATTCCCCAGCGAACTGTGGTAAAATCAGGAGGAATCGCTCAACAAAGGAGATTTTTCATGCGCCTGACGCTTACAGGGCTTTCCAGCCAGTATATCCACCTGCCGCTGGCGCCCTTCTGCCTGAAAAAAGCGGTGGAGAAAAACTGTCCCGATGTGGAAGTGACCCTCTGCGACCTGAATATCAACGACCCCCAGGAAGACCTGCTGGAGCGCATCCTGCACACAAAGCCCGATGCTGTGGGCGTGTGTATGTACATCTGGAACAGGGAGCAGGCGGTGCGGCTGATGCGGCGCATCCGTGCTGTAAGCCCGGAAACCGTGCTGATCGCAGGCGGCCCGGAGGCCACCTGGTCGGCGGAGGAAACCTTCCGTCAGTGCCCGGTGGATTATCTCATCAGGGGCGCCGGGGAAGAGGCCCTTCCGGCGCTGCTTAACGGGCTGATGTGCCATGAGGAAATCAAAAACATCCCCGGCGTGTGTATCCGCCGGGGGGATGGATATGTGGATGGCGGCGTGGCGCCCGCCCCTGCGCCCCGGTCGGACATTTATGACGACCTGTGGCAGGAAATGCGTCAGGGCCGGATGATCTACGCCGAAACCAGCCGGGGCTGCCCCTTCTCCTGCGCCTTCTGCCTCTCCGGCCAGAAGGAAAAAGTGCGCTTCATGCCTAAAGAAGAAGCCCTTGCCATGCTGATTCGTCTGGGGCAGGCGGGCTGCGACACGGTGAAACTCATCGACCGCACCTTCAACTGCGACAGGGAGCGGACATACTTCCTGCTCTCCGGACTGATGGACGCCCACGCCCGGGGCGAAATCAGCAGTGTGTGCTATCATCTGGAAGTGGCGGCAGACCTGTTCGACGACAAAACGCTTGATCTGCTGAAAACCGCCCCGGCGGGGCTGTTTCAGATGGAAGCGGGGCTGCAGTCCTTTCACCCGGAAACCCTCGACGCCTGCCATCGCCGCACGGACATGGCGCTTTTGCAGGACAGGCTCCGGCGGCTGATTGCACCGGGAAACGTCCACCTGCACATTGACCTGATCGCCGGTCTGCCCGAGGAGGACTACGCCACCTTCCGGGACTCCTTCAATCAGGCGTGGGAACTGCATCCCCATCAGCTGCAATTAGGCCGGCTGAAGCTGATTCACGGCAGTGCCCTCCGGGCGCAGGACTGGGGTCAGCGCTACGCCCCCGACCCGCCCTACGAGGTGCTGTCCACGCCGTGGATTTCCTATGAGGAACTGCAGAAACTTCAGCACTGTGCTGAAGCGGTGGAGCGGCTGAAGAATTCCGCCCGGTTTGAAGAAACCCTGCGCCTGGCCCTGAATACCTTGCCCCTGACGCCCTTTGACCTGATGATGGCTCTGGGGGAAAAGATGGCACAGCGGCAGGGTCGCTGGAGTCTTGACGCGCTGACTGAAATGGTGCATGGCGCCCTGCTGGTATGGCAGGTGCCCGCTGACCAACTGCGGGACGCCATGGTGACGGATCGTCTGGCGACGGACAACACGGGGTATCTTCCGCCCTTCCTCCAGCGCCCGGAGGACAAGCCTGCCCTGAAATCCTGGCGGGAAGCCCACCCGGAACACAAAAAAGCCCGCCTGGCGCTGCTTTCAGACGGGCAGGGGGTGCTGATTGCTGAATGGAGTGAGAAACATCCGGTGACAGGGAGAGGCATTGTGGAGAAAACTGTTTTGTTGCAGGGGTGAATTCTTGCAGCGGGTCATACCCGCAGTTTCCGCAGGCTCCCCACCGCCTGACGGCGGAGCCCCCTCCCGGAGGGGGCTTTTTGTTTGTGCCAAACTAAGACTACTTGCATCCGAAGGTTTCCAAAGGGCGATCGGAAAGCCCTTTGGTCGCCCGTGAGGGCGAAACCCCACCTCGCATAAAAGAATAGCATGAAGAAAAAACCTACATACAAACAATCCCCCAAGCCCTTGGACTTGGGGAAATGGGTCAAGGGCCAAATAAGACTACTTGCATCCGAAGGTTTCCAAAGGGCGATCGGAAAGCCCTTTGGCGGGGTGTGGGGCAGAGCCCCACCTTGCAAGGGGTAGTGCTTGTTGGGCGTTCTTTCTCAGGCCTGAGAAAGAACCAAAGAGGGCCAGAGGGGGTGTCTCAATTCATCCCACCCGGAGACACCCCCTCTGGACTCCCCCCTTTCCCCCTGTCAATACTGGTTATTGAGTTGACTGACCCTCAAACGCCTCGCGGGGGCGGCCCGTTTCGGGGTCGCTCCGATGGAGTCCGTGTGCGGCGACGGAGCGCCGCACGCCGGAACTGTTGTGGAGATTCTTGTCTGATGCCAGTTTCTTATCTTTGCTGGGGCAACCAGGGGGCTTTCCGGTCGCCCCCTGGACCCCTTCGGTCTGCATTCTTGTAAGTAGACTTTACCGCAAGTAAAAAAACCGTTCTCTCAACAAACAGGTTAATACTTCTCCATCCGAAGGGGGCCCGAAGGTTTCCAAAGGGCGATCGGAAAGCCCTTTGGTCGCCCGTGAGGGCGAAACCCCACCTTGCATAATAGAACATTATGAAAGAAAAAACCTACATACAAACAATCCCCCAAGCCCTTGGGCTTGGGGTGATGGGTCAAGGGCCAAATAAGACTACTTGCATCCGAAGGCTTCCAAAGGGCGATCGGAAAGCCCTTTGGCGGGGTGTGGGGCAGAGCCCCACCTTGCAAGGGGTAGTGCTTGTTGGATGTTCTTTCTCAGGCCTGAGAAAACCCTTGCGGCATTTCGGTAATGATTAGCGTTCTTTCTCAGGCCTGAGAAAGAACCAAAGAGGGCCAGAGGGGGTGTCTCAATTCATCCCACCCGGAGACACCCCCTCTGGACTCCCCCTTTCCCCCTGTCAATACTGGTTATTGAGTTGACTGACCCTCAAACGCCTCGCGGGGGCGGCCCGTTTCGGGGTCGCTCCGATGGAGTCCGTGTGCGGCGACGGAGCGCCGCACGCCGGAACTGTTGTGGAGATTCTTGTCTGATGCCAGTTTCTTATCTTTGCTGGGGCAACCAGGGGGCTTTCCGGTCGCCCCCTGGACCCCTTCGGTCTGCATTCTTGTAAGTAGACTTTACCGCAAGTAAAAAAACCGTTCTCTCAACAAACAGGTTAATACTTCTCCATCCGAAGGGGGCCCGAAGGTTTCCAAAGGGCGATCGGAAAGCCCTTTGGTCGCCCGTGAGGGCGAAACCCCACCTTGCATAATAGAACATTATGAAAGAAAAAACCTACATACAAACAATCCCCCAAGCCCTTGGGCTTGGGGTGATGGGTCAAGGGCCAAATAAGACTACTTGCATCCGAAGGCTTCCAAAGGGCGATCGGAAAGCCCTTTGGTCGCCCGTGAGGGCGAAACCCTCACCTCGCACAAAAGCACATTATGAAAGGAAAAACCTACATACAAACAATCCCCCAAGCCCGTCAGGGCTTGGGGTAATGGGTCAAGGGCCAATGGCCCTTGCGGGGTGCAGGGGCGGAGCCCCTGCCGGGGTGTGGGGCAGAGCCCCACATAGGGGGTGTCGGGGGCAGCGCCCCCGACCGGGGTCCAGGGGCAGCGCCCCTGGTTACGCCTGTTGCTTGGAGGGGCAGTGCTCCACGACCTCCACGGCGCCGTCGAGCCAGTCGTGGTTGAACAGTTCCACCACGCCGGTGTCGCACTCGTGGGCCATCTTGGGGTCAATGGGAATCTGCGCCAGCAGGGGAATGGAGTGAGCCTGAGCCACCTGCAGGGTCTTGCCTTCACCGAAGGGATAGAGGCGCTTGCCGCAGTCGGGGCAGGACATATAGGCCATGTTTTCCACCAGACCCAGCACGGGAATGTTCATCATTTTGGCCATGTTCACGGCCTTTTCCACAATCATGCCCACCAGTTCCTGGGGGGAAGCCACAATGATGATGCCGTCCACGGGCAGGGACTGGAAGACCGTCAGGGGCACATCGCCGGTTCCGGGAGGCATATCCACGAACATAAAGTCCACATCGCCCCACATGACGTCCGTCCAGAACTGCTTCACCGTGCCGGCGATGAGGCTGCCGCGCCACACCACGGGGTCGGTGTCGTTTTCCAGCAGGAGGTTGATGCTCATCAGGCGGATGCCGGTCTTGGTATTGGCGGGGAAGATGCCGTCATCGCAGCCCATGGCCTTTTCCTTCACGCCGAACATCTTCGGGATGGAGGGGCCGGTGATATCAGCGTCCAGGATGGCGCACTGATGACCGCGGCGCTGCATGAGCGTCGCCAGCAGGCCGGTCACCAGGCTCTTGCCCACGCCGCCCTTGCCGGACACCACGCCGATCACTTTCTTCACGTTGCTGTTGACGTTTTGCGGCTCCAGCAGGCTTTCCGGCTTGGCGGAAGCGCACTTGTTCTGACAAGTGGAGCAGTCATGCGTACATTCAGACATAGGTTGATCACCTCGGATTGATAATGTCTCTCAGGTGCGGCTGAATCAGGCGCACGCTGCGGGATTCCCGTAAGAGTTCTCTGCGGAAGGCGGAAAATCCTGCCCTTTGAGGGAAAAATCAGCAGGCGAAAGGGAATTTCCTCATAAAAAGAGGATGAAATCGCCGGGAAATGTCGTTATTTCAATGACAAATCGATTTTCAGATAGGATTTTCTGTATCGGACGTCGAATTCGTCATAGAAACACAGGATGGGATAAATTTAGTGCTTGCCATCTGTCCCGGAACTGTGTACAATAACTATACACCCGATAATCATCAGAGGGCGCCTCCCGGCGACTCTTTTTCAGGAAGGAAGGCTGTTGCCCCATGAAGCAGCGCAAACTGTCTCCCCGGAAGATCAAACTGATGGCCCTGTGCGGCATTGCGGCCCTGTGCCTGTGCCTCACCGGCTGCTATATCCCTCCGGACGACCTGTCCGAAGAGGTCGGTACCAACAATTTCCCGTTCCCCACGCAGAAGGTGACGGACAAGCCCACGGATGCGCCCACCCATGCGCCCACGGTGCCCCAGCAGGGCGGTTTGAATACCCCCGCCGGCACCTATAACTGGAACGACTATATCACCACCCCCGGCCCCAACACCGGCGTGCAGCAGCCCGGCATCATCACCACCGGGCAGCCCGGCACCACCGCCGGCGTCATCGTGGCTACCACGGCCACCCCGGCGCCCACCAGCATGAAGCTGGGTACCACCGGCGATGCGGTGCGCTCCGTGCAGCAGCGCCTCAAGCAGCTGGGCTACTACACCGGCAGCGTGGACGGTGACTTCGGCGAGGGTACGGAAGCAGCCGTGAAGGCCTTCCAGGAACGGCACAACCTGTATGTGGACGGCAAGGTGGGCGAACAGACTCTGGCCAAGCTCAACAGTCCTTCCGCCCTGCAGGCTCTGACCCAGACTTCGAGGCCTTCCGCCACCGCCACCCCCAATGTGTCCAACGCCAGGTATCTGACCATCGGCTCCAGCGGCAACGATGTGCGCCAGCTGCAGGCGAGGCTGATTTCTCTGGGCTGGCTGGCGGGCACCGCTGACGGCAATTTCGGCGCCGCCACCGAGAAGGCCGTCAAGGCCTTCCAGAAGCGGGCAGGCCTGTGGGATGACGGCATTGCCGGTCCCGATACCCAGAAGGAAATCTACTCCTCCTCCGCTCCCAAGACTTCCTCTCCCCAGGCCTCTGTGGGCAAGCTGGAAGTGGGCTCTGAAGGCACGGCTGTGCGCCTGCTGCAGACCCGCCTGCGGGAACTGGACTACCTGAAGGTTTCCCCCGACGGCTCTTACGGCGAGGCCACCAAGGCGGCTGTGATCGCCTTCCAGAAGAACAATGGTCTGACGGCTGACGGCGTGGCTGGCGCCGCCACCCTCAACAAGCTGTACTCCTCCTCTGCCGTGTCTGCCTCTGCGGGCGCCACGGGCAATGGCAACAGCAACACCAACGACCCTGCGGACACCACCGTTTCTTCCACCGGGTACACCACCCTGCGGGAAGGCGACGAGGGCGATGCGGTGCGCAAACTGCAGCAGGCGCTGAAAAACAAGGGCCTGTACAAGGGCAGCGTGGATGGCTCCTACGGCGCCGGCACCAAGGAAGCCGTGAAGGAATTCCAGAGCCGCAATTATCTGCGGGTGGACGGCGTGGCCGGCCCCCAGACCCAGCGCGCGCTGTACAATACCTCCACCAGTTCCTCCTATGTGACGCTGCGCCCCGGCGACGAAGGCAAGGCTGTCACCAACCTGCAGTATACCCTCTACGAACTGGGATATTTCGACGGCAAGATCAACGGCATTTACAACAGCCTGACGGAAAACGCCGTGCGGGACTTCCAGATCCGCAACAAACTCACCCCCGTGGACGGCATTGCCGGCAATGCAACCCTGCAAAAGCTGTACTCCTCCTCTGCACTGCCCGCCGCTGCGGACAAGCCGGAATACGAAACCCTCAGGCAGGGTGACGACGGCCTGGCCGTGCTGGAAATGCAGGAAGCCCTCAAGCAGCTGGGCTATCTGGGGTCCGTCACCGCCGTGTATGACGATGCGACCTACTGGGCCGTGAAGAGTTTCCAGGAGCGCAACGGACTGTCCAGCGACGGTGTGGCAGGGAACGAAACCCTCAAAAAGCTCTATTCTGACAGCGCCAAGAGCGCCTACTGATCCCCCCGCCGTTTTCAGGGAGCAGCCCGTCTGACAGGCTGCTCCTTTTTCATCCCGCAGGAACACAGGAAAGGAGGTTCACCCGGTGAGAAAAATCACCCTGCTGATTTTTGCGCTGCTGCTGTGCCTGATGGCAGTTTCAGCCGCTCAGGCGCTGGATACGCCCTATGATCCCGCCACGGTGTGCCACACCCTTTCCCTGACGGACAGGCAGATGGCGCTGGTGGAATACCTGTATCCCCGGGTGACGGCGGGAGAGGAAGACATCACCCTGCCGGAAGGCACCGCCTTTGACGACGTAAGTCCGGCGCTAAGGGCGCTGGGGCTGGATTTCCCGGAACTGATCCACCTGGGCAGCCAGTGGACCACCCACTATTACCGCAGCGCTCCGGACGTGGCCGTAAGCGTGACGGTGCAGTACAGGATGAATCAGCAGGCGTATCATCGGGCATTAACGGACATGATGAATATAGCCCGCGCCATGGCGGCGCCTGGGGAAAATCAGGTGGAAACGGCGGAACTGCTTCATGACCGGCTGTGCGAGCGGGTCTCCTACGCCCGGGGCGAAGGAGATCACACGGCTTACGAAGCGCTGGTGACGGGCCGGGCCGCCTGCGAAGGCTATTCCAAGGCACTGGCCCTTCTGTACCGGCTGGCGGGCATCCCCTGCGGCGTGGTGACGGGCGAGGCGGTGGATGAATCCGAAAACGTGGAAGGGCACGCCTGGAACGTAGCCAAAGTGGCGGGGGCGTGGATGCTGCTGGACGCCACCTGGAACGATCAGGACAAGGAAAACCTCAACACCCACTGGTATTACGGCCTGTCCGATGAGCAGATGGCCCGGGATCACACCCCGGTTGCGGACAGCGCCCTGCCCCTTTGCCCCGAGTGCAGCATCAACTGGCACGAGCGCCGGGGGCTGATCGTCCGGACGGAGAAAGACCTGTTCCGGGCGCTGAAAGCGCTGGTGCGTCAGCAGCAGCCGGTGAGCCTCCGCTTTGCGGATGCAGACGAGTATACCAGATTCACGCTGGACTTGTCCGGGGCGCTCACCCGCTATAATGATCAGGCGGTGCCGGGGGATGAATTCTATGGCCGGCTGTCGGTGCTTTCAAGCCCCAGGCAGCACACGGTGATGCTCCGGTGGTATCCCCAGTGACAAGGATTGTGATTTCTTGGCGGATACCTTGCCACAACAAGGGCTGTCATGCTATAATAGAATGTATTTTTATGGGCTTTCCGCACCTGATGGGTGAGGAGGCCAGTAAGGAGAAGCCATGCTGGACTTTATCAAGAAATTACTGGGCGCCACCAGCGAAGCGCAGCTGAAGCCCCTGATGAAGACCGTGGATGCGGTGGAGGCGCTTCAAGACGCCTACACCCGCCTGACGGATGAAGAACTGCGCGCCAAGACGGATGAATTCCGCACCCGCCTCCAAAACGGCGAAACCGAAGACGACATTCTGCCGGAAGCCTTTGCCACCGTGCGGGAAGCCGCCTGGCGTGTGCTGGGAATGCGCCCCTACCGGGTGCAGCTCATCGGCGGTCTGGTGCTGCATCAGGGCCGCATTGCGGAAATGAAGACCGGCGAAGGCAAAACGCTGGTGGCCACGCTGCCTGCTTACCTCAATGCCCTGTCCGGCAAGGGTGTGCACATCGTAACCGTCAATGATTACCTTGCCCGCCGTGACTCCGAGTGGATGGGCAAGGTGCATCGCTTCCTGGGCCTGACGGTGGGCCTGATCGTCCATGATCTGGATCCCGCTCAGCGCCGGGCGGCTTATGCCTGCGATATCACCTACGGCACCAACAACGAGCTGGGCTTTGACTATTTGAGGGACAACATGGCTGTTCGCCGGGCCGACCTGGTGCAGCGGGGCCATCATTTCGCCGTGGTGGACGAAGTGGACTCCATCCTCATCGACGAAGCCCGCACGCCGCTTATCATTTCCGGTCAGGGCGAAAAATCCACCGAGATGTATGAAAAGGTGGACGCCGTGGTGCGTGCCCTGCGAATCGAGCAGCACTACATCAAAAACGAGGAAAAGAAGACCATCGCCCTGACGGATGAGGGCGCCCAGCGGGTGGAAAGCGCCTTTGGCGTGGAAAACATCAACGACCCGGAAAACGCCTCCCTCAACCATCATGTCAACTGCGCCCTGAGGGCCCACTACATGATGAAGCGGGACGTGGACTATGTGGTGCAGAACGGACAGGTCGTCATTGTGGACGAATTCACGGGACGACTGATGATCGGCCGCCGTTACAGCGAAGGTCTGCATCAGGCCATCGAAGCCAAGGAACACGTCAAGGTGGAAAGGGAAAGCCGCACGCTGGCGACCATCACCTTCCAGAATTATTTCCGTATGTATCAGAAACTCTCCGGCATGACGGGTACCGCCAAGACGGAGGAAACGGAATTCCAAGGCATCTATTCTCTGGACGTGGTGGAAATCCCCACCAACAAGCCCAACATCCGCAAGGATCTGGACGACATGGTCTACAGGACCAAGGCCGCCAAGTATGCCCAGGCCATCAAGGCCATTGCTGAGCGCCATGCCACGGGCCAGCCGGTGCTGGTGGGTACGGTGACGGTGGAAACCAGCGAGATGCTCTCCGCCATGCTGCGCCGTCAGGGGATTCCCCACGAGGTGCTCAACGCCAAGAATCACGCCAAGGAAGCCGACATCGTGGCCCAGGCGGGCCACTGGGGCGCTGTGACCATCGCCACCAACATGGCTGGCCGCGGTACGGACATCCTCCTGGGCGGCAACCCGGATTTCCTGGCCCGCAAGGCCATGCGCCAGGAAGGCTACGACGAGGACCTGATCGAAGCCGCCGTGGGCCACGCTGAAGACGTGGACCAGACGGTGCTGGACGCCCGCGCCCGGTACAATGCCCTCCACGCCGAATTCAAAAAGACCACCGACCAGGAGCATGACCGGGTGCTGGCTACCGGCGGCCTGCACATCATCGGCACCGAGCGCCATGAGTCCCGCCGCATCGACAACCAGCTCCGTGGCCGTGCCGGCCGTCAGGGCGACCCCGGCTCCACCCAGTTCTTCCTCTCGCTGGAGGATGATCTGCTGCGTCTGTTTGGCTCTGACCGCATCGGCCCGATGGTGGATCGCCTGGGCCTGAAGGAAGATGAGCCCCTGCAGGCGGGGATGCTCACCAGGCAGATCGAATCCGCCCAGAAGCGCATCGAAGGCCGCAACTTCGAGGCCCGCAAGCACGTGCTGGAATATGACAACGTGATGAATCGCCAGCGTGAGATCATCTACGGTCAGCGCTATCAGGTGCTGATGGGCCAAAGCGTCAGGGACAACGTGCTGGGCATGACGGACAAACTTATCGACGCCGCCATGAGCCGCTTTGCCGCCTCCGACGACGGCATGGACTGGGATATCCCCCAGCTGACGAATTATCTGGAAAACCTGTGCATCCGCCACGGTTTCATCGAAACGATTCAAAACCTTGTCAGGGAAGAGGACAAGGAAGGCTTTGTGGATGCCCTGAAGGCGGAAGCCCATGCCTTCTATGAGGAGCGGGAAAAGGAAATCACCGCCATTGGGCTGGATATCCGGGAAATCGAGCGCTCGCTGTTGCTTCGGACCGTGGACCTGCGCTGGATGGATCACATCGACGCCATGGATCAGCTCCGGGACGGCATCGGCTATCGTGCCTACTCCGGCAAGAATCCCGTGACGGAGTATCAGATCGAAGCCCGGTATATGTTCGACGAACTCAACCACCTCATCCGGGAAGACATGGTGCGCAGGATTTATCAGCTGCGCATCGAGCGCACGCCCGAGCGGGTGCAGGCAGCCAGGCCCACGCAAATCCGCATGGGCGGCGACGCTCCCCGTCAGCCCCGCCGAGTCAAGCCCGCTGAAAAGGTGGGCCGCAACGATCCCTGCCCCTGCGGCTCCGGCAAGAAGTACAAGGCCTGCTGCGGCAAGGAAGGCTGAAAGGGATAGCACCCCCTACCTAAGACGCCCCAAACACCCGACAGACACTGAGAATAGAGGTATTTCACCATGTCGATGCTTGATCTTCAGCAATATACCCAGGACCTGGCCGCCCTGCGCAAGACCCTTGTGGAGGCCGGCGACGCCCTGCGCATTGAGGCGCTCAAAGAGCAGCTGGAAGAACTGACCGAAGAAATGAATCAGCCCGAATTCTGGAACGACGCTGACCGCGCCAACAAAATCAACCAGAAGGTGGGCTCCATCCGCAACCGTCTGGAGCACTATGAAGGTCTGCTTTCCCAGGCGGACGACATCGAAGTCGCCATGGAAATGGCCCAGGAGGAGCAGGACGAATCCATGGTGGAGGAAGCCGGTGAAATGCTGGCTGACCTGAAGGAAAAGACGGAGATTCTGGAACTGGAAACCCTCATGCGGGGGGATTACGACGACAGCCCCGCCATTCTTTCCCTCCACGCCGGCGCCGGCGGCACAGAGGCCCAGGACTGGACCGGTATGCTCTACCGGATGTATACCCGCTACTGCGAGCAGATGGGCTTTGCGGTGAAGGTGCTGGACTATCTGGACGGCGACGAAGCGGGCGTGAAGTCCGTCACCTTTGAAGTGACCGGCGACCATGCCTACGGCTATCTTCGTGGCGAAAAGGGCGTGCACCGTCTGGTGCGCATTTCCCCCTTTGACGCCAATGCCCGCCGCCAGACCTCCTTTGCGTCCCTGGACGTGTCTCCCATTCTGGATGACGACGACAGCGAAATCGAAATCAACATGAAGGACGTCCGTGTGGACGTGTACCACTCCTCCGGCGCCGGCGGACAGAACGTCAACAAGACCTCCTCTGCCGTGCGTATGACCCACTTCCCCTCCGGCATCGTGGTGGCCTGCCAGACCGAGCGTGATCAGGTGCAGAACCGTGCCACCTGCTTGAAGATGCTGCGCTCCAAGCTGATGGAAATCCGCCAGCGGGAAAAGGAGCAGCAGATGGCGGACATCAAGGGCGAAATGAAGAAGATCGAATGGGGCAGCCAGATCCGCTCCTACGTCTTCCAGCCCTACACGATGGTGAAGGATCACCGCACCGGCTACGAAGTGGGCGCCATTGATGACGTGATGAACGGCAAGATTGACGGCTTTGTGACCGCCTATCTGAAAATGCAGTAAGCGCTGACGCTTTCGAAAAAATGCTGAAGGCATTTTTTCGAGTTTGCAATCTGTGGAGGAACCATGAAGAAAATGCTGCGGGTGATGGCGCCCGTCCTGGCGGCGGTGATGCTGGCGGTGTGGCTGCTCAGCGGCGTGATTTATTTGACAGGCACGTCTGCGCCGCTGCTGACGGCGCTGATGCGTCACTTTTCCCCGCCGGAAATCAGCCTTCTGCCGGAAAGCGAGTATGCCCCTCTGGGCCGCATGACGGCCGACTATCTCGCCGGGCGCACGGAGGTGTTTCAGCACGTTTTCGAAGTGGATGACGTGGTGTATGAGGCCTTTCAGCCCCACGAACAGGCCCACATGGATGACGTGCAGGGGCTGTTCCGCCTGTGCCTGACCGTCAATCTGTGCGCCCTTGCGCTGATGATTCCCTGCGGCGTGTATGCCCTGCGGGATGTTGCAAGGCGTCGCATCATGAAGCGCAGCGTGCTGGTCATCATGGGCTTGATCGTCCTGCTGGCGCTGGCGGCGTGCCTGTTTTTTGAGGAGTTGTTCATCCTCTTTCACCGCATTGCATTCACCAACGAACTGTGGATTCTCCACCCGGAAACCGACCTGCTCATCCGCCTGATGCCCACGGGCTTCTTCATGACCTTTGCGGGCTTGATCGGCGGCGCATGGCTTGTGCTGATGGGACTTGCCGCACTGGCCCTGCATCAACGAAAGGACAACCGTCATGACCTACACTGAATCTGTCCGGGCGCAGCTGGAAAATCTCCGCACCAAGGAAAACGTGCGGATTCTGGCGCTGGAAACCTCCTGCGATGAAACCGCCGCCGCCGTCATCGAAAACGGGCGGAAGGTGATCTCCAACGTGGTTTTCAGCCAGATTGACCTGCACGCCCTGTATGGCGGCGTGGTGCCGGAAATCGCCAGCCGTGCCCATGTGGAAGCCTGCGACCGGGTGATCGACGAAGCCCTCAAGGCCGCCGATATGACCCTCCAGGAAGTGGACGCCCTCGCCGTGACCTGCGGGCCGGGTCTGGTGGGCGCACTGCTCACCGGCGTGAGCTGCATGAAGGGCCTGGCATACGCCGCCGGCAAGCCGCTCATCGCTGTCAATCACATCGAGGGCCACGTTTCCGCCAATTACATCACCCATCCCGACCTTCAGCCGCCCTTTGTGTGTCTGGTGGTCTCCGGCGGACACAGCCATCTGGTACGGGTGACGGATTACGGCGAATACACCCTGCTGGGTCAGACCATGGACGACGCCGCCGGCGAAGCCTTCGACAAGGCCGCCCGGGTGCTGTCGCTGCCCTATCCCGGCGGGCCCCGCATTGACGCCCTGGCGGAAGAGGGCAATCCCCACGCCATGGCGCTGCCCCGCCCCCACACCCCCGGCCGGTATGATTATTCCTTCTCCGGCATGAAAACCGCTTTCCTCAATGCGGTCAACAAGATGGAAATGAAGGGCGAGGAACTGCCCAAGGCGGATCTGGCTGCTTCCTTCCGTCATGCTGTGGTGTCCTTCCTGGTGGACAAGGCTATTCTGGCTGCCAAGGAAACCCATGCTCCCGCTCTGGCCATGGCTGGCGGCGTGTCCGCCAACCGCCTCCTGCGGCGGATGATGCAGTCCGCCTGCGACGAGGCCGGCATCCCCCTGTATATGCCCCGGCTGGATCTTTGCACCGACAATGCCGCCATGATCGGCGCTGCGGCGTATTATCGCCTGCGCCGGGGTGAACTGGCTGAGATGACCCTCAACGCCCAGCCGGCGCTGAGGTTGGTGTGACCAAAGGGCTGCGCCCTCTGGACTCCCAGTCGGGGGCGCTGCCCCCAACACCCCTATTGTGGGGCTCCGCCCCACACCCCGGCAGGGGCGCCGCCCCTGCACCCCGCCAAAGGGCTTTGCCCTTTGGAAACCCAATCGGGGGCGCTGCCCCCGATACCCCCGCAAGGGCCATTGGCCCTTGACCCATCACCCGGAAATCCCGAAGGATTTCCGGGGTGTTCTTGTTTTGGGGTAGGCTTGTACATTTGGCTTGTCTTTACCGGGGCAACCAGGGGGTTTTCCGATCGCCCCCTGGACCCCTTCGGTCTGCATCCTTGTAAGTAGTTTTTGCCGGAACAAAGAAAACCGTTTCTCCTACAAACATACTAATACCCCTTCATCCGAAGGGGCCCGAAGGTTTCTAAAGGGCGATCAGAAAGCCCTTTGGTCGCCCGTGAGGGCGAAACCCCACCTCGCATAACAGCACAGCATGAAAGGAAAAACCCACATAATAACAATCCCCCAAGCCCGTCAGGGCTTGGGGTAATGGGTCAAGGGTCGAAGACCCTTGCGGGGGTGTCGGGGGCAGCGCCCCCGACTGGGGTGCGGGGCAAAGCCCCGCAAAAGGGGTGTCGGGGGCGGCGCCCCCGACTGGGGTGTGGGGCAAAGCCCCACATCAGGGTCCAGGGGCGGAGCCCCTGGTCACCCCACGGATTCGTTGGCTGTGTGTTGCTGCATCTGCTCCCAGATGGCCTGCTGGCCGTCAAGGGTTACTTTGGGGCTGGCGGGGAGCGCCGCCGGGTCAAAGGACACCGTCAGGTCCAGGAGAACCGCCGCATAGGGCGTGCCGCCAAGGGGAACGGGCTTGCTCAGGGCGCCTTCGTAGCCCAGGAACTGCCGCTGGCCCAACTGCTTTGCTGTAATGGCATCCAGTGCCACATACAGGCGGCTTTCTTCCACTTCAGCCTGCGCCTGAGGCAGCAGATCGAGGGTCACGGACAGTTCACCGTTTTCCACGGTGAAGGTCGCCGTGCCCAGTTCGTATGCGTCGCTGGCGTGGAGCGCCACCGTCAGCGGGCGCTTTGCCACCTGGGCGACGTCAATCAGCGTCACGCTTTGCCACTTGTGATCGCCGGTGATCTTCTCCAGCGGATACCCCACCGAGCAGGCATGGTTGTGCTTCAGGCGGGGCATCACCCGCTCCACGGTGAAGGCGTATGCGTCATCTCCGGCGGTCAGCGTCACCTGATAAATGGTCGTGGCGCCCTGCAGCCGCAGATAGATGTCTTCCGAGCGGAACGTGCCGCTGATCAGCCCATAATCCCGCTGATAATGCAGGCTGCCCGCTTCATCGGTAATTTGCAGCATCACGGGCACGTCATCCGCCGTTTCGCAGGTCACCCGCAGATAACTTTCAGCGCAGGTCACCCGATCAGCCGAGGCGGCGTCCACTACGCAGGCGTCCTGCGCCAGGGCAAAGGTGGGCAGATGCGAGAGCATCAGCACCGCCGTCAGCAGGCAGAAAATTCTTTTCATGGGACATCACGCTCCTGAGGCAATTTCCATCTGTTTCATCCATACAAACGAATCGCCCGGGGGGTTCCTTGCACCCCCGGGCGAAAATGTTACATGAATTTACAGGTCAGGCGATCTTTTACTTGGCGATGAAGTTCACCAGACGGCCGGGCACGAAGATGACCTTCACGACCGTCTTGCCCGCCAGGAGTTTGACGGCTTCGGGATAATTCGCCAGTTCCTTTTCCGCTTCTTCCTTGGTCATGGAAGCAGGAATCATCATGCGGCCGCGCACCTTGCCGCAAATCTGCACGGCGATTTCCACCTCAGACTTGACCATGGCGGCTTCGTCCCACTGGGGCCAGGGCTGATGATGCACAGCCTCGGCGTGACCCAGATTCTGCCACATTTCCTCGGTGATGTGGGGCGCCACGGGATTGAGCAGCAGCAGGAGGGTTTCCAGTTCCGCCTTGGTGACGGAGCCGGCAGCGTGCATCTCGTTCACCAGCGTCATCATGGCGGCGATGGCGGTGTTGAACTTCATGGCCTCATAGTCCTGGCTGACCTTCTTGATGGTCTGATGCATCAGGGCGTTGAGTTTTTCGGAGTAGTTTTCGCCCTCTACCACCATTTCCTGCAGACGCCACACACGGTCCAGGAACTTGCGGCAGCCCTTGGCGCCGTTGGTGGACCACGGAATCGCCTGGTCGAAGGCGCCCATGAACATTTCATACAGGCGGAAGGCGTCAGCGCCGATGTCGTCGATAATATCGTCGGGATTGACCACGTTGCCGCGGGACTTGGACATCTTTTCGCCGTCGGTGCCCAGAATCAGGCCCTGAGCGGTGCGCTTCATGTAAGGTTCGGGGCAGGAGACTTCGCCCAGGTCATAGAGGAACTGATGCCAGAAGCGGGAATAGAGCAGGTGACGGGTGACGTGCTCCATGCCGCCGTTGTACCAGTCCACGGGCATCCAGTAGTCCAGCGCTTCCTTGGAAGCGAAGGCCTGATCGTTGTGGGGATCGCAGTAGCGCAGGAAATACCAGGAGGAACCAGCCCACTGGGGCATGGTGTCGGTTTCACGCTGGGCAGCGGCGCCGCACTTGGGGCAGGTGCAGTTGACGTAGCTCTCGATGCGGGCCAGGGGGCTCTTGCCGTCGGTGCCGGGCTGGAAGTCCTCCACCTCGGGCAGGCGCAGGGGCAGTTCTTCATAGGGCACGGCCACCACGCCGCAGTGCGGGCAGTGCACCAGCGGAATGGGCTCGCCCCAGTAGCGCTGGCGGTTGAAGGCCCAGTCCTTCATCTTGTACTGCACGCCGGCCTTGCCGTAGCCTTCTTTTTCGATTTCTTCCAGCACGCGGGCGATGGAATCCTTCTTGTTGGTGTAGCCGTTGAGGAAGCCGGAGTTGACCATCTCGCCGTCGCCGGTATAGGCTTCCTTTTCGATATCGCCGCCCTTGATGACCTCGATAATCTCAATACCGAACTTCCGGGCAAAGTCCCAGTCACGCTGATCGTGGGCGGGCACGGCCATGATGGCGCCGGTGCCGTAGCCCATCATCACATAGTCGGAAATGAAGATCGGGATTTCCTTGCCGGTGAGGGGATTGATGGCGGTCAGGCCGCTGAGCTTGACGCCGGTCTTGTCCTTGACCAGCTGGGTGCGCTCGAACTCGGTCTTCTTGGCGCAGGCTTCCCGGTAGGCGACGACCTCGTCCATGTTGGCGATGCGGGAAGCATACTTGTCAATGAGGGGGTGTTCCGGCGCCATGACCATGAAGGTCACGCCGAAGAGGGTGTCGGGGCGGGTGGTGTAGATCTCCACGTCGTCTTCCACGCCGGTAAGGGCAAAGCGGACGAAGGCGCCCATGGACTTGCCGATCCAGTTGACCTGCTGCATCTTGATGTTCTCAGGATACTCCACCTTCTCCAGACCTTCCAGCAGCTTATCGGCATACTTGGTAATGCGCAGATACCACACGTCCTTGGGCAGCTGCACCACGTCGCCGTGGCAGATGTCGCACTTGCCGCCCTGGCTGTCCTCGTTGGAAAGCACAACCTTGCAGGTGGGGCAGTAGTTCACCAGCGTCTTGTCACGGAAGACCATGCCCTTTTCAAAGAGTTTGAGGAAAATCCACTGGGTCCACTTGTAGTAGTCGGGATCGGTGGTGTCCACTTCACGGCTGTAGTCAAAGGAGAAGCCGATCTTCTGCAGCTGCTCACGGAAGTGGTCCACGTTCTTCTTGGTGACAACGGCGGGGTGCACGTTGTTCTTGATGGCGTAGTTCTCCGTGGGCAGACCGAAAGCGTCCCAGCCGATGGGGAAGAGCACGTTGCAGCCTTCCATGCGGCGCTTGCGGGCGATGATGTCCATGGCGGTGTTGGAACGGGGATGACCCACGTGCAGACCGTTGCCGGAGGGATAGGGGAACTCGATCAGGCCGTAGAACTTGGGTTTGGTGTAGTCGGTGGTGGCTTCAAAAGCATGGGTGTCGGCCCAGATCTTCTGCCACTTGCCTTCGATGGCCTGGGGGTTGTACTGCTGGAACTCCATGGGGATGCCTCCTTGATGAAAAATCATGGTGATGGGCTTGAAATCCTGCAGATGCTCCGGTTTTCCCCGGTTTCACGGGAAAAATCAGAAAAGAAAGAACAGCCGTCCTGTCCTGCATCTGCGCAAAGACGAAACGGCTGTTTCGCGGTACCACTCTGCTTGCCGGGGAAATCCCCCGACCACTCTTGCGCTGTAACGGGCGCCACACGCCGGACTCATGCCGGTATCGCTCCAGGGCGAGCAGCCTGCGCGTTGCCTGACCGCACTCACAGCAAATGTGCGGCTCTCTGGACAGGCGCGATGCGGGCGTTCCCGTTCATTGCGACGATGGATGAAGTATAGCACATTTGCCGGGAATTGTAAAGGGGGAAACCGGCCTCCCTTTCCCGGGAAGCAAAGTAAAAAAGAGGGCTGAGCCCTCTTAATCCGCGTAGATGATGTCATCCCGCAGGCGATAGATGGTAGCGCCCCGGCCCTTGTGGCAGAAGGCTTCCGCCCACCAGGTGACCGACTTTTCCCTGTCGAACTGGACGTAGCCATAACGCACTCCGTCCACGATCGTTCCTACCATGTTGCTGTCCATCCAGCGTACGGAATCGGTGGCGGGGTCGTAGTCAGCAGTCATGATGGCGCTGTGGGCGCCGGTGCCGTAGTAGTAATCAGCGGCCATCTGAAAGAAGTCGCCGCGCTTCACCTGGCGCATAAACTCCTCCGCCAAAGCCAGGTTTTCCTCGTAGGAAAGTTCAGCGTTGTAGCGGAATTCCGCCGCCGCATAGAAGGCGTTGCCTTCGCTGGCCCGGACGTTCTTCCACATCAGGCCGTACTCATAGGGGTAGCAGCCGATGTCAGGCATGTTTTCCGGGCAAACGAGGAGGACGCCAGGATACTCGGCGATGCGGAAGTCATAGCGGCATTCATGAAAAATATAGGTGGTGAAGTTCTTGCAGATGAAGATATCGTCCGAATCGTGCGCCTTCATTGCACGGCCACCGGTTAAGTTGTATATCTTTTCGCCCAGGGCAATGATGCGGTTGATCAGATCTTCACGGGCTTCGTTCACCTCGGCTGCGCCAGGTGAAATCACCACCGTTTCGCCGACTTCCTCCATCGACGTGTCGCTCTCTGCCAGCGAAGTGGTCAGAATCAGTAAACAGGACAGCAGCAGCAGCATTCTTTTCAGCATCGATATCACCTCAAGCGTGTTGTACCGGCCTGTGGCACAACGGATGGACACGTTTTTTCTGCGATGATTCTGTAACAATTGAGCCACGCCAAAGGCACTTTGCGTTAAAAGCCCTTCAGCACCGGGAATTCATCCAGAGGATAGGGGCAGTTGGAATACTTGATGGCGGCGGATTCAAACAGCACATAGAGGCCATTTTCCACCATGCAGATGCCCTCGGACATGGGCGGCATGGTCAGTTCCTTTTCCATCACGCTGCGCTGAAGCACCCACAGGGGAATCTCCCGGCCATGGAGCTGCACCGTGGCGTCGGGGTCATTCTTCAGCACGTTTTCGTACTTGTACATGGCCGAAGCGTTGTTGCGACCGTAGGACTTGCTCATGTAGATGGCGTCGGGGGTCACATAGCAGCCCTGAATGGACGCCGGCGTGGACAGGATGTAATCCGGCACCGCCACACCGCCGGCCATCACATCCGCCTTCAGGCCGTTTTCGGTCTCATCGGTGATGATATAGCCGCAGGTCCATGCCTTGTTGACGCCGTTTTCATGGGTGTAGTTGTGGGTGGCGTCTGTCTTGTAGTCCGTGCCGTACTGGAATTCACCCACCCACACTACGCCGTCGGAATAGGCACAGTAGGAAGAATTCACCGGCACGGGGATGGCTTCTTCAAAGGCGCAGGTGGAGGATTCCGGCAGCGCCCGGAAGGTTTCCAGGGAGATGCGGTAAAGATGGCTGGCGTTGGACACATAGATGTGCTTGTCCGTGGCACACACGCCGCCGGCATGACCCTTGTAGGCGCTGCCGTCCACCTGGTTGAGATGCACTTCTTTCACCAGTTCGCCGGTTGTGCGGTCCAGGCAGATGAGGGCGCTTCTGCCGCCGTCGGAGCGGTAGCCCGCCACGATGATCCAGTCCTCCCCGGGCAAATGGCACACGCCCTGGGGGATGAAGTTTTCCTTCAGGCCGGGGATGGGGATGGTCAGTTCCGCATACTGGAAGAACTCCTGGTACTTCTCGGGGATGTTGGTAAGGTCAATGTCCTTCATGCTGGTGGTGGTGTAGGTGAAACCTTCCGCCTGGCACGCCATGGGCAGCACCATGGTTATGGCCAGCATCAGGCACAGCAACAGTCGGCTGATATTCATTGCGGTCATCCTTTCTGTCTGAAATCAAACGATGGTATCTGCCGCAATTATACCACAGTTTGCCATGTTCAGTCGATATCCAAAACAAAAAAGCCGGGAGAATCTCTCCCGGACTTGTGATTCAAAAATGCCAAAGCATTTTCTCGAAACGCTTACATCAGCCGCAGCACGATGTCGCACACATCCTCAACGGTCGCCATGCCGCGCACGTCGTTTTCGGAAATCTTGACGCCGAACATATCTTCCAGTTCCACCAGAATCATGAAGATGTCGATGGAGCTCAGTTCCAGGTCTTCCAGCAGTTCACTGTCCGCCCGGACTTCCTCCGCCTCGGATGTTCTGGCGAACACCGCGATCACTTTTTCCAGCACTTCCGCCTTATTCATACTGATTCGCCTTTCTCTTGATCTTTCCGCTGCCGGTCTTGGGCAGGGGCTCAGACAGGTAGTTTGCTTTGAAAATCTGCTTGTAAATGGGGTTGCGCTGATTGTACGCCTTCACGTGGGCGGCAGCGGCTTCGGGATTCTGGGTCACGATGTCGGCACAGATGCCCTTGGGGATGCTGTACACCATGCACTCGATGATGGCTTCGCATTCCATGAGGGTGGCTTC
This sequence comes from Clostridiales bacterium, assembly GCA_015056085.1. GTDB lineage: Bacteria > Bacillota > Clostridia > Christensenellales > Aristaeellaceae > UBA11524. Next base: position 105,795 of record SVHA01000004.1, read on the forward strand.
GACGTCCTCGGGGCTGATGTTCTCGCCGTTGGACAAAAGGATGACGTTCTTCTTGCGGCCGGTGATGAAGTACCAGCCGTCTTCATCCACCCTTGCCAGGTCGCCGGTGTAGAGCCAGCCGTCCCGGATGGCCTGGGCGGTGGCTTCGGGGTCCTTGTAATAGCCCTTCATGACGAAGGGGCCGGAGATGAGCAACTCGCCGTCTTCAATGCGCAGCTGCGTGCCCACGCCGGGCTTGCCGATGCCTTCCACCACATGGTTGTCAAACAGGCCGGTGGTGCCGCAGCCCATGGTTTCCGTCAGGCCGTACACCGTGCCGGTGAGGAAGCCGTGATCGGTGAAGAACTGGTTGGTTTCCTTTTTGGGCAGGGCGCCGCACACCAGCAGGTGCTTCATGTTGGGGCCAATGAAGGCGGGCCACACATCGGGGCTGGGCAGCGACCGGAGGAACTTGGCGAAGCCTTCCATGATGGCGGGCACCATGATGAAGGACGCCGCCTGCAGATGCTTCATATCCTGGAACATATAGCGGATGCCACGGCCCAGGCACGCCATGCCGCCGCGCACCACCAGACGCATCGCAATGCTCAATCCGGCGGTATGGTAGAAGGGCAGCACGATGAAGGTGCGGGTCACAGGGAAGTTCTTGATGTCCTGATACATCCGGGCAATCACATTCTTGTGGGAAATCATGACCGCCTTGCTCAGACCCAGCGTGCCGGAGGTGAAGAAAATGGTGCAGAGCGTTTCTTCGTCCAGCGCCTCGATTTCGGACGTGTCAGCCGGTTCACCCGCCGTCATTTCGGCATAAGTGAGGGCGATGGGCTTCTTGCCGTCCAGGATGAAGTCATCCAGGGGGATGTCAGCGTACACATGGGTGACGTCGGCAAAGGTACACTGGCGGATGCGCTCGGTGACGTCCAGACCCTGATTGACCAGCACGCAGACGTTGTCAGTCAGCAGGGCGGCGAAGTAAATCACCAGCCACTGATAGCTGTTGGAGGCCATCATGGCGATGTGGGCCTGCTTCATGCCGTGGTCGATGTAATAGCGGCAGACCTTCAGCACATCGGTGGCGAATTCCTGGAAGGTGACGTTGCGCACCTGCTCGCCGTCATAGAGGCAGTAGGCGATGTTGTCTTTATACTCGTTGACCCAGCGCAGCATCAGTTCCCTGAGGTTTTGGATGCGGATGTCTTCCAGCCGGGCAACGTTTTTGTCAGCGCCGATGATTTCGTGGTTCATTTGTTTCTCTCCTTATGTTTGAATTCGACGATTTTCCTCAGGATGTTGCAGCCGATAAGCAGCAGGATGCAACTGAAAACGAAGTTGATCAGCACGGCGGCATAGGGTGCGCCGGGGAGCCAGGTGGCCCACTTCGGGAACCATTTCAGGAACACTTCATAGTGGGCGCAGGTGCGCTCCACTGCGTGCAGGCAGATAATCCAGAAGGAATACCGACCCGCTTTTCTCAGGCCGTTGGAAATGGGGCCGGAGATGTGGTCAAGGCTGAAGAAGATGTAGATGATGGTCAGCGCCTGCGCCGCAGCGCCCACCAGTTCAAAGACGCCCAGCTGATAGGTGGCCCAGGCAAAGTCAAACCGCCCGAAGACGATCTCCACCAGTGCCACAATGGCCACCATCACGGCAATCCACACCGGCAGGTCCCGGGTGAGCCACTTGCCCTTTTTCATCAGATACCCCAGATAGAAGTAGCCGCTGACGATCATGCCGTGGGCGATGCTGAATTCAAACACGCCCTTGGCCTGCAGGACATACCCCAGCGCCACCAGCGCTACCACCACCAGGGATTGCTGCCAGGATTTTTTCAGCTGCAGGGCAAGGTTGGTGAAGGTGGTGCCCCAGAACAATGCAGGGAAGAACCAGGCCGGGCCGCAGGTGGCGGATTTCATGCCCAGCACCGTCTGATTCGGCGCAGGCATGGCGAATCCGAAGGCTACCGCATGATTTTTCCAGCTGGACAAAACGCTGTCCCAGGTTCCGCCGCAGATGAGTTTGGTGGAGATGGGGTAAATCACCATCACCGCCGCCGTAATCAGCAGATAGGGAATCAGCAGTTCCCTGGCGCTCTTTTGGGCCGTGGCGATGACCGGCTTTTTCTTGAAGCGATAGCCTGCCAGAATGAAGAACAGCGGCAGCAGGCCATCCACGAACAGTTTGATGAAATACCTCAGACCCATGACCTGCTTCTGATCCGGGAAGGCCACCAGACAATGACCGAAAACGATCATCAGCACAGAGAAGCCCATCACCATGTTCAGCGAGCCCAGGGTCATCTTGTTGCGCTGCTTGATGCTCAGCATATCAGCACCTCTTCTGAGAAAATAACGCTGCGGATTTTCCGCTACACGGCCTTTTTATTTTACCAAAATGACAATGCTTTGTCAAGGAAAAGGGGGGTGTGTGGGGTGGAGCCCCTGCCAGAGGGCTTTTCCCTCTGGACTCCCAGCAGGGGTTCCACCCCTGCCGGGGTGTGGGGCAGAGCCCCACCTTGCAAGGGATAGCGCTTGTTGGGTGTTCTTTCTCAAGCCTGAGAAAGAACCAAAGAGGGCCAGAGGGGGTGTCTCAATTCATCCCACCCGGAGACACCCCCTCTGGACTCCCCCCTTTCCCCCGGTCTTGTGCGGGTTATTGGGTTGACTGCCCCACAAACGCCTCGCGGGGGCGGCCCGTTTCGGGGTCGCTCCGATGGAGTCCGTGTGCGGCGACGGTGCGCCGCACGCCGGAACTGTTGTGGAGTGTCTTGTCTGATACCTGTTTCACGACTTTTCCTCCGCAACCAGGGGGCTTTCTGGTCGTCCGCCTCCGCTTTGTGCCGGAAACTCGCCTTCGGCGCCCCTACGGATGAAGGGGTATTACTCTGTAAGTTAGAGGAACGGGTTTTCCTTGCCGAGTTGGTCTTTGTGGGGCTCTGCCCCACACCCCGCCAAAGGGCTTTCCGATCGCCCTTTGGAAACCTTCGGCCCCCCTACGGATGAAGGGGTATTAACCTGTTTGCTGGAGGAATGGTTTTTCCTTTGTTGCTTGCTCAAAACAGTAAGTAGGGGTGCGAACCGAAGGGGTCCAGGGGGCGATCGGAAAGCCCCCTGGTTGCCCCAAATAAGACAAGCCGAATATATAAGACTCCTCCAAAAAAGAACACCCCGGAAATCCTTCAGGATTTCCGGGTGATGGGTCAAGGGGCAATGCCCCTTGCGGGGTGCAGGGGCAGCGCCCCTGCTGGGTTTCCAAAGGGCAAAGCCCTTTGGTGGGGTGTGGGGCAGAGCCCCACAAGCGGAGTCCAGAGGGCGCAGCCCTCTGGTGGGGTGCGGGGCAAAGCCCCGCAGGGGGTCCAGGGGGCATAGCCCCCTGGTCAAACTTGGCGCAACAACTCGCCGTGGTGCATCGCCTCTTCAGCGGCGATGGCACGGAAGACGTCGGCTACGTTGGCGTTCTGGCAGAGATCGGCGTACTTGAGATAGGTTTCCACCGCCTGCTGCTCGCTGTCAGCGGCGTAGGCATACAGGCCCTTCACGCTGCTCAGGGCGTCCTTGCGGGCCATGTCCATCACACCGCCCTGGAACAACACATCAGCACCCATGGCCTGCAGGAGCATCTGCTCCGTGGCGGCGTCGCAGGGGAATTCCCGCTGCATGGCGCTGAATCGGGCAAAGTGCTCCTGCTCCTGGGCGAGAATCTCCTTCAGGGCGGCAATCACCTGCTCGTCCTTTGTCAGCATCAGCGCCCGCTCGTAGACCCGGATCGCCCGGCGCTCCATTTCCACCGCCACGCACAGCGCTTCGTGCTCGTTGCGAATGACCATTTTCCTCTTCCGCCTCCTTCAGCGTTGTTCACAGGGTTTTCAACAAGTTATCCACTGTTTTGTGGACTTATCCACATGGTTATCCACACACCCTGCCGACTTGTCCACTTGTCATGTTGATTTTGGGTGATATTTCCGCTGTTTTCGTCATGTTTCAGTGGGATGTTATCCACAATGTCCACAAGATTATCCACAGGCTGCTGCGGACAAAATTTTCGCAGTTACACAAATGGCTCCTCCCCGTCATCAGCCGGAAAGGAGCCATCAGATGCCATCAGGCGTTTTCAGCAAACCATTCGTTGAGCTGGTGAACCAGTTCATCCACGTTTGCGCCGTGAGCCATGCAGGCGTCTTCCAGGGATTCAGCCGTGGCGTGGGGGCAATAGAGGCAATGCATACCGAACTCCATGAAGATCTTCGCGCTGCCCTGATTAGCCCGGAGCACTTCGCCGATGGTGGTGGTCTTATCAATATTCATAGGGATTCTTTCCTTTCTGTCAGTGAAAGTGACTACAGGAACATGATACGCCAAAGACCGTTGAATGTCAAGTGTTTCTGAACGTAAACAGAGCCGGGAAAACCTTCCCGGCCCTTGTTTATTCGCCCATATCCACGGGCATATCCGTCTCGATGAAGGGGTCGTGGCCTTCGTATCCGCCCAGGTCGATGCGCTCGTCCTGTTCGGGGGCGGCCAAATCCATTTCCGCCGCCAGATGCACGGTCATGAAGCCCTCGTCGTCCATTTCCACCAGGATGTTCTCGCCGGGAGCCGTCATGGGCAGAATCTCCGTCTGCCGGCAGCGATTGGCCCGAGCATATTCCCTGACGATGTCTTCCCGCATCCAGAAGTGCATGGGAATCATCAGCTTGGGCTTGACGGCCAGCATGAAATAATTGGCGCCGGCGTCAAAGAGCATCCCCTGCCGGGGGTCGGTGGGGAAGAAAGCCACATCCACATTTTCGTGGGAGATGGGTTCCACGGCGTTGCGGAAATCCCTGTCCGCCAGTTCGATCTCTGCGGCGGTGGATTCTTCCCGCCAGTGCCAGAAATTCAGGTCGCCGGCGTGGAACACGTTGGTGCCCGCCACATCCACCAGGAAGGACACGCCCAAATCGGTGGAATCAAAGGCGGTGACAGTCAGTCCATCAGACAAATCCGCCTTGTCGCCGGGGGCGAGGATGACGCCTTCGGGGCGGTCGGGGTCAGTGGGGAGATCCGCCGCATAAATGTAGCGGATGCCGGGATGATCCTGCCAGGTGAAAATCACCGGGTCGAGATGATCAGGATGTTCGTGGCTGACAAAGACGTACACCTTGCTGAAATGGTTCAGCGTTTCCCGGGTGATGCGCTTGTCCTCCGGCAGTTCTTCCTTTTCGCCCAGCCAGTAGTCGAAAATCAGCAGCACATCTTCCCACTTCACGGAGAATCCGCTGTGGTAGTAGTATGTAATCTGCAACTGTTGACTCAAGAATGAGCACCTCCATGCGGCGGATTGACCGCCTTGATGATTCACGCACGGCTCCGTGACGCCGCTGCGAAAAATATTTCAAACCGCTTGCCAGAGGCAACCGGCACCTGCTTTTGCTCATCCTCTGTATTATGCCACACAAAACCCCCATTTGTCAAATTTTATCTAAAATTTAGGTGTAAAAAACCATTTTTCTCTGATTTTTCACTATTTTTCGACAGGTCATCCCCACTTTAATAACTATATCACAGCCGGTAGAGGGTCTTTTTCCGCCGGCAGTAGGACGCCTGATACTTGCCGCCGATGCTCCTGAGGAACTCCTTAGCCCGCTCAATACCCTGATAATTGTCCTGCACACAGTGGCTGTCGCTCCCCAGAGTGAACTGCTCGCCGCCCAGTTCCACGTAGCGCCTAAGGATGGTGGGGTCAGGAATCAACTCACCCATCGCCCGGTAGCCGGAGGTGTTGACTTCAATGCACTTGTCGTGGTCAATGACGTACTTCAGCAGCGCATCGAAGGCGTCGGGGGCGTCTTCATACCGCAGAGGGCGCTCATGACCCGTATAGGCAGAGAATTTCGCCACATAGCCGATATGGGCCACACTGTCGAAGTCGCCGAAGTTCATCACGGACTCTGCCTTGGCCTCGGCGTATTCCCGGTAGGCTGCATTTCTCGACCTTCCGGTGAAGTACCTTAGCTTATCGTAGGGATCCACACCGTTGACCAGATGCAGGCTCAGCAGATGAAAGTCCAGATCCAGTTCTGAAAGCAGTTTCAGCGTTTCCTGCCTAAAAGGCGGATTATCGCCGATCTCCACACCGGCCTGCACCTTCAGGTTGGGATACATCTGGTTCATCCGGGCGATTTCCATCTTGTACACGTCCCACAGGGGCTGCACGTCCACGCCCTCGGTGGGATGACCGGGCTCAATGTGCTCCGTCAGGCAGATTTCTTCCACGCCCTGCAGCACCATGGATTCGCACAGGTCTTCCACGCTCTGACGGCCGTCAGAGGAGTGAAACGTATGCAGATGATAGTCCATGCGGCGTTGTTCCACGTGAAACACTCCTTTTTTTCGCTGAATTTGCTGATTTTGCTCCTTTACAGGCGGCTTTCCACCTCATAGGCTTTGCCGGTGGTCAGGGCATAGAGCCAGCGCTGCTTCACTTTTTTGCCGGTGATGATCTCCACCGCCTTGCCGTACCAGGAAATCTGCATGGCGTAGCGTTCCACAAAGGCCGCTTCATCCTCGATGCGGTCCGTTTTGTAATCCAGCACCACCCAGCCGTCATTTTCCATAAAGGCGCAGTCGATGACGCCCTGGAGGTAGGTTTCTTCGCCGGACAGGGGCAGGGTGAAGGTCCATTCCCGGCGGATGGCAGTGCTATTCAGCAGCCGTTGACCGAGGCTTGATGCAAAGAAGGCTGCCATTTTTCCGGCGGAAAGGGCCAGCAGGTCTTCCCCGGTGAAAATGCCCTCTTCGCACATTCTGTGCAGTTCCCGGCGCACCTTTTCCGGCAGGAGGGACGGATCGCCCCGCATTTGAGCCAGATTGATCAGCGACAGCGCCCGGTGCATCAGCGTACCCCGCTGGGCGCCGGTGAGGTGCTTTTCCTCCATGAAGGCCGGGCAGGCAGGCAGATCCGCCAGCCGGAAACCCGTCATCATAGCGGCCTCGTCCCGCTTTTCCTCCGCCGTTTCCTCCTGGGGCAGGGGCATCCCGACGGGGGTCTGCTGCTCCTTCACCAATGCGGTGACGGAGGTCTTGAGGGGCTTGATTTTTTCAGGAGCAGGAGCGTCTGTCCAGTCTGGGAAAGCGTCTGTCCCAGGGCGGCGGACGGTGTCCATCACCCACTGTTCCAGGTTGTGGATAACTTCATTTTTATCCACATTTTCTCTGTCCACATTACCGAAAAGCCAGCAATTCCAAGGCTTTTCGCCCTGTGGATAAGTTGTTGATAAGTTGGGGATTTCTTTTCTTTGCACCACTTGCATGATCCAGTCCATCATGCTGCCGGCCTTGAACACGGCATAATCAGAAGCGGAAAGAGACCATACGCCCCGGCGCTTCATGGGCACGGAGCCGATGAGATATAGCCTCTCCCTGGCTCTGGTCATGGCCACATAAAGGAGCCTTGCCCGCTCCGCTTTTTCATCCAGTTTGCGCTGAATGTCGAAGGCTTCGTCCGCCATGGTGCGGCGGCGAATATTCAGGCTGCGGTTGATGTAAGGCAGCGACACGCCCAGGGTGCTGTGGGCGCACAGGTCGCCCGTCTGCCCCCTGTGGAGCTGTCCGCCCAGCTGCAGGCAGAACACCACGGGGAATTCCAGACCCTTTGACTTGTGCATGGTCATGATGCGCACGAGGTTTTCGTTTTCGCCCAGAATCTTGGCGCTGCGCTTGTCCTCTGCCTGCTGTTGCTGGCCTGCCAGGTCCAGGAAGCCCGACAGGGTGCAGCCGCCGTTGTCTTCATATTCAGCGGCCCTCTGGCACAAAAGCCGCAGGTTCGCCTGACGCATTTCACCCTTGGGCAGAGCGCCGCAGGCCGCATAAAACCCGGATTCGTGCAGAAGCTGCCACACAAAGTCGGAAATCCGCCGCGTCTGGGCGTCAAAGTGCCAGTCGTCCAGCTGTTTTTGCACCTGGCGGCACCTTTCACCCAGAGGGGTATCCTCTTCGCAGCAGACTTCAAAAGCCTCATAGAAGGGAATGCCCCGGCCCCGCTTGCACAGGCGGATGTTGGCCAGATCGCCGTCCGTCATGCTGAAGGGAATGGTTTTCAGCGCTGCCATCAGGTGAATATCCTGTAAGGGGTTGTCAATCACCCGCAGAAGGGACGTCACCGTGACGATTTCCGGCAGGTCAAAATAATTGTCCGAGCCGTCAAAATACACGGGAATGCCCTGTTCACCCAGCATTTCCACCATTTTTCCCGCCACGCCGGCCACTTTCGGCAGCAGAATCACCATATCACGGTAGGTGTAGTTGCGTTTTTCCCCCGGATAGGGCGTTTGCAGCAGTTCCCGGATTTTCCTGACCGTCAGGTTGATTTCAGCGGTGACGGCGTCGGTTTTCAGTTCGTCGTCGTCCGTTTCCGTGTCAATGACGTCAATTTCCACCGGCACACCTTCGGGGTTGTCCCGCCCGGTGATCAGTTCATCCTCCGGCAGATAGTCCAGTTCCGTCACGTTGGGGCGCATCAGCAGCCGGAACACCCGGTTGGTGGCGTCCAGCACAGGATCCGCCGAGCGGAAGTTCTTCTGCAGGAAGATGCGGCGGCAGGGTGCGTCCTCTTCATCGGAGAAAGTGCGCATCCTGTGCAGGAACTTGGTGGGATCAGCCAGCCGGAAGCGATAAATGGACTGCTTCACGTCGCCCACCATGAACAGGCAGCTTTTTTCCCCGTGAATCGCCTGCAAAATGGCGTCCTGAATGGCAGAAACGTCTTGACATTCGTCCACGAAGATGTGGTCGAAACTCTCCTGCATCACAAGGCGCTCGTTGTCCCTTTGCAGGATGGAATAGGTCATCTGTTCCAGGTCGTTAAAGTCCACCACGTTCTTCTGCTTTTTGTATAGGAAGAAATTCTGGTGGATTTCCGTGATGAGACGCTGCAATCCCCGCAGATGCCGGGCGATTTGCGCCATTTCCCGGGGCGTTTTGTCCACCGACAGGCACACATACTGCTGCAGTTTTTCAATCAGCGTTTTGATTTGCTTGCGCAGGTCGTTATACTGCTTCTGCCACTCTTTCTGCTCCAGCGACAGCCCCCGGCACGTCACGGCCCGACCCAGCGTGGTGGTCAGCAGCCCTTCGGTGAAACATTGCAGAGATTCTTCCCGCATATCCAGCAGTTTCTGATACACCTCGCCGTCCTTTTCCCAGGTTTCCCGCAGGTCTTCCACGGCGTTTTGCTCCGAAAACAGCCCTTTCTGAGCCGTCAGCAGGTCGCCCATGCCTTCAATTTGCCGGGCGGCTTCCCGCTGCAGCACCGTGTACCAGGGATGCTGGTCAAAAGGCGTTGTTTCCAGCAGATGGATGTGGTGTTCCAGCCAATCAAAGGGAGACGGCATAGACATCATGAAGGCGTAGAGATTGGAAGCAATATCCCGGATTTTCGGCTGATCAAAAGCGTCGGCGAAATCAAGGAAGTTTTCGTCGTCGCCTTCCAGCAGATCATTCATGGCGTCGCAGAAGGCCAGCTCAAACAAGGCTTTGCGGTCATTTTCCTCGCAAATCCTGAAAAGGGGGTCTATATTCGCCGTCTGAAAGTGATTTCTGAGCACTTTCTGGCAGAAAGCATGGATGGTGGAGATTTCGCAGGATTCCAGTTCATCCAGGGCCCGGCCCATGGTTTCAGGGGCGGAGACAGCCTCCTTCGTCAGGCGCTCGGTGAGGCGCTGGCGCATTTCCCCGGCGGCGGCCTTGGTAAAGGTAACAATCAGCATCCTGTCCAGGGAATGCCCCTCTTTGATCAGGGTGATGATGCGCTCGATGAGCACCGCCGTCTTTCCGGAACCGGCAGCTGCGCTGACGAGAATGGTATGGTTGCGGGCGCTGATGGCCTGCTGCTGTTGCGGCGTCCAAATCGGCATCTGCAGTTCCTCCTGTCGTTTCGTCCATTGTACCACAAAACGGCAATTTATGAAACCCCCGGAGATCTGATGGAACAATGTCAACAAAAAATCCCGGCATGGCCGGGAATGTTTCACGTGAAACAGTGTTATATGAAATCAATGTCGTCCATAGACTCCTTTTCCACCTGTTCGCCGGCGGAAACCTCTTGAATACGGGCGGTGCCTTTGTCCGTCATGGAGACGCGGTAACTGCGCTTTTCCCGGCAGCCTTCCAGGTCGGATTCATCCGTGCAGGTGATGAAGGTCTGCACGCCGCTGATTTCCCCCAGCAGGCGGGTGCGGCGGGTCATGTCCAGTTCGCTCATCACGTCATCCAGCAGCAAAATGGGCGATTCGCCCGTTTCCCGGCGGAAAATTTCCAGCTGAGCCAGTTTCATACTCAGCGCCGCTGTGCGGATCTGCCCCTGGGAAGCAAACACTTTCATTTCCCTGCCGGAAAGCCACAGGGAAATATCCTCCCGATGGACGCCGAAGGTGCTGCTGCCCCGGAAAATGTCATCCTTGCGGCGACTTTTCAGCACTGAAAGGAGAATTTGGTCTGTGTGTTCGTCTGATTGCACGCAGCAGTCGTAGGTCATGGAGAAGGTTTCCTTCTTCCGGCCGCTGATGGAGGCGTAGATTTTCGCTGCTTCCTGTCCCAACAGGGCGATATACTTGCGCCGGAGGGGAATGATCACCGCTGCGTGGCGGGCCATGGCGGATTCAAAGGCTTCCAGCATGGAATCATCCGCCTGACCCGTCTTTTTTGCTTCCCGCAAAAGGGCGTTGCGCTGCTCCAGCGCTTTTGAATACTGCTGCAGTGCCACAAAATACCCGGTGGACAACTGGCTGAGCATCATGTCGATGTAGCGCCGGCGCACCGAGGGACCTTCCTTCACCAGCATCAGGTCTTCAGGCGAGAAAATGACGCACTGCACATGGCCCATCAGGTCGGAGAGGCGCCCTGCCCGCTTGCGGTTGATGAACACCGCCTTTTTCTTGGGGTCTTCAGGCGTCAGTTTCACGGCGATGTCCGTGCGGATGCCGTTTTTCCGCAGCGTCACCCCCGCAAAACCCGCCTGCCCTTGCTTGTTGACCACTTCCCGGTCCAGGGAGGTTCGGTGGCTGCGGCCCAGGGCGCAATAGTGGATGGCTTCCAGCAGGTTGGTCTTGCCCGAGCCGTTCTGCCCCAGGAAGATATTCACGCCGGGATGAGGGGACAGCGTCAGCTCATCGTAGTTGCGAAAATCTTTTAATTTTAATATTTCTATAATCATCTAAACCTCTGCCCCAGGTAAAAACAGGGCCGGCAAGCGCCAGCCCTGAAAAGTGTGATTATTACTGGAAGACACGCACCGGCAGGATCAGGTACAGATACTGGTCGCCGGAACGGGGCGTCACCACACAGGGGCTGACATTGGTGTTGAACTTCATGCACAGGTCTTCATCGCTGATATTGCGGATGACGTCGGCGATATACTTGGCGTTGAAGGCAATATCGATGGGATCGCCGGAGATGATGGCGTCCATTTCCTCATGGACGTCGCCCAGTTCAGCGTTGGAGGTGATGGACAGGGTGTTGCCTGCAAAGGACAGGCGCACCAGATTATTCTTGCCTTCACGGGCCATGAGGGAGGCGCGGTCGATAGCATTCTGCATTTCCAGGCGGTTGGCGCTGGCCTGGGTGCGGAAAGCAGGCGGCAGAATCTTTCGGTAATCGATGTAATCGCCGGCCAGCAGCACGGTAGACAGGCGGGTGTTGCCGAAGGTGGCCTGCATCCTGGTCTTGTCAAAGAGCAGTTCGCAGCGGTCTTCTTCATCCAGCAGGATCTTGCTCAGTTCACTGAGCACCCGGCCGGGGATGACGGCCTTGAGCAGTTCCTTGTTTTCCGGCAGGTCAAAGGGCTGATACACCTTCTGAATGGCCAGGCGGAAGCCGTCCAATGCCACCAGACGGGCCTCGCAGCGGTCCACTTCCAGCAGGCAGCCGGTGAGAATCTGGCGGCTTTCATCCGTGGCAATGGCGAAGACCACCCGGGAGATCATGTCCTTGAGCTGATTTTGCGGAATGCGGATGTTGACGCCGGAATTCACCTGGGCCATTTCCGGATATTCCGCCGGATTCATGCCCGCCAGGTTGCTCTTGGAGGACATACAGGAGATGGACGCACCAAAGTTGCTGCCCACCTTGATGTTCACCGTGCCGCCGGGGAGCTTGCGCACCAGTTCGGCAAAGAGTTTGCCGGGCAGAACGGCACGGCCGGGCTCCGTCACCTGGGCGGTGAGGGTGGATTCAATGGACAGAGAGCCGTCGGAGCAGGTCAGCACCACAGTGCTGTCTTCCGCCTCGATGAGCACGCCTTCGAGAATCTGCTTGGCAGGGCGTGCCGCCAGCGCGCGGGTGACAGTATTCAGACCATCCAGCAGGTCCTGGGCATTCATAGAGAAAATCATGGGATCAACCTCCCCCGAAATCAGTATTCAAGACTTATGATGAAGGGTTTTCCTTCTTGTCAGGGCGAAACACCGCCCCGTTTGGAAAAAATACTCCTTCATGTGAATATTCACCATTCGCCCTGTTGATTCCTGCCTTTCAGCACCTTTTCACCTAATTTTCCCTGCGGCAGCAAAAAAAATCACCTTGACCGCATAAGAGATACTCAGTCAGTAGTATATATATCTTTTGGTGGTAGTAGTAGGGGCTGTGGAAACTGTGGAAAAGCCGGTCAACGTAAGCGTCTGCCCCAAAAACGCCTGTGGGCAGAATGTGGAAAAGTGGCTGACTTATCCCAAGGCCTGTGGGTAAATCCGGCGAAAAAGGACAAACGCCGCCAAAAGGGGAAAAATCAGCGGCGAAAAAAGGAGATACATTCATCGGCAAAGTCGCTTTTTTGGATTTCAGCCGCCCTTTTTGGCGGATTTTTTCTCCTTCGCTGTCGGGATATCCCCATCATCCACACCCTGTTGACAAGCCCCTGTGGATACCCCGGAGACCTTGTCAGGCCGGATTTTGCGGTGTTTTGCGCAAAAAGGTTATCAACAGGGATGTACACAGAAAAAAAACCCCCGGAAGATCCTGTAATATGTGTAAAATATAATAGAAGCGATTGACAATCTTTTCCTGTCATATTACAATATAGGTGCAAATGTTACGAAATTACGACATACGTCTTCGGAGGTGTCTGTATGAAAAAGAAAATCGTTCTGCTGGCAGTGGTTGTTTTGGCGCTGCTCTTTTCTGTGGCAGCAGCAGCAAGCAAGACGGTTTATCTGCCCGATCAGTATCTGTCGGCGCAGAAGTACGGCTCCCAGCTGTGCAAGCGTCAGCCCAACACCGTGGTGTACAGCCTCACCGCCGACGGAAAGGCCCACTGGGGCAATGTAGCCGGCGGCTGGTCCAATGATGAAGTGGGCGAAATGAAAGCCACGCTGAAGGAATATGATCCGGCGACGGACACCATGTATGTAACCCGCCTGCATATCACCACCAAGCCCATCGACAAGCAATTTGAGTTCCATTGGGATCAGTCCCTGAACAGCGAGACCTTCCAGTACTACAAAAACAGCAATGGTGACCAGTTCCCGGTGGGCATGAATTTCTCCTTCAAGCACACGGCCACTTACGGCGACAGGGAACTGGAGGTTGTTTACAGTTCCAATAATACCTCCGTGGCGACGATTGATCAAAACGGCTGGGTGACGCTGGTAGGCCCCGGCACGGTGAATCTGGAAGCCCGCTGCCCTGAAATGGAAACGGGTAACACCACCTTCCTGACGGTGTATTCCGAAAACACCGGCGGCAAGATGTGGGCGGAATATACCCCCAAGGATCCGGCGGCAACCTGCAAGGTCTATGCCGAGCCCAGCACGTCTTCAAAGGTGCTTTTCACCTTCAATGATGACACGAAGATCGAAGATCAGGAACTGCTGATCAACTTCCTCGCCAAGCGGGACGGCTGGCTGAAAATTACCTGCCAGCTGGGCATCGGCTGGGTGGAGGACAATAATTTTCACTTCTATGACGGCGGCATTTATGAGTCTCCTGCCCTGCAGGAAGGTGAAACGATCACCGGCATGCCCACGGAGGAAGTCTACAGCAATTATCAGGTAGGCTCTACCCTGTATGCGTCCAGCGCCTATGGCACCACTCTCTATAAGAAAGCGGACAAGGCCAGCGACAAGGTGATGGATCTGCCTCTCAATACGCCCATGACGCTGCTGGGCCGGGAGGATTCCTTCCTGGAGGATTCCTTCCTGAAGGTGAAGTGCGAGGGAAAGACGGGCTATGTACTCTATTATGAAGTGAAAGTCACCCCGGTGGAAGTCACCTTTGATCGGGACCTGACCTTCCCCTGCACGATGTATGTCTACACTTCCATTGAAGATATGGCCCTGTGGAAGAATCCCGGCAGCATCAAGATCGATGAAATTCCCCGCAACACGAAGGTAACTGCCCTGGGCGTGGAGCAGAAGGCGACGAAGTTCTACATCAAGGTGGAAGTGAACGGCAAAACCGGCTACATGGACGAAAGGTATCTGACCTCCATCAAGCCGGAAGACCGCCCCGACAGCGGCGATCTGGATGTGCTGTACACCACCACCACCAAGGATCTCACCAAGGTATATATGGACAAGAGCACCTCTTCCGGCGAAGTGTCCACCCTGGGCCGGAATCACCGGGTGCGCGTGGTCAACATCAGCGGCAGCTGGGCCTATTGCAAGGTTAACTCCGATGAGGGCTACATCCGCCTCAGCGACCTGAACGACCCCGACGAGCAGGAAGAAGCCCTCACCGGCGAACTGCTTACCGTGGTCACCCCCAACGGCGGCACGGTGAATATGCGCAAAGCGCCTTCGAAGGAAGCCGGGCGCATCACCACATTGACCCCCGGTACCAAGGTGGCGCTCATCCGCCGGGAAAGTTACGACTGGTACAAGGTGCGGGCCAATGGCCAGACGGGCTACATCATGGCAATGTACCTGATGACCGATACTGAACTGGCGCCCGACGCCCCCGGCGAGGAAACCCAGCAGCCTGTGACGCCCACCTTCGCCACCATGGTGGTCAAGACCGCCAACGGCAAGTCCCTCAACATGAGAAAGACGCCTTCTTCCACCGGTCAGCTCATCGAGCGCTACCCCGTGGGCACGAAGGTCACGGTGCTCAGCAGTTCCGACAATGGCTGGTACAAGGTTTCCGTGGGCGGCAAGATCGGCTACATGATGGCTGCCCATCTGGTCAACGAGACCCCTGTCGTGCCGGAAACCCCTGACACTCCTGAAACGCCTGAAACCCCTGAAACTCCCACCACTCCCGAAACGCCGGAGACCCCCGACACTCCCGAACAGGAGCAGCCTGAGCAGCCTGCCGCACCCGTTGTGACCACCATGACGGTCAAGACCGCCAACGGCAAGTCCCTCAACATGAGAAAGACGCCCTCTTCCACCGGTCAGCTCATCGAGCGCTACCCCGTGGGCACACAGGTGACGGTGCTGGACAAGGTCGACAACACCTGGTATCAGGTGCGGGTGAATGGCCAGACGGGCTACATGATGGCCATGTATCTGGTGAGCGAGACCCCTGTCGTACCGGAAACTCCCACGACTCCTGAGACTCCTGAAACGCCGTCTACCCCCGAAACGCCGGAGACCACCCCGGATAACCAGGAAACGGGCGCCACCACCGGCACGGTGATGGTGGTCAAAACGCAAAACGGCAAGTCCCTCAACCTGCGCCAGCTGCCCCGCTCCGGCTCCAAGGTGATCGGTCAGTATCCTGTGGGCACCCAGGTCACGGTCATCAACGAACTGGATGCTATCTGGAATTTTGTCAAAGTGGGCGGACAATACGGCTACATGATGGATCAGTATCTGGTTCCGGCTTCCCAGCCTGCCCCGGAAGGCGGCACGGATGATACCCAGGAGCCTGAAACCAGCACGCCTGAATCCAGCGATACGCCTGAAACCGGCAATGCCGGAGGGAAGGTCATGACGGTGTCCACGGAAAACGGCAAGTCCCTCAACCTGCGTCAGGCGCCCAAGTCCGGCGCCACGATTCTCGGCCAGTACCCCGTGGGCACGCAGGTCACGGTGCTGAATGAACTGGATTCCACCTGGAATTACGTCCGGGTGGGTGGCGCCGAAGGCTACATGATGGACAAGTACCTCAAATAAGCCGCAAAAACCCCGGAAATCAACACTGCTCATTCGCCGCAAACAGGAAAACCGCCTGTCTGCGGCGAATTTTTGCATCATATCAAAAAATGGAGGCTGCCCATGAAAATTCGCTGGCTGATGATGTTGCTGGCTTTTGTGATGTTATTTTCTGCCGCGATGGCGGATCTGGAAGAGTTTGCGGATTTCACCCATCGCCACGGCGACAGAACCGTCAAAAAAGTCGCCATCACTGTGGATGACTGCTACGAAATCGACAAGGTGGAGGACATCATCGCCCTGTGCGAGCAATATCAGGTGAAGGTGACCTTCTTCCCCATCGGCAAGGCCCTCAAGTATGCCGACGCTCCGGTGTGGCAAAGAGCCGTCAGCGCCGGATGCGAGATCGGCAACCACAGTTGGGGTCACACGGATCTGACGAAACTCTCCGACAGGGACAACCGCTTTCAGATGCTGCGCACCCAGCAGAAGATCGACTCCCTGCTGGAATACCACTACCCCATGCAGGTGCTGCGCCCGCCATTGGGGCTGATGAGCCGTCAGGTGGCGGCAGCCATTGAGCCCATCGGATACATGGCAGCAGTGAAGTGGGATGTGGACACCACCGACGCCAGGAAGGCCTTCAAGGCCGTGGAAAACGGCAGCATCCTGCTGTTCCATGCCCGCAAGGCTGACGTCAAGTGTCTGGAAACGCTGATTCCTCAGTTACTTCAGGAGGGCTACGAACTGGTCACAACCTCGGAACTGCTGGATCTGCCGCCCATTGCCACTTCCACGGACTTGTATGTGTATGATTCCAGCCACGCTGACGACCCGACGCTGCTTCAATAAAATTGAGCACTGGACAGGTCAAAAAAATCACGGTATAATGGATACAAAGGGGGCGGAAAGATGCGCCACTATGCCCTGCTGGGCGAAACGCTGAGGCACAGTCTTTCTGTGCCTATTCATGAAATGATTTTCAGAGAAACCGGGTTTTCAGCGACATACGAGTTGATAAAAATTCCACGGGCTGATTTTTCCACACAGGCGAAAGATGTTCTGTCCCATCTGGACGGCTGCAACGTCACCATTCCCTACAAGCAGGAAGTGATGGCACTTTTACACAGCGTGGATGAAACCGCCGGGAAAATCGGCGCCGTCAACACCATCAGCCGCCATGACGGCGTTTTGCGGGGACACAACACCGATGCGCCGGGACTGGCGGCCATGCTGCTGGAAAACGGGTTGAATCCGGCGGGGCAGGTGTGCTTCGTGCTGGGCACCGGCGGGGCGGCGAAAGCGGCGGTCTATACCCTGAACAAACTGGGGGCCAAACAGGTGCTTTGCGTGTCCCGCAGGACGGAGGAAAATGACCCGGCGGTGATTTCCTACCAGGAACTGGACGCCATGACGAAACAGGTCACCGGCCTGTTGATCAACGCCACCCCTGTGGGTATGTGGCCCCGCACGGAGGATTGTCCTTTGCCGGCGGACGTGATCGCCCGGTTTTCCGGCGTGGCGGACCTGATTTACAATCCGCCGCAAACACGCTTGACGGAAATCGCTGCCCAGGTGGGCATTCCGGCGGTGACGGGCCTGCACATGCTGGTGGAACAGGCGGTGAAGGCCCAGGAAATCTGGCAGGAAAGACCTCTTCCGCCGGAGTTGCCCCCTTATCTGATGAAAAACCTGAACCTGTTTACATAAAGGAGAGCACCCATGAAGAAGATTCTGATTCTCAACGGCCCCAATATCAACCTCACCGGCGTGAGGGAAAGGGGCGTCTACGGTGAAAACACCTATCAGGATTTGGTGGACCTGTGCTGCCGGGAAGGCAAAAAGCTGGGCGCAGAGGTGAAGTGCATCCAGTCCAACCACGAGGGCGTGCTGATTGACGCCCTCCATGACGCCTGGCAGGAAGGCTACGACGGCTGCGTGTTCAATCCCGGCGGATACACCCATACCTCCGTGGCGCTGCGGGACGCCGTGGCGGCCATTTCCATGCCGGTGATTGAGTGCCACCTGTCCAACATTTACGCCAGAGAGCCCTTCCGCCATGTTTCCATGACGGCGGCGGTGTGCCGGGGTCAGATTTCCGGGCTTGGTTTTGATGGTTACCTGCTGGCGATGCGTGCGCTGCTGCCGCAGGAAGAATAAATCACCATAAAAAACGGAACAGGAGGAAAAGCGAATGCTGAAGAAGATCTTGGTTTGGCTGTGCGTGCTGGCGCTGGGGGTGAACGTCTGCTTTGCCCAGGGCATGGTGAATGCCGTGCTGCCGCAAACGCTGGATGGCATCACCTCGGTTGAGATGAACGACAAGTGGTGTACGGAAAAGGACGGCTATGCCACCATGGGCTGGTACATTGAGGCAGAGACGGAGGATGATTTCTTCGCCTTCATTGAGAACTATTCCGTGGAACTGCAGCAGCAGGGGTACACCCTCACGGAGACGGTGCGCCCCAAGAACCTCAATGCTGTCTACTACTTCTATGACCATCCCGACGAGAGCCTGACGGCGGCTCAGATGAACGGCATTCCCTTTGACCTGTATCTCTACGCCGAGGCGGGCGCAAAGAGCAAGGCCATAATGATGGGCTATGTGACGGGCATTGAACTGACGGAAGAAGTGCCGGTGGAGGACGAATGGGCGTCCATCCTCGATGAGGAAGAAGTGGCTGAAGAGCCCGCTCCTGCCCAGGAAGATGAGTGGGATTCCGTGCTGAATGAGGAAGAAGCGGACGTGGCAGCGGCGCCCATTCCTGATTTTGCCGCCTTTGCCAAGGACGCCATCATTTCCAGTGAAGCGGTGGATGGCCGCACGGTGTACACCATCGGCTATGACAACCTCTCCTGCTTCCAGAAGTATGTGGAACTGCTGGAGACCTACGGCGTGAGCGGCATGGACGGCGGTGACGAGAAATTCGGTCTGCCCTTGTTCACCTGGCTGGAAGACTGGGACCGGGAGCCGGAACTGGAAGACACCCGGGAAGATATCACGCTTCTGGGCGGCGAAGAAGGCGTCATGCGGGGCTATGTGTTCTTCTCCCTGATGCCTGATGGACAGAATGTGAAAATGACCGTCTGGTATGGAAATGGCGTGACGACAGCCGACACCGGCGAAAGGTGGAACGGCGAGCCGGACGCCATGCTGGGCGTGTCCTTCAAAAAGACGCTGCAGGAAATGGAACTGCTGCACACGCCTTATACCTTCGCCAATGAAGCCGTCGGTGCTGACGTGGCCCACAAACTGAACAAAAACGTGGAAGACATCGTGCTGGGCGACCTGTATTTCGTGCGGAACCTGGGTGTGCTGCTGACCACCAGCAACGACCTGTCCGACCTGCAGTACCTGACAGAACTGGATTCCTTCTCCCTCTCTCCTCTGGATGAGGGCGTGTATGACCTCTCTGTGCTGGAAGCCAGCCCCTACCTGAATCGGGTATATCTGCTCAACGGCGCCTATGAGAATCTGGACAGCCTGGGCGATCTGGAATACCTCAAGGAAATCGAACTGCACGCAGAGAGCATCACCGACATCAGTTGGATGAAAAACAACGAGCGGGCGGAATTCGTCAGCATCAGCGATTGCAGCATCACCGATTTCACAGCCCTGAAAGAACTGCCGGAGCTGGAACAGGTGTATCTGGAAATCAAACTCAGCGACGATGTGTCCTTCCTCTACGGCAAGGGGCTGCAGTTCGGCGAGAAAAACGGCTCGCCCACCAGCACCTTCGATGCGTGGTATGAGCATAACTGGGGCAAGCCCGGTGAGGAAAAGCCTGCCGAGCAGACCCCTGCCGGCGATGGCGGCGCCTCTGCCGATGAAAAGACGCCTGTGAAGCCCGGCGAAGTGGCCATCCCCTCTTTTGAAGAAGCCATTGGCGACGTGACGCTGAAAAGCAAGTCCGAGGGCGACCTGGTGACCAGTTACACCTATGACTACCGCTATGGTACCAGCTGCTATAAGATCATGCAGATGTATGTGGATGACATGATCAACTCCGGCTTCTACCAGATGGTGGATTGCTACGACAGCGCCGATATGCGCTTCTGGGAGATGCAGTATGTGGGCGGCGGCTCCATGGAGCCCATCGGCCAGACGAGCGAAGGCGAGCCCTATCATGTGCGGGTGAGCTGCTACAGCGCCTATATCTCTGTGTCCTTCACCTACATTTCCGGGATGTTCATCTACATGAACAGCAACATCACCTACGGCGAGGATTTCCGTGCGCCGGAACCGGAAGTGTTCTCCAGCGAAGGCGCGCTGGTCACCGTGCGTGACTTTGCTACCTTCATGGGCGGCACGAGGCTCCTCAAGGCCGAGCGTCGGGCCGACAACAGCAGTTACTATCAGTACCTGTACAATTACGGCGACAGCGTGTACTCCATGATCAGCATGTACGCCGATGACCTCAAGCGTACCGGTCTGTTTGAAACGGCTGATTTCGTCCGCAGCGGCGTGGCGTGCTTCTATTACCTGAAGTACATCGGCCCCGGTGCGGAAAACCTGAAGCCACTGGGCTTCAGTGAAGGCGGAGAGTATCATGTTCAGTTGGGCTGCGCCAACTACAACTATATGTCCGATACCTTCTCGGGGCTGAACTTCATCAGCATCCATCTGGGAGACAAGATCGCCCTGGATGACAGCACCTGGGCAGAAGGCTACACCCCCGGCGAACCGGGCGAACTGGAACCTGTCAGCGGTTTCACGGTGAAATTCCGCACCGTGGAGCGCACCTGCCCCACCTGCCATGGCTCCGGCAAGTGCAACCTGTGCAACGGCTCGGGCACTTATCGTCAGTTTGGCGTGGCAGTGGATTGCCCCACGGTATGTTCCTTCTGCAAGGGCGAAAAAACGTACGAGGCGATGGAGGCCTATTACGAGCCGAATTAACTTGCAGACCATCAAAAAGCCCGCAATGTAAACTTTGCCCGGAACGGTTTTATCCGTTCCGGGCTTTTGCATTTTCAACCCTGCGTGAGGCTGAATTGAGAAAAGGTTGATGGTTGTGTGGTATGCTCCTCCTGAAGACACAAAGGAAGGAGGAGCAAGCATGAACGGCACAGTGACGGACATGGAAGAAATCAGCAGAAGCGCCCTGAAAGAAGTGGAGCGCAAGCGGGAGAAAATCGGAGAAATGTATGACGCCCTGTCCCGGTGCAACAAGGAAGTGCCGGAAACGCTGCAGCAGCAGACAAAAAAGGAAATCGAAGAGATTCACCATGCCTGCGAGAATTTCAAGGCGGCGTATAAGGCGTGCAGCGTGATGGAGGATGAACTGTCCGCCCGCCTGAAGGATACCCGCCGGGAAATCCGCCGCAAGTGGTATCTGCTCAATCCGCCTGCAAACCACACCATCGACCTGAAGGAAAGAGAGGCACATCATTTCGCCAGAGGGTTGAACGGTTACAAACTGGGGCTGATTTTCTTTCTGGGCAGTTTTCTGGGCGTGGTGATCGAATTGATCTGGTGCCTGTTCACCAATGGCTATCTGGAAAGCCGGTCGGGGCTGGTGTACGGCCCCTTCAACCTGCTGTACGGCGTGGGGGCTGTGGTGCTCACAGCGGCACTGTATCGCTTCCGCAACCGGGGCAAGTGGCTGTCCTTTCTGGGCGGCACGGTGGTGGGCAGCGTGGTGGAATACGGCTGCTCCCTCGTGCAGGAGATGCTCTTCGGCTCCCGCTCCTGGGATTACAGCCATCTGCCCTTCAACCTCAACGGGCGCATCTGCCTGATGTATTCCGTTTTCTGGGGGATTCTGGGCGTCGTGTGGATGAAGGACATTTATCCTCGCATGGCCAAGTGGATTCTGCGTCTTCCCGATCACCTGGGGCGCATTCTCACCTGGGTGATGGTGATTTTCCTTGTGTTCAACGGTGCTGTGTCCGCATTGGCGGTGCACCGCTGGAGCGAGCGGGTGGCGGGGGAAGCCCCTTCTTCCGCCTGGGAGGAATTCATGGATGACCGCTTCCCGGACGAGCGCATGGAAAGCGTCTATGCCAATATGGAGTTTGATGCGCAGGAAGGGGAATAAAAAGAGCCCGGAAGGTTCCGGGCCTTTTTGTATCCTTTACACCTTTTCAAAACAGGCGACGTTTTCCACCCCGCTGGTCCAGCAGAACATATCCACCGGCTGCATTTTCGTCAGCTGGTAGCCGGCGTCTTTCAGGAGGGCGGCGTCTCTGGCCTGGGTGGCCACATTGCAGGAGACATACACCACCCGCCGGGGCGCTGCGGCGGCAATGGCGGCAATCACGGCAGGCTCCACACCCTTGCGGGGCGGGTCAATCACGATCACGTCGGGGCGCAGACCTTCTTCCACCAGCCGGGGCAGCAGGTCTTCCGCCGCACCCACGCGGAAATCCGCATTGGTGACGCCGTTGCGCCGGGCGTTTTCCCGGGCGTTATCAATCGCCTGGGGCACGATTTCAATGCCCAGCGCCTTTTTGCAGTGCTGCGCCATCATCAGGGTGATGGTGCCGGCGCCGCAGTACACGTCGCACAGGGTGTCGGTTTCCTTCAGGTCGGCAAATTCCAGCGCTGTGCGGTACAGCACTTCCGTCTGCGTGGGGTTGACCTGGAAAAAGGCGGCGGGGGACAGTTCAAACTTCAGGCCGCACAGGGTATCCTGCAGGGAGTCAGGCCCGAAAAGGGTGCGGAACTTCCGCCCCATGATGACATTGGTGCGCTCCCGGTTTTCGTTGAGGATGACGCTCACGGCGCCATGTTCCTTCAGGGCGGAAACGAGGCGATCCTCCCTGGGCAGGGTGGCGCCGTTCACCACCACCGTCACCATGGCCTCCCCTTTCCGGTTCACCCGGATGACCAGATGGCGGACCAGCCCGGTGTGACTTTCTTCCTTATAAGAAGACACCCGGTTTTCCTTCATCCACTGAAGGAAGGCTGCACACAGGTCGTCCGCCGGCGGCATGGCGTTGGGGCAGCGACTGATGGGAATCAGAGCGTGGCTGCGGGGGGCGAAAAATCCCACTTGCGGGTTGTCGATGTCACCGCCCACGGGAAGGGCGGTCTTGTTGCGGTATTGGGCGGGCTGCTCCATGCCGATGACCGGCGGAACTTCGGCGTCAATGTGGCCGATGCGCCGGAAGCAATCCTGTACCTGCTTGCGCTTGGCGTCCAGCGTGGCTTCATAACTCATGTGCCGACCTGTGCAGCCGCCGCAGCGGGGATAAGCCGGGCAGTCCGGCGTGCGGCGCAGGGCGGAGGGCACTTCGGGGGCGGATTCCATGCGGCCAAAGGCAAACCGGGACTGCACCTTCACAATGCGCACGGGAGCGGTCTCTCCGGGAAGCAGGCCGGGCACAAACACCGCCATGCCTTCGTGGCGGCACACGCCTTCCAGATCGGCGCCCAGGGCGTCGCAGGTCATGGTGATGATCTCGTTCTTCTTCATAGGTCCTCCTGCCAAAGCCAATACATTCCTTCATTTTATATTATAGCAGGAAAGCCCTGCAACCACAAGACCCCCGCCCGCTTGGCTGATTTGCCATATCCGGGATACCAGTGCAACCAGATTTGCCCGGTAAAAGAGCGCTGCTGCGGGTGATTTGATGTACAATCTGGTGCCCGGATTTTACAAAGACTGTCCAAAATCGCCTTATATGGTGATTTTTGAGGGTGCGTTGATTTTTCTCGACTTTTGCAAAGAATTTTTTCAAAAAGTGCTTGACAAACCTCTTGAACGATGATAATATAGTCAGGCTGACCTGCTGCAAGGCAACTCAGCGCCGAACCTTGAAAACGATACAGAACAAGAATAACGCAAAACAAAGACAGTAATTCCGAATGAGTTTTGCATCTGGAGCGAGAGCGAAGGATGTATGAATAGGATTAAACGAAAGAGTTTGATCCT
The DNA here is from genome assembly GCA_015056085.1 of Clostridiales bacterium. Classification (GTDB taxonomy): domain Bacteria; phylum Bacillota; class Clostridia; order Christensenellales; family Aristaeellaceae; genus UBA11524. The sequence continues at coordinate 129,738 of SVHA01000004.1, forward strand.
GGCTCAGGACGAACGCTGGCGGCGTGCCTAACACATGCAAGTCGAGCGGAGACTTATGGAAGGAGACTTCGGTTGAATGAAGTAAGTTTTAGCGGCGGACGGGTGAGTAACGCGTGAGCAACCTACCCTTAGGCCAGTTGCGAAACGGAGTAATAGGTAACTTTCATTCTTCGCAAGAAGAAGAGAGAAACATACTACAATGAATCGACGAAAACAATTGGTCTCAGGATCAAGCGACGAAAAAATCAAGCTAAT